>CAZUAQ010000117.1:0-2036 GCA_964618455.1 uncultured Planctomycetales bacterium | reverse complement strand
CGGGGGCGTAGATCGGATCGTTCGCCGAACGCACCCACACCGCCTGCGGCACCGCTTGAAGCCACCGGCGCTTGAGGAAGTCGTTGATCTCCTCAACCAGCGTGCACAACGTCGTCACTTCGGTGTCGAGATCCTTGCCCAACTTCTTCTGGATGCCGATGTCGATGACGTAATCATGCTGGCTGAGCGTCCGCGACGCTCCCTCCATCTGCAGTTGCTTGGGCACCACCGTGACCCGCAGTTCTGTCAGTTCGGCCAGGTCATATTCCGGCAGGACCCGCCGCACCGGAGAGATCGCCTCGCTGAATGTGCCGTTGAGAAGTTCCGCGACCACGGCATCCGCAATATCGATCGCCGTCGCCATCTCAACCCCCGAACACTTGTTGCCAGATCGCGGTCACCGCGAACGTGGTGACGGCACCGATGATGATCCAGGTCAGCTTGGCCCGAGACCGCTCCGCCGCTTCGAGCCGATCCAGCCGAAGCTGAAGACCGGGCTTGCCATTGCCCCGGATCGCCTCATCCAGGCGATCGAGCTTGGCGTGGATGAGGGCCAGCTCATCCTTGCTCACCCGTTGGTACTCAACGTCACATTCGGTCACGTGTCCGCTCCGATGTCTTTCGTATGGATCCGATAGGTCTGCCGGTAGGGATCGCTCCATCGCCAGCACCCTTCACTGCTCAGATTCATCACCTCGTATCGGCGACCGTCCGTCGCGATCACATCGCCGGGTTCCGGCTCAAATCCGAGGTCGTCCGCCAGGATCAGAAAGTCCCACACGGCGGTGTCGATGGTCAGGCCCGACTCGTCGGCGAGCTCGACGTCAGTCTTCCCGTACGTCGCGCTGACCGGGTACATATCCGGTGGTCTGCGGTACTCGACAGGGCTGGAGCAGAACGCCGTGCGCTGCTGCTCCAGCCACTGCGATCCCTGACGGAGGAGGTCAACCATCGGCTTCTCACTGGTCCAGGCGCACGCGAACCGTCGCGTCCGCGTCGACTGCAGCCTTCACGGTCTTGCCGAGCAGCTTGTTGGCCCCGGCCGCCGCGTTGGTCGTCGCCACCGATGCGCCCGCATCCCAGTAGACCAGGCTGCCTACCGCGATCGCCGTACCGCCCCCGGTGGCCTTCGGCAGATCGAAGACGCCCTTGACCGCCAGGGCGCCGAGGGCGTCGGCGGCAATGTCGAGTTTGGCGATGCCGACGAGCTCGCCCTGGACGACTACGTCGCCCGCAGCCACGTCGGCGCCGGGGGTGTAGTCGATGCTGTCACCGTCATGAATGAATTGTCCGGTTGCCATGCTTCAAAAGCTCCTTGATTCGCAAGAGGAGAAACGTCAGAACCTCAGAATCACGCCTCGCCTTTTTGACGCTGGGCGCCGCGGAAGTCCTGCTCGCGAACACCGAAGTCGATGTACCCGCGGAATTGGATCCCCAGCGTGTTGAAATCGGCGTCGGTCTTTTCCACCGTGGGACGATCGACACCGTTCAGGAACGCGATCTCGATCGCCGGCAGGCGGTTCGGATCGGCCAGCAGGTACCACGCCTTGCTCGAGGCGCCGGTGAAGCTGGCGTTCGACAGGTAGACCGAACTGACGACGTCGAACTTGCCGGTGTGCGGGTTGGTCGACGGCTTGCCCTTGTTGGCTGTGGTGGTCTCGTTGAGCTGCGTGCTCTTCATGAGCATCTCGGCGATGACCTTCAGCGCCGTCGGCACCAGCAGCAACGAGGCCGGAATTCCCAGCGGCTTGCCGTTGGGTTTGGTCTGCATGCCGAAGAGGACTTCGGCCGCGGTCAGGGCATCGACGCTCAGCGCCGTGTCGGCGCCGTCGGCGTAGTTCTTGTGGGCGGCCGAGAAGAAGGCATTGCCGTCCGACTGGACCGGGTTCTTCAGCCATAGGCCCCACACCGCATCGGCGATGGCTTCGGCGGCGCCCATGCCAATCTGACGGGGGATGTCGGTGAACGCGCCCATGTCATCATTGATGATCATCTGGCGCGTCAGGGCGAACATGATCCCGTGCGTGTCGGCCTTC
>CAZUAQ010000116.1:0-2450 GCA_964618455.1 uncultured Planctomycetales bacterium | reverse complement strand
ACGGCGACGTGGACGTGTTCGACGTGGGCATCAAGAACGCCGCGTACGGGAAGTCGGTCGGCCAGGCGGGCTACGACGTCCGCGCCGACATCGACCTCGACGGCGACGTGGACGCCACGGACTCGGGGATCCTGAGCGGGGATTTCGGGCAAACGCTCGGACGCGGGGCTCTATCCCGCGATCCGACCCTCTCCGGCGGCGTGGGCAACCGGTTCGCCTATGCTGGATACATGTGGGAGGACGCCATCGCCCAGTTCCAGGTCCGACACCGGTGGCTAGATCCCCTCAGGGGCAGGATGCCGACGCGCGACCCGT
Source organism: uncultured Planctomycetales bacterium (assembly GCA_964618455.1). Taxonomy (GTDB): domain Bacteria; phylum Planctomycetota; class Phycisphaerae; order UBA1845; family PWPN01; genus CAZUAQ01. The sequence goes on along the minus strand of CAZUAQ010000116.1, from coordinate 2,135 downwards.
CAGGCAATCGAGACGGCGCCAGCGTCTACGAGTACGTGCGATCGCGGCCGATCATCGGGGTCGATCCTTCCGGACTCGTCATGCTCCGGCCGATCGGCGATCCGATCGACGTCAACCCCCGTCCTGGCGATGTCATGTGTACGCCCTATCACCAGCTGACACCGGAAGGTGAGATCGAGAGCGGGTGCGGGGGAGGGTATTCGAGCGGTGGCGGTGGTGGCGACATCAACGATTGTCCAGACCCAACGACCGAAGGGTGCGTTGCCCATGTGAACTGCGTACTCAATCACCTCGGTTTCACGGACCCGACATGTCGACAAGAGGCGTACGACGAAGCGTTGGATGCATGTCGTAATGCGCTGCTGGGTGACGGCCCTAACATTATCGATTGGGAGTATTCATCCGACGATTTCATCAACACGATACTAACAGCTGATGATGCCTATGGACTATGCATGGGGTATTATCAATGGTGGTATTGCTTTGATGTATTTGATGACGGCGGCCCCAACGGCGATTGTTGGTACCCCTCCTTCGGGTATTGCTACGGCCGATGCATTGAGGTCATCTGCGATCACAGTGGTAACGAGCACTGCCCAGCAGCATGCATCGGACGATGCCTGGGTGGAAAGAAGATAGCCCCGGCGCCATGAGACACATTCATAATCGCTTCGTAGCAATTTTCAGCTTTCGCCTTGCACTGTGCTGCTCGATACTTGCGATCCCTTTTACGGCGGTACTTCGCTTTCCGCAATCGGTCGTGGCCGTGGGCGAATTGCGCTTGATTTCGCAGCTCCTGATTATCGCGGGACTCGTGTTGTTCTTTCCTTTGCTTCGTCTGGCCTCGCGATCTAGCCGGGTCCTGGTCATGGTCGGCTGGGGGGGCATCGCCCTCGCCGCGCATATCGCCATACTCCAGGTTTCTCCCGACTTGCTCGCGCGAGCTGGGCTCTTGTCGCATCCCACGTTCTATGGGACGCCCACATTGAAAGCCGTCTCGACGTTTATATACATGTTGCTGTGCTATGCGTTTTTAGGATTGCTAGTCTTTGGCGCCATTTTTGGCGGAACACGCATGGGGAAAGCGCGCCGCATCTGCGTCGGAACGATGTCTATTCTTTGGATCTGTCATATTTCCTTCACCGCATATCTAGTTCATCTCGCTGGAACTTCGGCACGGGGTAACCCCATTGATCCTGCAGACATCGAGACGCTTTACGAGTGGAGAGCGTGGTTCGGGGTACTCCTATCTATACCAACAATCGGAGTTCTTGGCATGTTGTGGCCGGTGGGCAGATACCTGGCTGAGGTCGAAAAGGGATGCGATAACTGCGGATACGAGCTTCTTGATGGACAAGATAGGTGCCCGGAGTGTGGGCAATCGCGCACCAACTCCCCACTGTGATGAGTGTTCCTGCCGCATCGAGTAGCCCCGGAGCCTGCGCGCGGCTCAGGTGGCCGCCGTCGTCTCCGCCGTCGATACGCCGGCGCCCATTCCATCTCGCGCAGCCGACTCATGTCCACACGCACACTGGTACGGCCTCACCCAGCACCCATTCGGGCACCTCTCACTGTCCACCACCGTCACCGCCGCCAGCAGCAGCCCGCTGGTCCGCTCAGTCGGCGCCATCGGCGGTCCGCACCAGTCGGAGGGGGCCCTCTCGAGCGGGCCAGGCGCCCGGACCCGGTGGGGACACGCCCGGCAGATCGCCCGTCGACTCTCGATCTCGCCGGGCGGGGCGATGTCGCCGGCCAGGACTGCGTTCTTGAGCCGGGTGCAGGCCGAGTCGCTGGCCAGCCAACGGAATCGGGCGAGCAGTTCCGGCGGGATGGCCTTCCTGCACCCGCACGGCATCAGATCGTAAAACCTCCACTGGACTCGATGGTGAGGACGTACTCGGCGTACGGAGCGCAGCCCCAGGTGACGGTCGGGTTGGCCGTGCCGCAGTTGTAGTCACCCCACGCCGCGTAGTTGCCCGAGATCACGAGGCGCAGCGCGCACGAGTTCGTCTCCTGGGCCGCGTATCCCGTGACCTGCTGCACGATGATCTCGTCGGGGTTGATCCAGCTCCCCTGGCCAATCACCTCGTCGGTGATGTCGTAGCCGGTCCCGTTCCAGGAGAAGCGGAAGCGGG
>CAZUAQ010000115.1:0-2512 GCA_964618455.1 uncultured Planctomycetales bacterium | reverse complement strand
TCAAGCAAAAAGAAGTGTGTTTACGAAAAACGCTGCGGACGGTAAACAGTTACATCAGTTGGTTCGCATGATAGCCTTCTCTGCGGCAGATACCACATGCTCCTCCGACGTATTGCGTCGCGTATCGCGCAGGTGGGTGTAAATTTTCAGAGCCTTGTCTCGAAGTCCCTCTTCCCGGAGCCGCTCCGCCAATGCCAGGCAGGCATCCGTGGCAGCAGTTCGATAGAACCCTTTGGCTTTATCGGCCTTCTCTACGAGCAGGTCTGCCGATGCAGAATCTCCGACGCGAGCCAATGCACTCAACGCGGCCAACTGGATTCGGGGATCATCATGATTCGCCAGTCGCCGGAGCGTCTCGGCCGATTCCTGATCGCGAATCACCCCCAGAGCGTTCACAATCGTCAGCAGAACCGGCCCATTCGCCTTGGGCAACGCTCGACGAAATAGTTCCGCAGCACCCGCACGGATGGCGAGCAGGGCCTGTGTCGCGTATTCGCAGAGATCTTCGTTCAGAAGCTGCGCGCCAAGCTGCCCGGCCACGGCGCCGGTTCCGGCCACCTGTAACTGGCTGACGAGGAAGGCCTGGACAAGTTTGGGCACGTCAGTTCCCAGTCGAGAAGCCAGAACCCGGCCATAGGCGTCCCGCCACTTGTGCCCCTCGGGTCGGGCGACGTAGACGGCCATGGCGTGAATGAGATACCGCGGCTTGCAGTCATCCGCGCCGCCGGGCGGTTCCAGCAAGTCGATGACTTCGTGGATTCGCTGTTCGCCTCCATCGAAAACCTGGCCGATGATCGCTTCGGCGATCTTCCACTCAGGGCCGGTGACTTTTCCGAGCTCATCCACCTGCGGCATCTGATTGACCAGTTCGACGATTCTTTCCGATTGGCTCATGATCCTGACCTTTGTCTATGTGTCTCTATCCTGCTCGCAAGCAAATCAGCCGTTACCGAACACTCGATCCATGGGGACAAGTTACCGTCATCTCTGTATCAAAGATGCCAGGGCGCCCGCATCGGCGGATTGACCAGCCGGTTAGCTTCCTCGTCTCCGATGATCTGTTCGGCCACCGGGTCATAGCGAATCGTCCTTCCGGTGCGAATGGCGATATTGGCGAGGTGCAGCAGTGTGGCGCAGCGGTGAGCAGCCTCCGGATGACCAGCAGGCTGGTTGCGCGTCTTGACAGCCTCACCGAACTCAATCAATGGTGGCGGTGGCGGCATGTCCCGGACCTTCCGGGCAACTTCAGGCCGTACGTCCGAGAGGGTAAGGGCTTTTGCATCATGCCGATCGTAAGGCGCCCCCCATTCACCGCTGTCCAGGACCAGTGTGAATCCATCCGCGTACTTCATCTCTACCCATCCCCACATGCCGGTTACCTCGGGATGGGCCGGGGGTGCACAGGCCGTGATCTCCACGGGACTGGTATCGTCCTTGGCATACGTCCATTGAACCGGATCCAGATAATGCTGCCCCATGTCCGCAAGGCCACCCCCTTCGTAGTCCCAGTAGCCACGATGCGTACCACCGGTACGCGCGGTGACATAGGGTTTCATGGGCGAAGGCCCCACGTACATGTCCCAGTCCAGATTGGCCGGTACGGGCTCCGGCGGCAGATTCGCCTGCCCGCTCCACTCTTTGGCCTTTAAGCCGCCTCGATGAATGTGCACGGCGTTGCAATTCTCTAATAGCCCACTCTTCATGATCCGGTGTGTCTCGGCCCGTTCGTCCTGGCTGGCCCTGAATCGGCCATAGGTGCCGATCTGAAGAATGCGTCCGTATCGTTCAAATGCATTGACGACGGCGCGTCCTTCAGCAATGAATCGAGTCAGTGGCTTTTCGCAGAGCACGTCCTTGCCCGCCTGGGCGGCCGCAATAGCGATCAGGGCATGCCAGTGAGGGGGGGTGGCAATGGCCACGATATCCACATCCTTGCGCTCCAGCACCCGCCTGAAGTCCGTGTAGATGGACTTGTTGTCCGCGCGGTCCAGAAATTTCACATCGCACTCGGCGACCAGGTTGATATTGAGACCCTGGAGACTGATTTCGCGAACCGTCAGCGGCCCCTGGCCCCCGCAACCGATCAGGGCAACGTTGAATTTCTCACTCGGGGGAACATGCCCCGGGCCTCCCAGAACGTGTCGCGGCACGATATGAAACAGCGCCGGTGCGAAGCCCGAAGCCTTCAGAAAATGCCGCCGTGACATGGGTTTCCGACTCTCGTGCATCAGGTAATCTCCCGTCGGGATAGCGCGGGTCCGGTGACACCGACCGAGGAACCTCACCCTACGGCCGGAAACCATTGCTTGTTCCGTAGACCGCAAAACGATCGACTATCTTACAAGGACTCCTTCCCGGATTCACGCTCACCTCGATCACTCAGTCGACAGCACTCCGGTAGTTCTTCTACATTCGGCTTCTTCGCCGCGCTGGGGGGAAGGAGGGTATAAAAGGTTGGGGAGTAGCTCTGTAGAAAACCTTTCGAAGCAGCAAGAGGATCATGAGATTGTGC
>CAZUAQ010000114.1:0-2772 GCA_964618455.1 uncultured Planctomycetales bacterium | reverse complement strand
ACTCCAAGGGCGCAACCTAACAGGCGCCGAACATCAAGGGTTTTCTACAGAGCCCCCTGGACTACTTTGGAAAAGCCACGAGTCTTGCGTGCTGATTTATCCGCCCTTCCTCGAAAGTGAGAGTCTATGAAACGGCATTGGGAACAACTCCTGATCTTCTTTTTTTGCATTCACCTGTGCTCCTTGGGTCATGCTGAGGACAAAACGAATCCCGAAGCGCGTTGGACCTCTGATCGCTCCCATCGCCTTCTGGTACGCGTCGACGCACGCCGTCCCGCCGCACGCCGCGCGGATGAATCCGTAGCGCAGATCCCAATCGATTTCACCAGATGGCTTCCCGCGGCGCAGGTGGATCTCTCCAGCCTGCAGGTGATTCGCTTCGATGCCTCCGGGCAGCCCACCGATGACTGCCCGTACGTCTATGCCGCGACGAAGGGCGATCGCCCTTTGCGCTTCTACGATGCCGATATCCCGTGGGACTACCCGGAACGTGAAGGGTATGCCCACGGCAATGACGGACAGGCCACCCCGGAACGCATCAAGAAAGGCGCCGGCCGTTTCTTCGACGCCCTCGGTCAGGGGCGCGCAGGGCGCGTCGCGTGGGCACATCGACAGGAGGGCGACGCCGATTCGTGGTACGCCATCTATTTCAACGTGATGGAGCCGGGCGAGGCTCTGAAGGCACCCCCCGCCGGATTCCTCGGGGACGGCATTCATCGCTGCCTCCGAAACGCCGGGAATTTCGCCCCGGTGATTCACGGTCGCGTCGCGCTGGCGGACATGAATCAGGATGGCTTGTTTGACCTGGTCCTGGGTAATGCGACCGGCACGCTGCTCTGGTATGCCAACACCGGGAAAAAAGGACAGCCCGCGTTCGGGCCAGCCCGGATGCTCTTTTCTGAAGACGATCAGCCTCTCGACGTGGGATGGTCATCCGCGCCCGCCGCCGCGGACTGGGACGGTGATGGGGATCTCGATCTCATCGTCGGTGCCGAGAAGGAATGCTTTATCTTCTACGAAAACATCGGCGATCCCCATCGCCTTCGCTTTCGACATCGAGGTCTGCTGAAGAGCGAAGGGAAGCCCCTGCGGATTCCCAAGGCGCCCTGCAAAGAGGATCCGGATCAGGAGATCTATCCCTTCGATTATTATCCCGTCCCCGAGATCGTGGACTGGGACGGCGACGGCGATCTGGATCTACTCGCCGGGGGATACATCACCGGCCTCGTTTTCTTCTATGAGAATGTATCCTCGCAAGGCACATTGCCGGAGCTTCACTACCGAGGACCCCTGCAAGCCGATGGCAGCGATCTGGACGTCACCTGGTGCGCTTCCCCGACGGCGGCGGACTTCGACGGCGACGGCGACCTCGATCTCATCAGCGGCGCCATGCAGATGACCGAAGGAGGTGGCGATCTCAGCGATCGGGAACGCGCCTTGTGGTACTTCGAAAACACCGGATCCCGATCGCAACCCACACTCGAAGGGCGTCCTTTCCCGTCACGGGGCACATTCCCCTTCGGCGCCCTGGCCACACCCCGCGCCCGGGACATCAATGGCGACGGAAATCTCGATCTGGTCACGAGCGTCGACGGCCGCCTGTTTCTCATCCTGAATGGGGGAACCGCGGACGCTCCACTGTTTAATGCCGACGTTTATGAGGTTCACCCCGCCTGGGGCAATGCGACTGTCGGAGGAGATCAGTATCTCGACGTGAACGAGGACGGTTGGCCGGACAAGTTCACAGGTTCGCACATCGTGCTGAACGACGGCCGTGGCTCACCGGGCCTGTTCCGTGGAAAAAGCATTCCCCTTGTGCCCGCCGGAAAGAGGATTCACCATCCCAGCCCGAGCGGCGACAGTTGGGACTATCGCACACTCGCGGACGTTGATAACGACGGTCGGCTCGACATCCTCTCCGGTGATCATTCGGGCCATGTCTGGCTGCATCGCAACATCGGCACGGTGGAGAATCCGGAGGTAGACGTCGAGGGTGAGCCCCTTCGCCTGACCGACAACACACGACTGAAGGTCGGACAACCCCCTGAAGACGCAACCCCGTTTGATATTCTGCAAGGTGCCCGAACCGTACCCGCGGCGGGCGACTTCAATCGCGACGGCCGCACCGATCTAGTAGTCGCCGATACATTCGGTACCGTCCGCGTTTACCTGCATGCCGGTACGAGTCCCATTCGGTTCAGTGCCCCGCATACGCTGGAACGTATTCATCCCATCCGTTTGATCGTCCAGGTCACGGACTGGGACGGCGATGGCTGGAACGACCTGATGCTCGCGTATGCAAGTGGGCAGATCTACGTGTGCCACAACGCAGAGTCGCCTGACCGCGTGGCATTCGATGCGCCTCAATCCATCAACATCCCCGAATGTTACGGCAGTCCGTGGATCCGTGTCGTCGATTGGAATCGCGACGGCGACGACGATCTCATCCTCAACCAGTACGGCTACAGCCGATTCGTGGAGCGATCTTTCATCCAACACGGATATGCAGAGGGAAATATCGTGGATTTTCAGCGCGAAAGTTCACTTAAACAAGAGGGACGCTAACTCTGAATGATCTCTATTGATCGCAATGAATTACCCCGTGGATCCATCGGACTCCACACGAGAGTTCGAAGCCGATGCAGCACTGATCTCAGGCTTTCGGCGCTGACGCTCATCCCCGGCATCGCGCGTGATACTCTTCCGAAAGCGTACGGCCGATTTCACGAATACTGGAGACGATGGGATTCGAACCCACGACCTTCGCATTGC
>CAZUAQ010000113.1:0-3060 GCA_964618455.1 uncultured Planctomycetales bacterium | reverse complement strand
CGCCTCTGGTCGTCGGCCACGACGCGGATCGCGAGCGTCGCGGCGAGCGCCATCAGATGCTCGTCGTCGCGAACGGGATTCCTCTGCGCGGCGAGGCGTTCGAAGAGGTCGTGCGTGAGGGCGGTTGGGGAGTTGGTCGGGCTTCCGAGCGGGCCGCCGTTCCTCTTGGCGACCTCGTGCATCAGCCCGCGAAGCCTCGGATAGCACCGAACGAGCGCATCGACGAGGGCCCGCGGGTGTGCCGCGGCTCCATCAAGGTGTCCCTGGGTCAGCTCATCGGGCGCATGCTCCACGACTCTCAGCCTCCGTCGGATTGTAACTCACGGTCGGATCGAGCGATACGGCGAAGTACGCCCGGCGTGATGGGCGGCGGCGGGCGATGTCGCGGTGCTCAAGGGTGGCCAAGCCACCGGAGGAGTCGCTGCCGGAGGCAGCAATCAAGCAGACGCGAGGATCCAGTCATGAATCAGATGCAGTTGATTGTGGGCGTAGCCGCCACGTGCATCGTCGGCGCTAGCGCGATCGCCCAGCCTGTCGAGTGGCTCGACCCGATCGATGGCTCTTGGCTCGACCCGGCGAGGTGGAGCAGCGGGGTCGTGCCTGGAGCGAACGACGACGTACTCATCGCGGCAGGAGACGGCACGTACTCGATTGGCGATGTCTCCGGCACGGTCCGCTCGTTGCAACTGCAGTCGCAGGTGTCGCTCACTGCGACCGGAGTCGCGATCAACGAGAGCCTGGACTCTCTTGGATCCAGTGCACAGACCATACGAGGTGATTGGATCGTTGGCGGCTACTTCGGCATCGGTACCGCGAGTCAACTCAGCGTCGGATTCGGATCAACCGTTGCAGCTACGGGTATGCTGCAGAACGACGGTACAGCATGGTTTTCCGGTAACAGTTCCTCCGGTCAACCGACCACCGTCAGTTTCGGCCGTGGAGCCCAGAACAACGGCCTGCTCACCCTATTTAGCGGTGGCTTTCCCGGAGTGGATCCAGTCTCGCTGCGCGTGAATGTCACGGGCGACTTCGTCAACTCCGGCCTCCTGCGATCCGAAGGCACAGAACAGCTGTCCGTACTTGAAGTGTTTGACGGTCGTCTCATCAATCAGAGCGGAGGTGTGATCGGAAGCACTACCAGCATCGGGTACTTATCGCGGGTGCACGCTTCGCTGGAGAATCACGGACGCGCCCTGATCAATGATCTCGGTGCGTCCGGAAGTAGCCATGACAACTACGGCGAACTTGTGCTCGTCCCAGAGTTGTCGTTGCCCCTCGGTGGGTCTACCAGCCGCCTTCGTGGCGATGCTATGACCAATCACGTCGGCGCGGTGCTCGGCGACGATTCGTTCGCGACACCGCAGATTGTGGACATCGACGGAATGGGTGTATCAGTCGTGAATCACGGTCGGTGGAAGTCGGGCGGAGCCTTCTCTTCGTTTGCACAATCAGAAACCGGTGAACTGCTCCTGGATCTGCTCCCACCCGTGGTGAATGCGCCCGAGGGCTTTACAGGCGAATCGATTCGACTCTCCGGCGCGGCTTCGCTGGATGGCCGTCTCACGGTTGAGTTCAGTGAGCCCCTGTTTCATCAGGGGTTCCTGGGCGAGTATGAACTCCTGACGGCATCGGCAATCTCTGGAGCGTTCTCGGATGTGTCGGTGCTCGGATTGCCGGAAGGTCTGAGTGGTGGCCTGGTGTACACCGACACATCGGTCTCTCTCGTCGTCGTTCCTGCGCCGGGTTCCGTCTGTGTCGTGGCTGTAGCTGCAGCGAGCGGCCTATTCCGTCGCCGCCGCGCGGAGGATGTTTGATGAACTTCGTACTCAAGAGCGTCTGTGTTGCCGCCGCGTGCGGGCTTTGCGCGACGGCGATCGCCGAACCTGTCGAGTGGCTCGACCCGGTTGATGGTTCTTGGCTCGATCCGACTCGGTGGAGCACCGGCAGTGTGCCGGGCGCTTCGAGTGATGTCGTGATCGGGGTCGAAGGGCCGGGGTACGAGATCGTGGACGCGACCGGTAGCGTCCAGTCTCTGACGCTCGCCTCTCCGGTAGCCGTTGTGGCGGGGGGTCTTGAGATCGCAGGCGCTCTTTCTTCGTTAGGGACAAGTCTGCAGACCTTGACCGGCAATTGGAGCATCGACGGCATCTTTAACGTCGGTGCTGGCTCGTCGATTATCTGGGAACGCGGGTCTGATGTGTCTGTCTCGGGTGTATCGCAGAACGCCGGGAGTCTGTTTGTTCTTGGCAGCGCAACGGTGTTCAACCCCCGACACACCTTGATTCAATTCGATGGCGGCTTCAATAACGACGGCACATTCTCTCTGGGCGCGATCCCCCCGGAAGGACACACGGTTGTTCCAACGACCGTTGAGGTGACTGGCGATCTCATCAACACAGGCACGATCCGTTCCTTCGATTTTAGCCCGAGCCTGCTCAGGGTGAATCAGGGCCGGCTGGTGAATGCCGCGGGTGCCGCCTTTTCCTCAGCCCGTTTTTTGGGCAGAATAGTTTGATATCGACCCGTTCGATATTCAAAAAGGCCACCTGCAGTCTCTGAAACAACGACGACACCGGAAAGATGAGAGAACCGATCTTGAAAGCCGTGGCCGCTCCGCCCCGCCTGTTCTGGGCGCCCTTTCTGCCGGCCCTGACGAACATCGCCATCCAGTTTCCGATGATGTTCATCATCATGGGCATCTGGACGATCAACCCGCTGATGTTCGTTCCCTCCATCATCGCCCTGCATTTCATGCTGGTCATTTACGGCGTCAGGGAGCCTCATCTCTCGGCCATGATGCAGGCCCAGGGGCCGCTGATGGGCGGATCGAAAAACATGCACCCGTCGAAGGGAACGAAACTGTCGCCATGAACGAACTCGCCGCCACATTCATCCGTGAAATCAGCATGGCCGAAGTCGTCGTCGGCCTGACCGGCATAGCCGCCGCCGCCGCCTTTGCCTGCCTGTTTGCCACAAAGATCGGCGAAATGATCCTGCCCAAGCCGAAGGAATCCCGCGTCTCGGACTTCCTGCCTTTTGAAAAGCTCACCGATGACGGGG
>CAZUAQ010000112.1:0-3322 GCA_964618455.1 uncultured Planctomycetales bacterium | reverse complement strand
CTCCGCCATTATCTTGTAACGAACCAGAGATGAGGCTCCCGTTGGGGGCCTTTTTCTTTTTGTCTCAAAGGCGTTTAGCCGAGACGCCCGAACCTCGGAGACTGGCGCCGGTTCCAATTTCCGTCTCTGAACGGCCCTCCGTCTCTAACCGAGCGAACCTGGTCCGGCCCGGTTCGGCTTCGCGAAGGCCAACGTTTTCAGCCAGTTCCTTCCATCGGATCGGCGCACCTTCTGCTGCCGTTCTCCCGGCTGGCGTCGCCAGCCAGACAACGCGCGGTAGGCGTTTCATGGCGAGTATGGGAGCAGTCGCCCGCACTGGGCCGTATTCTAGATCGTGCTTTGGCTGCCGTCAGCGATCAGGAGGGGCTGGCCGCGAGCGGGCACTCGGCACAGGACTCTTCGTAGCGAACTGGTTTGAGGGGAGGCAGTAGCCTCCCCCAAGGCATCACAGTTCAGGCGCTACGCGATCTGTTTGGCTGTCACAGGAAGAACCTGCCCACCGGCTTCAAGAATTGCATCTCTTAGGATGTCGTGCAGTTGATCAAGGAAGGCCCGGGCATCGGGGCTCATCGCGGCGCTGATCCGCGGGGCTGCATGATCATGGATTTCCTCGATCATCCGAGAACGTTTTCCTGCCGATCCGGGACCACTGAAATCGTACGCATCGCGCCAGTTGGCTACCTGCTCATCTGTAAGTCGACTCTTGGTCAGTCGAGACAGCTCCTTGAACACGGCTTCCCGGATAGCATCCAATGCAATCTCGCGTTCATCATCGTTCTCAGGCTGCCTTGTCCAGCCGGCCGGGCGGTCCAGCCACTTCGAAGCCTCTTCCTGAAGCCGTGCGAGGAGGTCCGCGACAGGTGTCAGCGTGTCGTACTCGTCCGCCCAGCGATTGGCCAGCCGTCGACTGAGAGCCTTGATGCGTGTCCAGTGCTCCTTGGCGATGCCGTCGTGATAGGACAGTCCGAGCCTTGCTACCCAAGGATCCCGGAACGCATCGATGGCGTCGTGCATAGCGATCTCGAGACCCTTGAACTCATACATCGGACTGCAATCCGTTCTCTCGATGGGCTCGATCGCGCGCTGCATCATGTCGATGAGGCGAGCCAGTTCGCGCTTGAAGCCACCGGGCAATTTCGCGGTCTTGCGGTCCAAGCCACCGAGAAAGATGGAGTGACCGTCAACCTGGCGCTCAATTGCACCTGCGACGCCGGAGCCGACGACGTCTCGCAGGCTAGCGATGGCATTGCCAACCGATCCGAGAACGTGATCCCGCTTCTGCTCGAAGGATCCCAGGTTCGCCCCCTTGACTTGATCGAAGTGAGTGAAGGCGATCGCCAGCTTCCGCGCGAAACCGGAGCTGCCGACCGAGCGGAGTAGAGCCAACGGAGCTGCCTGCATTGGCTGCTGCGCGTTGTCGACCAAGAGGATCATGTCGACGCTTGCAAACTTCTTCGTAATGCGCGTTGAAACTGACGAAACGCTCGTCGCAGTATGCCCGAGTCCCTGACCATCGAGCAGCACCAGTTGCGGGGCCTTGCTGACCTCGGCCAGCTCAGGAAATAGAGGCCCCTTCACTCGAATGCCATCTACAAGCGGCGTGAGGAGTCGCCCAAACTGCTTGTAATGGTTGCTTGAGAACCACCGAACAGCAGAAAGGAAATGATCGCGGTCGTCGGACTCCATAGTCCAGAGAATTGGCCAGTCTGTCGACGACCTCTGAAGGTCACCATCATCGATCTTGGAGAAGCGATCAGCGACTTCTTCCATTATATCCAAGGCGAGGTTCGAGAACTGCGGGTGCTTGAAAGCTTCGACCCCGAACAGATCAAGCCACGTAGCCCGATCGTCTGCAGTCTTCTGGTCAACGAGTCTGCCGACGCTTCCAACGAACTTTTCCTCGACCTCCACCGTCAGCGTTCTGATCCGGTTAACGAAGTCCTTAAGTCGAGCATGGTTCTGTTCCCGCTCCTCAGGCGGAACGGCCTCGGCCTCATCGATTTCTGGCGCCGCGTCCTGTTCGTCATCGAACGAGAAGTCGTCGTCATCCACCGCCGCTGCGTCGCTCCAGCCGCCGAGAACGTATGAAAGCCGGAACCGCTGCTCACGGTGCTCCAGGAGAGCGGCTGCGATCTTGCTACTAGTTTTCTTCTGAACGGCCTCAAGACAGGCTTCCTCAAGGCACTCGTCGATATGCGCGCGTACCTCATGCTCCGGCATGAAGGTGACGGCGGCTGTGTAGTTACCGGATGCTGTGACGATCTCGAAGTTGGCCGTCGTCGTTTTGGCGGTTGATGTGGACGGAAAGCGGTCAGTTTCGGGGTCAGAGCCGATCACGTGCCTTAACAGCGTCGTCTTTCCCGCGCCCGTTGTGCCGAGGAACATTACGGTGCTGTAGCCGTCTTCGGCATCTGGAAGCGGAATCACTTCGCTACGCCTTGTTTCCGGGTCGATGCGCGATGCCTCGATTCCGTCGAAGAAGGCGGAAACAACAATGGGATCGTACCGGGACTCAGCGTCGCCGCGACGGTCACCACTCCACCAGGATTCGTCACTCAGCAGCTCATTCAGTTGAGCGACGAGGCGATCGGCCTCTGCTTCGTCACTCGTGCCGAGACCGCGCCGAACCTTGAGCCCGCGCTCGCCACGACTGTCCGTCCTTACAGGATGGCGAAATGTGACGCTCCACCCCGGGCGGTTGGAACGGGACTTCGATGCGGTAAAGGATTTCTCGGCCATGGCGTTGTTCTCCGTTGTTCCATTGCCGCCCTTCTCTCACACCTGCCGCCTGCTGTCAATCTGTCTGGTACAACACGGAACAACGCGCGTGGTGCCGGCTGGATTGAAATGTCGCTAGATGCCCCCACGCGAAACGATCCTCCCCGCGCCACTGACCAGATGCGAACGCTGCCCCACCTCCACCTCCTACGCATGTGCTTGCTGGGATGCGGAAGACGTCATGGGGAAAAGGCCTTTTGAAGCTGCTCCGCCCACGGCCGATCGGCGACCGAAACAAGGTCGTTCAACGACAGCGCCGGTGGGACGCGCCTGATGACGAGGTGTTCAAGCACCTCGGGTGACAGATAGGCGAGCCGCATCATGCGGCTCACGAACCGGTCGGAGATCTTCTCGGCTGCCGCGATATCCTGGATCGTGGAAGCGGCACCGGATTCCAGCTGCCGCCGCCAGTTCCAGGCGCGGGCGATGGCACGCAGTACATGCGGATCTTGTGACCGCCCATCCCGCAAGGTCACCTCGTCGGGTGGGAGGATCTTCGGCCGCCCATTGCGTTTGCGGATCGTCAGGGGGATGACGACGCGGA
>CAZUAQ010000111.1:0-3669 GCA_964618455.1 uncultured Planctomycetales bacterium | reverse complement strand
GAAGGCAAAGCTCAAGGCGTGGCGGAAAGCTCATCGCTTCTCTCCGAACCAGTTGCGGCACAACGCGGCCACCCAGATCCGCAAGGAGTTCGGAATCGAGGCCGCCCGTACCGTGCTGGGCCACACGTCGTCGGCCGTGACCGAGATTTACGCCGCGATGGACCTGGCCCGGGCCTCGGAGGTGATGCTGCGAATCGGCTGACCATCACGGCATGGATCGAGTCGGCTTTTTTACCATCCGTTTCACCAATCGAGGCAGCAGCGGGATGGCCACGGCTGCATTTTTCCCGAGAATTCTGCGTGGTGTGCCCCAATACTTGCATTAATTTTTTGTGAAAGCTACCAATATATCGAATTAGCAGTTGGCGCAACGGGGGGGGGGGCGCTGTATTATGAGCACGCTCTTGTCGGCATGCGGGCTCGCTGCACATCTTGCGGCGGTGTCCCCGCCGACTGGAGGGGAAAGGCGGCGACCATTGCCATTTGTTCCGTTTCCCGAAGAAGAAGCTTGCAATTCCAGTTCAGAATGCTTCGGGAGTCACCGGCTCGCCGAAGGAGGGTTCGGCTGTGGGTGGCTCCGGGAAAGCGACCAGGCTCACCGGCAACACCCGAGCAACATACAGTTCAGGAGGACCTGCTGATGCGACCAGTCTTTTCAATCATGGCACTAATTACCTTCGTTTCGAGTATGGCTTTGGCGGATATCACGCTGCCGGGATCGAACCACGGCACCGACGGTGTATTTGCGCCGGTGGCCAGCGTTGAAATCGATCTGGGTAAGGCCCAGTCGGGCGCAGGGATCACCTGGGAGTCGCCCGGCGGTGATACGGACAGCGACGGGCTCGGCGACGGTGTGTATGACCCGGCCAAATGGGCTGTCGTGTTCAAGTACTCTTCTGTGAACATTCCAGCAGGCGTCATCGTGACGTTCAAGAATCACCCGACAGGAGCACCGGTTGTGTGGTTGGTGCAGGGCAACGTTGTGATTGATGGGCACGTGAACCTGGATGGCGGGCCGAGTCCTGAAGATGGCAGACCTGGAGCGGCAGGGCCTGGTGGATTCCCAGGTGGGTGGGCAGAGATCCCAGCTGGGTCGTCACCCAATGCCAATCCAGGATCTAGCGGGCGAGGGCCGGGAGGAGGCCGCTGGGTCAACGCCATTAACGTCGGAGGCGGTGTGTATGCCACGAGAGGATCGAACCTTGGTGGTTATGTTTATGGGAACGACAGGGTAATCCCTCTTGTTGGGGGCTCCGGTGGGGCTGGGACAGGATGGCATTCGAGTTCAACCGATGGTGGTACTGGAGGAGGTGGAGCCATTCTCATCGCTTGCGAGAATAGTATTACCGTCACGGGGAACCCTGCGATTACAGCACGCAGTAGTGGATATGGTGCTTGCACATCGGCCCCGGGCAGTGGCGGCGCGATTCGGCTCGTCAGCGACACCATCACTGGCCAAGGCACGCTCTATGCGTATGGTGCGTTGGTTGGCGGTGCCTGCTACGACCTTCGTGGCGGCAATGGTCGCATTCGGCTCGAATACAACACGCGTTTGTTTACTGGAGACGCGTCACCAGCATACACGGAGGCTGTCCTGTCGGGTCCCATAGAGGTTTGGCCCGATGTTCTGGAACCCTCAGTGCGTGTAACGGACGTCGACTCTGTGGTGGTACCCGCTGATCCGCGACTGGGGCTGACCGCCGCGAACGCCGACGTGGCGATTCAGCTTGCCGTTACCGGCCTGGCCGAAGTCGTGATTGAATGCGAGAATGTGCCGGTCCCACCGTCCCCAGACGCCTGGAGCGTCACTCTTGTAATCAGCCCGCAGTCCGGCACTACCGTAGAATGGCCTGCATATTATCAGTCAGGCGATCTAAACTCATCGGTTTGGACCTGCATGATCGAACCGCCCAAGGGCATATCCACTGTCCAGGCTATTGCCGTGCAGCCGTAGAGACAGACGCTATGCTTTTGGAGGGTGACGATTATGAGACTATCTGCAATCTTGCTGCTCGCTGTATTGTCAGTTCCTGTATTCGCTCAGAATCCTGATGCCATATCGCGTGAGTTTACGCTGCATACGACCCTGTTGACAGACGAAGTCGCAAGCATGGCAGTGTCGCGCGAGTTCACGCTGCATACGACCCTGTTGACAGACGAAGTCGCAAGCATGGCAGTGTCGCGCGAGTTCACGCTGCATGTGCCTGAGTATCCGTCTAAGCTGTTGACATCGGTAGATCCGAAAGCTACTTATTTGCGCACTTGTTGTACCGAGCCCGCAGTGTCGGATCCGCTGATCATCGACTTGAGTATCATTCATGCCGTTCCGGGCGATTGGCTCCGCATCCATTCACAAGGCGATTGGAGTCCGACCGGCGATTCTGGGCCCGAAGACCAATCGGGCTTGCTGGCTGTGTTCAGTAGTAGCGACGCATTTCTAAGCGATCCGGGCGAACTGCACCGCGTGCCCGATGCGATCGACGCGGGTGTCGATCATGTCACGGCTGGCTGTCCACCACGAGGGATCGTGAACGTCTCCGATACCAGTGTTGAGATACTGGACCCGCCACCCGGTAACGTTCATCAAGGTGCCCTTGAGATCGACGATAAGATCCGGGTGTTCCGCGAGCGGCAGAATCACACGCTCTCGCAAGATGCAACTGTCGATATCAGCGGGGAATGCTCTTCACCGCCCTGCGTGTACGATGCGATCGCGGACCTGCCCGCGACAAAGCCTAGCATCCCGACAGGTACCCGCGTCGACAGCTATCTGATTCACGTCGACCCGGTGACGCCGCCACTGTCCATTGGCGGAAGCATCACGTTCGACAGCGACATCCTCGGCGTCATGGTGCGGGCAAACACCCTCGATGACGGCGATCCGGAATTGGGCGCGCCCGGTACCAGCTACCCCGGACCGGGCGACGGGCAGCGCGCTTGGGACCTCGATGACGGCGGGTCGGTGATTCTTCACGATTCCCGCTCCATCGAAGTCGGGTCGGTGACCGGGGCCTACTACGACCAGATCCGCGTGCTGGTGGCGAGTTGCCCCGAGCAGGGTACAGACATCCCGGAAGACTTCTTCGTTCCCGGCGGTGGGTACGTGGATGTTCAGGTCCCGGAGGGTGTGACGCACTCGTTCTTTGCCGCCGAGGACACTTACTACAGCGATAACGTCGACATCAACGGCGACTACACCGTGTCGATTGAACGCCTGCCCTGCAGCGATCTGCCGTACGACTTCGACAATGACGGCGACATCGACCTGGACGATTTCACCATCTGGGAAGATTGTGCATCCGGACCAGCCGTGTCGCTGTCCGGCGGCTGTGAGTTCGCCGACTTGGACGGCGACGATGACGGGGATCAAGCTGATTTCGGCTTGTTCCAGGCGGCGTACACCGGGCCTCGTGAGCCCTGACGTGGCCTGAAAACCTCATGCCGCCCGATTGATCGGATTCACCGGGTTGCCCTCGCCGTAGTCGAGCCGTTTCAGCTTGATCCGGGCGGCCTCCTCCTGGGCGTTGGTGATGTGGTGCCACAAGCCACGGCGGACCGTCGCCGCGAAGAAACCACAAGGATTCCGGGAGCCGACCGCCGTTGCTCGTTCTGCGGCGGCGAACCAGCGGAGGCGTTCGGCCTGGGTTTGCCTGACCATGCCAATCGCGA
>CAZUAQ010000110.1:0-3742 GCA_964618455.1 uncultured Planctomycetales bacterium | reverse complement strand
GCCCCGCCGTGAGCTTGTCGCTCACGCCGAGTTCGACGTAGGCGCGTCCTGCGCGGATGCCTTGGGTGGCGACCATGACTTACCCCGAACGAATGCTGTTGCGCCACAGCGTCGGCAGCTGCGGCAGTTCCTTCTTCAGCGCCGGGCCCATGTAGGGACGCGGTTGATAGAACGCGCGCCGTCCGCGCCGTGCATGACGCGTTCGACGCACCCGCTGCACGCCGCCGAACTCCAGGAGACTGGGCACCTGGCCGCGCTTGGCCAGCTTGGCCGGGCCGACCACCACCGAGTCGCTTCGCGCGTCGTACCCGAAAAGAATCAACTTCTTGAGCAGACCCGTGTGCGAATGCGGCGGTCGGCCCGGCAGCGACACGCCCTTGCGCCGGCGGATGCTGGTCCGGGCCCGCTGGCGAATGAAGGCGCCGCCGCGCGACAGCGCCTTGCGCTTGGCCGGATCGACGCGCCGGCGCACCTTCGCGCGATCGAAGAACAGATGCTTGATCCGCAGATCGATCACAACTTGTGCAGACCATTTTTCTTGACCGCCAGCCGCATGGCCGCACCGGTCAGACCGGCCACAGTGGTCCCGAGGGCGACATACTGCTGCTCGGTGAGCCAGTTGGCCGTCCCGTCAATCAACACGTCCAAACTCCAGACCGCGCCCAGCAGGCTCAGCAGCAGGCTGCCGATCAGCGTCTTTTTCCCGCTCAGCCAATTCATCGGAATCCGTCTCCAATACGAAGCCAGAATTGCTCACACCCTCGTCATTCCGGTAGTACCTCCCCCCGAGATGCACGTGTAGCGTGCAGCCCGCTGTGAGCAGGCCGCACGCACACGTGATCACAGCCATCTGCCGCCTCATGATCACCCCTCATCTGGCGACGGGGATGGATCTGTCGCCGGAAGCGTCGATTGTTCTCGCAATAGTCGCAAGATCGTGGTCGCTTGATCTTCGCCGTAGAGATCGATCAGCTTCTCGGCGAATGCCTCATTGATCTGGCCGACACCCTCTCCCTCGCCATCGAGATTGATGTCGCCATCGACACCAGTGAGACGCGAGCCGACCGCATGCTCCTGTCGGTAGTACCCTTCGATGCCGGGATCTTTGACATGACCGCGAAGATTGCCACTCATCTCCTTCCAGACGGTCTGCGACAAGACAGAGGCAGAGATGCCGTCCCACGACCTGCCCATCTCGGCCGGAAAGGCTTTCGGAGCAGGGAACCCACTCGACTGGCACCCGGCCACGCACCCCAGGGCCATGGTGCTACACATGATTGCCACGAAACACAACGTCAGCTTTTTGAGACTCATGATCATCCTCCTTGCTTGAGATCACTCGGCACCTTGCCGTGAATAAACACATCCTTGAGCACGTCGACGCCGACCTGCAGGGGCGCCGCGTTCTGACTGAACGGATCGAAGTCGCGCGGCGCGTACGCCTGCCGCTTCTTCGGATCGCGATGGCAGTTGGCCAGCAGGGCCATCACCGACGACATCAACGACCAGTGATGCTGCAGCCGCGCGTCGGCCATGGCCGACAGCTCGCGCAGCGTCAGCGGTCCGGGGTCGATGCCGACGATGCCGGCGCAGCGCCAGAGAAGTTCGTGGCATCGGCGAGCGCTCGGGTCACGATCCGATCGAGTTCGCCGCTTTCGATCCGGGCGTCCACCAGGTCGCGCGCCTTGTCCATCGCCTGCCACGTCGTCGCCAGAACTTGCTGAAGGTGGGCCCGATCCCTCGGGCTCGGGGAAAAATTTACCAGCTCCTCCAGCAGCGCCCGGGTGGCCTGTTCGATGGCATCGCCGGCCATGGCTCGTCCGAACGCCTCGTCGGTGACACCGCGCTCGTCGGCCTCCGGCTTGCAGACCGCATACACGACGTCGCACAGCAGGATCGGGTCACGGATGAGCCGCTCGATGAGCGTGCCCTCGACGATCTCCAGCAGATCGACGCCGACCAGGCTGCGTACGCGCTTGATGGCATCGACGTGGATGACGAGGGTCCAGGTCTGTCCGGCGTTATCGGTGAAGGTCTTCATGCGTTAGACTCCTGCCGCTTTCCACGCGGGGGCTCGGGTCGAGTACGTCGGCTTGGCGGTCACGCTCACGGTGAGCGCTTCTTCCAACGGTTCGTTGCGACTGAAGTTGGTGATGGAGAAGTCCGCGTCGAGACCTTCACCGTCCGTGCCGTCGAGAATCGCCAGGGCGATCGGCGTGTTGTTGAAGTAGGCATCCTTGATCGCCGCGAAACCCGCATCGCCGGTGTCCCAGATCATCTCGAACTCGACGGTGCCGCTCTTGAGCGTGGCGGCCACGGCGCGCCAGCCCTGGTTGGCGCGGGTGGTGACATCCGCCTCGCCGGTCTCGAGGTTCAGCGTCACGTCCTTGACGTTGCTCAGTTCCGTGGTCGCCGTCGCGCCGGCGACGCCGAAGAACAGCTTGGCATCCATGCCCAAACGTATACTCATGACAACCTCCCGGGGTCATCGCGATGATTACAAGGACCCCTGCGTCTCACACGGGTCCGGGGATCTTGCGTCCGCCGATCACGCCCACCGCGCTGTCGGCGGCGGCGTGAAGATAGATGGTGCGCAGCTGGTCCGCCGGAAACGACAGCGGCCAGACGCGATACTGTTCGATGGCACCGGCCATGTCGGCGGCGTTCGGCGCCTCGTCGGCCATGTGCCACTTGAGCAGCCCACTGCCGTGCGGCTGCAGAAACACCAGATCCACACCATCGGGGATGCCGGTGATGCCCTCGGCGGCCAGCAGATCGGTCAGCAGCGTCGGCGTGCTCGTGGCCGTCACCAGGGTCATGAAGGTCGCGTCGATGGGTTGGATCTGTGTCCGGGCGCTCATGGGCATCCTTTCACGGGGTCACGAGGAACGGGGTCGGGTTGTTCACGAAGAGCGCTCCGGTCTTCTCCCAGAAATACGTCGGTCCTTCCGCGCCGCGCGGGGTGTCGCCGCCGTCGGTGGCCACGGCCAACGTGATCGCCCCGTAGTCGGCGGGCCAGCTCGTGCCGAACCCCGGCGTGAATCCCGGCGCGAATTCATCCAGCGGATCGAGGAACACCCGCTTCGTGGGCTCGTACTCTTCGAGATTCTGGATGAAGTCCCGAAACGCCGCTTCGTCGGTCGCCGGGAAGACGAGACTGCCCAGCCAGAAGCCGACCCGGGCGACGGCCCCGTCCAGGAACCCGGGATCGCCCGCGCCGATGCGCGTCAGTCCCACCGACGGGGCGGGCATGCTCAATGCCGCCGCAAAGTTGTGGTAGCCGCCTCCGGCGAGTCGCATGCGGCGCCGATAGGCCACGGCGTTGGGGATTCCGAACACCGCCGCCGCGTACCAGGTGTTCAGGGCGCAGGGCGAGTCGCCGATCAGCAGATCGACGGCCCCCTCGAAGTAGAGATACCCGTTCGCGCTGACGAACATCGACATGCGCGGCTGCGTTCCCAGCCCGGAGCCCACCTGGTAGATCGTCTGCACCTGGCCGAGGCTGTGGAGCTTGAACTCGGCGTACATGGCGAAGGGCGAACTGCCCGACGGCCCGTGATCGGTGGCCGCGATCCAGTTGGTGTCGTTCGCATTGAATTCGATCGCCATCCCGTGTTCCCTGTTATTCTGCGATGCGATACGTCAACGTCAGCACGCTCGTGAAGGTGCGCTGCTCGGCCAGATGATCGGGGGCGTAGATCGGATCGTTCGCCGAACGCACCCACACCGCCTGCGGCACCGC
>CAZUAQ010000109.1:0-4161 GCA_964618455.1 uncultured Planctomycetales bacterium | reverse complement strand
GAACCTGCGTCCGTACGCGCCGAATCCCGATCCCGAGTTCGAGCCGTTGATCACCTACTGTCCTTGCGCAACCTGGACCAGCGCCTGGGGCGCCGACGGTCCGCAGACCGGCAGCGGCCAGTGCGTCGCCCTGTGAAGGAGACACATCATGGTGACCTGGATCACCGTCGGAGACGATCGCATCCTGCTGACCGCCTACAACCCGAAGTCCATGCTGACCATGGCCAAGTGCGTTTACGCGCTGCTGCGCATCGCCGACGCGATGGGGAACCTGTCCGAAGAAGAGTTCATGGTCTGGCTTGAACGCGAAGCGCCCGCCGTGGCCGAACGTGTGAAAGCGGGCTGGAAGCCCGCCGAGACCGTGGAACTGACCGTCGATCCCCGCAATGCGCGCGAAGAAGCCCGGATCGTGGCGTTCCTCACGGCCGAGGCGAAGGAGCAGCGCGGCCAGACGCTGCCCCGGCCGACACTGACTCTCAATCCCGACAAGGAGGTCTGAACATGCCGTTGATTCATGAGATCGAAGGATTCGCCGATGTGTGCCAGGTGATTCTGTGGTGTTTCGCCGTCTGGTCGGTAGCCCAGGCGCTGTTCCGATCGTTCCCGGCGGCCGAGTTGCGTGCGCGTTTGGGGGGAAACTCCCATCGTCATCGCGAGATGCAGCAGCTGATGTGGGAGCTTCGTCATCGGCGAGCGTACACGGGGCCGCGTGATCCTTCCGTGGCGCCGCCGGCGGAATTGAGTGCGGCGGAACTCGAGGACCGCGCGCGGCGGCTCAAGCGATTGCAGCGCTTGACGTTACCTTCGCGCGCGGTCAATTACCTGTGGACGTGCACGTTCTGCCAGAACGCCTGGTCGAGTCTACTGCTGGCGGTGTGCCTGACGCAGGGGGCCCACTTCATCGGTGACGTGCTGCCGACGGTGCTGATGTATGCGGGCGTGACCACCGTGGCGACGGAACGCGCTTCGATGCCGGGTCACGCGAGACACGCGGCGGGAACAACGCCTTGTCCATCGGGCAACTGCGGGCAGCAGCGAAGCGCGTAAGAGCACGTGTGTGACGGCACATTAGCTGACGTTGTTGCGTTATCATGTGTGAAGATCCGATGAACGATTATCGACGCGGATGAGATATCAATTCCTACAAATACTCTTCCTACCTCTATATTAGAAATGTTCCCATGGGAGTCATCTGGGGCATATTCCGGACAATGAAAAAGAATTCGAATACGGACCGGGTTGGGGTTGACTCTGGGACATTCGTGTGTATGTTTATACTTGTCGGCACGAAGCAACCCACAGAAGACTTCTTGTTTTCCAAGCTCGTGCCAAATCTCGATTCGATTTTGGGGCAATTGAAACCATGTGTATCTCACTAAGCCGTGTGTCATTCGTGAGCCTTGGAGGGCGACCATCCTCTTGATGTTCATCGTGCCACTTCCCCGTTTATTGAGATAACGACAACTGAGCGTTCGCGGAGATTGTTGGTGAAGGGCGTGCCGCCGTTCGGGCGGTTGGCGTCTATCGTCTCTGCGGCACTGACACTGAACAGGCAGTGAAATGGCGGAGCTGCGCGCTTCAGGCGCCGCCCGAAGGATCGCCCTCGTCCATTGAAAAGGAAGCAACAGCAAGGAGAAGCCAGCATGCAAGCAACACATTGCACGGCCAAAGGTCCACGAACGTGGACAATCGCACTGACGTGTGTGTTACTGGTGGGTATTACGGAAGTCGTGCGGTCCAGCGAAGGAGGTGAGCAGCCCCCGTCGTTGAATGCGTTGCTTGATGAAGCGGATCAGCTTCGTTTGCAAGGCAAGTGGGACGAGGCGATCGACAAGCTGCAGAATGTCGTCGATCGAAGGGCGGAGGACGACGCGCTGGCGGCCACCGCGCAGATTCGCATCGGGATGTACTACCTGAATTCCGAGCGGCCGACGCAGGCGAAGAACGCGTTCCAGGAAGCGATCATCGCGTTCCCAAGCCAGGACGAAGCTCAATTCGAGGGCCGACTTCACAGTATCGATGCGCTTCATGACTTGGGGCAGTATGATGACGCGATGATTGCAGCGCAGGCGCTGTTGTCGACTCCCGATCTGACAGCGAACGAGACCATGTGGGCGCGGGTGAAACGCGCCGAAATCAGACTCTCCAACTGGGAACGGTCGGATGTCATGGACGACCTGACCGACGCGCTGGCGACAATACCCGGGCCGACTGCCGAGCCGCACAACTGGGCTCGCCTGCGCCTGGCCGAGATCTATGCACACGATGCGAAATACCCGGAGGCGGAAAGTGCGTGCGAGGCGGTTCTGTCGGATCACGCCGGCGGGCAAGCCACAGACCCGCAGGCTGCCTGGGCGTTGATCTGGAAAGCACGCTGGCGGCTTCATTCTGACAAGCTCCCGGCGCTCACGGAAGCCCCGGACCCCGCCAAGATGGCCGCGGCCCTGGCCTTGAACACCGGCCACCCGGATCTGGCGTACGAAGCGCACTACCTCTTGGGCAATATCTATGCTCGACTAAGCGCCCAAACGGATCAATTGGTCAAGGAGGATGCCTTCGCCGGGTCGCCCGTGGCGTCCCTCGTGGATGAGACCAAGCTGGCCCAGAACTACGTCAATGAGGGCGAGTGGGGGCCTCTGATGGTTGAGGCCATGAATCACTTCGGTACGGCGATGAATGTCGCGGTTCAGCACGGCTTACTCGGAGAGAAGGAGGATGTCGCCCGTTGGCAGTACGGGGTTCACATGCGCCACTTGGGCATGGGCGACAGGGCCGTTGCCGTGCTACGCATGGGGATCGACGATCCTTCAATGATGACGAAAGCCGAAGCGCGGCTTGCACAAACCGTTGGCGAGTTTCTGGATGGTGATCAATCTGAAGCGTGGCGGGTGTACCTGATCTACCCCACCAGCAATCCTGATCCGACGGCGACCATCGTGACTGCCGAGTTCGGCGAGGCGGCGCCGGGTCCGAGCGACCCATTCGTCGGACGGCCTGCGGTCCGCCATTGCTGGCTGGCGGATCTCTACCTTCAGGAGGGCCGTCTTGAGGAGGCGCTGCAAGCCTACCAGCACGCCGAAGGAATCGCCGCCAGTGTTCAGGAGAGAGCACAGGCACGCAATGGTCAGCTACGGGCATTGCGGCAAATGGCCTTGCGTGCGAGCAAGGCAAGTGCATCGAGCTTGGCGCGATCCTATCGAGCTCAGGCCCAAATCATCGCCGACACCGTCCGACTGGACTGGCTGGAGATCGCGTTGACCGGGCCGGAGGGCAGTGCCCACCACGCTACCGAGCGCGCCGTCCACAGTTACGGCATGTGGCAGATGAACTACGACGCGCTCTTGGCCGCCGAGGAGTTTCTTCAGCAGCTCGAAAGTGCGAATGCCGCACCGAGCAAGATCGCCTTCGCCCGCTACGTCAACATGCAGACATTGGCTTGGATCGGACGATACGACGAGGCCATCCTCTTGTCGGAACAAATCGATGTTGAACTTCAAGAGACCACGAATCCGGTGTTGGAGGAGATTCGCGTGGCCGCGCTGCTCCGGGCGGCCGGCTACCACGCGCGTATCGGCCAGACCGACAGCGGACACACGCTTTTGAATTCGATTCTTGCGGATCATCCGGAAGGGGTCTTCGACCAGGCGGTCGCCCGATCCCGGCAACATGTGATTCGTTATGAGAATCGACTGGCTCCCTGAGCCTTTCACTCGTCGTCCACCGTAAATGATCTTGAGGACATCCAGAAAGACAGTTCACCGAATCCTTGTGAGGAACGCCATGAAATTGGGGAATACTGAGAACGCGGCACGCATGATCCTGGGGATGACCGTCGGCTTGATGCTGTCGGTTGCAGAATCCACATTCGCCACCTGTGTGAACGATTGTGCGATTCCCGGTTGCGAGTGCACGGAGGAATGCGACCCGGCAACCCCGCCGAAATGCAATCCATCATGTGGACAATACGATCCCTGCGACGCCGACTGCGCAGCGTACGGAACGTACGATCCGTGCAATGACATCTGCAACAGCGCATGTTCGGATATCTGCCCTGCTTCTCAAGAAGATGCCTGCTGCGGTGGTGGGCCTGGCGGTCCCGGTGGCCCGGTGTCCTGCTTCAGTCGGAATTGGAGAAATCCGTCATTTGGGTTACACCTATAG
>CAZUAQ010000108.1:0-4667 GCA_964618455.1 uncultured Planctomycetales bacterium | reverse complement strand
AGTGTGTATTAGGCGCGTCGCCTGACTCTCCAATTCAGGCTGAACCATTACAGATCGGTACTGAGGAGAGCTACCATGGACGAAACTCGGGCCAGCTTGCTGATCCGGATTCAGGATGAAGGCGATTTGCAGTCCTGGCAGGAGTTCTACAGGCTGTATGCACCCCTAATTTATCGCTTCGTTCGTCAAAAAGGCATGAGCCAGGCGGATGCCGAGGAAATCCGTGATGAGTGCATGGAAACGGTGGTCAGGAAGATAAGCGAATTTCAGTACGACCGCGCGCGGGGGGGATTCAAGAACTGGCTTCGGCGAATCGCATATAATCGAATGATCGATTTGCGGCGACGCCGGAGAGAAAAACATGCCAACACAAAGGAGCTGCATGCCGTAGTGACCGAAGATCCGGGCCCGGACGAAATTTGGGATCGCCAGTGGCGCAAGGCGCATCTTCGTTTCTGTGTTCAACAGATCAAGAACGAAGTATCCGAACAGAACTACCGAGCATTCTGGCTGCTGATGTTCGAGGAGCGCTCAGTGGTGGAGGTTGGCGCCGAGTTAAGCATGAACACCAACCAGATTTACAAAGCCAAATCACGGGTTTTGGCGCGGATCCGCCAGAAACTTGAGGAACTGGGCATCGATGCATAGCGGTGGAGAGTCTTGCAGAGCTGGGTGATTAAAATATCGAGCGAGTTACATCCAGCGATGGTGGCTGAATGTCTCCAGTTGACTGAAGGGAGGTAACCCGAGTCCGGCAGTATGTTTAGGCGGCAATCGCTGACTGGAGAAAACGCTTAACAAACCAGTACTACGGGAGTATTCCACATACATTCATCGGACGCGAAGAAGACCGGAACTCATTGTCAAGAAAGGAGATACAAAGCGGGCGACGAGACTCGAACTCGCAACATTCAGCTTGGAAGGCTGATGCTCTACCAATTGAGCTACACCCGCATCGGGATTTCAGAAGTATTCTCGCCCGGCTGCGCCTCACGCGCTGTCGTGCGAAACCATCTGCAGACTACTTACATCATACTGTTGTGGCGGTCGCAAGCAAGCGGGTCCATCGGCGGCATGGGGAACACGTGGGTACGATCACTCGCCCCGTGAAGATGCGTGGTCGCATGCCCGTCGGGGTCTTCGAGGGTCGTGGCATACCGACGCGGGCGCGGCTAAAATGCTGCCGTTCGGGAGGCGAGGCCCGCCTTCCCGGCGTTCGACCTGAAGAGCCAGACGGCCTGCCGGCAACCTCGAGAAAGTATGGGTACCCTATGCCGAGTGAATCCGCCGAGACGCGGACGAATTTCATCCAGGACATTGTGGCGGAAGACCTGCGCACCGGAAAATGGGACGGACGCGTGGTCACGCGATTTCCGCCGGAGCCGAACGGCTACCTGCACATCGGTCATGCCAAGAGCATCTGCCTGAACTTCGGCCTGCCCCTCGAGTTTCGCGACCAGGCGACCGGCGACTGCCGCTGTCATCTGCGCTTCGACGACACCAACCCGACCAAGGAAGAGCAGGAATACATCGACGCCATCATGGAGGATGTCCGCTGGCTCGGGTTCGACTGGGGCGAGCACGTGTACCATGCCTCCGACTATTTCGAGCAACTCTATACGTGGGCGGAGCAACTGATCGAGGCGGGCAAGGCATACGTATGTGATCTCAACCCCGACGAGATGCGTGAGCACCGCGGCACCCTGACCCAGCCCGGCAAGAACAGTCCTTTTCGCGATCGCAGCGTCGAGGAGAACCTGGATCTCTTCCGCCGCATGCGGGCGGGGGAGTTTCCCGATGGATCGAAGACGCTCCGCGCCAAGATCGACATGAGTTCGCCGAACCTGAACATGCGCGATCCGGTCATGTACCGCATCATGACCGCCACGCATCCGCGCACCGGGGACACGTGGCGGATCTACCCGACGTATGACTTTACGCACGGCCAGTCGGACTCGATCGAGAAGATCACGCATTCCATCTGCACGCTGGAATTCGAGAACCACCGCCCGCTGTACGACTGGTACCTCGATGCGCTGGGCGTGTATCACCCGCGCCAGCACGAATTCGCCCGGCTCGAGTTGACCTATACCGTGATGAGCAAGCGGCGGCTGCTGGAGCTGGTGCGCGAAAAGCACGTCAGCGGCTGGGACGATCCGCGCATGCCGACGCTTCGCGGACTGCGGCGTCGCGGGTACACGCCCGAAGCGATCCGCGCGTTCAGCAAAGAGGTCGGCGTCGCGAAGTTCAACAGCACCATCGACATCGTGCGGCTCGAAAACGCGTTGCGCAACGATCTCAACAAGCGCGCTCCGCGCGTGATGGGCGTGCTGAATCCGCTGAAGCTGGTCATCACCAACTACCCCGAAGGGCAGACCGAGGAGCTTGAGGCGGTCAACAATCCGGAGGACGCCTCCGCCGGAACGCGCCAGGTTCCCTTCGGCCGCGAGCTGTACATCGAGCGCGACGACTTCCGCGAGGAGGCGCCGCGCAAGTACTTCCGGCTCAAACCCGGGGCGGAGGTGCGGCTGCGCTACGCCTACTTCATCACCGCCACCGACGTGGTCAAGGATGCCGACGGGACTATCACCGAAGTTCACTGCACCTACGACCCCGCCACGCGTGGCGGCGATTCGCCCGACGGCCGCAAGGTCAAGGGAACGATTCACTGGGTCTCTGCCGCGCATGCCATCGATGCCGAGGTCCGCCTGTACGACCATCTCTTCCTCGAGCCCGATCCGAGCGACGTCGAAGAGGGCCAGGACTACAAGGCGAATCTCAATCCCGATTCACTCCAGAGGCTGGCCGCGTGCAAGCTCGAGCCATCGCTGCAGTCGGCGGCGGTCGGCGATTTCTTCCAGTTCGAGCGCAACGGTTACTTCAGCGTCGATCCGGATTCGCACGACGGGCAGCTTGTATTCAACCGCGCGGTCACGCTCCGCGATACCTGGGCCAAGATGGAGAAATCCGGCAAGGCATAATGGATTCGCGACGCCGCGTTCCCCCGTGAACCGGACATGTGCAGCCGATCTCCCATCGGCTACCATTGCCGCATGATCTGGGTTTACGTTCTCACACTGCTGATCAGTGCGGGCCTGCTGTTTTCGATCCAGCCGATGGTCGGGAAGATGATCCTGCCGCATCTCGGCGGCGCGCCGGCGGTCTGGAACACCTGCATGCTCTTCTTCCAGGCGGCGCTGCTGGCCGGTTACGCCTATGCCCACGGTTCGTCGCGTCTGCTGACGGCCCGGCGGCAGGCCGTACTGCACATGCTTATGCTAATCGTCGCCGTCACAGTGTTTCTTCCGGTACGCGCGATCGTGACCGATTCCCCCGACGCCTCAACCTCGCCCGCCTTCTGGCTGCTTGGGGCGCTGACGGTCACGATCGGTATTCCGTTCATCGTGCTGGCCGGCTCCGCACCGATGCTGCAGCGCTGGTTCGTGACCACGGGGCATCCGCACGCGCACGATCCGTATTTCCTTTACGCCGCCAGCAACTTTGGCTCGCTCCTGATTCTCATCGCGTATCCGGTGGTGATCGAACCCTTCCTGACGCTCCCGCAACAAGGGCGGATCTGGCATGTTGGCTTCCTGCTGCTGATCGTGATGACGGGGGTGGCGGCAGTGTTCGTGAAAAAGACGAACACCGGGGATCTGGTTCCTTCCGAGGCCGATTCCAAGCTGAATTCTCCGCCGGACTGGAGAGATCGCCTGCGCTGGCTCGGGCTGGCGGCGATCCCCTCGAGTCTCATGCTGGGCGTGACGGGTCACATCACCACCAACATCGCCGCCATTCCCCTGCTCTGGGTGGCGCCGCTGAGCCTCTACCTGCTGACTTTCGTCCTCGTCTTTGCCCGGCGACGAATGATCAGCCTGCCGCTGATGGAACGGATCCTGCTCGTCATCGTGCTGGTGATGGGGCCGCTTTTTTTCGTGACGGTGCCGGAACTGGAGGGGCGGCTGGTGCTGGCCCACCTGGCAATGTTTTTCATCGCCGCGCTGGTGTGCCACGGGCGTCTGGCAGCGCTGCGACCGGACGCTTCGCATCTCACCGAGTATTACCTGTGGCTGGCGACCGGTGGCGTGCTGGGCGGATTGATCAATGTGCTGATCGCCCCGGCGCTGTTCGATCACGTGATCGAGTACCCGCTGATGATCGTGGCGGCGTGTATGGCGCGGCAGCCGATCCCGAAGCCCCTGCCTTCTGAAGCCTCGACTGTGCCAAAGGCGCGGCGGAGGAAGGCCAGGAAAGAGTTGCCCGCGAAACCTGCTTTGCCTCCACCGGCGGTGCTTGACGTGTTCTGGATAGTGGGCGTGCTGGTGGCAGGGTTCGGTACGACGATGATGCTGCGCGATACGGAGTACGGAGGAACGTGGGCGGCATTGGCGGTAGTCGCGCTGGTGACAATGGGACTCACTGCCGCCACCTGGCGACACGTGCACCGATTTGCATTGACGTACGCGGCGGCGCTGCTGGTGATCGCAGTACATGTCCGCATGGGCGAAGGCCGCACGCTGCACACGGAACGTAACTTCTTCGGCGTCAAACGCGTGGTCTCCACGCCGGACGGTTATCTCCACACGCTTTATCACGGGACGACCGTGCACGGCATGCAGTGGCGGGTGGAAAACCGGGCGGGAGAGCCGCTGGCGTACTACCATCGC
>CAZUAQ010000107.1:0-4945 GCA_964618455.1 uncultured Planctomycetales bacterium | reverse complement strand
AAGAGATCACGCCCGAAAAGCTCAAGCAGATCGAACGCGGCGAGGAGTTCCTGCGCGAACTCGGCTTCCGCGAGTGCCGCGTCCGCCACCACGACAAACTCGCCCGCATTGAAGTCCCCGCCACACAGATCGAGCAGATCGCCGAACCGGCCCTCCGTCAGCAGATCGATGCCCGCTTCCGTGAGATCGGCTACAACTACGTCTGCCTCGACCTCCGCGGCTTCCGCAGCGGCAGCATGAACGAAGTCATCGCCTTCGGGAAGAAACAAAACACCTTCTGATCCTGTATTGCATCCCGCCCAGGACAAACGGCGGCTGTGCGATCTTGAATCTGAAATACGCGTTGGAGATCGATCATGATTCGCCTGTTCGCAGCCGCCACCGTAATGGTCTGGGCAAGCTCGATCTGCATCGCACAAGAAGCCCGTCTTTTTGACGAATTGGAAATCCTCTTTCCCGACTCGGACGTGGCAGCGGGGCACCAACGTGTCCACACCGCCACGCCAAGGGGTGTCCCCGCTGGGCTCCATGTCTTTCTCTCCGGGATGAAACCGGACGCGGAAATCTCCTGCACGACGCTCATCGACGGCAAGCCCGCCGCCAATGCGCGCTTCTTTCAACTGCGCGACGTGCCGGTCGAGCAGAACACCGGATTGGAGGGTTGGACCGAACGCAAGACGGGCAAGAACCCGCACGTCGTCCGCCGCGCACCTTTCCGCGTGTTTGAAGTACTCGATCCGATTGCCACCTCGGCCAAGGCGGGCGACGCGGGCGTGGCCGCACTGCGCTTTGAAGTTCAGATCGATCCCCAAGCTTCACCGGGCAAGCGACGTTTCGCACTGACCCTGGCTCAGGAAGATTGGTCCCAGACGCTGGTGTGGGACCTCGACGTGCATGCAGTGACGATACCTCCCTTTGGTGAGAGCACGTACGGATACACGAACTGGTTTCGAACCGGTATCCTCGCGCAGCGGCACGACCTGTCGATGTGGAGCGAGCCTTACTGGAAGATGCTGGGCCAATACGCCGACCTGATGGCGCGTGGACGCCAGAATACGTTCTGGCTGTTGTGGAAAGATTTCGCCCGCTTCGATGAGCAGGGAGAACTGCATTTCGATGAAACGCGATTCAAGCGTTACGTCCGGCTGTTCCTGAAACGCGGCTTCACACGGATCGAAGGCGGTCAGATTGCTCACCGGCATCAGGGCAGCTGGGAGTCGGATCGGCTGGATTTCATCTTGACCGGTGAGGACGTCTCGAGCCCGAAGGGACGGGCGCAGATCACCGCGCTGATCCGTGCGATCGAACAGGCGTTCGAGGCACTGGAACTTCCGCCCGACATCCCCTATCTCCAGCACATCGCCGATGAACCCACGGATGTCCTTGTCGAAACCTACCGCGGCCTGGCCGACCTGGTACGTTCCGAGTTTGAAGGCGTCCAGATCTTCGAAGCGACGATGTCCATGAAGCTCATCGGCGCGGTCGATCACTGGTGCCCCCTGGCCGACAAGTATCAGCGTCACCGCGACTTCTTCGAACAGCGCCGTAAGGAAGGTGAGTCGGTCTGGGTCTACACCTGCCTGGCCCCGGGTGGGCCGTGGATCAATCGATTGCTCGATCAGGAGCGGCTTCGACCGGTCTACATCGGCTGGGGACTCGCCAAGTATGACCTGACCGGCTATCTGCACTGGGGCCTGCATCACTATCACGCCGACCCCTTCGAACAGAGCGTCGTCAAGTTCGGCACGCCGGAAGACAATTACCTGCCGCCCGGCGACTCGCACGTTGTCTACCCCGGGAAGTCAGGACCGCTCTCCGGCCAACGCTTCGAAGCTCAACGACTCGGTATGGAGGATGCGGAGATGATTCGGATCGTGCGTGAGCGGGATCCGGCCTTGGCGGAACGCTTGATCCAGCGCGTGTTCCGCGGCTTCGACGACTTCGATAAAGACGTCACCGCCTACCGCGCCGCCCGGCTCGATCTGATCCAAGCGGCTTCAAAGTAAACCTGTGCCGATGCCTTGCCTTGACCGCAGCACCGTGCGATAACACCTTTCATGCGTGCCATCCATTACGTTCTCATCTGCGCCGCCATCATCCTGCTGGCCCGCCCCTGGCGCGGCTTCATCCAGATCGACGCCAACCGCGAGGATCTCCCCACCATCGAGGTGGCGGTCTTCGAAGCCGGCTTCGGGCGCGAGTGGCACGACGACGTCGTGGCCGACTTCATCGAAAAGCGCGAGGCCGCCGGCGAGCCGGTCCACGTCGACTTCTGGGCCGACCCGCGCGTTGTCGACAAGCTCCGCCCGCGCATCCTCGCCGATCAGCCGCCTTCCCTCGCCCAGGCGTACCTCCCCTTCTGGACCCTCGTCCTCAGCGACCAGTTGATCCCCTTTAACACGCTGCTCGACCGCCCCCTGCCCGGCGACCCCGACCGCACCTTCCGCGACACCTTCGTCCCCGGCGCCATCGACCTCTTCACCTACCGCGGCAAGACTTACGCCCTGCCCATCGCCTATAACGCCTGGATCTTCTGGTACAGCCAGGCGCTCTTCAACGAGCACGGCTGGTCGCCGCCGGAGACCTGGGCCGAACTCAACGCCCTCTGCGAAAAGATGCAGGCCGTCGATCTCGCCCCCATCGCCTTCCAGGGCAAGTACGGCATCTACTCCAGCGCCTACTTCTGGCACCTCATCCAGAGCTGCGCGGGCATGGACACCTTCAACCGGATCCAGGCCCTCGACCCGGAAGGCTTCCACCGGCCCGGCGTCGTCGAGGCCGCCCGCAAGTTCCAGGAACTGGGCATGAACCACTTTCAGCCCGGCTCCGCCACTATGTCGCATACCGAAGCCCAGACCGAGTTCTGCCTCGGCCGCGCGGGCATCGTCTCCTGCGGGCTCTTCTTCGAGAACGAAATGCGCGACGTCATCCCCGCCGGGTTCGAACTCGCCGCCTTCCCCATGCCGCCGGTCGAAGGCGGCCTCGGCAACCCCGACGCCATCTTCGCCGGACCGCTCGACATGTTCTTCTGCTTCAAGGACGGGCCGCATCCCGAGATCGCCATGGACCTGGCCGGCCACATGCTCTCCGTTGACGCCATGACCGACTTCGCCGGACGCTTCAACAGCCTCTCCCCCATCGCCGAAGCGAACCGCCGCGCCGACCTTTCCCCCTCGATGAAACAAGTCCGCGACATGCTCGACCGCCGCCCGGTCCGCTTCTGCGACGCCCTCGAATCCTACGCCCAGGCCTGGGAAATCCAGTACCGCCGCCCCCTGACCGACGCCCTCATCAGCGGACAGATCACCCCCGAGGACTACATCGACGAACTCGCCCGCGGCATGCGCATCATCCGCGACGATCCGCAGACCGTCCGTCCCGACTTCAACGTCGACCCCGGCACCGAGTAGACACGCCGCCCGCCCCGCGTATAATTCCGCGTCCCCCAGGCAATCACTCGGAAGCAACACGAAACGAGGTGATCTCATGAAAGCGCGCGAGATCCAGAAACTGGGCTACCCCGAAGGCGCGATCGCCGACCTGGCCCTGACCGCCGCCGGCAGCGCCCGCGAAGCAGGCATCAAGAAGGCCAAGATCGAAGGGCGTCTGCGCGGCCTGCTCATCCAGCCGTCCAACTTTCTCGACGACAACCACTTTGCCGAGCTCGCCCGGGCGGTCATCGATGCCGGCATCGCCGAACACGATCAACGCCACGACGACTACACCTGGAGCGACATCCGCTACAAGACCTGGGGCGAGGACATCGACGACCAGGCCCACCAGCAGATGCGCAACGCCTGCCGCCTGCCGATCTCCGTCTCGGCGGCGCTGATGCCCGATGCCCACGTCGGCTACGGCCTGCCCATCGGCGGCGTGCTCGCCACCGAGAACGCCGTCATTCCTTACGCCGTCGGCGTCGACATCGCCTGCCGCGTCATGATGACCGTGTACGACCTGCCGCCCGAGAAACTCAAGGCCGAGGACCAGCGCTACAAGAAGATCCTCGAGAACAACACGCGCTTCGGCGTCGGCGCGAAGTGGCGTCAGCGCCAGACGCACCCCGTGCTCGATGAAAACTGGAACGTCTCGCCCGTGACCGCCAAGGTCAAGGACCTCGCCCATTCCCAGCTCGGCACGTCCGGCTCGGGCAACCACTTCGTCGAGTTCGGCGAGTTCGAGCTGACCGAGCCCTTCAACGATTTCCAGCCCGGACGCTACCTGGCGGTGCTCTCCCACAGCGGCAGCCGCGGCGCCGGGTCGAAGGTGGCGTCGCACTACAGCAAGCTGGCCATGGAGCGGCACCCGAACCTGCCGCGCGAGCTCCGCCACCTCGCGTGGCTCGATCTCGGCGGCGACGGCGCGGAATACTGGGCGGCCATGGAACTCATGGGCAAGTACGCCTCCGCCAACCATCACGTCATCCACGCGCTGATCACGAAGGCGGTCGGCGCCAAGCCGATGCTCCAGGTGGAGAATCACCACAACTTCGCCTGGAAGGAGCAGCACGGCGGCCGCGAGTTGATCGTCCACCGCAAGGGCGCCACCCCCGCCGGCGAGGGTGTGCTCGGCATCATCCCCGGCTCGATGGCCTCCCCGGCGTACCTCATCCGCGGCAAGGGTGACGCGACGTCGCTGCACTCCGCCTCCCACGGGGCGGGACGGCGCATGTCGCGTAAGCAGGCCAACCAGACCTACCGATGGAGCCACGTGAAGCCGTACCTCGAAGAGCGCGGCGTCACGCTGCTCTCGGCGGGGCTGGATGAAGTGCCGATGGTCTACAAGGACATCGATGAGGTGATGGACGCCCAGTCCGATCTCGTCGAGCGTGTCGCCCGCTTCCATCCCCGGCTGGTCAAGATGAGCCCCGCCGGCGAACGCCCGGAGGACTGACCAGGGGAATTGTCCTGCTTCAGTCGGAATTGGAGAAATCCGTCATTTGGGTTAC
>CAZUAQ010000106.1:0-5455 GCA_964618455.1 uncultured Planctomycetales bacterium | reverse complement strand
GTCGCCGACGCGGCGGAGCAGGGGACCGGAGACGGTGTGGCAGAAGTTCATCCGGGTGCATCTCAACACGCTGGTTGCCTGCGATTTCTTCACGAAGGACGTGATCACGCCCTTCGGCATGCGGGTTGCGTACAGTCTCGCGTTCATCCATGTCGGCACACGGAAGGTGTTGCTCAGTCCGCCGACGTATCATCCCAACGATCGCTGGGTGCAGCAGCAGGGGCGCAACGTGTTGATGTGGCTGGATGAGCAGGGGATTGAAGTGCGTTTCCTCATCCACGACCGCGACACCAAGTTCTCGAGCAGGTTCCGCCGCTTGTTCAAGAGCGCCGACATCCGCTGCGTGCGAACGCCGCTACTCGCTCCTGACGCGAACGCGTTCTGTGAGGCGTGGATCGGCGCGTTCAAACGGGAAGCGCTCAGTCACTTCCTCTGCTTCAGCCTGGGCCATCTCGACCACATCGGGCAGGAGTACGTTCGTTTCTTCAATGAACATCGCCCGCACCAAGGGCTCGGCAACCAGACGATTCCCACTGCGGCACATGGCCCGCCGGCCGAGAGCTTCTCACGAGCGGCGCCTCCGCCCGACCGCATTCGCTGCCAACGCTTCCTCGGCGGCCTGCTCCGGCATTACTACCGCGCCGCAGCGTAGAGGCAATCATCTTGGATCACCCGCACTTGACCAACGTTGCACTCGGTGACATTCTGCGCCATGTGCGACGGCGAAGGTCCGCGCGCCGGCCAACATGGCCACGTCGGCGGCGCAAACCACTTCTTCGGGCACTCTCCAAACCAGATATACGGGGCGCCGACGTTCTGGGACAGCGCTGTTGGACCCGCGCGGGCGGGCGGCTTCGGATACGGACACGTAGGCCATCGCGCTCCTCCAGGCGTTGATGACCATCGCAACGGCCATCTACTCCTGAAGAGAGGGGATGTCGTGAACCACTCGGGGGGACGGCGTGACCATCTGGCGGGAATCAGCGGTGGAAGCGCAGGACCATCGAATACTCAGGGGCATCCTGTGGGCCACCACGGACGATGAGCACGTGCGTGTCGAGCTGCGCCTCCCGGAGTCGATCACGCAGCTTGCTCACCGCCTTGCGGACGCGTTGGTCGGCCCTCTTGGCCTCCTCCGGGTCGTCGGCGCGGTCCGTCTCCATGCCGTCGACGGCACGCTGCACCTCGCCCTGCCGGTGTGCTGACCCGACCGGCCGTGCCAAGAGCCAGAAGAGCCGGCGGATCTGGGTGTCGCCGCCGAGGAAAACACGCTTGCCGAACCAGACGACCTTGCGATCGTCATACGGATCCGGCTCGGGGCCGCCAAGATCCGGTGCGGCGGGCTCGGGCTCTTTGCGCGGTGTGTGCGTTCCGCCGTCGTCGTCGCCGACGCGCGTGCGGAACCGCTGGATCGCTGCCAGCGTACTGGCAAGTTCCAGCACCGCGTCGAGCCGGTTCCGCCCGTTCTCGGGCCTCGCGGTCGTGTCTGAGAGTGACCGCAGCTCATCATGGAGGCGGGTGTAATCACGATCGACACGCCTGGCGATCGAGCCGTGGCCCAGGAGGTCCAACTCGACCACGAGTTCGGCGCAGTGATCACGCAGCGAAGCCCAGGCATCCGATGCGAGCACTGCGCTGGCGGGCTGCTCCCGGCAAACCAGCAGGGCGCGCTGTACGTCGTCCGGTGTGGGCTCACGCATCGTCGAAACCCTGCCAGACGACACTTGGAATGCTATCGACGAGATCGGCGAGGCGGCCGGCGGCATTGTTGACCGCCTCGGTCAGTTGATCCAAGGGTGTGAAGGGCTCGTCTTCGTAGCGCGAGAACTCATCGCGCAGCTCACCGGTATCATAAGCGTGGGCCACCCCGTACAGCTCGGACATCGCATCGTCGACCTCGCCCGCGTCGACCTCGCGTCCGCGCAGCTCGAGCCAGACCATGATGTCCTTCGCCGACTGCCGGAACTGCTCGACTTCGCTGGTGGCCGAGACCGGTTGGCTCGGATCGTCAGGCCCCTCGCCCTCGCGCATGAGGCCGAAGCGCTGGAGGGTGTTAGCGCAGTCCTCCAGTCCGATCACAAGGCGGGTGAGTGGATCGTACCGCGAGGGGGGGCCAGCCATCAGTCATCTTCCTCGCGCAAGCGATACTGCCTGACATAACGCGCAAGCCGCGTTTCTTTCCGTTCATAGTCACCGAGGTGTGCCCGCATCAGGCTCTTCCACAGCCTCCCGTGGTTTGGCA
The DNA here is from genome assembly GCA_964618455.1 of uncultured Planctomycetales bacterium. Lineage (GTDB taxonomy): Bacteria > Planctomycetota > Phycisphaerae > UBA1845 > PWPN01 > CAZUAQ01. The sequence continues at coordinate 3,213 of CAZUAQ010000106.1, read as the reverse complement.
CGTGGAAGTGCAACAACTCGTGCACGATGACGTAGTCCTGCAGTTCGGCCGGAACCTGAAGTAGCGAGATATCGAAGCTGAGCCGCCCAGCCGTCGAGCACGATGCCCATTTAGTCCGCATGGGGCGCACGGACACCGACTCAGCTTGCACATCCAGTCGCGCGGCCCACTCACGAACCCGCGATTTGAAAGCGTCCTTCTCGGTCGAGACACGCGCCATCAACTGCTCCGCGGCTGGGTGAGCAGATCGAAGAGGTCTTCGACGATCTTCGTAACCTGATCCAGGTCGTCTACCTCGGCGTATATCGCAAACGTCACCTCTTTGCGTAGCTCGCGCAAGCTAGCATCACTCACTTGCCAATTCGGGTGTTCGACGAACGCGGATTTGATACGCTTGCTGACTTCCTCTGCGTCAGACACGCCGGCGTCAGCGAGCATCTGATAAACGAAGAACGTGAGCCCATCGAATCCCCTCTTCGCCTGTTCCCGCTTCCGTGCTTCGTTCTTCTCGATCTCCCGAAAAAGCTCACTGAGTGCATCTGCGGTGCTGACCTGGCGATCCTCGTAGTTCTCCTGGACAGCTCGGGCTCGCTCGGCCATCGCAATGAGGAATGGATCATCGCTCTCCTCTTCCGCCGTCTTCTCGATGCTCTTGATCAGATTGATGACCTTTGTGCCCTCTCCGCCGTGCTTCTTCTTGATAATGTCAACGGTCTGGGCGTTGATCTCCACAAGGTCGGTGACCGGTTCCAGGGCGTCGGCCCCGACATGCCGCTGAACGAGTTCGTTCGTCTTCTGCTGAAACGCCCGATCAACATACACCCGCTTGGCGTATGCCTTGCGAACGACGTCGTAAATCGCGGACAGGGTCGCGTAATCGTCAATGAATGGTCGCAAGAATGCGTCCGGCGAGATGATCTCGTAGAGCATCTCAATCTCTTTGTATTCCTTAAAGAACTCCTTCCGCCGTGCCTTGTCTCGGAAGTGCTCGATCAGCGCGTCCACATCCCGATCGTCGAAGTTCCGCTGGATCAGAGCCAGGTACGCCGGTGCTTTCTGCTCCATCTTCGACTTGAACAGCCCCTTGAGCAGCGTGAGGTCCTTGACAATCGCATTGACCTCGTCGCTGTCGAAGGCGAGTGCCTTTTCGAGCTTATCGAAGATGCCGACGAAATCGAGCACAAAGCCGTGCGGCTTCACCATCTCGCGGGCTTCATTCTCATATGGACGGTTCACACGCGCGATCGCCTGCAACAGCGTGTGGTCGCGCATAGGCTTGTCCAGGTACATGGCGTAGAGGATAGGCGCGTCAAATCCGGTAAGGAGTTTCTCCGTAACGATGAGGATCTTCGGCTGCATGCCGAACTTGGGAAATCCCTTGCGTACCTGCTTCTCCACCTTGTCATCGATGTGGTGCTTCTTCAGTTCGGCCGAGTCGTTGTGGTTACCGGTGTATACCACCATCGAGTATTCAGGGTCCAGGTACTTGTCGAGTGCGGCCTTGTACTTGGCGCACGCCGGCCGATCCACCGCCACCAGGAACGCCTTGTAGCCGAGGGGCTCCACATTCTGCACGTAGTGCTCGGCGACATATCGGGCCACCTTGTCCACGCGCTGATTACCCTTCAGGAAGTTCTTCAGGTTGACAGCACGGTCGAGGATCTTATTCAGCTCATCGATATCGGCCACGCCTTCGGTTTCCGCGATCGACCAGAACTCCTTCTCCATCAACTCGCCGTCAGCCAGCATTTCATTCGGTGCCAGCGCATAGAACAACGGCAACGTCGTGCCGTCCTCAATGCTCTCGGCAATCGAGTACTTGTGCAGGTAGCCCTGCGGGTGGTCGTCCACGCCGAAGGTCTTGAAGGTCCCCTTGCCGTATGCTGTCTTGTCGATTGGCGTTCCTGTGAATCCGACATACGTGGCATTCGGAAGCCCGGCCATGAGGAAGTTCCCGAGGTCGCCGCCCGTCGTGCGATGCGCTTCATCGATCATCACGAATACGTTGTCGCGCGTGTTGATGTCCGGTGGCATGTCATGGAACTTCTGAATCGTGCTGACGATGATGCCGCGATAGTCGTTCTGCAGCAGCTCGACCAGCCGCTTGATTCGGAACGCGTGCTCCACGTTCCCGAGGCCCAGGGCTGCCAGGTTCCGTAGCATCTGATCTTCCAGCTCGTTGCGGTCGATCATGATGAGGATCGTCGGCTTGTTGGTCTCGGGCGCCTTGAACAGCATCTCCGCGGCCTTGATCATCGTATACGTCTTGCCGCTGCCTTGTGTGTGCCAAACGAGCCCACGCCGCTTCTTCGGTTCCACGCAGCGTCCCACAACGCGCTCAACCGCCACCCGCTGGTGCTGGCGCAGGACGTACTTCTGCAGCTCCTCCTCTTTCTCGGCGAACACGATGTAGTACCGCAGCAGTCCCAGTACGTGCGGAATGGCGCAGAAGCTCTTGATCTTGGCCTCGAGCTGGCCGGCCTGTTCGTGCTTCCAGTTGAAGATGTTTCGCCGAATCGTGTTCCACGTGACCCCGTACGCGAATCCGATCGCCTCTGTCGCGGTAAACAGCATCTGTGGAACGAAGAGCTCCGGCGTCTCGCGGTGATAGCGGCGAAGCTGATCGATGCCCAGCGCGATACCCTCGTCCTTGTTCGCGTTCTTGCACTCGATCACGAGCACCGGAATGCCATTGACCAGAAACACGACATCTTCGCGATTGCCGTGCTGGCCATTGTGAATGTAGTACTCCTCGGTGACCTCGTAGACGTTGCGCAGCCGCTCGGGCTCGGCAACCGGGTCGACGTCCAGGTCACCGTAGTCGATCAGCGTGAGGTCCAGCTCACGGTTCTCCGTGGCGCAGAAGAACTTGCCCGCGTTCCGCAGGTAACTGAGGAACTCGCGGTTGCCGTAGATGTTGCCCTGCAGTCGGCGCAGTTGACCGACCAGCGCCCCCGCCGCCTCATCGTATTGCGAATTGAACTCCCGCACCTTCCGGTACAGCGTGTCGTCGAAATACAGGGAGGCCCGGGCCGCCTGTTCCGCCGGCGTGCCACCTTCGGAATCGAAGCCGCGCCGCCGCTCGGCGTCGGCCCGCGACACGTAATTCCACCCGATGGCCCCGGCATACTCCAGGATTCGAGCCTGAACCGTCTTGTGCTCGCCCGGCCGTGCCATCGTCTCCCTCAGCTTCCGCGCCGGCGGGTTCTCAGA
>CAZUAQ010000105.1:0-5738 GCA_964618455.1 uncultured Planctomycetales bacterium | reverse complement strand
GATCCCGCGAGGACGGCCGAGCCGGGCTTGGTGCCAGGCCGTACCGGGTAATCGTGCTGAGGATCTTTGTTCCCGCGCCGAAAACGCCTCGGACCGTGCCCGAGATCTTCGACACGCCGATGCGCTGGCGGTAACAGACGGGGGCTTCGATGACGCGCAGGCCCGCTCGAGCGGCCTTGATCTGCATCGCGATCGTCCAGCCGTAGTTGGGGTCGCACATCTGGAGGCGTCGTAAGGCCGCCCAACGTATCGCGCGGAACGGCCCCAAATCCGTATGGCGCGTTCGCCAGATGATGTTCATTAGCATGCAAGCCAGCGATGTGCCGAAACGTTGGGGAACGGTCAGCCCGGTGCCCGAGGGATTGGCCAGCGTTCGCGAGCCGATGACCATGTCCGCCCGGTCGCGCACGATCGGGCCGACCAGACGATCCATCTCTTCGGGGTGGTCGCTGAAATCCGCGTCCAAGAAGACCAGTACGTCGCACCAGGAGATGGCGGCCATGCCTGCCTGACACGCCTGTCCGTACCCTCGACGAGGCTCCTTGACGACCGTCGCGCCCCCGTTGTGGGCGATCAGCGCCGTATCGTCCGTCGAGCCGTTGTCCACGACGATCACTTCGTCGACCCATTCGGGAATGGCTGCGAGGACCTTGCCGATCGATGCGGCCTCGTTCAGCGCCGGGATGACGACGTTGATCGTCTGGCCCTCAAACATGAGACAGCCTCTTCCTGCACAGAGTCATCGTTCGATATCGGTTCCACTCCAGCCCCAGTAGGATCCACACAGGCAGGTGAATCAACGCGCCAAGTGTGTTCGGGTACGGCTGCAAGTCGGCCAGGTAGATCAAGGGGAGCAGCGCAGTCCAGGCCAGGGCGCTGGTGCGCGGCGCGATTGCCGCGAGCGGAATGAGTGGTACGTAGTACCAAGGCCAGACCGTCGGGCTCAGCAGCAACATCAGCAGGACCACCCGTTCCATCCTCAGACAGATCCCGGACGTCTTGGTCGTTCGGCGCATTCCGATCCAAACGGCCACGCCCAGAAGCACGGCCGTCGCGATAGCTCGAGCGAAGATTGCCGTTTGTTTGGGCAGGTCGCACGCCGTCGCGCAGAGCCATCCGAACCCGTGCATTAGCCTGAACGCGCCGGTCGGTGTTTCCCAGGTAGCTCCGTAGGCCATGACGCCACTGTCCTGTCCCCCGAAGGCGGCGGCGAAGGGGATCGCCATGAGCAGGCACGCCCCGAGAAAGGCCGCCGCTGCGATCGACAGGCGACGCCGGTCGGTCCGGAGAGTTCCCACGAGGAAAGGTGCGAGCACGACAGGCCACAGCTTCACGCCCGCCGCCGCTGCCAGAGAGATCCCTGCGATGACGGGACGACGTCTCGTCAATCCCCAGGCTGCAAAAAGCAGTAGCGGCGCGACCGCCAGGTCCAAGTGCAGGCGAGCATACGTCTCGAACACAAGTAGCGGATTCCATAGGTAGATGGCCAGGTTGCCCAAGGCGAGTCCTGCGGACCGCAGCAACAGGATAAGCAGCAGCACGGTCAGCAGATCCACCAAGGCGAGGATAATCCGCCACCCGATTGTGTCAAACGGCGTCAGAAGATGCGCGACTGCAAACAGCCCCTGCGCAACGGGCGGGTAGATCGCGCGGAGCTCGGCGTGGTTGACGTGGCGGAGGACGTCGTGGCCGCGTGCGGCAAGCGGGCGGATTCTTGGGTCGTCCACCTTCGCCTCCGCCACCATCTCAGGCGAGTAGAGGTATGGGTTGATCCCCGCGGCCGTCGCCGCGCCATCCCAGAGGTAGCGTTCGAAGTCATCCCCGCGCGCCAGCGGCATCGGGACGGCCGCGACTCGCATTCCCACCGCGACGGCGAGCAGCAGCATGATCTGCGGACGGGACAAACGCCTGTCCGCGGAGAGACCCGAAGCGGTCAGGTAAACGATACCGGCCAAGACGAAAATCGCCATCGGGAGCGGGTCTCGAAGGACGATCGGCTCGTCCGCGGCGGTATGATGTCCCGCTACCAGCAGCGCCACCATCAACGCCAGCAGGAGGATTCCGCAAAGACCCCACCACCGCCTCGGACGAGGGTTCCCCGTCCTCAAGGCGAGCGAGTCGTCATGCTCGTCCGTCGGCGGACTCTCAGGTGGACGGCGGATCCCGGCTTCGAGGTTACACATGGCTGACATGAGAAAGGCAGAGGCACAATCAAACAAGCGCGATGCTCCAGTTGGCCTCCGTTCTTAGCACACCTCGAAGGCCAACACCGTGCGGTCGTCGTTCTGCTCGGTTTCCGCCGAAAAGCGGGCGACGTCCTCCGTGAGCGCACTCACCAACTCTTCCAGGTTCATGGTACCGTTGGCCTGAAGGAACTCGCGCAACCTATCCTTGCCGTACAATCCGCCTTGGCTGTCTGCCGCCTCCGTCAGACCGTCGGTGGCCAGTAAGACCCTATCCCCGGGCACGAGGGATTGGGTCGCTTCGGTGACCTCAATCTCCTCATCCACCCCGAGCAGCATGGCACCCGGCTCGGTGATACAGGCTATCGGCCGGGAGGGATCGGCGGACATGACGAACGGCCCAGGTGCATGGCCGCAGTTCACATAGTTCAGGTTCCCCTTTGGGTGGTCGTATATCGCCGCGATCATAACGACGAAGCTGCCTTCCGGCGTCAGCCGGCACAGATCGCGGTTGACCCGCCGCACGAAGTCGGTCAGCGAGAATCGGGCTTCAATCCAGGTGCGGAAGGCCATCTTGACGATCACCGTGATGAGCGCTGCCGCCGTCCCGTGTCCACTGACGTCGGCGAAGACCATGGCTACTCTCTGCTCGCCCAGGTCGGCGGCGTCGAAGTAGTCTCCGCCGACTTCGGTTTGCGGCGTGAAATGGCTTGCCCATCGAAGCAGATCGGCGCGAGGCATCTCGGCCTCGTCAGGGAGCAGCTTCTGCTGGACTGTCTCGGCCAGATCCAAGTCCCGGCGGATGCGATCGGCATACTGCTTGAGCCCCGCATGGGCTTGGGACAGCCGGTAATTGGCTTCCTCGTTGTCGTACTCGATGCTGCCCATGCCCCGAAGGAATACGTACACCGCCCCAAAAAAGATAGCGGCTTGAAGCAACATCATGCCAATCAACAGAGGCAGGCTGTCGGTCAGCAAGTGAACCAAGAGGATTCCGACCGTCAGGGCGGCCGCCAGGGCCCCATAGCGGGGTGCCGCGCGGAACAGGGCGCGATGGTCGTTGAAGTGTCGATGTCTTCCTTCAAACCAACGCACCGCCAGGCTCAAGCGGGTGACACAGTAACTGTATTCGACTGCGAGAACGTGGCCTTGCAGGCGCAAGCGCGCGCAGCAGAAATGCAGGCCATCCTGGCTCCGGAGTTGCCCGACGATTCCGTTCGACGTTTCCCGACCGTCATGGCCTGCCGCGAGACTGCGATGATACGTGCTCAGCAGCGCCAGCACGTCCTCAATCTGGTTGCTCTCGAGTCGTGTATCCAGCTGGAGGCGGTGAATGGCCGCATACCGCAAGAGGTCACAGAGCTGCCCAGCGTCGTGTAAGCTCAAGGCTGCGTGGAGGCCCTTTGACTCCACGAGCCGGATCTCGCCGGTCGCCAGAATATCCAAGTGGATGGTTTCGCAGCCGGACCTCTTCATTCTTGGGAAGACGTCCTCTTCCAGCCACAGACCCACTCGGGCCGCTTGTTTCCCCTCGGCACAGATCCGCTGTCGAAGCTTGCTCAGGGCATACCGAACGCGATGACCCAGCGGCAAGGAATCCTTGCGAGCGGAAGCGTCATTCGAAGTGTCGCACACCACGTCGGCCATGGTTTGGGCTCCCTCTCGGCGTGAGCGTCGCTGGATTTCCAGGGCCAGCGGCGACCACGACCACCGGGCTCGCCAAGACAAGGACGATCCTGCTCACCTTCGCCATGCCAGGATCTTCGAGAAGGCCTACTTCAGACGCGGCGTCAAGCGCGTACGACTGTAGGCGTCGCCGAGCTGCTTGATGGTCTCCGCCTGCGTGGGATACGGATGGATGACGCTCCCGAGCGTGCCGAGTCCGACACCGGCCACCATCGCCAAGGTGATCTCGTTGATCATGTCGCCGGCATGGGCGGCGACGATAGTCGCACCGAGGATCTTGTCGGTTCCCTTCTTCACGTGCACTTTGGCAAAACCGTGCTCTTCGCCATCGGTCCTGGCGCGGTCAACTTCTCCGAAGGGCCGGGTGAACGTTTCGACTTCGATGCCCTGGTCCCTTGCCTCATGTTCGTATAGGCCGACGTGGGCCACCTCGGGATCCGTGTACGTACACCAGGGGATCGTCAGCGCGCTGAGCTTCTTGCGGCCCCAGAAGAGCGCGTTCTGAATCACGATGCGAGCGGCGGCGTCCGCGGCGTGCGTGAATTTGTGACGCATGCAGACGTCGCCCGCCGCATAGATCCGCGGGTTCGTGGTGCGGAGCCTGTCGCTAACGTGTACGCCTTCACGAGCGTCGTACTCGACACCTGCGGCCTCAAGCCCGAGGTTCTCGACGTTGGGTTGCCGGCCCGTTGCCACGAGGATCTCGTCGACTTCCACCGTACGTTCGCCTCCTCCTGATGAGACCGTGAGCACCTTGCCGTCATTGGAGGACTGGGCGCGCAAGGCTCGCGCGTTGAGCAACACCGGAACGTCCTCACGTCCGAATGCATCCAGCAGAAGGCTCGAAGCGTCCGGATCTTCGCGGGGCAACAACCGTTCTCGGGAATGGATCAGGGTCACATGGCTGCCCAGTCTGGCAAACGCCTGTCCGAGCTCGCAGCCGATCGGACCACCTCCGAGTACGGCCAGACGCGGCGGCAGATCAGTCAGCGAGAAGACCGTTTCATTGGTCAGGAAGCCCGCCTCCGCGAGCCCATCGATATCAGGAATGCCCGCGCGGGTGCCGGTGGCGATGCATGCCCGGCTGAATCGTAGCGTCTTGCCGGCCACTTGCACGGTGTCCGGTCCGGCAAAGTGAGCTTCGCCCAGGTAGACGTCGATACCCAGGCCGTCGAACCGCCGGACGGAGTCGTGTTCGCTGATGGAACCCCGAACCCGGCGCATCCGTTCCATCACCGAGGCGAAGTCGACGGTTGTGCCTTGGGGCACGCGCACACCGAACCTCTGTGCAGCTTGCACGTCATGGATCGCTCGTGAAGACCGGATGATTGTCTTGCTCGGGACGCAGCCGTAATTGAGGCAGTCCCCTCCCATGAGGTGTCGCTCAATCAAGGCAACCTTAGCTCCCATGCCGGCCGCACCGGCCGCGGTCACCAGGCCGGCCGTACCTCCTCCGATGACGACCAGGTTGTAACGCCCTTCGGGCTCGGGATTGACCCAGTCGGGTGGGTGAGCGTGCGTCACCAGGGTTTCATTGTGACTGTCCCAGGGTTCGATCTGCATGTCAGGCGCCATTCTCGTTCTCCACGTCTGTAGAGACGGTCTTGTTGAGAGCCCTGCGGGCAATACGGGTGATCAGCACTGCGACCACAACGGTCGCGACCAGCCCGACCCAGAAAAAGACCCGTTGCGCGGACGTGCTTTCCACCTCGCCGGCGGCGATCTGGGCCAACGATCGTGCGGCCGACCCGATGTAGACGTACATGACAGTGCCGGGGAGCATGCCGATCCATGACGCCAGGGCGTACTTGGATAACGGCACCCTCGTCAGCCCGTAGGCTTAGTTCTGAAGAGAGACCGCGACCACCG
>CAZUAQ010000104.1:0-5830 GCA_964618455.1 uncultured Planctomycetales bacterium | reverse complement strand
TAGGTGTAACCCAAATGACGGATTTCTCCAATTCCGACTGAAGCAGGACACGCCCATTTGTCGAGTTGTGGATCCGGGAATCCATAACCGAGGTCCTGATTTACGGGAGATATCACATGCGGTGGACATGGCTGGGTTTGGTGGCGGCTCTGACGGTGGGGACACTCTGGTGCGGATGCTCGATTGAAGATGGCCAGGCGGTCATCTTCCCGATCTGGGAGCGGAACGACTTCGACGCACCGCCGGCGGAACTCGGTCCCTTCGCGTTCAACGAGCGCCGGGTGGAGATTCAGGACGGCGTCGACGGCGAACCGTTCGGCATTACCATCTTTGAGCCGGTCGGCGCGGGTGATGACCCGCTGCCCTCGTACTTCTGGGTGCTCGGCTCCAACGTGCAGGCGTTCTATCACCAGAGCCTGCATGAGAACCTGGCGTCCTGGGCCTATGTTGTCATCATCCCCGACACGCGATTGCTGACCTTCACTGATTTCGAGTACCACAAGCGGAACACCGATCTCGCGTTGCAGACGCTGGATCTCGCGTTCGAGGGTGAACTGGACGTGAATCTCGATCCCGACCGGGTCGCCATCGGCGGGTACAGCGTCGGCGGCACGATGGCGGCCATGGCCGCCGCCCAGGATGACCGGCCGGACACGATGCTCTTCTGGGCGCCGTCGGAATCCCCGTTCTGGCTGGGGCTGGATCCCGCCAACGTGGTCGGCAGCGTCGAGATCCCGAGCTACTACATCCTGGTCGAGTTCGACGAGATCTCCCCGGCGGAGGGATGGCCCGCCACGCTGAAGAGCCTCATGCCGAATTCACCGGCGGAGGACGTCATCATCGAAGGCGGCGTCCATCACTACCTGCAGCAGCCCGTCGGCGGCGACACGGCGTCGGAAATTCAACTGGCGGAGCTGACCCGCTTTGAACTCCAAGGGGTCGCCATCGAGCTGACGCGCGAGCGGCTGGATGCGGAATTCGGCATCGAACGAGCGGAGTGAAATGACGACTCCCTCAACTTAGCTCACACGCACGGGGCCGACTTCGATGATGAAGCCGGCCCCGCTTGTACGTGCACGTCATCTATGTCAACCAACCGCTGATCGCATCATCTCGCATCAGGGTACGCCCGCGATGGCGACATCCCAGTTGCTCGGCCAGGTGTCCGTGCCGCCGGCGAACTGGGCGACGGTCACCGGGACGCCGGCGAACCCGAGATCCGTGTCCGTCGGCAGGCCCGCCGGCAACACGACGTCGCCGGTGTCGAACCCGTCGGGCAGACGGAACTTCACGAGCAGGCGCGGAGCGAGCCCCATGCTCGTGGCGGTACGCGACCGGTGGTTGTTGGAAGCGAAGCCCTTCTCGATCTGCAGCCCGCTGAACGGCTGCCAGTGCATCACGAACCCGTCGAAGTTGTCCGGGTCCGCCATGATCTGCTGCACGAGGAACGCGATGTTCTCCGAGCCCGACCAGTCCTGCGAGCGAAGATCGATCCCGAACTCGCCGCCGGCGCCGAAGATCGGCTCGTTGTCCGGCGTCAAGGTCAACGGGTTCCAGGTCGGGTTGGCTCGCTGAACGGGGATCATGACATCGTCCGTCTGGCCATCCTCGTTCGCCCCCGTGTGATAAACATTCAGGTAGGCTTCAAGCACCTCGGTGCCGGCGGGAAATTCCGGCAGCGAGAAGTTGATGTAGGACCGCTTGACCGTCCGGCCATCCTGCGTGAATGCAACGACGAGCGTGTCGCTGTCGCCCCAGTTGGCGTCCTGGATGCCGAAGTCTCCGGTCCAGATATATGTATCGCGGTCGGCGGCCAGCCACATGTAAACGACGCCGGCACCGCTGCCCGAGACAGCCGTTCCGCCGCCGTTGCCTCCGGGAGGAGGCGCTGGGCACCCCTGCCCGCAAAGCAGTTGCGCCATCATGACGGCCACAATGCTCTTCGTCGCCAACCCTCTTGCTGTCGTTATCCCCTGTTCAGGCCTGTATCCCAAAGTCGTGTTCATGACGATTCTCCCTCGTACCATTGCTTCATTCCCATGGCCGACGGGGAGAAATCGACCGCCACATGAAGCATGTTGGGGCAAGCCCGAGGGGACCTTTCAAAATATTGGAAAATATGAATTATCGGTTTACCGGCTGGGCCAGGGGCCGACGGAGCTTCGACAAGGCTGGGGAATTCTTGGATGTCGCGAGATTTGCATGCGAATGCGCGAGATCATCCCATTCCCTGCGTACCATTGCCGGCACCTGCTGGAAGGTCTAACATATTTCATTCAGACAAGTACCCTGACACACACTGGTGTCGTCTGCGTCTATTCGGAGCTCTGCTCATTTCGTACGCGATATGTTTTCACCGAAACTGAAATACCAAGAGGGACCATCATGACAACGAAAACTCGTTTTCATCGTGTGATGTGCACAGTTGCTGCGCTCTCCATGGCCACGACCTTTACGTATGCAGAAGAGTCACAAAGCTACGAGGTCCAGGGGAAGACCATGCAGGATGGAAGCAAGTGCCCGGTGACCGGGGCGACGCTTCATCCGACGTCGTCGGGTGCGATGACGAACAGCGACTGGTGGCCCCACCAGTTGAACCTTCAGATTCTTCATCAGAACTCACTCAAGAGCAATCCGATGGGGGAAGGCTTCAACTACGCCGAGGAGTTCGCCAAGGTCGACCTGGACGCGTTGAAAAAGGATATTGAGGAGCTCATGACGACGTCCCAGGACTGGTGGCCCGCCGACTGGGGACATTACGGGCCGCTCTTCATTCGCATGGCCTGGCACAGTGCCGGTAGCTACCGCGTCAGCGACGGACGGGGTGGAGCCTCCGACGGCACGCAACGCTTCGCACCGCTGAACAGCTGGCCGGACAATGCCAACCTCGACAAGGCCCGCCGCCTGCTCTGGCCGATCAAGCAGAAGTACGGCCGCAAAATTTCATGGGCCGACCTGATGGTCTTCACCGGGAACTGCGCCCTCGAGTCGATGGGATTCAAGACGATGGGTTTCGCCGGTGGTCGCGAGGACGTCTGGGAGCCTCAGAAAGATGTCTACTGGGGTCCGGAAAGCACGTGGCTCGGCGACAAGCGCTACAGCGGTGACCGCGATCTCGAGAATCCTCTCGCCGCCGTGCAGATGGGTCTGATCTACGTGAATCCTGAAGGCCCGAACGGCAAGCCGGATCCGATCGCCGCCGCCGAGGACATTCGCGAGACGTTTGGACGCATGGCCATGAACGACGAGGAAACGGTTGCGCTGATCGCGGGAGGACACACCTTCGGCAAGGCGCACGGCGCCGCCTCGCCGGAAGGCAAAGTCGGTCCCGAGCCCGAGGGTGCCCCGCTCGAGGAGCAGGGCCTTGGCTGGAAGAACACGCATGGCAAGGGCAATGCCGAGGACACGATCACCAGCGGCCTGGAAGGCGCCTGGACGTCGACACCGACCAAGTGGTCGCACCGCTACTTCCGAAACCTCTTCAGACATGAATGGGAGTTGACCAAGAGCCCGGCCGGTGCCTGGCAGTGGACCCCTAAGGATCGTGAGGCGGATGTGCCGGACGCGCACGTCGAAGGTAAGTTCCACAAGCCCATCATGTTCACGACGGACATCGCCATGATCAAGGATCCGATCTACAAAAAGATCTCGAAGCGCTTCCACGAGAATCCGATCGAGTTCGAAATCGCGTTTGCCAAGGCATGGTACAAACTGACTCACCGCGACATGGGGCCGCATTCGCGCTGCCTGGGCCCGCTCGTGGCCGAGCCGCAGATCTGGCAGGATCCGGTGCCCGCCGTGAATCATGCGTTGATCGGTGCGAAGGACATCGCCGACCTCAAGGCGGAGATTCTCGATTCGGGACTGTCAATCCGGCAGTTAGTCAGGGCCGCCTGGGCATCGGCATCCACGTTCCGGGACTCGGACAAGCGTGGCGGGGCGAACGGGGCGCGGATCAGGCTCGCACCCCAGAAGAATTGGGAAGTCAATCAGCCGGACGAACTTGCCGAAGTTCTCAAGGTGCTCGAAGGCATTCAAGAGGATTTCAACAGTTCACAGAAGGCTGACAAGAAGGTCTCACTTGCCGACTTGATCGTGCTCGGCGGATGTGCGGCCGTCGAAGAAGCGGCAAAGAAGGCGGGGCATTCGATTGAAGTTCCCTTCTCGCCCGGGCGTACCGACGCCACCGCCGAGATGACCGACGCGGCTTCGTTCTCGGTGCTCGAGCCGACGGCGGACGGCTTCCGCAACTACGTGGGAGCCAAGCACGATCGCCGGGTGGAAGAGTTGCTCGTTGATCGGGCGCAACTGCTGACGCTGACCGCGCCGGAGATGACCGTTCTCGTTGCCGGAATGCGTACACTCAATGCCAACTACGGTGATTCGAAGCACGGTGTCTTCACCCGTCAGCCGGGAGCGCTGACCAATGACTTCTTCGTGAATCTGCTGGATCTCGATACGGAGTGGCGAAAGTCTTCGAGTGATGAGGGCATTTATGAAGGAGTCGATCGCGAGACGGGCAAGGTCAAATGGACCGGCACGCGCGTTGACCTGGTGTTCGGTTCCCATTCTCAGCTTCGGGCCATCTGCGAGGTGTACGCCGCTCAGGATGCCCAGCAGAAGTTCGTCCAAGACTTCGCGGCGGCGTGGAGCAAGGTGATGAATCTTGACCGCTACGATCTCGATCCGAAGGTACGGACGGGCCTGGTGAGCCGGTAAGCGCCGGGCACCGCGGACGGGCTCTGTGGACTCAACAGGGCCGCGATTGTTGTCGTTTCATAAGCAAACGTGGGCGTGTGGCGTTAATTCGCGACACGCCCACGGTTTTTCATGAGCTGCTCGAAGATATCCGCTCACCGGAATAAGGTGCCGGGCTGCGTCTCCGGTGCATTCACAATTGATCGGGGAAGCATATTGAAGGGGGAGTATTGGGTAGGGGCGGATTTGAACCGCCGACACACGGATTTTCAATCCGTTGCTCTACCAACTGAGCTACCTACCCGTGTCGGATCATCTGCACCCGAAATCGTCTCCCGTCAGCGCGAGAGAGGCCCATTTTCGCCACTCACGGGCCATTCGGGCCGATTCAAGCGAGCTAGGCAGTGTACGACTGTGATTTCACGGCGTCAAGCAACGCAGAAGCATGCCGCACATCAAGCGGGAGATGCCGATTCGCGTAAAGCAGAGAATGAAGTCACATGTCACTCAGAGTGAATGATCAGTCGGTTACCGGGGCATTCGGGGATCCGATCGGGCCGGTAAAAAAGGCGTGCGGCACCCCGTAAGTATTGGCGCGGTCAAGGGTGCCGCAGCGAGTGGAAGATCGTTAATCGGACCCGTATGAGGTCCGTGATGGTTGACGAGCGAGATCCTTCGGTCTTCAAATTATACCATTCACCGTGGGGTTCGTCTATGCCGCGTCGGCGCAATTCACAAGATCATCTTGTGAAATCTCACAAGCTATCGAGGCCGCCGCGAGACCGCCGGTGACGCATTCGATACTGCCTTCAGGCCGGCCGTCACCGACAAACCCTCAGCATGCCAAATGCTCTTATGAACTATATATAGCCAACTTATGAACGGATTTCAAGCCTGGGGATCGATGCGGATCCTTGGTCGCACGGTCATGTTAAAAAGGATCTTAGGAATCATCGGCTGGCACAGAAGGCCGTTTGGGGGCCGGGAGCGGCCAAGAAAATCGTTCGATTCCTTAAGTTACTCCGGGGAATCTGGTGAAGACAGGTCGGGATACCGGCGGGAGTGATCGTGACGGCGCGAGAGATTTCCGATTGTGGATTGCCGAAGGTGGGAATCGAACCCACACCCTGTT
>CAZUAQ010000103.1:0-5998 GCA_964618455.1 uncultured Planctomycetales bacterium | reverse complement strand
TATAGGTGTAACCCAAATGACGGATTTCTCCAATTCCGACTGAAGCAGGACAGATTCCAGACAATCCGATCGGAATCGTGATCAACCACATGAATGACATCCTTGTCAGAACTCTTGCGGGCAATGTGATGCACTTTGCGAACGATGGAAACCTCTTGGAATCATCATATATATCAGGTCTCACCACCGAAGGTGCAGATACACTCGCGATTGGCCAAGGAGGCTACTGGGGCAGTGATTTATACACCTATTCCAATGGTGAATTGCTGCGGTTCAACCAGAAGCTCGAAAGCACAGTCATCGCCTCAGGTTTCGATTCATTTCCCCGCGACATATCATTCGGTCCCGATGGCGCCATGTATCTTTCGATGTTCGAGGAGGACCGCATCCTACGCATCGCGCCAGAACCAACTGCTTTAGGAATGGCGACTGTAGGTGTCGTGTGCCTTCTAAATAGGAGTCAACGTAATCCTCCCCAACGGGGTGTATGGCCACCGTGCACGTCATGAATCGAGATTTCACTAATGAATTCGAGAGTAGGTCAAGCCGAAGGAGACGAAGATGAGCAGATACCTGGTAGCGGTCATGTTGGTTACGAATGTTTACGGCGCAGAGAGGTATGTTCCAGGAACTTATGAAACCATTCAGCAGGCTATTTTTGCAGCGAACCCTGGTGATCACGTAGTCATTGCGCCTGGAGTGTATTCGGGTACAAATAACTGGAATCTCGACCCGATGGGGAAAGCAATCACTATCAGGAGTACTGATCCGACAAATACATCCATAGTAACTTCGACCATTATTGATTGTCAGGGTACGACGAATTTCGGTATACGCTTCAGAAGCAATGAAACATCTGCCACAGTCCTTGAAGGAATCACAATTCAACATACTCAGTCACGTCCGATCAGTTGCTCGGATGATCCTGTAATACGTGATTGCATCATCCGCCAATCAAGCTATTGCTCTTTCTCAGATAGCCCTTTAATTGAAAGGTGCATCTTCGACTCCAATACATCAGAATATGGCGCCGTCTACGTCACTAGCGGCACACCCGCGTTTAGAGATTGCGTGTTTCTCAGTAATGAAGGAACAGGTAGTAGCTCCGGTGGCGCGATAAGAATCAATTCTAATGCGTTCACGACGCTTGATCGTTGCCTTTTTGAGCGGAACCATGCACAACAAGGTGGGGCAATCAATCTTTCTGGCGGTCTAGAAATGTACAATTGCTTGCTTGACGACAACAGTGCCGACAGGGGGGGGGCGCTATATCATACGTCAGGGCTTCTAACTCTTGCCAATTGCACTATGGTAAACAATGTGGCAGCATTGTATGGTGGTGCTATGTACACGAGCTATTATAATCTAGATAACCAGATATCCAACTCTATTATTCGACTCAACGAGGCACCGAACGGTCCACAACTCGGAATTTATTCCGCGTTTCTAAACGTCTACAATAGCAATGTTCAGGGTGGGCAAACTGAAGCCGATGTCAGCTCGGGTGGTTTCCTAAACTATACGATCGACAACATTGATGCCGATCCCATGTTCATGGGAGTGGATGATTATCATCTACGCGCGAACTCTCCTTGCATCGATAGCGGAGATAACGATGTGCTCCCCTTGTCGGTAACTACGGATCTGGACGGAAGCCCAAGATTCCAGGACGACACCGGCATGCCTGATACGGGATTTGGTGATCCACCGATTGTTGACATGGGGGCATATGAGTTCGGCGGCACCTCGACCCTGGACGATGAAGACAATGATGGTGTCCCCGACAGTAATGACAATTGTCCCGGAACCATACCGACCATGGAAGTGGATACCTTCGGGTGCCCCCCGAGAATCAAGGGGGATATTGATCGTGATGGGGACGTGGATCAGGATGACTTCGCCATCCTCCAGCTCTGTTCATCCGGGCCGATGGTACCTGCCAGTCTGGAGTGTTACGAGTGAGACGACCGAAAGAGCAATGTGCCATGCTGGTAGTCTTTACCGGCTCCCCAGATTGACCATTACGCCATGGACTGCAGTCGGTACGGCCACACGGACACGAACAGGCACTTGAGTACCCAGGAGAATCTCATGAAGAAAGTCGCTATTCTCTCAACGATAGTAGTGCTTGCGGCAACGCATGCTCGGGCGCTACCCATCGCACCAGGGCTCGATGTGAGTGTTTATGCCAACGTTACCGATCCAGTAGAACTCACGTTCTCGCCCGATGGTGTTGTGTATGCTGGACGGAATGATGCTCAGTCGGGTGGGTCTGCAACAGGGGCAGTACGTATCCATCGTATTGGTCAAGGGGGCTCACCTGTTGAGGAATATGGAGCTGTCGCCACGCCCGACCCGGACGCTGTTCAGTATGATGCGACCGGAGTGATCAGTGGTACACCCGGTTCGGTGATCGTGGGCGGCGTTGGTGGGCAGATTTCCGCGATCCTGCCCGATGAGTCGGTCGTTACGCTGATCTCAAATAACCAGAATCTCGGTAACCCCTCTCGAATGACAGTCGATACCGCTGGGCGATTGCTGTTCACAGACATCACAGCGAGCAGCATATTCCGATATGACGGGACACTGGAGAAGCTCGTCACCCTCCCTAACGATCCGTACAGCATCGTAGTCAACAGCCAGGATGAGATCTACAGCATTACTGCCGATGGTACGCTGATGAAGTTCGCCAGCGATGGGACCATACTTAACCCAAGCGTGGTGACGGGACTCGGAACGTCCAGCGCGCTAGGCATTGGGAATGGTGGCATCTGGGGCGAGGATCTATACGCATATTCCAATGGTGACTTGTTGCGAATCAATTCGGATGGACACACCTCTGTCATTGCTAACGGATTCACGACCTATCCACGAGATATTCACATTGGACCAGATGGAGCAATGTACTTGGCCATGGTTCAAGAGGACATCATTATCCGCATTGCGCCGGAACCATCCTCTCTTATGCTGATTACGGTGCTTGTTTCATTTCGTCTGACACGACGAACTTAATCGCTGTACGAGTCTCAGGTGTCGCCATTGAAGAACAGAGGACACCACTGATTTATTTTTCGTCGCGCCGGCCTACCGAGCGTCTCCACCGGGGCGGGCTCTGAGATTCGCGCACATGGTTACCGACGGGAACAGCGGCTCGCACCCGAATGGGACGCGACGGCGTCGAAAAGAGCCCCTCGCCCTTCCGATCCGCCCCGCCCGCGGCTTCCCTGAATTCCCCACTTGGCCCCAATTCCATCGCCGGGTATCATTTCACGCAGTCGAAGCAGTACACACGGACGTGGTTCACTCAACTCAACCATGGAGGTGGCGGGTGATGCGACAAGCTTGCTGGATACTCACCGCGTGCGCCGTAATGGCGCTGGGATCGACGTGCGACGACAACGCCGGGCCCGAGACGGCCCCGGAGCAGATGCCCCCGGAGCAGGCCGAGGCGACGGAACCCTTCCCCGAGGAGCAGGTGCCGCCGCCCGAGCCGCAGCCGGAGATGGATCCCGCGCCCGCCCCACCGCCGAAGGTCACCGTCGCCGCGCCGCCGCGCGAACCTGACCCCGTCCCGGTCGTCGTCGAGCCCGACCCGACCCCGGTCGACACCTCGGTGACCGCCGGCCGCGCCTCCTCGCCACAGCCCACGGACAAGTACGCCCCCGCGCCGACGAGCACCTCGCGGACGCACACCGTACGCAAGGGCGAAACGCTCTACTCCCTGGCGAAGCGGTACTACGGCTCGAGCACCCGGTGGCGTCGCATCTACGAAGCCAACCGCCAGACCGTCAAGGATCCGAACGTCATCAGCATCGGTATGAAGCTGCGGATCCCGTGAGCGGGCGAACGGATCAGCGCGACACCCGCCGCGCCGCGCGCCCGGCGGACCGCGCGGCCGATCGCAAGGTCCAGTCGACGCCATCCCCGCGCGACGCGCGATCGGTCCCCGACCCCTCCCCGCTCGACAAGCCCGTGCAGTACGTCCGCGGCGTCGGTCCGCTCCGCGCGAAGCGGTTGGCGGAGGTGGGCATCACCACCATCGGCGATCTCATCGCGTACTACCCGTTCCGCTTTGAAGAACAGCCGCCGCCCAAGCGCATCGACGAACTTCTCCTCGACGAGCAGGCCACGGTGATCGGCGCGGTCGAATCCGTCCGGTGGCGGGGACCGCCGCGCAACGCCACCGCCCGCGTCCGCCTCCACGACGGCTCCGCCCGCGCCAACGTCACCTTCTTCAACAGCGGCCACCTGCGCGACAAGCTCGAAACCGGCCAGGTCCTCCGCCTCTTCGGCAAGGTCGAGGTCCACGAGGACCACGCCCTGTTCACCAACCCGCGCGTCGAGTGGCTCGACGCCGAGGGCGACCCAGCGGACTGGAATGTCGGCCAGTGCATCCCGATCTACCGCGCCGTCGGCGACCTGACCTCCGGCCAGATCGCCCGCCTCGTGCAGTCCGCCCTGGACGAGTCGCAGAACGCCCTGCCCGACTTCCTTCCCGCCGACCTCGTCAAGGCGCGCCTCTGGCCCGCCCGCGCCGACGCCATCCGCATGATGCACCGCCCCCGGCCCGACGACGATCGCCAACGCGCCCGCGATCGCCTCGCCTTTGAAGAGCTCTACCTCATGCAACTGGCCATCGCCCTGCAGCGCAAGTGGACCACCACGCGGGCCCGCGCGCCGCAGTTCCCGCTCACCGACACCATCGATACGCGCATCCGCCGCCGCTTCCCCTTCGCGCTCACCGAAGCCCAGGACCGCGTCGTCGCCCACATCGCCGCCGACCTCGCCGCCACCCGACCCATGACCCGCCTGCTCCAGGGCGACGTGGGCAGCGGGAAGACCGTCGTCGCCCTCTACGCCGCCCTGCTCGCCGTCGCCCACAAGCAGCAGGTCGCGCTCCTCGCCCCCACCGCCGTGCTCGCCGAGCAGCATCACTTCAGCATCGAGCGCTACCTCAAGGGCAGCCGCGTCCGCCGATGCCTCCTCACCGGCAAGACCGCCGCCGCGCAGCGGACGAGCGATCTCGACGCCATCGCCACAGGTCAGATGGATCTCATCGTCGGGACGCAGGCGCTCCTCGAAGAGCAGGTCCGCTTTCACGCCCTCGGCCTGGTCATCGTCGATGAGCAGCACAAGTTCGGCGTCGCCCAGCGCGCCACGCTGCGCGGCAAGTCGAAGCATCCGTCCTCGCGCCGCACACCCGCGCCCGCGCTCGTCCCGCATTACCTCGTCATGAGCGCCACGCCCATCCCGCGCACGATGACCATGACCCTCTTCGGCGATCTCGACGTATCGGTCATCGACACCCTGCCGCCGGGGCGCCAACCGATCGAGACCGCGCGTGTCACGCGGAACGACGAAGCGCAGGCGTGGCGTGAGATCGCCCAGCGCATCGCACGCGGTGAGCAGGCGTACATCGTCTATCCTCTCGTGGAAGAGTCGGAGAACATGGACCTCAAGGCCGCCACCTCCGAGGTCAGCCGCGTGCGGACCGAACTTCTGCCCGGCGCGCGCGTCGGCCTGCTGCACGGGCGCATGCACAAGCGCGAAAAGCAGTCGGTCATGTCCGCCTTCAGCGATGGCCGGCTCGACGCCCTCGTGGCCACGACCGTCATCGAAGTCGGCGTCGACGTGCCGAATGCCACCGTCATGGCGGTCCAGCACGCGGAACGCTTCGGCCTCTCCGCCCTGCACCAGCTTCGCGGGCGCGTCGGCCGCGGCACCAAGCCTTCGGTCTGCTATCTCTTCAGCGACGCCAGGGGTGAGACCGCCCGCCAACGCCTCGGCATCCTCTGTAAGACCACCGACGGCTTCCGCATCGCCGAGGAAGACCTGCGCCTGCGCGGCCCGGGCGAACTGCTCGGCACGCGGCAGCACGGCTGGCCCGAGTTCCGACTCGCCAACCTCGCCGAGGACACCGACCTGCTCCTGCTCGCCCGCGACCAGGCCGCCCGCCTCGCCGATGAACACCCGAGACTCGACCAGTCGCACCACGCCC
>CAZUAQ010000102.1:0-6140 GCA_964618455.1 uncultured Planctomycetales bacterium | reverse complement strand
GAGCTGGGTTCAGACCGGCGTGAGCCAGGTCGGTCCCTATCTGCCGTGGGCGTACGAGACTTGAGAGGATATCACCCTAGTACGAGAGGATTGGGTGGTACCAGCCGCTGGTGTACCTGTTGTCCCGCTAGGGGCAGCGCAGGGTAGCTAAGCTGGGAAAGGATAAACGCTGAATGCATCTAAGCGTGAAGCCCCCCTCGAGATGAGGTCTCGGTTCGGTCTTCGGACCGATGAAGGCCCCTGGAAGACGACCAGGTCGATAGGCGGGAAGTGTAAGAGTAGAGATACTTTAAGCGGACCCGTACTAATGGCCAAGGACTTGATCGCATGTATGACGTGCTGTCACACGATGCTCTCGAACGTGGATTTATCAGGATCCCCGATCACGGAGCATCGCAGGGCACTCGACGATAGATACATCGAAACATACGCTCAAGATCGAACATGTTGGTGTGTTGTGAGCTTGCTCACAAGACTCCCGTGATGACGCTTCTCTCTGATCTCACCATCCAGTCAAAGAACAACCCAGCCACGAGCGGTCATCGTACCGTTCGTGGCTTTTTTTCTGCTTGGACATCACTCGGGATGCCATGATTTTTCAACGCGAACGATGTTCTTCGTGTCATCTTCCCGCGCGTTGGCGGAACTGATCTTCATTGAGAATCTCGATGCCGAGTTCCTCGGCCTTGGTTCGCTTGGATCCCGCTTTTTCCCCCGCCACCAGGAAGCTTGTCTTTTTGCTGACCGATCCCGACGTCTTGCCCCCCAGCTTCTTGATCAGCGACTCGATCTCCTTCCGCGAATACCGTGCCAACGTGCCGGTCACGACGATGGTCATCCCGTCAAACGGCAGGTCTCCGGCGGGCTTCTGCCGCTTGGGCTGTGTCATGTTCACGCCTGCCCGCTTCAGGTCGTTGATTACCTGCCCGCCCGCGTCGCTGTGCAGGAATGTATGCAGTGACGCCGCCAATTCAGGGCCGATGCCGTCAATGTCCTGAAGGGATTCGAGATCGGCCTCCATCAACCCGTCCATCGAACCGAATTCCTCGGCCAAAATGGTGGCGGTGCTGACCCCGATGTGCGGGATGTTCAGCGCGCCCAGCACGCGGGCCAGCGGGCGGGTCTTGCTGCTCTCGATTGCCTCGAGAATGTTGTCGGCACTCTTCTCACCCATGCGTTCAAGGTCAAGCATCGCGTCGCGCTTCTCATGAAGCCGGTACAAATCGGCGAACGACTGGACCAGCCCGGATTCGACAAGCTGCTCGACCAGGACGTTGCCGATCCCCTCGATGTCCATCTGGTCCCGGCCACAGAAGTAACGCAACCGCTCCTTGAGCTGCGCCGGGCAGTTGGGATTCACGCAACGCAAGAACACGCCGCCTTCGTCGCGCATGACCTCACCGCCGCACGCCGGGCATTCGGCCGGAACGTCGATCGGGTGCGTATCATCCCCGCGCGCGTCGGTATCGACGTCCACCACCTGCGGAATGATCTCACCGGCCTTTTCAACGTACACCATGTCCCCGATACGCACGCCCAGCCGCTCGACCTGGTCGAAATTGTGCAGCGACGCGCTCTTCACCGTCGTTCCCGCCAACTGCACCGGGTCGAGGTTGGCCACCGGCGTGATCGTCCCGAGCTTGCCCACCTGGTAGCGGACCGAGAGCAGCTTCGTCCGCCCCCGCTCGGAGGCGAACTTGTACGCGATGCACCAGCGCGGCGCGCGGCTGGTCGTGCCGAGCGTCCGACGCTGATCGAACCGGTCCACCTTGTAGACGAGCCCGTCGGTGGCATACTCCAGTTCGGTGCGATGTTTATCCCACGCTTCGATCTGGGCGATCGCCTCCTCGATATCGGCGATCGGGCGCAGGTGCGGATTCGTGGGGATGCCCCATTCGCGGAAGCGCTGAAACAGTTCGTGATGGGTTTCGAAGTTCAGCGGCTCGATCTGCCCGACGCCATGAGCGATGAACGCCAGGTTCCGCTGAGCGACGAGGCGCGAGTCCAGTTGCTTGAGCGTCCCGGCGGTCGCGTTACGCGGGTTGGCGAAGAGTGGCTCCCCGGCCGATTGCCGCTTGGCGTTGAATGCCTCGAAGTCCGAGTACGGCCAGTACACTTCGCCGCGCACCTCGAGTACCTCGGGGATATCCCCCGCGTCGCGCAGCTCCAGGGGAATCGAACGCACGGTCCGCGCGTTGGCGGTGATGTCATCGCCGGTGCGCCCGTCGCCGCGCGTGGCGGCGAGCACCAGTCGCCCGTCTTCGTAGCGCAGCGAAACCGCCACGCCGTCGATCTTCGGATCGAGCACGTACGCGTACGTCTCCCCATCGAGCGCCTTGGCGACGCGCTCATCGAATTTACGGAGCTCACCTTCGTTGTAGGTGTTGTCCACGCTGAGCATCGGCACGGCGTGCTCAACTTGGGTAAAGCCCTCGATCGGCTCACCGCCGACACGTTGCGTGGGCGAGTCGGGCGTCGCCAGGTCGGGGAACCTTTCCTCGAGCGATTGGAGTTCCTTGAAGAGCTTGTCGTACTGCTGATCGGTGATTTCAGGCGACGCCAGGACGTAGTAGCGGTAATCGTGCTGCTTGATCTCCTCGCGGAGTTGCTGAACGTGGTTCTCGGCTTCGGATTTCTTCATGGCCGGAGGGTCGTCAATCGCATCCGCAATTGGCGGGCGCGGGAATCAGGCAGATGAACTCGCACGGCGCGCCGCCGGTGTTGCGAAACTGGTGAATCTCGTTGGCGGGCACGAAGATGACGTCGCCGGACTTGAACGAGCGCTCCCCGGATTCGCTCGTCGCCGTACCGCTGCCCTTGAGGACGAGGATCTCGTGTTCGTAGTCGTGCTGGTGATGGGGTGTGCATCCGCCGGGCTCGACCTCGAAGTGACGCATGTGAAAGTTGCGGGCGCCGTCCTCGGGGCCGATCAGCATTCGCATCCGCGCCCCCCGGGCGCCGTCCATGTTGACCACATCCTGCCGGTGCGTCTTGAGGGCTCGGATCTTCATGATGGGTTCACCTCGCCTGCCGAATGATGCCGCGCGGTCACGCCGCGTCAGCGCCGAATGACTGAAACGTGCTCATGTCCCGCAGCCGGTAGAGAATCTCCCCCGCCTTGGGCACCATCAGGATACCCTCGTTCACGCGGTTCGCGTAGTCTTCGGGCACGATTGAATCGGGGTCCATGTAGCCGAGGTTTACGCGGCAGCAGCGTTCCTGCGGGATACGCGTTGCCAGCACGACGTTCACGCGAGGCGTCTCCACGCCGTTGTCGTACGAGCCGACCCCGCGCACATGCGTGCTGTGGGCAATGACTCCCCACGGGTACCCCTTGAATGTATCCCACTGCTTCACGAAGTAGTCCCGCGTGTGATAGCCGATCGCGTCAAGCACCTCGCCGTGGGAGTAGGAGATTTCGTCAATGTGCGGGGCATAGATGATGAGCGTGCCGCCGTCCGCGACAACCGGTTCCATCTTGTACATGCACTTGCCCGCCGTCCAGATGTCATCGTACATCGGCGGAGCGCACGCCAGAACGGTCTGGTACGCGCGGTCCTCGTACACGATGTGGATCTTCTCGGACAGCTCGGTCGCCGCGGTCCAGGCCTCACGCACCGGTCCGGCAAAGGCCCCGCGGACCGTCGTGCCCTCGACCACGTATGCGAAGAGCGAGCGCTCGACGTCGACGAGATCGGCGGAGGCTTCGATGGCGGCCCGAACGCGCGTGTCGCGCGTCCCGTTGACCAGCGGATTGGTGAGTAATGCCCCGACCCAATGCGTGAAGTTGATGATCTCCGGCGCGGCAATTCCGGGAAAGAGATACTTGTGTCCGCCGGAAAAGCCGACCACCTCGTGCGGAAAGACCGGCCCGCAGATCAGCAGGTGGTCGTAATCCTCGATGAGCCGGTTCAGCATCACGGGCACGTCCATGCTCAGCATGCCGCCGGTCAGTTCGCTCACCTTCTCGCGGGAAAGCGTGCCGAGTTGCTTCAACGCCGAGGGATCGTTCCACCGATGGTTAAAGACGCGCACCTGGCTGTACTTCGCCTCGCGCTCCTCGGGCGTAATGTCCAGCAGCGTGTTGATCTTTGCCTCGCTCATGGGCGGGTGCGTGCCCAGGGCGATCAAGAAGTCGATCCGCGCCGCCTTGCCGAGCAGCGCGTCGCTGATTACGCGGAACAGCGTGCCGGTCGGTCCGCTGCGCGTGTGGTCGGGAATGATGGCCAGTACCCTTTTGCCATCCAGCGGACAGTCTTCCAGGTGACGCGCGAAGAGGGCGTCCAAATCGCCGCGCTCCAATACTGAAACAGGGGAACCTTCAGCGATCACGCCCATACCGACATCCTCTTCAATTCGATCGCGACGCAATCGACCCCGTTCCGGCGGTCACTCCTGCGGCTCGACGATGTCTGCCAGCCGCTCCAGATCCTGACGCCACGCCCACTCCGAGAACGTGTCGCCATTGCTCTTCTCGCCCTGGTAGGTCTTGATCAGCCGCTCGATGGACAGGTGCACCAGTTCCGCGGGCACCTTCACCTTCTTCTTGCCCTCGTTGCGGCAGATGAAACGGCCGAACTCGGCATCCGTCCCCATGCGGCCGCCGACCAGCATGTGGTAATGCTCGACACCCTTCTCGCCCTTGTACGTGAACAGCGTTCCCTGGAGCCCGATATCGGCGATCTGATACTGGGCACAACTGTTCGGGCAGCCGGTGACCGAGACGAACACCGGCTCATCCATCTCGATGTTCGACTCGAGATAGTCGAGGATGCCCTTGGCCCGGTCCTTCGTTTCGACAATGGCCAGGTTGCAGAACTGCGTGCCCGTGCAACTCAGCAGCGGACCGCGCAGCGCGTGCGTCTGTGCCGGGAGACCGATGCCGTCCAGTTCGCCGAGCAGGTCGTCAACTCTCTCGGGGGGGATGTTCAGCAGGATCAGGTTCTGCTTGATGGTCGTGTTGATCGAGCGCTCCTGGTCCGCACTGTACTTCTCCGCCAGGTCGGCCAGTTGCACCATCTGGTCGCCGGTGAGCCGTCCGCGGGGGATCGGCACACCGACATACTTCAAGCCGTTGTTCAGATCACCCACGCCGAGATGGTCGCCGTGCGACGCGCCGGCCGGGTCCGTAATCGAATCGTCGTGATCGAGCTTGTAGCCCAGGTATTCCTCGAGCTGGTCGCGGAACGCTTTCCAGCCGATCTCCGCCACATAGAATTTGAGCCGGGCCTTGAGACGTCCCTTGCGCAGGCTGTCCTGGTCGCGATAAATGCACGTGATGTTATGGATCACGTCGCGGATCAACTGCATGTCGTTTTTCAGGAACACGCGGAGCGACTGGCCGTAGTGCGGCGTATCGCGCAGTCCGCCGCCGACGCAGACGCCGAAGCCGCGTTCAACATTCCCGTCCTTCTCCCGCTGCACGCCGAACAGGCCGATCTCGTTGATCTGCGGCGCGGCGCAATGGATCGGGCAGCCGCACACCGCCGTTTTGTGCTTACGCGGCAGGTTGCTGTACTCCTTGCCCCCGGCGCGATACAGATCGGAAACCGCCTCGGCCACGCCGGATGAGTCCACGATCTCGTCCGCGAGCAGCCCCGCCAGCGGGCAACCGGTCACGTTGCGCGGCGCGTCGCCGCACGAAAACTCCTGGTACATCCCCAGTTTGTCGTAGATTACCGAGAACACGTCCGGAAAGTTGTCCACGGTCAGCCAGTGGAGCTGGATGTCCTGCCGCGTGGTAATGTCGCCGAAGTTCCGGGCGTATTTCTGCGTGAGCCGGCCGATCTCGCGCAGCTTGGTCGCGGTCATGGCGCCGCCGGGAATCTTGATCCGCAGCATGAAGTGCCCTTCGTTGGGCTTCTGACGGTAGACGCCGTACCACTTCAGCCGCTCGAAGTCATCAGCTTCGATCGCACTGTAATCACCCGACTCGGCGTATCGATGCAGATCCTGCAGAACGTCCAAGCCGTCCTTGGCACGCTTGATGCCCTCTACAATTTCAGCCTTCTTGGCCATACACCGACCAGTCCTTCCTCTTCGTCGCGGAATCCACACACACTCCCACCGTGATTGACGTCCAAGTGTGACCCGCCCCCAACCATGATACCACTTTCTATGTAGGTCCCTCCCGGCTTTGG
>CAZUAQ010000101.1:0-6658 GCA_964618455.1 uncultured Planctomycetales bacterium | reverse complement strand
ACATCGCCCTGCTTACCGATACCTCGTAACAAAGCACGGACGGTAAACAGTTACCAACTGATCAGTGCAACAAAGACTCCCGACCCCCTTTAGCCCCCTAAGACTCAATAAAGACTCCCGAACCCCTTTAGCCCCCGCCACTGACAGCACGAGGATTTCATCCTTCTCCTACTACCGTGAATTCTTCACCATTGGCGATGCGAGTAACAATCGACTCGGCCAAGAACACGTAGGCTTCGGGGTCTGGGCTATCGTCAAACACGAACTGTATCCTCGTCACGCACCATGTCGTACCAAGTCGTTTATTCGCACGCTCAACTCCTTCTAGGACCTTCGCGCGAACAACATCTACAGGAGTTCGTGGAGTGCTCCCATTGCCGCCTATGACTTCCACTGAAACGGGGCTGGCAGACACTGATGCCGAAAGCTGCAGGCCCAATAAGTTGTGCGTCGGCCCGGTTATCCGCACTGCTCTGTAAATATCACCTGTTTTCAGGAACTGCATCTTCTACTCCAGTGGTGATCTGTATCGTCTTTGCGCCGCATTATGAGCAGTGTTGTATCCAGCTCCGTATGGCCAGAAAAGACTCCCGACCCCCATTGGCGCCCGACCCCCATTGGCGCCGATTCAGTCAGCACGTTACGGTGTCGCATGCGTTGGCTGAGTGGCTTGGTCAACCGATTGAGATCGATCTTGTAGGATCGACTCGGTCCATCTCGTTAGTCTCGTCTTATGTGTAATTGTATTAAGAACTGCCTTAGCATCCGTGTCTCTTCCGAGTTGCGCTAATTGGTTGGCATAAACTTCGGTAGCGACGTTCTTCCATATTGTTCCAGCATCTTTGTCCTGCCTCAGCTGCGAAATCCTGGATAGGATCAGATTCCGATCTTCCCCTTTCGGAGCCCTCAACTTAAACATCAAATCGTCCATCAATAATAGTATTCGATAACCCTCTTCATCTCCCAGTTCCTTTTGCAGGAGCTGGTGAGCATCCCTTCTTCCGCTGCCCATCACATCCATGCCCAATAATGCTCTGTACAAAATCTTTTCTGGAGTTTTACCGCGCAGACTGTCTGGCTTGAATTCGGTCTTAATGTTGCTTATATGTCGATTCATCCTTTCGCTAGCCGTTTTCACATCAAATTTAGATGGCGTGGTAGAGCAAGAACCACTCTTCAGATGGATTTTTGCACGAAGTTGATATTCACCAACTTGATCCAGAACGAATTTGAGCTCTTGAGTCTCTAGCTTTTCTTCTACAACAAGAATCGCTCTGGCAGCCCATGAGCTGTGGGATTCCAACACTATCGGTGAGAAGCGCACACTCATTACCCGACCTGCGTGAGCCGTATATACTGGATTGAACTCAGTGCCCGCGGGCGGCATGATCTCAAACACTACTCCTCCACTTTCGTAGCTGAATGGGCTTCCGAACTCAATGGGATCATCGGATGTGTTTTCGCATATGACCTCAGCCAGCAGAGGTTCTCCGGCAGCAATCTCACCCTCTTCCACTCTGACAGAGCACGAAAGATCAGTGTCTGAACAAGAACGGACCTCCTTTTGAGTATCCGCTAGCAAAGAATTATTAGACCCAATCAGTAACAGTATAGTTATCAATGACATTTGAAGAATCTCCCTAGGACCGTAAAAGAAACTATGAAAGCCGGGTCTCCCGGTGTGCGGTATTTTTCGGGATCATGGTCCCATTCATCACGGGCTGATCGCGTGGATCGCCCCACCGTTCACGCACTCACACAGGAGACCGACCAAGAAGATTCTCGCCATTGACCTCGGTAAATTCAACAGCGTGTTGTGCCTGAACCCATAAAGACTCCCGCCCCCCTTTAGCCCTCGGCCTCGCACTTGATCATCCCTCCTCGATGACGTTGATCTTCATCAGGTCGCAGAGGTGCCGCGCGCTGCTGAGGCGGTCGCCGTAGAAGACGACGCGATGCAGCAGGGTCATCATGCTGCCTTCGAGCACGCCGCCGCCCCAGTTGCGCACCATGCGATCGGCGTCGCGGATCTCGGTCACGATCTGCGTGCGGCAGGCACGGACGGACTTGTCGGGGATTTCGCGGATGGTGCCGGTCGAAATCAGCAGCGTATCGAGATTGACGAGCTTGGTGCGGGTGATCTCTTGGCCGAGGCGGTACTGGATCTCGGGCACGACGCCTCCGCCGATCTCGGAGTGGCTGCGCAGGAGGTAGGGGGCGGCCGGGGAATCGGGACCCTCCATCCTGGTCGGGCCGACGCAGTGGGCGGTCCATACCGCGTTTTTGGATGTATCGAAGGTGGCGTTGCCCTGGAATCCCGGGATGTCGTACGCGTAGCCGAAGAGCATCATGGTCAGCAGCGAGTCCATGTCGCCTTCGCAGGAGGCGGGGATGCCGCGATCGCGCAGGCGGGTGAAGCCGAGACAGGGAAAGCCGCGCTCGAGCCAGCCCATGCAGGTGCCGACAGCCAGGGCCTGGGCCTTCTCATCGTCCATGAGTCGATCGAGGGCGAGGCTGACGCGGGCAGCCTTGAGCATCTCGTCGTTGCTCGGTTCGACCCTTTTCAGCGACTCGCGCACCCACCGGTCGGCCTCGGCCTTGGCTGTGGTCTCGTCGACGGCCGCGAGCATCTCGTCGAAGCGTTCCTGGCCGACGACCACGACGTCGGTGCCGAGTCTGGCTTTCACCCGCTCCGGCGCGCAGGCCGGGGGCGTGCCCTGGAAGGGGAGGAAGGCAATCACACGACTGTGGCGCATGAGCGGGATAACGCGAAGCAGGCGGGCGGCATGCTCGAGTTCGCCGTAGTCGCTGCTGGTGAACATCGTGACCGGCTTGCCTTCCTCGCGCCAGCGGTACGGGTACATCCAGTCGTGCCCGCTGGCCGGGGCGGAATAGACCGCCAGGGGCCGGCCGCTGTCGAGGATCGGCTGCGAGACGCGCAGCAGGCCGCTGATGCAGAGGTTGATCGCCAGCACGGGAGCGTCGGGGCCGGCCTGCTTCATCAAGGCCGACGCTTCTTCGGGTTCGGCGGCGCGACCGATGGTGAACGAGACGTTGCCCAGCTTCTTTTCTGCTTCTTTGAGATGCCGGGTCATGGCGGCGATTTCTTTCTCGCTGACGCCCCAGCCGCGGTCATCGGGAGAAGGTATGCCTGTGAACATCGCGCAGATGTTGACTTTGGCGGGCATGGTGGAGGCGGGCCTGACCGCCTGCCCCCGGGCCCGGACCTGATTGGCCGCGAGCAGAACGCCGCCGACCGCGGCCGTGCCCAGCAACTCTCGACGAGTACAGTTTTCGCACATGATGTGACTCCTTCTGGAGTGCAGGTCGCGCGAACGGTGGTCTGCCGGACGTCGTTCCAGGGCGATGCCGGAGAACCGCTGATCCGCGAGCGCTGACCGGTTTGCCGCGGAGAACAGACCTGTTCCCCATCTGAATGTGGACTTGTCGTCATATGGTACCACGGGAGTCCCGGCGGTCACAAGACGCGGAGCCGGCTTTTCGGCGATTCATGGGGGAGCCGGGGTATCGCGGGGCGTCAAGGCCCGCCGACCTCGGAAGCGGAAAGGGCCTAATCGGGATGGGCCAGGGGAAAGGAGAAGAAACGATGAACGCCGGTTCCTCACGGTGAGCAATGTTTTTCGGGATCATTGTCCCATGCATGACGGGCTGATCGCGTGGATCGCCCAACCTTTCACGAACTCACACAGGAGACCGACCAAGGAGATTCTCGCCATCGACCTCGGTGAATTCAACAGCATGTTTCTCCTGTACGCCGTTGACCGTGAGTCCCGGCCTTCATAGTTTCCTCTTTCCCGGTCCCTATTCTTCGAGGCAATTGGGCCTGCGGCGACTTCGTTGGGCAGCGGTGTCTCGACGACTTGGTTTTGCAGCGCTGTTTCTATAGACTGAATGTCATCTTGAAATATGGGCCTCCGGGCGGGCGTCGGCTGTTGCAGCATCTCCGCACGCCATCAGTGCTTCAGACTGCGGGAATGTCAAATTGCGCATGTTCCCACTGCACGGCGTTAGCTGTGCACTGGGATGAATGACACCGTAGGGCGAGGCCGTAGGGTCGGCAGTTTCTTCTCCGGGATGGCTCGCGCCTGACAGCGCGTCCCACCTGGGTAGCTCAGTGCACGTCTTCTCCAGATCGAGGTAGTCGAATGAACGAATTAACGAAAGCGGCGCGAATCGGGCGCGGGGTTGCCGCATTGACGGTGCTGGCGATGACGCTCTTCATGATCGGCTGTCCCCCGCCTGGGCCCGCGGGTGACGGCGACGCCGGTACGGATGACTCGAGCTCAGGGGACACCGGCGATGGCGCGTCGAACGATGCGGATGACAACGATGGCGGCGATCCCAGTCCGGCCGCCGGCACGGTAGACGCGGACGGCAACTACAGCATCAGCGAAACCGCGATCGCGGCGGCATACGATCTGCCTCTGACCGGAACGCAGGAACGCGTCACCGAGGACGAACTCGACGCGGTGATCGCCGCCGATACGGACCTCGCGGCGATTGTGAACTGGGCGAAAACAGACCACGATGCCGGCGCATTGAAGCTCGCTGCCTACCTCGAAGATCAGGACGGCGCCAACCTCTATCTCGCCGCGTACGACAACCTCGGCTTCGGTGACGACGTGGTCGTGGTGCGTCACTGTGACGACGGTGATTGTGTCTCGGCCGTGCAGACGATACTCGACACGGACGCCGAACTGCAGTGGAGCACCCCCGCGGGCGACGTGCAGCCGCGGAGCCTGGCCACGCCCTACCTGCTGCGGGTTCTGGACGAAGCGGATCCCGACGGCACCGCCGAGGGTGCTCCGGTGCCGGCCGACCTGCAGAAGTTGCCGGCCAAGCCGATGCTGACCTGGGAGCGCATCCCGGCCGAGAAGAGCATTGTGAGCGGACGATCCGCCGACGGTAACCGCGAAATCCGCGTTCTGTCCACGTTCGGAAGCTACTGGGGCACGAACTACGCCGATTTCGTGACAAACATGAAAACGGAGGCCTTTGATGCGGGTTCGGTCACGTATCATGCCGGACGGTCTGACTTCGACAGCGGGCTGGATGAGCTCGACGCCGACGACGCACTGATCATCCACGGTCACGGGGATTCCTCGGCCTCGCAGGGTCGCGTCGTGGGCATGAGCTCAAACTCGTACTACTGGTGGGGTGAGCACTACTCCGAGGACCGCATACGCCAGCGGCTTGACAGCAATTCGAGCGGTGGACCGGGCATCATCATCTTCGGCGGCTGCAGCACAAGTGGGATGATCGGCAAGCTCGACCAACCCAACCGCATCCTACTCGGGCTGAGCGACAGCATCATGGACGGCCACGTCAAGCCCGTCGTACGGCTCTTCTTCCAGAAGTTTGCCAAGGAAGGGCTGACACTCGGCGAAGCGCTGGACGCCGTGAACAGTACCTTCGACCGGCAGGGATGGGTCGTGCAGGTCAACTCGCGCGCCGACTTACGGATCACCTATGACCAGCTCGGCGACTTCAATCGCGCGGGCTGCCGCGACACCTGCGAGTTCGCCAACGACGGCACGTGCGACGACGGCGGTTCGGGGTCGGAATCGAATCTGTGCGAGAGCGGCACCGACTGCAGCGACTGCGGGCCGCGGCACGACACCAATGATACCGGCGGCAAGGGTACGGTGACGAGCACCTTCGACCTGGGCAAGGAGAGCTGGCGCGTCGTCGGCGACGCCGAGGGTGGCCGCGGCGTGCCCGACTACAACACCGGCGGCGGCCAGGACGGGCCGTATGTTTCGGCCGATGACGATGTCCAGGGTGGCACCTGGTACTGGCTCGCCCCCGCCGCCTATCACGGCGACTTTTCCAACGCCTACGGGCAGACGCTGACGTTCTACCTGCAGCAGTCGTCGCTCAACTCGCAGTTCGACAACGACGACGTGGTGTTGGCCAATGGCGACCTCACGCTGGTGTACGACCTGCCGAGCAACCCGGGAACGAACTGGACGCTCTACACCGTTCCGCTCAGCGAAGCGGGCTGGACCGAACAGGGCGCGCCCGTATCTGAAGCGATCATGAGAGCGGTCCTCAGCAACATCACCGAGCTGCGTATCCGAGGTGAATACGTCTCCGGTGCAGACACGGGCGGACTCGATACGGTCACGCTCAACGTTGCGCCGTAGCCTCGCTGAGTGAACGGCCCGGAAAAGGGGAATGGAATGGGGAAGGAACAAATGGGAAAGATATCCTGAATGCCGGGTCTCCCGGCGAGCGGTATTCTCGGTCCGGCGGCCTGCCCCTGATCTCAATCGTAATACACACGTGCTTCAACCCCGGAGACCCGATCGGACATGAACTCCAGATGCCGTCCGAGCCACGCGAAATCGATGAGCGGGAAGCGGCCGTCCCTGCTGTACGTCCCTCGCTCGACGCCGCTTCCGGCCACATCCTTGCTGAGCGGCTCACCGAGCAGGTCGATCACGTCGTCCTTCGTCATACCCACAGTGATCTTCCCGAACGCCCCCATGGTAGAACACCCAAACAGACCAGCAGCCCCATGAAGAGAGCTGGACTGACGGCAATCCAGTGGTTCTTGCCTTTCAATGCACACCTCGCGCCACAAAGACTCCCGACCAGCTCTGTAGAAAACCTTTCGAAGCAGCAAGAGGATCAT
>CAZUAQ010000100.1:0-6799 GCA_964618455.1 uncultured Planctomycetales bacterium | reverse complement strand
CGGTGTAGCGCATGGCTGCAGGCGAGTCTCCGTCGATGGATCCGAAGTTGCCCTGCCCGTCGACGAGCATGTAGCGCATCGCCCAGGGCTGGCCCATGCGGACGAGCGTGGGGTAGATGACGGCGTCGCCGTGCGGGTGGTAGTTACCGGCGGTGTCGCCCGCGATCTTCGCGCACTTGCGGTGCTGGGCCCGCGGTCCGAGCTGAAGGTCGTTCATCGCGACCAGGATCCGCCGCTGCGAGGGCTTCAATCCGTCCCGCGCGTCGGGCAGGGCCCGGGACATGATCACGCTCATCGCGTAGGTCAGGTACGAGTCCTGAAGCTCCTCGACGATGGGCAGATCCTTGATGTTGAAATCAGGCGTTTCAGGGGTGGGCGTGTCTGACATCGTGTCTCCTCAAACCGGCCGGCTACCCATTTCTTGAACCCGGTCAGTATAGCCGAATCCCATAGTCGCCGCCAGTGCGTCTGGAAAACGTAATCCATTTGGCTTCAGGGGTTTACGGTCGGTGTGCGGCCGGCAAGAGCCACGGGCACCACGTCCGGAATCGAGGGGGCGATATGCAGTCGGATTCGAGAAAGCCTTCAGGTGTGTATTGGCTCTATGAGGTATCTGAGGAAAGCAGCTTCACGGCCTCCGAAAGCCCCGGTTACAATCCGCTGAGCGACCCATGGGATGAATCAACCTGCAGTCGAAGTGCCCGCTCATGCCTCGCGTTCATGCGATCAAGTACCCTTCCATATCCGTCAGCGCGGGCATTTTCGCCCTGGTGCTGACCCTGTTCGGAATGGCAGTGCTGAATCCGTCCTCTCCCCGCACTCAACTGCCCGCGACCGTCTGCTTCGGTTTCGGGCTGTTCTTCTGGCTTCTCTTCATCTGGCAATGGCATCGCATTTACCACAAGCCCCATTTGCGCATGCGGCGCTTGCGAAGACTGCTCGCTCGAAAAAACCAGCGGCTTCGTTTCACGCATCGCCTGATCGAACATCGCCACCGGAGTCTCCTGCGTTCCTTCTGGCGATGGGGCGTTCGTTGGATCTGGCACTGGGAATTGCGGACCGCCATGCGCTATGGGCGCGGAGACGTCATCGTCGCAAACAGCCGGAAAGTCTCTCGACCGTTGCCGCGGGGTGGAGATGACGGCTTCGAGCCCATGCCGCTGCACGGAGATCCCGCGCGCCTGGCCGACCTGGCAGCGCTCGAAGAGCAACCGAACCCTGAGCGTACAAATCCAGCTCAATATGGACTCAACCACGCGATCTTCACTAGTGCGTTCCCCTCGCTTCGTCACATGGGGCGCCGGATTTCCTCACCGGGACGAATGGCGAAGTATGTCATCATCTCGTGCATTCTCCTTGCGTTGTTCCTGCCGACGTACCAGGCATCGCCTGTGTTCGCAATCGTCTTCTATGGGGTACTCTTTCTGATAATGGGCGTGTTTTACCTCTGGGAGGGACGCGAGTACGACTGGTGGCTGATCCCGGGCGGGCTGGTGTACCGGCGGCCGGGGGTGCTGGGGGTGGGGGCCGGTCTGCGGCGCATCCCCGCCGCGGAGGCGGTGCTCTTCTTCGACTACCGCGAGAAGAGCATGCGCTACGCCTACGTCGGCCACGAAGGGCGCCTTTACCGCCTCGCCTGCGACACGGCCCTCTTTCCCTACCTGCTGGCGGCGTGGCTCAACCGCGCACGGACGCCGACCGAGGACGAACTCCGCGACATGTTTACGGGGAACGCCTGAGATGCTACCGCATGCGCACGAATCGACGGATAAAGAATCGACAGGATTGACAGGATGGACATGATAAGAAGGACAGGCCAAGCTCCAATCCTGTTCATCTTGTGAATCCTGTCGATGGATTTCCCAATGGTTGTATGTATCTTCTGTGCGTTGTGTGGCCCATCTTCACTCCGCTATGATGCTCGAGATGATTCCACGTATGTATTACCTGAATGCGCCCCAGGCCAGCCGCTTGGATATCTACGTGGGCATCGGAATGCTCGGGGTCGGCATTCTACTCGTGAACATCATGTTCATCTTGCAGAGGCCATCCGGCGCCACCACGCTGTTATCGACCGTTTTCTTGGGGATCGGTGGTGTGTTACTGTGGGTCGGACTCGCCGCCCGCCAACGCGCGCAGCACCGGCCCGACGATCGCCTGCGGCGGCTGGAGTCGTTCCTGGCCCATCCCGAGGCCGCGAAGCGGTTTCCTCATCGAGCCTTGGAACGCTTTCTCCGAGTTCGTCCGATATTCGGGTTTGAGAGCAAGCTGGAGAAGCACCTCAAAGCCTGTCCTCCGGGAACGATCATCCTCGTGAACCGGCCGGCGCCGATCCATCTGCCGCCACCGGCTCCGCACACGATACCCTTTGAACCTGTCGAGATTGACGACGGCCCGCAGCGGCGGGAGATCCTTCGCATGGGATACGGGACGGCGATCCCCGAAGCCCTGCAGGCTGAGGCGGTGCAGACCGGCGAGGACACCGGCGGGAAGAAGCCCATGGGCGGGAGAGTTCACTTCTGGCGCGTGATCCGCATCCTGATACGTTGTGTCCTTCTCATCTGGATCCTTACTCTGGGGTATTATTTCTATCAGGGCATACAACAAAGGGAGTGGGGCGATATCGCTGGAATGGGGGTTGGGTTGGTTATCTTGTTGGTCCTCTTGATTCTGTCGTGGATGTATCCCACCAACGAGTATCTCATCCCCCGTGCCATTCTCCGTCACAGAAGACCGCTCTTGGGCCAAACGAATTCGGGCATCCTCTACCGCCTTCAGGACTGCGTCTGGTTCTACCGCGCGGGCGAGTTGCGCGTGGCTGACGATGATGATTTCGTGTCCACGTTCTCCATGACGCCGACAAAGTTTCACGCCTTGCTCTGCGCGCTGTTCAACCAGGCGCCGACACCGACGGACGATGAACTCGAAACGTTCCTGGAGGGCACGTTGCTGAATCGACAGGAGAGGAATCGACAGGATTGACACGATGAACATGATGAGAAGATGAGACCGATTCAATTCCTGTTCATCCCGTCAATCCTGTCGATTTGTTATCTTCTTTGTGACTTCTGTGCCTCTTGTGGCTATCCCTGTCTCAGAACGTGTGTGAGAAGCTCTAGCAGAGAAAGAGACCGTCCCCGTTTTGCATTCTTCTCGCGTGCTGCGCAACTTGTCCGCCGGATGTACGCTATCCCTTCCTACAAAACGGGGACGGTCCCTGAGCTGCTCACGCACATTCTCAGCCGAGGCAACACCGGGCGACGAGAAGCCTGCGTTTGTTGACGCACCGACGATGGCCTACAATTGCGGGCCATGAGTTCATCCGCCCCACTCCGCCATCTGCTCGACGTCACCCTCGACGAATTCACCGACTGGTGCAAAGCCGAGGGGCTGCCCAGGTTCCGCGCCCAGCAGGTCTTCGAGTGGGTGTACGGCAAGCGGGTGGCGGACTTCGAGGCCATGACCAACCTGTCGAAGGACTTCCGCCGGCAACTGGCGTCGCAGTGGACGGTGCTGGCGTCGGAGATCGCCGGCCGGCAGGTGTCGTCAGACGGCACGACCAAGATGCTGCTGCAGTGGCCCGACGGGGCGACGAGCGAGTGCGTCATGATTCCCGACGGGCGGCGCAAGACGGGATGCATCTCCAGCCAGGTCGGTTGCCCGGTGGGGTGCACATTCTGTGCGAGCGGGCTCAAGGGGCTCGAGCGGCAGCTCACGGCCGGGCAGATCGTCGAACAGGTGTGGCGGTTGAACGAAATGCTCAGCCAGCCGCGCGAAGACGAAGATCTCACGGCGGCCGGCAAGCCGGATACGTCGTTCGATGACCATGACGATGACGAGGGGTGGGACGATTTCGAGGACCTGAGCGAGTTTGAGAGCGAAGCATCGGGCGCGTCAGGCGAGGGTGGGCTCGCGTCGTTCCTGGATGACGACGAGCCGGACGACAATGACTCTTCAGCACATCCCATGCACCGCCGACAAAATGCAGAACCCCCGGCGCGCTCGGCGCATCGTCACACTGGGGAAACGCCAGGCGCGACATCAGAGAATCCCTCCGCGCCGCCACAAACCTCGCGCGAGGATCGTGACAAGAGCGAGCGGCTCTCGAACCTCGTGTTCATGGGGCTGGGCGAGCCGCTGGCCAACTTAGCCGCCGTGACCAAGGCCATTCAGATTCTCAATGCCGACTGGGGTATCGGCCTCGGCGCGCGGCGCATCACGGTCAGCACCATCGGCCTGCCGAAGCAGATTCACAAGCTGGCGGAGCTGGACCTGCAGATCAACCTGGCCATCTCGCTGCACGCCCCAAACGACAAACTCCGTCGCGAACTCATCCCCTGGGCTGAGCGGATCAGCATCGACGAACTCATCGCCGCCGGGCGGCACTACTTCGACAGCACGGGGCGCGAACTCACGCTCGAGTACGTCCTGCTGCGGGGGGTGAACGACCGGCTGGACCACGCCAACGACCTCGTCCGCGTCTGCCGGAAGATGCGCTGCAACGTCAACCTGCTGCGCTACAATCCCGTGGCGTCGCTGCCTTACCAGCGTCCGAGCGGTTCGGACGCGTACCACTTCGTGCAGCGGCTCCGCGAACGCGGCGTGAACGTGCACCTCCGCAAATCGCGCGGCATGGACATCGACGCCGCCTGCGGGCAGCTTCGTCGTCGACACCAGGACGCGCAGCGGGTACAAGTAAATGTCGGCAAGACGCCTCACGCCCGCTGATCCACTCATCGGAGCGGCAAGGCAAGCACCGTGCGATCTTGCGACGGGGACGCATCACGATCTCGCCTGACTGGCAAGGAGATTCACCCATGGAACCTCTGCAAATCGGCGTCTGTTCCTGGTCGCTGAAGATTCCCGATCTCGAGGAAACGTTTTCGACGATCCGCAATGAGCTGGATCTGGATCTGGTGCAGATCGGCTTCTGGGATGACGGCTTCAAGGATGTGGATCGCATCGCCGGGCTGCTCGACAAGTACAGCCTGGAGCTCAGCGCCACCTGCCTGGGTTTCGAGGGGGAGGACTACGGCTCGATCCAGAAGATCGCCGCCACGGGGGGCTACCTTCCGGACGACACGTGGGAGGCCCGGCTGGATAAAACCATCGCCTTCGCCGATTTCACCAAGGCGATGAACGCCAACCTGCTCGCGACGCACATCGGGTTCGTGCCGCATCAGAAGAACGACCCGAAGCATAAAACGATGGTGGACCGGCTCAAGCGGATCTGCGACGAGCTCGGTCAACGCGGCATCACGCTGGTCATGGAAACCGGGCAGGAAGAGGCCGAAGCGCTGCTGGAGTTCATCGACGAAGTAGGCAGCGACAACATCGGCGTGAACTTCGACCCGGCCAACATGATTCTGTACGGCGTGGGCGAGCCGATCGAAGCGGTCATGCAGTTGCGCGAGAAGATCATTCACGTGCACATGAAGGATGCCGTCTGGTCCGATCGCCCGCGCGAGGAGTGGGGGACGGAGGTCGTGCTCGGCACGGGCGACGCCGACATTCCGCGCATCGTGAGCAAGCTGCGCTCGGGAGGCTACGAGGGCCCGCTGGTGGTGGAGCGCGAAGCCGGGGACGATCGCGTCTCGGATATCCTCGACGGGCTCGATCTGCTGCGCAACATGCTGGGCTGAGCGCGTTTATCGCCCTTCATATCTTCATCACCCTCCTATAGGGAGCATGCCATGCGTTCACGCCTTGAAATCCGGCGTCCGGTTTTGAGTGGAGTATCGGCGGCGGTGCTGTCTCTGTGCCTTTTCGGATGTGAGGGACGCCGCGCGGAGCATGTTCCCTCGTTCGACAAAGGATTCTGGGATCAATGGTCGGACGGTGCGGCGGAGATGGCGTCGTATGCGTTGACCTATCCGCGCTACGGTCAACCGCGCGAGGGCACGGCGGTGACGATCTTCATCCCCGAAAAGCTCTCCCGCCAATATCGCGTCAAGGCGGATCCGGGCAACCATGCCCCCTCGGAGGAGATCTACGCCGTCAAGCTCAACCTGGTGCAGGATTTCCCCACGGGGGTGTACGACTACAACCTGATGACCACGGCATTCGTGAGCATGGAGCCTTGGCAGGGCCGGTCCGCCGGATCGCCGATCAAGGTGGCGTTCAGCAGCCAGGAATGGTGCGGGCTCCGGCATGCGCAGTTGCAGTTCGACCGATCGCAGGTGCGCTCGACGAGTCACAGCTACTTCGACGGCGAGGCCGATCAGCAGAACACCGCGCGATATCTCCGCCCCGGGTTCAGCGAGGATATGCTGCTGCTGTGGGCGCGGGGATGGGCGTGGCCCCGGTTGGAGCCGGGGGCCTCGATGGAGGTGAAGGTCCTTCGTTCGGCGGAGGCGATGTCGCTTGGGCATCAGGCGATGGCGTGGAGTCCTGGCACATTGAGCCGGTCGAAGGACGTCAGCTCGGTCGATGTTCCGGCGGGGACGTTCGAGGTCGAGAAAGCCACGCTCACGATCGGAGATGCCGTCACCTGGGACGTCTATGTCGAGCAGGGCGCGCCGCGTCGCATCATCCGATGGACGTCGTCGCAGGGACATGATGCGCGCCTGATCGAATCTGCCCGGATGAAGTACTGGGAGATGAAGGGTCCAGGGGATATCGCGCAGCTTTCGAAGCTCGGACTGGCTGACGAAGCGACCGCCGAGAGTGCTGAAGGCGACTCGGTCGAATGATCGTGTGATGAAACAGGGGCACGGAAGGCGTTGAACAACGTTGAACAATACGGGCGGCTCACTCGTCCGCGTCGGTGTCCTTGTTCCCGTCGCCATTGTCTTCGCCG
>CAZUAQ010000099.1:0-6928 GCA_964618455.1 uncultured Planctomycetales bacterium | reverse complement strand
GTACGCCGATCGGACGGGGGATGCAACGGCGGGGGCAGCCATCGGCCGGGATGAGGCCGTTCGTCCTCACGTTCGCGATGGGAGGCAGCGCCCAGGATGCCGCTGCGCCGGCGTCGGCCTGGCTGGCGATCCGATTTGAGCGCGCCCGCCCCGCCATCTCGGGATGGGGAATCTCCAGCCGGCGGCCGTGGGTCACATGGGTATCGTGAAGGGCTGAAGGGGTTGCTTCCGCAGGAGTTGAACCCGCGCTTCTCGTATCGCATCCTCCCCTGGACTTCCGTCTCCCCCCGGCGGACGGCACGCTGAACCCCACTCCGCAGGCAACGACGACATCGGGGGTGGTCGACGAAAATGGGAAGTGCCCAGGATTCGAAACGAGTGGCGGAGCGCCCGCACTTCGCTACAATGCCGACCTTCATGAGCCTCCTCGTTGCTGAGCATCTGGTCAAGAGTTACGACGGTCGCGTGCGCGCCGTGGATGACGTGAGTTTCGCCGTCGCCGAAGGAGAGATCCTCGGGCTGCTCGGGCCCAACGGGGCGGGCAAGACGACGAGCATGATGATGGTGTCGGGCTTCCTGCCCGCCGATGCCGGTGATATCACGATTCAGGGGTCACCCGTCGCCGGCGATCGGTTGAACGTGCGCTATCTTCTGGGCGTCGTGCCGCAGGATCTGGCCATCTACCACGAACTGACGGCGAACGAAAACCTCGCGTTCTTCGGAAAGCTCTACGGCTTGTCCGGGGAGGGTCTTGCGTCGCGCATCGAACGCGTGCTGAAGGAGATCGGTCTGACCGATCGCCGCCACGATCAGGTGTGTGATTATTCCGGCGGAATGAAACGGCGGTTGAACCTCGGCATCGGCATGCTGCACGATCCGAAGCTGCTGATCCTGGACGAGCCAACGGTCGGTGTCGATCCGCAATCCCGTGCCCATCTCCTCGAGTGCATCCGCCGGCGTCGCGATGAAGGCGCGGCGGTCATTTACGCCAGCCACTACATGGAGGAGGTGCAGGCGGTGTGTGACCGCATCGCGATCATCGATCACGGCCACATCATCGCCGACGATACCCTGGAGAATCTGTTGCGCCGCGTGGAAGGGCGAATCGAAATCGTCGTGAAGGGGTGGACCCCCGATACCGCCTCGCAGCTCGATGCGGAGATCGAAAGTGAGCCGACCGACGACGGGCACGTCCGACTTTCCCTTCGATCGAAAGCCGGGGCGAGAGGCAATGGCCTGGAAGGCAGGCTGGCAGAGTGGCTGAGCGCGTTGGATCGACACGGCGTACGCGTCGTGCACATCGAGACGCATCGGCCGAACCTGGAAAACCTCTTCCTCGAACTGACCGGCCGGCATCTCCGCGAGTGACACCATGAAGATCCGTGCGCTCATCTGGAAAGACCTGCTCGTGCTCACGCGGGATCGTCGCGCGCTGATGATTCTGCTGGTGACCCCGGCGGTCTTCATCGCCATCCTGGGCTTCTCGACCGGGAAGCTCTTCGGTCGCCAGAACGAGAACGACCGGATCGCAATGGCTATCCTTCGTAAAGATGCCGGCGAAACGGCGAAAGTCTTCGAAGCGCGGCTCGCATCACGCGCGAGCCTGGAGATGATCCGTGTCGATTCACGCGAGCAGGTCTGGAGGCTCGTCAACGAGGGCGAAACGCAGGTCGGATTGATCATCGGTGAGGGATTTCAGGCATCGGTGGATGCATTGACGCTCGGTGACCTGCTGCAGCCGGAAGAAGGCAAACTGGCGGAGGGCCTGGATGCGCTGGACATCGAAGTCTGCGCCCGTCCCACCCATCGCGTCGCCGCCGCGCTGGCTGAGCAGATCGCCACCGGGGTACTCTTTCAGACCCTCCTGCCTCACGTCGCCCGTAAGGATCCCGTCGCGCGGACGCTGATCGATCTTCGTACGTCCGGGGCGACGGCCACAGATGAAGAGACGGAGGCCCGGGAGATTGAGCAGAGCGAGTCGGGTGACATGGGAGCCGGGGACCTGACGTCGGTGGCGTATCAGATCATCGTCCCTTCCTACACCGTGCTCTTCGCCTTCTTCCTGGTGAATCTGATGGCACGATCCTTCCTGGCGGAGCGGCAGCGAGGCACGCTCGTCCGGCTTCAACTCGCGCCCCTCCGCGCGACGCAACTGCTGATCGGGAAGACCGTCCCCTTTCTGCTCATCTCGCTGATGCAGGGCGTGTCGCTGTTCGTGTTCGGTAAGCTGTTGTTCGGGATGTCCTGGGGCGTGACGCCGTGGATGTTGCTCCCGGTGATCGTCTGCACGTCGCTGGCGGCGACGAGTCTCGGCCTGCTGACCGCGCTGCTCGTGCGGACGGATGCCCAGGTCTCGGCGTACGTGAACCTGCTGGTCATCGCCCTCGGGGGGCTGAGCGGATGTTTCATGCCGCGGGAATGGTTGCCGGACCACATGCAGCAGTGGAGCCTGATCATTCCGCATGCCTGGGCCTTGATCGCCTACGACCAGTTGCTGGTCAGCCCGTATCCGGATCTTCTGCGGGTCTGGTCTGCCTGTGGCATTCTCGTGCTGTTCAGTGTGGCGTTCTTCGCAATGGGATGGTGGCGGTTCCGGTTCCGCCAAGGCTGAAGCGCAGACGAAATCCACAGCCCGAGC
This sequence comes from uncultured Planctomycetales bacterium, assembly GCA_964618455.1. Classification (GTDB taxonomy): domain Bacteria; phylum Planctomycetota; class Phycisphaerae; order UBA1845; family PWPN01; genus CAZUAQ01. Next base: position 4,290 of record CAZUAQ010000099.1, on the reverse strand, counting down.
ATATCTGAATGTGCAGGGGAATCCGGTGTTACTCGATGCCGAGGCCCTTCTTCGTGAAGACCGACTCACCGAGGTTCGCATTGAGATTGATGTCGGTCATCATGTAGGAACCCAGGAGTTCCGACTTCTCATCATCGGCATGGGCAATGCACAGCGTGGGAACCAGCAGTTCCTTGTCCACGTGCATTGTCAGGATGCGATCGGGCCATTCACAGTCAGGACCCGTAAAGGGCAGTCGTCGCTCGAAAACCAGGGTCTCGCGACCATCGACTTCACCGTTGCCGAGGTAGCGGAATTCGAGCTGGCCGAGCGGCTTGGCCTTGTACACGTACTGCAGCACGAGCACGAACATGTTCCGCAGTCCAAACTGGTCCACCGTCCGGCGGGCGCTGCGTTCAGCATCCTTGCCGTGAATGTCGCGCATGACGTGCGAGACGAACTTCCGCGCAATCCAGCCGGGGACCACGACGGCCTGCTCATCGCCCTTCTTGCTGAGCCAGCGATCCTTGACATAGAGCACCGCATCGCACTTGTCGGCGTTCTCGGTCCATTCGAGGCGGACGCTGAACGGCTTCTCGCGACAGTGGGCGTTCATGACCTGCAATTCCGTCATCCGCCGACCGACCAGTTCCTGTTTGGTGAATGTGGCGGTGTAATCGCGGACGGTCCTGTCGTAACGTTCCAGGCACTCTTCGAGGAACCCGATCGGATCGCGAGCCGCCCGCTGTTCGAGCGTGAGCTCATCGACCGGGGTTTCGGGTGTCAGTGTGGAGGCAATGGCTTGTCCGGAACGTGATCCGGAGGGGGCTTCGACGACGATGGCAGAAGCATCCGACTCATTCGGAGTCGATGCCCATCGCCACTGAACGACGAATCCCGTCACCAGGAGCAGACCCACAAGAACTCTCAGACGCCCATGGGTCACGTGTCTTCGAATCATGTCGACCTGAGCACTTTCTCGAACCGTTGCGGTCCGAATAAATATCGAGGCGCTTGCAGCATGCGTGGCCGTCGCTGACGAACAGACAGCGTCAATCTCGTCTTCCTAATGATTCTGAAGCAGTCTGTGTTGTCGGTTAAGCTGTCGGCCACTCATCGTCGTACAATTCTCACTCATGAATATCGACGGAAGTGCCGAGCCATCTTCACCAGTTTCACATTTGCATCTCGGAAGACGTCGCGTCCGGAAGCCATTCGACCGTCCCCTCGCGCCAAGGGTGGAGTCTCGTGAGACTCAGAAAACCGCCGAATTCCGTTACGCCTAGTGCTATCGTAAGCAGGCGGCGTGGCGAATTCAAGCCATTGTCGTGAAAGGGTTTGACGGTTTTGCGTCATCCCGTAGGGGCTCATGATAACTTTGAAGGCCTTGTGCCATCTTGTACGTTGCAGGTTCCCGATTCGTCGCGGACACATCGAGATGGCTTTTCCATCCAGCCTCGAACAGGGGAGGGGAGCCGGACCCATGATTCGGCGGGAAAGACTCTAAGATGATGTGGATAATGAGGTTAAGCTAGGACGCAGGAGGATCTTTCCGTCCCGTATCGCGATCCATGAAACAACTGGTGGGAATTCGGATGGAACAGAGGGCACCGCCACTGGGGCTGCTGCTCAACGTGACGGATCCGCCGAGGTCCCGGACGATGCCATGGACCACGGGGAGCCCGAGGCCCGTATGCCCCTGTCCGACCGAGGGATCAGGTTTGCTGGTATAGAACGGCTCGAAAGCCCGACGGAGCTGTTCCTCATCCAGGCCCCGGCCTGAATCTGCAACGGTCAGGAGTACCGTCCGGCCTTCGTCCACACGCTCCAGGTTCACGGTCAGTCGACCCCCGTCCTGCATGGCCTCACACGCATTGGTCACAAGGTTGTCGATGATGCTGAGAATCTGTCGAGCCGGCAGTTCGACATCCACTTCTTCAATGCGGGATTCCAATTCAATGCGGTCTCCACTGAATCGCTCCGATTGTCCATCGAGATAGCCGCTGATCGTGTCGGACAGGCTGCACCCCGAGGATCGCGACCGGTCCCCTTCCGCGAAGGCGAGGAGGCGGATTGTCATTTCCGTGGCGCGACCCAGGGATTCGGCGGTCGTTTTCAATGCGCGGCGGAGCGTCCGCGCGTCGCTGCTGTCCTGGGCGAACTCGATGGAGGTGAGGATGCCCCCGAAGAGATTGTTGAAGTGGTGGGCGATCGCCCCGGCCATGACGCCCAGCGCGGACATCTTGCGGGACTGGGCCTGCTCACGCTCATAATCCAGACGGCGCGTGAGATTGCGCAGGATGACCGAGACCCCGGACGGCGCATCCCCTTCCGGCGGATTCAAGGGGGATACCGTGACGGCCAAGTCCACGTGACGTCCCTGGGGATCGCGATGCCGGAACTCGAACTCGGTTACCTCGCCGCGCTGCTGTGTGCGAAGCAGCAAGCGCCGGGCGAGTTCCCGCCGCTCTTCGGGAACGATGTCCATGATCGCCTGCCCGGTCATCGCTTTACTCGAGGCCCCGAGCAAACGTTGAGCGGTATCGTTCCAGAAGGTAATACGGAAAGACGCATCGGTGGCGATGATCGCGACACCGGCGTGCTGGCAGAGCTGACGAAATGTATCAGTCAATTCCAAGTGCGTTCCGTTACAGGGCACAGGCATCCAGTCAATATTGTAGCATCCCCAGGCTCCCTGGAGGCATTCGGAGACTCACGGGCGGAGCATTCGCGACGCCTGGTCCACCGAGGGCGTGATGAAATAAAGCGATTCCATGGATCTCCCGTCGATTTCCTCGCACAGAATCAGGGCGCCGGGTAAATGAGGGTTGTCCAGCGCCCAGGCACTCGGGCCGATCACGAGAAACTCATCAGGCCGAATCTTCACGTCGAATGCCAGATCCCGCAGGACGTGGACCAGGGTCTCTGAACGCGGCAGGTGCCATGTCTCCGGAGTCAGCTCGATGGTCTCCGGATCGCGCGGCATGCGCAGCTCGGGCATCACCCTGAGCGTGACAGCTTCAGGGTCATCCGCGGGGACGCGGTATTCCACGCGCAGATAGTTCATGCTGTTGGGAAAGCTCTGGCCGGCGCCCGTTCCGTCCGGACGCATCATGAAGAGGACCTGGTCGCGTGGTCGCGGGTCGATTTCGATGGAAAGCGGCTGTCCGTTGGAGACGCTCATGTCCGTATCGGAGAGGGCGATCTCGTCGTTGTGTTTGAGCACCGTGCGGATGGGCGTCCAGGAGGCGGGAATGCCCCGGGCGGCGCGAAGACCGTTGCGGTTCAAGAGGGCGCGCTTCCGCGCGGAAAGGACTTCTTCATCGAGGTGGTTCCATATGGCATCATCACCGGTTGCGAGCCCCGCCGGCGCCCGGGCGCGAAGAACGGCAAATCGCACGTTCAGCAACGTGACGCGCTGAGCGTCCTCATCCGGTGGAGGCGGTGCCAATGTCTCGGAGGAGGAATCCCCGTCAACCGGCTCGTCCGCATCGCTGAGGGCATCCGTGTCTTGCTCGCCGAACAGATTCCAGTTCCAGTCCGTCTGTCCCTCTCCTTCGCAGCCCAGCCCGAGCGGCAGGGCGAGAAGCAAAAAGAAGGCGAGGGGGGCGATGGTCGAGGGGTGCGTGAGACGACGAGGGCGTCGCGGATGGCGGGGACAAGCGAACTGGATAAGTCGAGCGTACACGAAAACACCGGATGAGCCGGCCAGGCGGCAGCCCTCTCGAGGGCGACGCGAAATCCCTGACAGCCCCTAAGTTAACAACATCGAGCGGGTTTCCGCAATCCCGGTCTCAGGCGACGGGGCGTTGGGGGGGCGGCGGTGAGGCACTTTCGGAACCGGTTTCGATCGGTTGGGGACGTCCGCCGAAAGTACGATGGCGCGACCAGACGGCCAGTGAGGCCCCGGCGATGAGGATACCGCCGCCAATCCACTGACCGAGGCTCAGCGACTCCCGGAGGACCATTGCGGAGGCCACGATCGTGATCATGGGAGAGGTCATGAAGGCCAGCGTGCTGACTGCCGCCCCGATCCGCTGAATGGCGGTGTAATAGAGGCTGTGCGCCACGGCGATACCCAGGAGCGACGAGAGCAGCAGGATCGCCCACGGCCCGCCGGTCATCTCGAGCAGCGCGGTGGTCCGGCCCAGGGGGGCCATGAAGACGGCGCCGATCGAGGTATAGGCGCTGATGATGCCGAACATGTAGAGGGGGTGGTGGTCGTGAATGACGTACCGGACAAAAACGCCGTACAGCCCCCAGCACATGCCGCAGGCCAGCAGAATGACATAGCCGGTCAGGGTATTGCCA
>CAZUAQ010000098.1:0-7798 GCA_964618455.1 uncultured Planctomycetales bacterium | reverse complement strand
CCTCGAGATCAACAAGGACAAGCAGGAAATCAGCCTCGGCATGAAGCAGACCGAGGCGAACCCCTGGGAGCGGGTCAAAGAGAAGTATCCGCCGAACACGATCATCGACGGCAAGGTGCGCAATCTCACGAACTACGGCGCGTTCATCGAGATCGAAGAGGGCATCGACGGCCTGCTGCACGTCTCCGACATGAGCTGGACCAAGAAGATCAGCCACCCGTCCGAGGTATTCAAGAAGGGCGACGACGTCAAGTGCGTCGTGCTGAGCGTGGACGAGGACAAGATGCGCGTGGCCCTCGGCACCAAGCAGTTGACCGAGGATCCGTGGATCAACGCCATCCCGTCGACCTACATCCCCGGCCAGATCGTCAAGGGCAAGGTCACGAAGATCACGAACTTCGGCGTCTTTGTCGAACTGGAGGATGACCTGGAAGGCCTGCTGCACGTCAGCGAGCTGGCGGACCACAAGGTGGAGGATCCCCACAACGAGGTCGACATCGGCAAGGAGATCGAAGTGAAGATTCTCCGCGTCGATTCCCAGGAGCGCAAGATCGGCCTGAGCAAGAAGCGGGCCGAATGGGCAACGGAAGAGGGTGGCCAGGGTGCTGCCGTCGCCGGCAAGCCCAAGGCGCGACGCGGCGGTCTCCACGGCCCCGGCGAGGAGTCTACCGACCTGATTCAGGACTTCCCGTTGCGTCCTTCCGATCAGGCGGGGGGTGAAGCTCCCGCGGCCGAATCGGATGCTGCCCCTGCCGAGGAGGCCCCCTCCGAGGCCGCGCCGGCCGAGGACGCCACGGACACCGTTCCGGATTCGGACGACTCTTCGGAGCAGAAGCCGAATTCTTAGCCAGAGCTAGCCGATGGATCTATGAGTGGCCCGCGGACGCCGGAGAGCCGCGGGTCGGGCTGAACGGCAAGGCGCGTCCGTGAATTATCGGACGACCACGCTGTTTCATGGAGGGCCGGGCCATCGCCATCGAGTCGGGACTGCAGCATTACCTGAAGTGCATCGATGAGGCCCCGCTCCTCTCGGCAGAGGAGGAGCGCGAACTCGGCGAGATCATCCAGTCATCGCTGGACGTCGCCGATCGCATGCGCCGCGGCGAGATCACTCTTCAGCAGCGCGAGGAAATCGAACTCGAGGCCCAGGAAGCGCGCGACCGCATGACGCTGTCCAACCTGCGGCTGGTGGTCAACATCGCCAAGAACTACACCAACCGCGGCATGGCCCTGGCGGACCTGATCGAGGAGGGCAACATCGGCCTTCTCCGCGGCGTCGAGGGCTACGACCCGACCAAGGAGACCCGTTTCAGCACGTACGCGTCCTGGTGGATCAAGCAGGCGATCAAGCGGGCCCTCATCAACGCCGGCCAGCCGGTGCACATTCCCGCCTACATGGTGGCGATGATCGCCGACTGGAAGCGGGCCTACGCTGAACTCGAGAACAAGCTCAACCGGCAGCCCAGTCTGGCGGAGATGGCCGATCACATGCAGCTTTCCGAGCGGAAGGTGAAGATCATCCGCCGGGCGGTCAAGGCGGTCGGCGCGCCGACGCAGACGGGCAACCCGGACGGCAGTTTCGGCCTCTCGGAACTCCTGGCGGACACCAAGACGCCCGCCCCGGACGAAGCCGCCTTCGATAACGCCGACGCCGAAGCCATTCAGCATCTGCTGGAGAAAATCAGTGATCGCGAAGCCACCATCCTGCGGCTGCGCTACGGGCTCGACGACCGTGAACCGATGACGCTCAAGGAAATCGGCGCGGAGATCGGCTTGACGCGTGAGCGCGTCCGCCAACTCGAGAAAGACGCCCTTCGCAAACTCCGCGAAGCCATCGAAGAGATGTGATTCCAGCCGGATGGGTGACCCGAATCCCCCTGGTCAATCCCCCGCATAATCCGCGCAGGTCTTGGGCGTTTCGTACACGCGCACGTTCGCCAGCCGCGCCGCGCCGAATCGGCCTTCCAGCAGATTCCAGATCACGCGCGTGATGTTTTCCACGGAAGGGTTCACGTCCGCGAATTCCGCGCAGTCGGCATTCAGATGCTTGTGATCAAAGCGATGAATGACGCGCTCGTCCACGATCCGCTCGAGTTCCTGCACGGGAAGCAACACGCCATTCTGGGCATCGGGTTGACCCTCGAGCGTAATCTCCACCTGGTAGTTGTGCCCATGCCCGTTGACGTGATTGCACTTGCCGAAAGTTCGGCGGTTCTCTTCATCGCTGAGCGTCGGGCAGTGCAGGCGGTGCGCGGCGGCGAACTCGAAACTCTGTGTCATGCGAACCATGGTCGGTTCTCCTGCGTGGAGCGTATAGCGAAGATAAGGCGTGAGCTTCAGTTCCCATCGCACCCAGTGCGTCCCGGCGGGCGCGTGATCGTACAGTTCCCGTCCCAACGCCATCACCAGCCGCTCCCCCGTCAGCGGGGGATCGGAGGCCAGGCGCCCGGCCAGGGGGATCGCCCGCTCACGCAATACGTGATCGATGAGCTTGATGTTGCACAGGTACCCTGTGATCGGATCGGGCTCGCCTGCGACGACGGCACGGAGCGTCAGATAGGGCTGGATGCCCGTGGCCGCCGGCCAGCCCGCCCAGGAATTGGTGATCTCGCCCTCCAGTGGCGGACCAAGGCTGAATCGTATTTCACGCGTCAGTTGCATCATGCACGATTTTAGTGCCCCGGCAGATCGCCAACCACGCGGCAGGCTCCCGCCGGTTGTGGCCCGTAAAACGCTTCGTTACAGTACCGCCCGGATTCGAACAACGCCTTACCCGACGAGGTTGTCCCATGTGTGCATTACGCGTCGTCGTCTGGAACGAGAATTATCACGAGCAGGAAACCCCCGCCACGCAGCAGCATTACCCCCAGGGCATCCACGGCACCATCGCCGCCGCCTTGAAACGCCAGGACCCGAGCCTGGAGATCCGCACCGCCTTGCGGACCGATCCGGACAACGGCCTGCCCGACGACGTGATCGCCAACACCGACGTCATGCTCTGGTGGGGGCATCTCAAGCACGACGACGTGAGCGACGAAGTGGCGCAGAAAGTCGTCGAGCGCGTCTGGGAGGGCATGGGGTTCATCGCCTTGCATTCGGCCCATTACTGCAAGCCCTTCCGCAAGCTGATGGGCACCGACTGCATGCTGATGTGGAACGACAACCCCGTGCGCGAGATTCTCTGGGTCTGCGACCCGTCGCATCCGATCACGCAGGGCATCGACGCCAAGATCGTCATCGACGAAGCGGAGATGTACGGCGAGTGGTTCCGGATTCCGCCGCCGGACGAGTTGGTCTTCATCTCCAACTTCGCCACCGGCGAGGCGGTGCGCAGCGGCTGCTGCTGGAAGCGAGAAAAGGGCCGCGTCTTCTACTTCCGCCCCGGCCACGAGCTGTTCCCGATCTACCATCATCCCGATGTGCAACGCGTGCTGATCAACGCCGTGCACTGGGCGGCGGGATGAGGAAGAGTGAATAGTGGTCAGTGGATAGTGAATAGCGAAAAGCCGCAGGGGATCATCCAGCCACGATTTACTGCCCTCTATTCACTATCAACGATCCACTCCCCTCCCCGCCACATAGCCGCTCGCCCATGCCCATTGAAAGTTGAATCCGCCGATGCGGCCGTCGACGTCGAGGATTTCGCCCACGAGGTATAGCCCCGGGCACACGCGCGATTGCATCGTGCGCGTGTCGATCTCGTCGAGCGGCACGCCCCCGGCGGTGACCTCCGCGTGCGTGTAGCCACGGCTGTCGCGCACCGGCAACCGCCAGGCGAGCAGCGCGTGAACGAGCGTACGGCGCTGCTCCTTCGACAGGTGCGCCATCGGAACGGTCGGCTTCATCTCCAGGTCGCCCAGCACATGCTCCGCCACGCGCGCCGGCAAGAGGCGCGACAGCACTTTCATCAGCGACGCCTTCGGCGACGCGGCGGCCAGTTCGATGAAGCGCTTCTCCGCCGAAGTGAAGTCCTCGCCGGGCAGCAGGTTGGCGGTGATCTGCACGCGGCGTTGTTCGAGCGTCGCGCGATGCCAGTGGCGAGACCCATTCAGCACCACCGGCCCGCTCACGCCGAAGTGCGTCCAGAGCATCGCCCCGGTCAGCCGCACGGGCTTGGCCCCCTCGACCGCCACACTCAACTCCACATCCTGCGCGATCCCCGACAGCGGTTCATGAAACCCACCCTCCAGAAGCAGCGGCGCCAGCGCGGGCGTCGTGTCCACCAGCGAATGACCGAGCGACCTCGCCAGCGCATACCCGCCGCCATCGCTGCCGGTCTTGGGCAGCGACTTTCCGCCGGTGGCCAACACCACGCGATCCGCACGAAAGACTTCTCCGTCGCCTTCGATCTCGAATCCCGACGGCTTTGCCCGGCGAAGTGCGGTCACGCGATGGGCGGTCAGGATCCACACCCCGAGCCGCTCCGCCTCGCGCAGCAATGCCTCCAGCACCGTTTTCGCCTTGTTCGAGTCGGGAAAGAGCTTGCCGTGCTCCTCCTCGTGCAGACCGACACCGATCTCGCGAAAGAACGCCACCGTCTTCGCTACCGGCAGCGCCGCCAGCACACGCTTGATGTGATTCCGCTTGCCGCCCCAGAAGTCCGTCGCCGCCACCACGCGGTTGGTCACGTTGCATCGCCCGCCCCCGGCGACCAGGATCTTGGCACCGAGACGCTTCGCCCCGTCGAAGATCACCACCCGCGCCTGGGGCTGATGCCGCTTAGTGAAGATGGCCGTGGCCAACCCCGCCGCGCCCCCACCGATCACCGCCACATCGATTCGATCCACAGCTCTCTATCCATTACCCATTATCACTACCCACGATCCTCTACTCAACATCCACCACGTCCACCATCACCCAGTCCGCCATGCCGGACGCGCCACCGGGCGTGCCCTGCGACTGCTTCTCGGGAAAGTCGGATGCCGGAGCGGGCCGAGGGGTTCCGTCACGACGGCGGAAGAAGATCGTCACGGCCTCGGCATCCGGCGGGCGATCAAACGTCAACTCCGCGATTCGCCAACCGCCCTCGTACGCGTTGATGTTGTCTTCGCGACTCCACTTCGCTTTCGACGTGACGATGCCGCCGTGCGGATCCACGCCGAGTTGCACGCGACTGATGCCGTGCTTGAGCGGGTCGTGGTTGGTCATTTTCATCCGGACGCGCAGCCGTGCCTTCTCACGCGGGCCGAGGCCGAAGGCGTCATAACTCACCGTCTGTCGCACGCCCCAGGACACCGCGCATCCGCGATCGCCGCCGCCGCGCAACGCAATCACGCTGTGACCGCCGACGTCGGGAGCGCACACGTCATGACTGATCTGGACGTTCCAGCCGGGATCGGGATACGTGGAGGAACTGCGAAACGGCAGCAGGCGGTAATGGATCACGCCGTCCGGCGTCTCGACATCCTGCTGGTCGATAAAGTCGCACCAGTCGGCGTCGGCGGCGCGCGTGTTGTGGCGGAATTGGATCGTGCTCGATCCACCGTTGCCGTGCCAGTCGAATCCCGGATCCATGAACCGCCTCAACATCGGCACATCGACGTGAAGATTATCCATGTGCACTTCGATGTACTCTGCATCATCACCCTCGCGCGACTCCTGATGCGGTTGGCGGACCAGGATGGCCAGCGTCAGGACGGTATGCTTCAGCGGATCGGTCTCGATGGAAACGGTCTGCCATTCGTCGGAGCGCGATGCCGTGTCACTGTCCCAGATCGGCTTCGGAAACGGCGCGAAGGGATCGTCGGCGACCTTGATAAACGGAAACGCGCCGCAGTAGCCGTCGAAGTACCGGATCACGCAGGAAGCGCCTTTCGGAATCGCATGCGGACGGATGTCGAACGAGATTCGGGCGGCGCGCCCCGGTTCATGATTGAACTGGAGCGTGCGGACCTCGTAACTGATCGGCTGCGCATAGGCGGCGGCCGAGATCCGCAGCATGCCACCGGGACGCCCGCCCTCGGCTACCTCCCACTGCTGCACACCCCCCAGACCCCACGGGGCGATGTCGTCCGCCCAGCTCATGGGATGATCGAACGTCAGAACGTAGCCCGGCTTCTCGGCTGCAGCGAGTTCACGAGGCCAGAGAAGGCTGCCCCCGATGAGAATTACGTAGAGCGCAGAGCGTGACATACCTTGCATCAGATCAATCCTTCTTGCGAGCAAACGTCGCCATGACCGGGAGGTGATCGCTCAGCGCGATCGAGCCGGGATCGTCGGGATTCGTCCGGAACGCTCCCTCGAACAACACACGGCATTCGGACAGCCGTTCCGTCAGAGGACCGTGCGCCCAGATGTAGTCGATACGGGCGGCGGGCCTGGTGGATGGAATCGTCTCCGGCGGCCCCTTGCCCCTGCTTGCGTAACAATCCACGAGCCCCGCTTCAACCCAGCGCGTGTATTCCGGCCCGTCGGGCTTGTGATTCAGGTCCCCTTGAAACAGCATCGACCTTCCGGAATCGAGATCCTCGCGCATCACCTTGAGCATCTCCGTGACTTCCGGCTCGCGTCGCGTCACACTTCCGCCACCTGGGAAGAGATGCGCGCTGTAGATCGCCAGCGGGTCTTCGTTCGTCTCCAGGACCGCGCGGCCCCAATGCCGGGTAAACAGCTTGTCCGGACGTTTGTCGAAAGAGACCAGCGGGCAGTTCTCGTGCTTAAGGATTGGGAAGCGCGTCATCAGCGACCCCGGCCATGCCTGGCCGCTGGGGAAGAAGCACGTGTGCTTGAAGCCCATCCGGCGGGCAATGTCGGCGATGGTTTCGGCGTTCGGCGATTCCTGGAACGTGATGATGTCCGGCTTGTACAGGGCAAGTTCGAGGGCGAACCGGGCGGTCATCTGGCTTCGGGGAATGTCGGGGCGGGGTGAACTTCGCTCGTCTTTCCGGTCGCGGTAGCCCGAGCAGGCCAGCACGTTGTAGCTGATCGTCCTCAGCCGGTCAGTTTCGGGCGCGGTGCCTTGCGCGCGCCGATCGTCCTTTTCAGCTTCCGCGGCCGCGCCGACGCCTGCCCAGAGTCCGGTCGCCACCGCGCCACCCGCTTGAAGAAGTGCCCTGCGTGAGATCATCGTGCGCTCCCTGCGGCTCGAATAGCTCGCTTCATCAGTGATGGAAGCCTGCATTCTATGCGATCGTCAACAGATCCACGATTCCTGCCTGGGGCAATCTTCGTCTCCGCGCATAAAAAACCCCCGCCACCAGGGACGGGGGTTCATTGCGTTATCGGTTCGTGCAGATCGCATCGCGGGCACGGCCCACCAACCACGACCCACTATTCACGATCCACTAACCGCTTCACACTTCCGCCGGGGCCTCCGCCGCGACGGCCTTGGAACTGTCGAGGAAGCCTTCCAGCTTCCGCGAGCGGACCGGATGCTGCAGCTTGCGGATCGCCTTGGCTTCGACCTGACGCACGCGCTCGCGGGTGACCTTGAAGATCTTGCCCACCTCTTCCAGCGTGTAGGTGTAGCCGTCGCCGATGCCGTAGCGGAGCTTGAGAATCTCTCGCTCGCGGTAGGTCAGCGTCTTGAGTACCTCTTCGATGCGGTCCCGGAGCATCTCGCTGCCGGCCGACTGCACCGGCGATTCGGCGGTATCGTCCTCGATGAAGTCACCGAAGTAGGAATCCTCACTCTCGCCGACCGGGCGATCCAGCGAAATCGGGTGGCGGCTGATCTTCAGCACGCGCCGCGCTTCGCTGACCGGCATCTTGGCCTTCTTGGCGATCTCTTCGATGGTCGGCTCGCGGCCGAGTTCCTGCAGCAACTGCTTGGAGATGTTGCGCAGCCGGCTCATCGTCT
>CAZUAQ010000097.1:0-7960 GCA_964618455.1 uncultured Planctomycetales bacterium | reverse complement strand
TAGCAGGCTGCTAAGCAACACATGTTAAGCGACATAGCCGGTTCTTCTCGGGTCGGTTTTGTTCGGATGTCATGTTGGATGAGGCTCAAGACGGTATCGAATGAGCGTTTTTCTTCGAGACTGGGTTTCCTTCGGTGCCCGCGAAAACACCGAACCCACACTGCGGTCAGAACACTGGCACCAGTCTCGCCATTCGCAGCAGGTTGTAAGCCGATGCCGTCACCTCCGCCTGTTGCTTGATCTTCCACCGGCCGACGAAGCGCGCTCTGGCCAGACCTCCAACCTGCTTGCACCAGCCGATGATCTCCTCGACCCGCTTGCGGATGCGCTGGCTCAGGGCGTAGCCTTGTGTCGATCGGCGACGGCGCGCCTTGCGTCGCGCGTCGGCCGCCAGGCTGTCTCCGCAGATAGTTCCCTCGTTTACCGGCACGTGCGGTACGATCCCGTCGCTCTCGATGCCGTAGAGAAACGCGCCGTCCCTGTATCCCGCATCCGCGCCCAGCGTCGCCGGCCAGATGCCGTGATCGCGCTTCGTCCGGTTCAACATGTGCAGCGCCTGTTCGCGCTCGGCCAGACCGTTGGCTTCAGCCACGTCGATGTCCATGCACAGTCCGTGGCGATTCTCCATCAGTACGTGGCCGCTGTGACTGAGCACCGCCGGCTTGCCGTTGCCTTTACGCGCCAGGCGGGCCTCGGGATCCACGAGGCTGCGATGCGTCTTGTTGCCGCGTTTCTCGCCGCGATAGTTCACTGTGGGGTTGCCCTTGTCATCGTCATCCGCACCGTCACTGACCTTCTCGTCCCTGCTGCCGACGGGCCGAAGGCTCTTCATCGAGGCGAACGACTGGATCAGCGTGCCGTCCACACTGAAGTGCTCGGTGCTGACCAGCCCCTCGAGAACCGCCTCGCCGACCACCCGCTTGAAGAATTCGCGGATGAAGCCGTGCGCGTCGAAGCGCTCACGGTTCATGCTGAAAACCTCCGGCGTCCAGACCGTATCGCCGGGGTTCATGTCCAGGAACCAGCGGAAGAGCATGTTGTAGCCGATCTGCTGGCACAACTGGATCTCGCTGCGGATGCTGTAGAGGGCCTGCAACAGCAACGCCTTGATCAACCGCTCCGGCGGAATGCCCGGACGGCCCGTCGTGCCGTAGGCAGCGTCGAACGCCGGGGACATGCCGGCCAGGATCTTGTCCGCCCGTCCCTTGATCGCCCGCAGCGGATGATTCACCGGCACCAGATCGTGAATGTTGAATACGTGAAAAACGTCGCCTTGAAAGTCCACCTGACCGCGCATTGACCATCCTCCATGATAGCGTCGAGGCATTTTATCAACGGACGGGTGTCTCAGGGTAGTTATTTAGCAGCCTGCTAGTGAAGCTTACTCTCTCAATTAGCTTGTCCCTCTTAAGGCTGACGGTAGCCGGCGCGTTCTCGGCAATCGCTAATGCATCCTCGTTAAGGTACAGCGCCTGCAGTAGCGCCAACTGGTCGGGCGACAAATCTTGCCACTTCTGATACTCGGCCTCAATTTTCTTCGTCTCGCGCTCCACACATTCCCGATTGCGGTCCATCTGCTGCTTCAACTTCAGGAGGTTTACCACGAGGAAGGCCGAAACGGAGAACATCCAGACGGCCGCAATCCAGCCGCCATACTGCTGCCTGAATCCATCGAACCGCAGACCCACTGCCCACGCGTCAGGAATGAACTGCATGATGCTAGTGGTCAACGTCAGGACGGCCGTCACGGCCCATGCGTTCACCGAGGCCAGCCGATCGATTAGTTTGCCGATGAGGGCTAGCGGGTCCATGCCGCCATCATACCAGGGCACGCAAATAGTTCCAATGTGGGTGAACGGTCGCAAGAACGGTCTCAAAGTCGGTGCCGAACGACACCTTTTCGCACCATTCGGCAACGCGCCGGACCGCATTTTCGGCATCGCCAGTGCGGTATCGGGCCATAAATGCGGGTAAGGTCTGGGATTAGAAGTCCGCTGCTCTATCCAGCTGAGCTACGGGCGCTCTCAATAATCCATCTTAATCTGAGCATCCCCACGTTGCCATGCCCGCGAATTACACATTCAGTCGCTCCCACTTGCAAGATCTGATATCGGCTTGTCAAGTTGTATCGCGCCTACCTGAACGCACACCTTACGGGATGTTCATTCCATCGTTGTCAGAAGTCGCACTTTCGCGTAAATGCAGCCATGATGCATACCGAGATCTCTTCGTCCTCCAGGACGAGTTTCCGTATCGCAACCCTTCCTTAACCTTAACGCACTTTGAAAGCTTGCTCCCGCCCCGCTTGCACGATCGGTGGGAATCGGGATACTGGCGGGACCGAACGCGTGCCCGCGCGAAGTTAGAGAAAGAGTGACCCATGACATCCCGTTCCTCCCCCCGTGCGGACAAGGCCCCGAGCCTCACTGGATTGCAGCTTGGCGGCCTGGCCGTGGCGTTGATGCTGTTTCTGCTTCCGTTTGTGGTGGAGTTCCCCGGTCTCACGCCGCAGGGACACCGCGCCTTCGCGATCTTCCTGATGGCGATCGCGCTGTGGATCACCGAGGCGATCCCGCTGCATGCCACGGCGGCGCTGATCATCTTCCTGGAGGTGATGACGCTCAGCAGCGCGTCGTTGCTGTCCATGCCGGAGGGGTTCACCGCGCCGGCCTACAGCACGTATTTTCACACACTGGCCGCCCCGGTGCTGATGCTCTTTCTCGGCGGGTTCTTTCTGGCGGACTGCTCGGCGAAGTTCAACCTGGATCGTAATCTCGCGCGGATCCTCCTGAAGCCGTTCGGTACCTCGCCGAAGATGATCCTCCTCGGCCTGATGCTGACGACGGCGTTGTTCTCAATGTTCATGAGCAACACCGCCACCACCGCCACGCTGATCGCCGTGGTGCTGCCGGTCATCCGTCAGCTCGCCCCCGAGGATCGCATGCGGACCGGGCTGGCGTTGTGCATTCCGGTGGCAGCAAACATCGGAGGTATCGGCACGCCCATAGGCACGCCGCCCAACGCCATTGCCATCGGCGCCCTGGCCAAGGCCGGCATATCCATCAGCTTCGTGCAGTGGATGATCATGACCATTCCGCTCATGCTGGTGACACTGGCATTCGGGTGGTTCGTGCTGGCGTGGTTGTTCCCGTCGAAGGAAAAAAAACTGGAGATCAACATCGATGCCCGCTTCAACACGTCGCGGTCGGCACTCATCTTCTACGTGACCTTCGGTGTGACGGTCCTGCTGTGGTTGACGGAATCGCTGCACGGCCTGAAGTCGTCGGTGGTCGGATTCGTCCCCGTGGTCGTGCTGCTGTCCACGCGCGTCTTCACGACCAAGGACATGCAATCGCTGCAGTGGCACGTGTTGTGGCTGGTGGCGGGCGGCATTGCCCTGGGTGAAGCGGTGACGGCCACACAACTGGACGTATGGCTCATCGGCCTGATCCGCTGGGAGGCCATGCCCATCCCCGTGCTGATCGCGGTCATGACGCTGGTGGCCATGAGCATGGGCAACATCATCTCCAACAGCGCGACCGCCAACCTGCTGGTGCCGATCGGGGTCAGCCTGGCCATGAGCCCGAACATCAACATCAACCCGGCGGTCGCCGGGGCCTTCATCGCCATCGGTTCGTCGCTCGGCATGGCCCTGCCGGTGAGCACACCACCGAACGCCATCGCGTACAGCACGGGCGTGATCCGCTCCGGGCAGATGGCGATCGCGGGGCTGATGATCGGGGCGTTCGGCTGGGCGATGTACGTCTTTCTGGCACGGCCGATGTGGGATCTGCTCGGTGTGACGCCGCAGGGAGTGACGCCGTGATGAGCGACTGGTCCGTCACGCAGACCCGCTACGTCATCCTCTGCATCTCCAACGATGCCTCCACGCTGCACCGGCTCGCCCGGGATCTCCAGGGCATCTGCGGGCGATCGATCGAGGTCAAGACGTTCACAACGACGCCCGAAGTCTCCAGCCACGCCGTCCAGTTGCATCAGGACGGCCATCACGTCCCGCTTGTCATCCTGGACAGCGATCTGCCCGGCAGTGATGAGACCGCCCTGCTGGTCACCCTGCAACAGGAAAAGCTTCTGCGCTCGACGCGCTCGGTCATGCTGTGCGCCAACGACACGATGCCGTCGGGCGAGCAGTTCCGCACGGCGCGGCCGACCCGCCGACTGCCCAAGCCCTGGGAATACGCCGAATTGCGCGAGTCCGTCCAGGACCTGGTCACCGAATACCTGATCGAACTCGCCCCGACCGACATACAGCGTTTCGCCGATGTGATCGATGTGCAGGATCTGGCCGAGGCGCTGATCACTTCCCAGCGTGACCGGCACGTGCTGGACACGCAGGTCAAGATGCTCCAGCGGAGCTTCCTGGCCGACCTGCAGATGAGCGACGAAGAAGTCGAGCAGGCGATGCTGGCGGGGATCGCCGCCGCCATGGAGAATCCCCGGCGCGTCACCTATCCGGCCCAGAGCCTGATCATCGAGGCGGGCCAGGAAGTCGAGGGCATCTCGATCATCGTCAGCGGGCGCGTGCAGATGTTCAAACGCACCGGCGACCGCGAAGTCGTGATGCACTCGCAGTCGGCGGGAAAGATCATCGGCCTGCTCTCGCTCGCCCAGCGGCAGAAAGCGTTCTACAGTGTTCGCGCGCTGACCGAGGTGACGCTGATCCCGGTCAGCCTCGACGAACTCGAACGGGCGCTGCAGACCAACCCCAGCCTCTCCATCCACTTTGTCACGGTGCTGATCCGCTCGCTGGCGAACCGGAACCGGCGCGTGGCGGAGCTGCAGGTGGAGGTGGAGAATCTCAACCGGGATGTTTCCGCGCAACGCGATCAGCTCTCCGAAACGCTCGACCAGCTCAAGCAGGCGCACCTGCGCCTGGTGCAGTCGGAGAAACTGGCGTCGCTGGGTCAACTCTCGGCGGGGGTGGCCCACGAACTCAACAATCCCATCGGCGCGATTCAGCGTACCGTGGATTTCCTCATGGAGGACGTGACGCTCCTCGTGGACCGCCTTCCCGACGGGGCAAGTACGCTGGACATCCTGCAGCGCGCGTTCTCCTCCACGCCGCTGTCCACCCGCGAGGAGCGCGAGCGGCGGAAGGAACTGGCCAAGGCGCTCGGGGACGAGGCTCTCGCACGGCGACTGGTGCAGATGGGGATCACCGATGTCGACGACTACCGCCGGTATGGCAGTAAGCTCAGCGCCGAGCAGCGTCACACCCTGCTCGAGGACCTGGAACGGGCCCACCAGATCGGCAAGTCACTTCGCAACCTTCGAAGCTGCGCGGAGCGGGTGACGGCGCTGGTGAACAGCCTGCGTTCGTACAGCCGGGCCGACGAGGCGGCGATGGATCACGTCAATGTCCATGAGGGGATCGAGGACACGCTCCTGTTGTTCGGCAAGTCACTGCGTAACGTGAACGTCGAGCGGCAGTTCGGGGACCTGCCGACCATCGAGTGCTACGTCGGCGAGCTGAACCAGGTGTGGACGAACCTGATCTCGAACGCGCTGCAGGCCATGGGGCACGAAGGCACCATTCGCATCGAGACCGACGTGCCGGATCGCGATCATGTGCGCGTCCGCGTCATCGACTCCGGCCCGGGCATCGCGAAGGACCATCTCGAGCAGATCTTCGAAATGAATTTCACGACGCGCACCGGCCCGGCCCATTTCGGGCTCGGGCTCGGGCTTGCGATCACGCGGGATATCATTCACCATCATCAGGGCACCATCTCCGTGGACTCCGAACCCGGCCGCACCTGCTTCACGATCGTGCTGCCCGTTCGCATGTCCGCATCGGAAGCCCGGGAGCCTCAGCCATGAGCGACATCGTCATCCTGTGTCTCGAGGACGAGAGCGAAGTTCGCGAAGCCATCCTGCGCGATCTCGAGCCTTATGCCACCACGTTCACCATCGAGGCGGCGGAAGACGCCGACGATGCGCGGCAGGTGGTGGACGATTGCCTGGCCGAGGGCAAGCGGATCGGGCTGGCGCTGTGCGATCATCTCCTGCCCGGGCAGACGGGCGTGGATTTTCTCGTGGAGCTGGGGAATCGCGAGGAGACGCGCGGCGTCCGCAAGGTGCTGGTGACCGGACAGGCGGGGCTCGAGGACACCATCAAGGCGGTCAACCAGGCCAACCTGCATCACTACATTTCCAAGCCGTGGAACGCCGACCAGTTTCGCGAGGTCGTCCGCCAACAACTCGTCGCGTACGTGATCGCGGAGGAAGAGAACCTGCTGCCCTACGTGCAGATCCTTAACGACGAACGACTGCTGGAGGCCCTGCGCGAACGCGGCTTCGGGTCGGAGTAGGCGATCCTCATGGGGAATCCGGTTTAGCTGTTGACGGCAGTACCATGGATGCCCGGAAAGAATCGCTCAAGAGACAAGCGTGTCATGCAGCTTGCCGATGCTGCGCAACGCTACTGCACACTGATCGAAAATCGGGCAAGCCTTGGGAAGCGCGAGTTCGTCAGGCAGTGCGCCGAACTCCTTCCCGAAATCCAGATGCATCTCATGCATTTGCAGCGAATCAAGATCGGTCGCGTCCCGCTGGATCGTGATAAGAGAATCAGCCACAAAGAATGGCAGAAGCTCTATCGCAGCCTCGCTCGAAAACTCACCAAGGATGATCTTTATTACATGGTGTTCAATCCTTGTCGCTGCAGAACGAAAGATCCCATCACCCATACCTTGGCCGATGATCTCTCTGACATTTATGCGGATCTGAAACAGGGGCTGGACTTCTATGACTTGGGAGATCCTCCAAGCATCCGTCACGCCGCGTATCAGTGGCAACGAATGTTCCTGATCCATACCGGACATCATATCGTCGCCGCCATGCGGCCCCTCCAGGTCCTGATCGAGTCCCATCACGGAATCTCAATGATGCTTTCTCCCACTACAGATTTGAAAAGCGGGAGTCGAGTGCAATCACCCGACCCCCGCGTTTTATTGTGCGAGATGTGCTTTCGCGACCGACGCGCGTCGTCTCAGCGGCGGCGGCGCAGCAGCACGAACATCGAACCGATCGCCAGGAAGCCGAGGCTCGCGGGCTCCGGCGTGAGCGTGATGCTGAGGTTGTCGATCGCCGACGTGTGGTACGTCGAGTAGACCTTCACCCAGGTGCTCAGGCGGAACGTGGCAATGCCGGACGGGCCGGTCGTGAACTCGGTGTTGCCGTTGATCGTCTCGGTGAACGAACCGGGACGGACCTTGGAATGGTTGATGATGTCATCATCAATCGAGCTGCTCTCGTCGTTCCAGGGGTAGCGGTTCCACTGAAGGCCGAGCATCTGATCGGCATAGGTGTTGCTCGAGCCGCCCTCGCCGCTCCAGCTGTAACCCTGCCAGCCCTGCGGGGCGCCGGTGGTGTTGCTGCCGGTGATGGCCATGTCCTCGGCCGCGCCGATATAGGCGATCTGGGCGACGTCGTACTTGCCACCGATGTCGTATGGCGTGCTGGTCGTACGCTGATCCTGCGGCGTATTCGGGCCGTCCGGATCGCCGTACCAGACCTGATCGTACTCCGGAGGGGCGCCATTCGTGCGGAACAGGACCGTGTCGAACGCGATGTTCTCGATCGTGTAGGTCGTGTTCGGGGCGAGCTGCATGTTGTAGTCCAGGAAGATGATTTCCTTGCCATCATCTGGAACCAGTGTGTCGCCTTCCCAGCGGACGCCGCCGGCGTAGTCGCCGTTGTTTGTGTCCCAGCCCCACAACTCGTTCGAACGATCCTGCAAAGCGCCGTCTTGCGTTGGATCGTTGATCAGGATGCCGCCATCATTGGCATGCGGGCCGACCAGCGTCCAGGTCGAGCCATCGTACCAGTTGCCCTCGAAATTCTCTGTGAAGGTCACGCCGAATACCGGTCCGGCTGCCAACACGCACATCACACTCATCAATGCGTACTTCATGAATATCTCCTTTCACCAAAATGC
>CAZUAQ010000096.1:0-8401 GCA_964618455.1 uncultured Planctomycetales bacterium | reverse complement strand
AAAGCCGAACGTACTCCGCGAGAGAAGAACGTAGAGGACGAGGGCGATCCCCAATGCCAGCAGCACGCCGGCATGAAAGTCGGTTTGCGTGACAAGGCGTCCGACCTGGGCTTGCGCGGCGATCGGGTCGGACTGGGCGGCGGAGGGATCGCTGCCACGCATGGGCCCCTGCGTCAGATAGCTCACGAAGGAGATGGCGACGAAGTTCAGCAGAATCGTGCTCAGCACCAGCGGCACGTGCCGGCGGTTTTCAAGTATGGTGGGCACAAGCGCGTAGAGCGCGCCGGCGATGAAAGAGATCGCGAGGATGAGCGGGATCAGAAGCCATCCCGGCCACGCCGTCAACGTGATACCGAGCGCCGTCGCAGCAATCGCACCGAAGAGATACTGGCCTTCGACGCCGATGTTCCACGTTTGGCATCGAAAAGCGACCGCCACCGCCAGGCCGCACAGCAGCAGCGGACAGACACGTCCCAGCGCGTCGAAGAAGCGGTAGCTGCTGCCCAGCGGACCGGTGACCAGGGCCGCGAGCACTGGAATCGGTGGACGCTGCAAAACCGCAATGAGCAACGCCGCCAGTAACGTCGCGATGACAATCGCCGCCAACGGCTGAAGAAGGCGGTGCCACCAGGAGTCCTGTTCCCAGCGAAGCATCATTTCTCGACCCCCATCATGAGGCGGCCGATCTCCGCGCGATCCGTCTGCGGCCAGGAGGTCATCCACACGCGCCCGCCATAGAGCACCGCGACACGATCCGCCACTTCCAGCAGTTCGTCGAGATCGCTGTGCATCAGCAGGATGGCCGCGCCACGATGGCGCTGTTCGCGCAGGCGATCGAAGACGAAGCGCGTGGCAGCGACATCGAGACCGCGTACAGGGTTGTGCGCCAGGATGAGGTGCGGTTCGCTCGAAAGTTCGCGGGCCAGCACGAGCTTCTGCTGATTGCCGCCGGACAGGTCACGCGCCGGCGATTCCGGAGAGGCCGCCCGCACATCAAAACGATCCAGCTTGTCATCCGCGTAAGCCGCGATGGCCCGGCGACTCAAGAGACCCGCGCGTGAAAAACGGCCCGCGGTGTATGTCTTCAGGATCATGTTCTCGCGTAGTGTCATGTCCGGAACAAGGGCCTGGTGCGTTCGATCCTCGGCGATGTGGGCGATGCCTGCTCGCGTACGAACTGCCGTGCTCAGGTGATCGATCGGGTTGCCGTTTAATCGCAACTGTCCCGAGGACGTCGGCAGCAAGCCCATGATCAACGCCGCGAACACATCCTGACCGTTCCCTTCGACCCCGGCGATGCCCAGGATCTCGCCGCCGCGAACGTCCAAAGAGACATCGACGATACGCCGTCCGGTCGCGCGGTCTTCGGCGTCCACATGGTCCATCGTGAACACGAGCTCGCCCGCTGATTCACGATCCCGCAGTCGAACATCTCCTGGGATGTCCTCACCGACCATCCGCGCCGCCATCTCGTTTCGCGTCAGCTCGTCAGCCGGTCCCTGATAGACGCATCGCCCGTGCCGAAGAATGGTCAGCGTGTCGCAAAGGCGTTCCACCTCCGCCAGCTTGTGGCTGATGAAGACGATCGCGAGTCCCTCCTCGCGAAGACGGTCCACGGCATGAAAGAACTGCTCGGTTTCCTGCGGCGTGAGCACGGCAGTGGGTTCGTCGAGGATGAGCACTTTGGGCGATGGAAACAGCGCCCGGAGAATCTCGACGCGCTGACGCTGACCGACGCTCAGTGACTCCACGCGCTGGTCCGGCTGCACGTCGAGGCCGATGCGCGAGGCCAATTCGCGCAATCGATCGGGAACATGGATGCGCGTGAACCATTGCGGGAGATCCCGTCGGCCGAGCAGGCAGTTCTCCGCCACGGTGAGCGTGGGAACCAGCATGAAATGCTGATGGACCATGGCGATGCCGGCGCGTTGCGCGGCGACGGCGGAACCGGGAGGCAGGGAGGAATTTTCAATCAGGATTTCGCCGGCGTCGGGTCGACACAGTCCAGCCGCCACGCGCATCAGTGTCGTCTTGCCCGCGCCGTTCTCGCCAAGGACGCCATGGACGCGCCCGGGCTCGAACTCCACGGAGACGTCATCCAAAGCGGTGAGCGTGCCGAATCGCCGTGTGATGTGACGCAGCGCGAGCAATCGAAGGTCCTCGACGGGAGTGTTCGGGGCGTTACTTGGCGTAGGGATCAATCGCGCCGCTGATGATACCCTCGCGCGCCTGGTCGATCACGTCGCGGACCCTACCGGCAGTTGCCGTTCCGAGCATGCTGTCGAGTTCAGGATGGAGGACGCATTCGATCACGCCGGAGGCGAGCGTCTCGGACTCGACACGGGGAGTGTACGTGCCCGCTTTGACGGCCCGCGCGACGCGCAGGAACGCCTGGTCCACGTGGATCACCGCCGAGGCGGGAATCTTCGACGTAGCGGAGGTGGCGTTCTGATCCCGATTGGCCCCGAAGACGTAAATCGGCTCGCCATGCTCCTCGACCGCTTCAAAGATCCCGCGGCTGGCGGCATCGGCGTTCTGGAACAGGACATCCACGCGTTTCGGGCGGGTCAGTCGCAACAGGGCCTGCGTCTTCGCCTTCGCGGCCGCCGAGTCTTCCCAAGGTTGCGAACCTTCGATGTAGACCGCCTGACCGACCGATCCGTCCGGGCGATGGTCGAGAAAACCGTTGCGATAGCCTTCGTAACAGAGCACGACCGGCGGCACGGCCATGGCGGCGATGAACCCGACGTGCCCGGTCTCGCTGATCTGCGAGGCCGCCGCACCGCAGAGATAGGCCGCTTCACCGAGTTGATAGACGATGCTGCCGAAGTGCGGGTCGGATTGATCATACCCGCTGATCACGAAAGACGTCTTGAGGAAATCCGGGGCGACCTCTTTGACGGGTTGATGGAACTCGTAGCCGTGACAGAGCACCAGGGCATAGCCATCCCGGGCGAGATCGCGCAGCACCGACTGCATCTGAGACGACTCGACGTTCTCGAGGAAGGTGACCTTCTCTGCGAGTTTCATCTCGGCGTTGATGAGATCGGCCGCCTCTTTCGCGCTGTAATTCCAACCCTGATCGGCCGTGGAGCCCGGTACCACGACGGCGACGCGGAAAACGGTTGAGTCGCTGTTCGAAGCACCGCTGCGCGAATCACAGGCAGTCGCAAAGAGAGTGGCCATGGAAAGCACGGCGGTGAACGCGACAACCCGCCATCCCGTGGCGTGATGCGGAGAATACATGTGGCCTCTCACGACTCGAGGACGGTAGCGGTCGAATCAATGGCGATCGCCGTTACCAAGGAACGACATGACTTCGGAACGCGTTCGCGGGTCGGCTTTGCAGCGGCCGCGGAGCGACGACGTGACCATCATGGTCCCGGGCTTCTTGATGCCGCGACAGGTCATGCAGCCGTGCGTGGCTTTCAGAATCACCGCGACGCCTTTGGCATTCAGCTTCTCGTAAAGGATGTCCGCAATCTGGTTGGTCATGCGTTCCTGCACTTGGGGACGATGGGCGTAGGAGTCGACCACCCGGGCCAGTTTCGAGATACCCACGACCTTCCCGTTCGGAAGATAAGCAATGTGGGCCTGGCCGATGAAGGGCATCATGTGATGTTCGCACATCGAGTTGAAGGGGATGTCGCGCAGCACGACCAGTTCATCGTAATCTTCATCGAAGACGGTTTCGAGATGCTCGGCAGGGTCCTGCTTCAGACCGTCGAAGAGTTCTTCGTACATGCGCGCCACGCGCATCGGCGTGTCGAGCAATCCTTCGCGATCGGGATCCTCACCCACGGCGAGGAGAATCTCGCGGACGGCGGAAGCAATGCGTTCTCGATCCACTTTCTGATCAATCTCATAAGCTACAGTCACGGGCATTCTCCTTTATTCACCTCACGTAGTATAGGTGAGGGCAGTGCCCGTGAGTACAGAGAATCTGCGGTTCACTCGGATGCCGCAGGCGGGGTGACGATGTCCGTTTCAGGCCGGGAAATCCCTGCCACTACGGCACGAAGGAGTGCCTGCTCTCCCTCGCGATCGCGTCCGGTCGTCACCCAGTCCTGATGGGTCGAGGTCGAGACGGCCCCCGAGCGTTCGATCGGCGTGTCGCCCGGGCGATCGTCGCCGTCGAGATTCCGAGACCGGGCAAAGGCGGTCCGCTCCGCGGTCTCGAGCCGCTGGATCTCTACCTTGCAACGGACCAGGATGTAGTTTTCTTCCGGAAGTGCCTGAAGGTAAGCGATCCGCCGGTGGCGCCGGCTGGACGGATTCGTGACGTCCGACATGCGCACGGGGTTCACCTCCGCCAGTTCTTCCGGGCGCGAGACCCAGCTCTCAAGCCCGGACGCGTCCGGGTCCACGCGATATACGCGCCGAAACGCGCGGTTGGCCGAGGCCCGCACCGATTCGAACTCGGCATCCACGACACGCAGGCTCGCGTAATCTCCGGCGGCGCGGAAGGCGCCGCGATTCGCGGACGATGCCGTTTCACCGCAACCGCAGAGCAGAGAAGCCGTGCCGACCGTCACGAGCAGAACACGGATCGCAAACGCGGGGGATGTCATGATCGGCTCCGAGGTATGTGAACAATGCACTTCCATCGACTCAGCCACGCGGCTGACTGACCCAGAGGGCGTCTGGACACGCATTATCAGAAGCGTGTCGGAAGCGTCAAGCCAGTGCCGGCATCGTGCTGGCGGGGGATGCCGCATCACGTATAATCGCCGATCATGCGTCGTGATTGGGTCGCTTGCCTACTGAACATCCTGGTACCGGGCACGGGGCTCGTGTGGCTCGGACGGCCCTGGCTGGGCTTATCGCTGGCGGTCTGGTTTGCCCTGAGCGTGGAGGTCGCGCTGTGCGGTTGGCTGATCGCCCCGGCGACGATCCCGTGGGCCATCACCGGCCTGGCGGGGGTCCTGGCGGCATCAGCCTGGCTGGTCGGTATGGCGGTGCTGATGCTTCGCCTGCGCATGCTGCACGATCGCAATCTGGACGTGGAACTCGAGCGGATGCGTGAGCACGCGCTGGAAGCCATGGCTCGGGGCGACCTGCGTTCGGCCAATGCCGTGCTCCGGATCGCGCTGTCTCTCGACGATGCCCACCTGGAGACCCAGATCCTCTGGGCCCGTGTGTTGACGGAGCTGGGCCGCAAGAAGTCCGCACGTCGCGCCTGGCGGGGGGCGTCCAGGCTCGACGAAGAGGATCGCTACGGAGCGGAAATCCACCAGGCCATTCAGAAGCTCGAAGCCTCGTGAACATCCCATGATGGCGTGGATGTTCAAGGCGTGGGAATGCGAGAGGCTCACGGGTCGCAGTCGGCCGGGGCATCGGGAGGAATCGACGTCGGTCGGAAGTCGTCGGCCTGGGCGATGATTTCGCTGGGCAGCGGCGGAGGTTCCCCCGCCTGGAGCCGGCGATAGAGTTCCTTGGCGAACGCGCTGCCGAGCCGGTTGGCCCAGATGTCCTCCATATCGAACCCATCCCCGCCACTGACCCATCGCTTCACCTCGCCACAGACCTCCCAGAACACGCCCAGCGTCCCGGCGGTGTGGATCAGGTGGAAGTGATCCTTGTAGCGCCACATGGCATACGCGAAGAAGTGGCCTGTCTTGTCCGGGCACGACAGCACGCCGTCGGCGGTCAGGCCGGTATTGAACGGATGTTGGAGCACGACGCCTTCGGCGACCGAGAGCGTGCCGAGGATTTCCAGGCCGGTGGCGGCGTCTCCACCGAGTTCCACGGCCCGCGTCCACAGGGCGTCGGCGCGCTCCGGGCCGTTGGGCAGCGCGAGGTAGGCGCCATCCTGCTCGATGTACGTGCGCAACTCGGGGGCCTTGGGATGCGCGCAGCCCGCGGTACAGACGATGGCGATCAGCAGAGCGTATGATGCGAAGCGCCGAGCGCGGGGAAACCCTTGACCTGCGGAAGCATCAACACAACAGACGCGCATACCACACCTTTCCATCCAGCGGACGACGTCTCGCAGAGGATTGGGCCGCGAACCTTACGCAACCCCTTCAAGGCATTGGCAGGGCCGAGTGGCCCGACTAAGATGCCGTCATCTCCGCCGCACCGCCAGGTAACTTTTCTACGAGCCCGGGCTCACTTCGACAAGGCGCCCATGGAGAGCGCCTCTCATCGAACTTCGAGCCGAGGCAGGGTCACGGCCGACATGAGGGACATGGAGCATATCACACCTGACGGACCTTCCGGTGCACATCCCCCTGAAGCGGGGGCGTCCGCGCCATTCGCGCGGGAGGGGCATCGCAAGCTTGCCCACATGGCGCCGGGCCTGATTCCGTTCGCCCTGTGGTTGTTGCCGCATGATGATCCGCTGCCGTGGTGGAATCTGGCGATCGTCGTGACGGCCGTCGGCCTGCTTATTCTGATCTGGGGCACCTTTCTTTCCGCACTCCGGCGCTCACGGCATGAAAACTGGATCCAGACCTGCCTGACGTACGGCCTGCCTCCGTTGACGATTC
Source organism: uncultured Planctomycetales bacterium (assembly GCA_964618455.1). Lineage (GTDB taxonomy): Bacteria > Planctomycetota > Phycisphaerae > UBA1845 > PWPN01 > CAZUAQ01. Next base: position 1,910 of record CAZUAQ010000096.1, on the reverse strand, counting down.
TGCTGCTGTTCCCGGGGCATGCCGAATACGCCTCCACGGTCATTACCGTGCTGGCATTCGGGGATACTGCCGCGTCTGTCGGGGGACGAAAACTCGGGCGAACGGTACTGCCCTGGCACACGGGTAAGACCTGGACCGGGTTCCTGTCGTTCATCATCGTGGCCACGCCGATCGCGACACTGGCGTTCTGGGGGGAAGCCCATCCGAGAGTCCCATGGACTGTCGCCGCCACCTACGGGGGACTGGCGGCCCTCATCGGCGCGCTGGCCGAGTCCTGCCCATGGCGACTCGATGACAACCTCCGCGTCAGCATCGGCGCGTTGATCGGTCTCCTTATCGCCGCCCTGGTGGTACCGACGCCAACGTGAGTCGCTTCACCGTATCGTTCGCAAGAGCGAACGCAACGCTCTTCAAATCGCCGCGCGAGACACCTTTTGGTCTCTCCGAGGTCATAACCCAGCCGAGGGCGCAAACAACTGACTGCCCGGTGATGACGCGCGCCTCGCATAACCGCGTTTTCAGGCTGAAAATGGGGGTCGGCGGGTTATGACCAGACGAGTCCGCGGAGTGAGAAGGCTGGAACCGTCGACCGTCGGGTTATTACGCGCGACAGCCGATCACACGCAAGGCAAATCCTGGCTTGGCGGGCTCCTTACCCATGACGCCCGAAAAGCGGCCTGAATGCATGACAAGCCGAGAGGGAACGGCATTCTGGATCGCCTCCGGGTTGTGGCCCGCTTCATCGCCACCGGCTAAGGACCACTTCAAGATATCCCGTATCAAATCTGTTAAAAACCAAGGATCACATCGCATGTGTATCGAAAGCCTCGCAGCAACACAATATACACTGATACAGCGATCAATCCGATGAAGCATGCGCTGTTACGATGAAGTAGCCTCAAGTGACGTGCTGCATGGAAGCACAGGATGCCCAACAAAACACATACTGCAACATCTTCTGTCCACACTGGAAATCGAGGAACTACGTTCTTGAACAGGGCAAGACGGAGATAGGTGTAAACGGTCAAGAGCCCTATGAGGACCACAACTTTCATCCCGATCAGATTGGATACGATGAATGCTCTCTGATCGAAACGGAACCATTCGTCCCTGAAGCGAAGACCCAATGCTAACCCTGCGGCGATGGCTGGAATCACAAACTGTCCCACAAAAAAAAACGGCCGCACCAACAACAAAGACTGCCTGGATTTGCTCAAGAGCCATGGTGCCAAAGGACGCTCGGATGTTCGCAACAAGACCGGCTGAACGTGCCTGATAGAATACGTAGGCATACAAAGGTAGGACTCCCAGCAGAAGGTATGCTACAAACACCAGCATAATCTGTTTCAGCATAAACCATCGAGGGAAGATGGAAACGGAGTTACCATCTGGGGCGATCAACTGCAGAGTGTGTTTGGGTTTTCGGATGTAGTCATAGTTTACTTTAACGATGGACTTCCATCCATTCTCGCCCACGAAATCCTTGCGCTGATTAGCGGCATAGCGGACAACATCATGCTCGGCAATAGTGTCAGATGTATTTTCTTCCATTCTATTTCCAATGTTAGCGACATCGGATCTGAGGACCATCCGAATCGTTCTGAGGCCCTTCGTCGGGATCAAAGCAACGAATATATCTTTCTGCGGTACAGGACGTACACTCGTTTTCGGCTAAACTGCAGTTTAGGACGCACGCATAATCTTCCGCGCATTCCTCGGCCGTTTCAGTGTACCTCTCTTCCATGCTTTGAAGGATTCTGGTAATTCATCTACAAAGCAGTATGTGAACAGGATGGCTTCGGCTTCTGTGCCTCAAGCTACCGTTGGCTCGGCGGGCTCCTTACCCATTACGAGTCAACAAAGACTCCCGACCAGCTCTGTAGAAAACCTTTCGAAGCAGCAAGAGGATC
>CAZUAQ010000095.1:0-9500 GCA_964618455.1 uncultured Planctomycetales bacterium | reverse complement strand
GCAGAGCACCGGTTTCCAAAACCGGCGGTTGGGGGTTCGAGTCCCTCCGCTCCTGAATCGGCGGCGAGCGGCGCCCGGATCGCCCAAGTTGACGAACGAGTATCACCCGTGGGACCTGGTCCTTCGGGTTCTCCTTGAGGATTGGACCAGTGAGCGACGTGGCATCAGAGGCACAATCGGAACGCGACAAGCTCCGCAACAAGGCAGGCGGTGCGAAGGCTTCACCGACCCGTTCGTCGGCACGGCCCTCGGGCGGCGCGCGGATCTACAAGCCCGGGCAGGGGTTTTACACACGCATCGGTACCGCCATCGGGATCGGCATTCTGGCGGTGGGCGGGGCGGCGTGGCTCTTCAGCCTGACCGGGCAGATGATGGATCGAGGCGCTTCCTACTTCCTGCCCGTGCAGTATTCCGTGTCGGTGGGCTTCCTGCTGATCGTGGGACTGCTGACATACTGGATCGTCGGGCTGAACTCGAAGGCGAACGACTTCTTCATTGCCACCGAAGGCGAGATGAAGAAGGTGAACTGGTCCACGCGTCGTGAGATCATCAAATCCACGCAGGTCGTGATCATCACGGTCATTCTGCTGGCGACGCTGCTGTTCGTGGTTGATCTGATTTTCATGTCGGTCTTCTACGCGATCGGCGTCATCAAGGTACCGCTGCCCATTGTGGCGACGCTCTGGAGTTTCTTGAAGAATCTGTTCGGTATGGGTTGATGAGTGAGAACGTGAGCGACAACTTGCCCGAGGAACCTGATCCGCAGCGACCGAACGACGAGGAGTCCACGGCAATGCCCGAGCAGGTCGATTCTCCGGCTGAAGAGGTCGAAAGCGCCGTCCAGGGCGAGTCCGCCCCGGAGTCCGAAGAAGCGGCGCCCGCAGCGGCTGGTGAGGCCCCGCCAAGCGAGGCGTCAGCAGCCGAGGTCACGCCTCCGGACGACGGTTCGCAGGCGCCGACGCGGCCGGGCATGAAGTGGTATGTGCTCCGCGTGGCCAGCAACAAAGAGGAGCAGGTGGCCGAGGCGCTGAGCCGGAAGGTGCGACTGGAAGAGCTCGACGAGCAGGTGGGACGTGTGCTCGTGCCGACCGCCAAGGAAAAGCGGATGAAGGCCGGGCAGGTCAAGATCGTCCAGAAGAAGCTGTACCCCGGGTATGTGTTCGTGGAGATGGCGACGGAATCGGACGGCTCGGTGATGGAAAACGTCTGGTTCATGATCAAGGAGACCATGGGCGTCGGTGACTTCATCGGATCCGACGGCAAGCCCACGAGCATGAAAGATCATGACGTGGAGATGATGCTGGCCGCTGCCGCCAAGCCGGAGGAGCAGGCTACCCTCAAGGGCATGGAGTTCACCAAGGGCGATCGCGTCAAGATTCGCGAGGGCTCGTTCGAGAATTATGAAGGCAACGTGGACACGATCGACGAGACGAAGGGTGTCGTGACCGTGTTGCTGACCATCTTCGGCCGGGCGACGCCGGTGGACGTGGAATACTGGCAGTTGGAGAAACTGTAAACGGCGCTGTCGAGGATGCGGCGCCGCACGGCAGGCATTCACTGAGCACGATTCGCCGGGAGCGGCGAACCGCGGTCATCTAGCGAGGATCAGAGTCGTGGCGAAAGAAGTACTGACAGTCATCAAGTTGCAGGCGCCGGGTGGTCAGGCGACTCCCGCACCTCCCATTGGTCCGGCTCTGGGGCAGCACGGTGTGAACATCGGGCAGTTCGTGCAGCAGTTCAATGCCGCCACGGGCGAGTTGAACGGCATGACGGTCCCGGTGGAGTTGACGGTCTACAAGGACAAGTCCTTCACATTCGTGGTCAAGAGCCCTCCGGCGGCGGTGCTTCTGAAGGAAGCGGCCGGGATCGCCAAGGGCAGCGGCGTGCCGAACAAGGACAAGGTCGGCAAGGTGACCTGGGCCCAGGTCCGGACCATCAGCGAACGCAAGAAGAACGACCTGAATGCTTTCGATCTCGACCAGGCGGATCGCATCATTGCCGGGACCGCGCGATCGATGGGGATCGAGGTCGAGGGTTAAGGCGAAGCCCCAGGTCGCGGGCGATTCGGTCCCTGCGTGATTCCTGGGAAGAACGACGATAGACAACGAGGCGGATAAGGTATCCGCCCATTTGAAGGCCTGACCACGGGCCGAACTCGAGAACAGTGGGAGGCGAACATGCCGAATCGCGGAGTGCGATACAGCAAACAACTCGAAACACGCAAGAAGGTGGCGGAGGTCGTACCCCTGGACGAGGCGATCAAGCTCGTCAAGAGCATGTGCGATGCCAAGGGGGACCGCAGCTACAAGGGTGGCAAGAAGCGCAAAGGGTTCGACCAATCCATCGAACTGGTCATGAACCTGGGTATCGATCCCAAGCAGGCGGATCAGATGATTCGCGGATCCCTCTCGTTGCCCAAGGGCATCGGCAAGACCAAGACGGTGATCGCGTTCTGCCCCGAGGACATGGTCGATGCGGCCAAGGCGGCCGGGGCCACCGAAGCGGGCGCGGACGACCTCGTGAAAAAGGTGTCGGACGGCTGGCTCGATTTCGATGTGGCCATCGCGCATCCGTCGCAGATGGGCAAGGTCGGCAAGCTCGGCCGCGTGCTCGGCCCGCAGGGCAAGATGCCTTCGCCCAAGTCGGGCACGGTCACGCCCAACGTCGAGGAGGCGATCAAGGAGTATGCCGCCGGCAAGCTCGAATACCGCAATGATGCCGGGGGCAACGTCCACGCCGTGGTCGGCAAGGCGAGTTTCGCCGAGGCGGATTTGCAGGAGAACATCGAGGCGTTCATCAGCCACATTCGCAAGGTCAAGCCGAGCGCGGCCCGCGGCCATTACATCAAGAAGGTGTGCGTCTCGGCGACGATGACCCCGTCGGTGAGCGTGGCGGTGGAGTGAGGATTGTCCTTTCGGCGCGATGGCGTCGCGAAGCGTGGATTTGTTGAGAAGACAAAGTCTGAAGCACCGGTCGGTGGTGGACATCAACCGGGACGACGATAAGAGGCCAATGCCATGAGCAAGTATGTCAAAGACCTGCTGACCCAGGAGTATCGTCAGAAGTTCAGTGAACTCGCTGACGCGTGCGTCATCGACGTGACCAAGCTGGACGGCGTCTCCGCCAACCGGTTTCGTCGCGAGCTGAGCGAGAAAAACATCAAGGTCCAGGTGGTCAAGAACAGCCTGGCCCGCCGCGCGTTGGACGATCAGCCGCTGGGGCCGCTGGCCCGCGCGCTGGATGGCCCTTGTGCGCTGGTGACCGGCGGCGAGTCCGCGATCGATACCGCCAAGGCGCTGGTGGACCTCAAGAAGAACTATCCCGAACTGGAGTTGAAGCTCGGGATCCTGGAAGGCGACCCCGACCTGATCGAGGTCGAAAAGGTGGCCAAGCTCAAGAGTCGCACCGAGGTTCTGGGCGACCTGGCCGGTCTGCTGCTGAGCCCGGCGGCGCGCCTTGCGGGTGCGATCAAGGGTCCGGGTGGACGTCTGGCCGGTTGCGTCAAGGCGATGGCCGACAAGGAAGAGGCCGCCTGAATGACACGGGCGGCGAGTGCGTGCGACGGAGGCATGCCCACGCATCCAGGGATGGGGTGAATTGAGAACATGTGAGTCGCAGCGGATTCGATCGCTGCCGATTGGTCCCTCGGGATTAAATGGCGTCATCGGGATGTCACCTATCAGGCGTCGGACGGCTGCAGAGATAGATTCGGAGTGAGAGCAATGGCTGAAGCACCTGCCGCGGAATTCAGCGCGGAAACAAAGGAGTTGGCGGACAAGCTGGTGGGCCTGACCCTGAAGCAGGCTCAGGAACTGGTGGACTGCCTGAAGGAAGAGCATGGTATCGAGCCGGCCGGTGGCGGCGCGGTGATGATGGCCGCGCCCGGTGGCGGCGGTGATGGCGGCGGCGAGGCGGCCGAGGAGAAGACCGAGTTCGACGTCATCCTGACCGGTGCAGGCGACAAGAAGATTCAGGTCATCAAGGTGGTTCGCGCCGCCACGAGCCTGGGCCTGAAGGAAGCCAAAGAGCTGGTCGACGGCGCCCCCAAGCCGATCAAGGAAGGCATTCCCAAGGAAGAGGCCGAGAAGCTCAAGAGCGAGCTGGAAGAAGCCGGCGGCAGCGTCGAGATCAAGTAGGCGACGTCGAGGCTCGTTATTCAGGTCGATCCCTGCCGGGATCGGCTCGCGAAATGACCCCCAACCGTGCGGCCCGCGTCAAGGCGACCCCTTGGCGGGGGTCGGCGGTTTTTCCGTTCACCTGCCTGTCAGGGCCTCTCGTAGACGCGGGCTGGCGACGACCGGGTCAGGGCGTAGCAGGGTCAAGGCGAAGACAAGGAAAAATTGGCGACACTCAGGATCGGGATTCGGGGCCCGGGCCCATTTGAAATCCCGCGCCGGTCGGTTATAATCCTTACCTTCTGTGAGAGCAGAGATTGCGGGAAAGAAGCAACAGATGGCTCGTGTTGCCCCTTTGATGTTCACGAGCGATCGGTCCCGCGTATGTGGAGCATTTTCGCTCCGACCGGGGCAACGGATCAGGAAAACGCCAAGGCCGGAACGTGGCGTTTTTCGAGTCGCAACTGGATTCCTACCTCCCATGCGGAGCGGGATCGGCTGTCGGGTTGGCGGTGCAGTCCAGGCATCGTTTCAGCCAGCAGGACCTTCAGCCGAACGGATGGCTCCGCACTCGGGATCGCGTCCTGAAGCAACAACGAAGATGGATAGATTCGGTATGCCTCCTGCTTCATTGCGCAGCTTGAAGTCAGTCAATCAGGTTCGATCGCGTTAAACCCACCGGGGCCGCGTGAGCGCGGATGATCCCGTCGGGCTTTGATGCGCGCTGCGCGAACAACGAGTCTGTGAAGGCCATACCTTCGGTCTCCTGGTCAGGAAAGGAAACGTCTCCATGATCCTGAAGCTTGGTGAAGTCCGTAACTTCGGCAAGATCGGCGAACTGCTTCCGATTCCGGAGTTGACGCAGATTCAGACGGAATCGTACGCGCGCTTTCTGCAGAAAGATGTGCCCGCCGACAAGCGCGAGGACTCCGGACTCGAGGGCTTGCTGCGCGAAGTGTTCCCCATCGAAAGCTACGACGGGAACATGGCGCTGGAGTATATCTCTTACGATCTCGGCAAGCCGCGTTACACGCCGGACGAGTGCCGTCAGTTGCGGCTGACATACGGCATGCCGTTCCGCGTGACCGTCCGATTGATCCGTAAGGACAAGGACGAGCAGACCGAGGACGCCATTTACCTCGGCGAACTGCCGATCATGATGGGCGGCGGCGAGTTCATCATCAACGGCGCCGAACGTGTCATCGTGAACCAGTTGCACCGCTCGCCGGGTGTGGACTTCGTCCGCGTCCAGGCGGAAGGCGATCGCGCGCTGCACGGCTGCCGCATCATTCCCGAGCGTGGAAGCTGGATCGAGCTGAACGTGACGAAGAAGGACCTTCTGGCGATCCGCATCGACCAGTCGGCGAAGATCGCCGCCACGACGTTCCTCCGGGCGATGGATCCGGAGTACGCCACCAACGAGGCGATGATCAAGACTTTCTACGGCAAGAAAGTGCGCAACTGCAAGATCGCCAACCTCAAGCCGGAGATGTACGCGGTCAGCGACATCGTCGACGAGGAATCGGGCGATATTCTGGTCAAGGGCGGGGCGCAGCTCGGCGATGCCGTCTCCCGGATTCAAAAGTCCGAGCTGAAGACCGTGCCGGTCATCGAGCAGGTGCCCGACCCACTGATCCTCAACACGATGGCGGACGACGGCTGTACGGATTACGAGAGTGCGCTGCTCAAGATTTACTCCCGCCTGCGTCCGGGCAACCCGGTGCAGAAAGACAAGGCCGAGAAGCTCTTCGCCGAAAAGTTCTTCGACGACAACCGCTACCGGCTGGGCAAGGTCGGGCGGTTCCGCATCAACCGCAAGTTCAATCAGAACGTGGACGAGTCGGTCATGATCCTTCGCCCGGAGGACGTGATCAACTCGATCAAGTACCTGATGCAGCTCCGCAGCGGTGAGAGCGCGTACGAGGTCGACGACATCGATCACCTCGGGAACCGCCGCCTGCGGACCATCGACGAGCTGGCCGCCGACGAAATGCGCAAGGGCTTCCTCAAGCTGCGCCGCACCGTGCAGGAGCGCATGAGCCTCAAGGATCCCGACGCCCTCGGCCGCATTGCCGAGCTGGTGAACTCCAAGAGTATCTCGTCGAGCATCGAGTTCTTCTTCGGCCGCGGCGAACTGTCCCAGGTTGTCGACCAGACGAATCCGCTGAGCCAGTTGACGCATGAGCGTCGGCTGAGCGCGCTGGGCCCCGGCGGACTGAACCGCAAGCGAGCCGGTTTCGAAGTCCGCGACGTCCACATCAGCCACTACGGGCGCATCTGCCCGATCGAGACGCCGGAAGGCACGAACATCGGACTCATTGCGTCGCTGGGCATCTACAGCACGGTGGACGAGTACGGTTTCCTGGTCACGCCCTACCGCAAGGTCGAAAAGGGCAAGGTCAACGGCGGTGTCTCGTATCTTCGTGCCGACGAGGAAATGCGATCGGTGCTCACGCCGCCCGACTCCGTGGATCCCAAGAGCGGGAAGTTGAAGACGGATCAGTTGATCGCGCGCGTCGGCGGCGACCTCTCGCAGGTCGAGGCCAGTGATATCGATTTCGTGGACATCTCGCCCAAGCAGACCGTGGGTGTCTCGGCGGCGTTGATTCCCTTCCTCGAGCATGACGACGCCAACCGCGCGCTGATGGGCTCGAACATGCAGCGCCAGGCGGTGCCGCTGATCATCACCGAGCCCCCGGTCGTGGCGACGGGCATGGAGAAGATGGTGCCGAAGAACAGCGGCATGGTCATTCGCGCGGAAAAGGGCGGCAAGGTTACTGCGGTTGACGCGACGCGCATCGAGATCGACGGCACGGAGGAATACCTGCTCCGGAAGTTCCAGGGATTGAACGAGCGGACGTGTTTGAATCAGAAGCCGCTGGTCAACCTGGGTGACAAGGTCGACAAGGGGCAGATCATCGCCGACGGTCCCGCCTGTCGCGATGGCGAACTGGCCCTGGGCCGCAACGTGCTGGTCGCGTTCATGACCTTCGACGGCTACAACTTCGAGGACGCCATCCTGATCAGCGAGCGGATGGTCAAGACCGACGCGTTCACCAGCATTCACATTGACGAGTACGACATCGAAATCCGCGAGACCAAGCTCGGTCGCGAGGAGTTCACGCGCGATATTCCGAACGTTTCCGAGCGGGCGCTGGCCAACCTCGATGAGAACGGCATCGTCCAGATCGGGACGCGGGTCAAGCCCGGCGACATCCTGGTCGGCAAGGTCTGTCCCAAGAGCAAGAGCGAGCTCTCGCCGGAAGAGAAGCTGCTTTACGCGATCTTCGGCCGCGCGGGTGAGGACGTGAAGAACGACTCCCTCGAACTGCCCGCCGGCGAAGAAGGCGTGGTCATCGATACGAAGTGGTTCAGCCGTCGCATGCACCTGACGGATGAGCAGAAGAAGCAGCTCAACACGAAGATGAAAGAGTTCCGCAAGGAGCAGGACGAAAAAATCGTCTCGATCTTCCGTCAGATGTCGCTGGAAGTGGAGCAGGCGGTCGGCCAGCCGATGGTGGATCCCTCGACCAAGCAGAAGGTCGGCCACTCCGAGTCCCATGACGTCATCATGGAGCAGGTCGAAGCCTTCACCACGCAGATCCAGGAAGACAATCTCAAGTGGGTCAAGCCGGCCTCGTCCCGCCCCGAGGCGAGCAAGGTGATCATGCGTTACTGGCCGCGCATTCAGGAGATCACGGAGGAGCGCGATCGCAAGGTCGCCCAGATGAAGCGCGGCGACGAGTTGCCCTCGGGCGTGCTCGAGATGGTCAAGGTCTACGTCGCCACCAAGCGACAGCTCTCGGTCGGTGACAAGATGGCCGGTCGGCACGGCAACAAGGGTGTCATCGCGCGTATCCTGCCGGAAGAGGACATGCCCTTCATGCCGGACGGCACGCCGGTGGACATCCTGCTCAACCCGCTGGGTGTGCCGTCGCGTATGAACGTGGGGCAGATTCTCGAAACCCACTTGGGCTGGGCGGCGTCGATTCTCGGTTTCCAGGCAGTGACGCCGGTCTTCGACGGCGCCAAGGAGGCGGAGATCGACCAGGCGGTTCTCGACGCCAATGCCCGGGTGCGGGATCGGCTCGAGGATGCGGAAGCCATTCAGCGCGCTGGCAACACCAACGAAATGCTGGTCGAGATGCCCAAGGGCGGCAAGCTGACGCTCTACGACGGACGCACCGGTGAGGCCTTCGATCAACCGGTTACGGTGGGCTACATCTACATGATGAAGCTGCACCACCTGGTGGATGACAAGATTCATGCCCGGGCGACGGGACCCTACTCGCTGATCACCCAGCAGCCGCTCGGCGGCAAGGCCCGCACCGGTGGGCAGCGCTTCGGCGAGATGGAGGTGTGGGGTCTGGAGGCCTACGGCGCCGCCTACATTCTTCAGGAACTGCTCACGGTCAAGAGCGACGATGTCGAAGGCCGCACGAAGATCTACGAATCCATGGTCAAGGGCACGAACACGCTCGAAGCCGGGACGCCGGTCTCCTTCGACGTGCTCTGCAACGAGATCAAGGGTCTGGGTATGAATATCCAGCTGGAAAAACATCGGGTCGTGTAAATCCGCGTGGTTCCGGGCGTCCGAACCGGCGTCCCGTACGAGAAGGAGGTTGTGACATGGAAGGTATCGCATACCTGACCGTCGCCCCTGATGACGTGGATGTTCAGGAGCTCAAGGAATTCTACGAGCGGCAGTCGAGTCGATCACCCAAGTCGGAGGAGAATCTCCGGCGTATGGTGGCGGGGTCGTGCTGCTTTGTCACCGCGCGGGAGGACGGCCGCCTGATCGGGCTGGCCCGCGGGGTGACGGACGGTCTCCGCGGCTGCCTGGCCGAGTGCAAACTCGACCCGTCCTGCCAGGGCCCGGCGGCGGTGACACGCACCGACGGCCGCATCGAGCATGACGAACGCGGGATTGCCCGGGAACTGGCGATGCGCGTGCTCGAATCGCTCCGCGACCTCGGGGTCGAGCGAATCGACGTCACGGCGCACGGGACGGAAGAAGACTTCTGCTTCGACCTCGGGTTCCGCAAGGTTCGCGGCGTCGTGGCGATGCAAATGGATCCACAGGTGCTCGAAGCCTGCAAGACGACGGCCTGATCGGATCCCCGCCGGGCCCTTCGACGACTCGTCACGATGGCGGCCGGCAAGTGGTTGACTTGGAACGATGGACATCCTTGAACGATGAAAAGGATCCTCAATCGATGGCAGACAATATTTACGATCGCGTGAACGATTACGGCAGTGTGCGCATCTCGCTGGCTTCGCCCAACGACATCCGGAGCTGGTCCTTCGGGGAGGTCAAGAAGCCCGAAACGATCAACTACCGCACCTACCGGCCGGAGAAGGACGGCCTGTTCTGCGAGCGGATCT
>CAZUAQ010000094.1:0-9897 GCA_964618455.1 uncultured Planctomycetales bacterium | reverse complement strand
ACAGGTGGAATGGCTACGACATGCCACCCGGACTCGTTTCAGGGGGCAAGGTCATCCGCGTGCCGGGAGTTCTCCGTGCAAGGCACACTGAAAGAACAAGCCATGAAGAACGCCTGCTTCGACCTGGAGTCCATAAGTCCAGTATTGACAGATATCTTTACTAGATATGCCCATAGAATGGCTTCCGCGAGATTGAAAAGTTCACAGGTGTGTGGAGATGGACCTACGAAAGGCGACCTAAAGTATTTATGATAGCACAATAGCGGAGGGAAAGATATAATCGAGATGCACGTTGCGGAATTGCGTTTCCTCCTGCTTTTCGGTGGAGCCGGAAGGTCGTTTTCCCTCGTTCAGGACTGGACGCGTTCAGGGTACCCTCATTGATTCATCGCATGCTTCCAATGCTGAAGGAACGTTCGCGGTTAACGCGGGTGTTGGCGCTGGCCCTGGCCGCCTCCCCCCTCACCGCGGCTGAAGTCTGGCGATCGACTTATGAACTGGATGGAATTCCCGATGGCATGGAGGTCGTCCGCGACGGTCCTGCCAAAATGCACTTCACCGGTCCGACGGGAGGTCGCCTCACGGTCGAGAACTGGGACAATTCCAACTCGGCTTTTGCCCCTGACAAATGTGGCCGACCGTTGGGGGCCACCCTGACCGGAGACCAGTCATTCAGCGGTCTCTATCGATTCCACTGGTCGGCGTTGAATACCGAGACCACGCAAGCTTATGAGTTCGTCGGCTTCCTGGGCGATGCGGCTGCGCAAACACGCCACGTCTGCGGCACGCTCCTTCGTCACTGGAAGTCAGGCGATACCTTTTTTGTTGCAACGGACCTGGCTTTCGGTGGCGCAGGTAACACCGGCTTCGGCTACCTCGCCGGCAATTCGGCCGCCCTCGGCACGAATCCTGTCGGCCAGGAGTTCCAGCTTGCAATCGGCTACGATGGCGTCACGCATGTCCTGACAGTGGGATTGTTCGACAATCAGGGGCAGCAGGTCAGTGTCAACTCCGCCGATCTCGATACCGATGTCCCCGGCCTGCAGTCCCCCGCCACACCTCTCGACGAGATTCTCTCGATCAATCTCACACACCTCGGCTGGAGCGATTACACGGGCAACGGCGGAGACCGCGCAACGGTCTGGCAGATCGATGATCTGATCTACCACGACTCTTCCAGTGGTGCCTTCGATCAGGCGGGAAACCCTGATCCCTCGACGGGTGCCTGCTGTCGGACTGACGGATCCTGTCTGGACGCAACTTACGAATCCAACTGCACGTTTGACGGCGGGCAGTGGCTGGGCGCCGAGAGCACCTGCATTGCCGGAAGTTGTCAAGCACCCGCCGCCGGAGCGTGCTGCGCCATCGATGGCACGTGCAGCGAAACGATCGAGTCCTCGTGCGCCGGTTTCTGGCAAGGTCCGGACACGAGTTGCTTGCAGGCGAGTTGCATACCTTACGACCCTGCGGATGAACCCTGGGATGTGGTCTACGACGGTGTCGACAGTGCCGCGGACAATGTTCCGAATTTTCTTCGCTGGGACAGCGCGATCGACGACGACTGGAATCAACCGGGAGGCTCGACATTCCAACTCAACACACCAAGCATCGGCTTGATGTCGGTCGATCGGGCATCCAGCGAATCGGATGCCGGCAAGACGGGGAATATCTGGATTCGTGATCCGATCCTGTCCCATGCTCAAGGGTTCACCATCGAGGTGCGAGTCAAGATTGAGCCCAACAGTGATCCCAACGCGTACTCCATCACCTCTCTCGACGATGGAGGATCATTCGGGGTACAACTCTCGCCGGATCAGGTCAAGGCCGGCGACCTGTCTCCTACGGGACCGGGGACGACCATCAGCTTTGATACCACGGATGATTTCCACCTCTATCGCGTGGTGAAACACCCTGGATCGCTGGGGGTCGATGTGTACGTGGATAACCAAACGATTCCTCTCGTGTCGGGCAGCGGCAATACCGGTAATCGAACGGGCTCATCACCGTTTCTCCTGTATCCACGAATCCTCATTGGCGACAATTCCAACGACACCGCCATCAATGCCCATTACGTGCTCGATCTGGTTCGCTATCGGCGCGGCGCGACTGCCCCCGGCGAGACGCCGCCCGTCCTCAGCCCGCGCGAACTTCCGCCGCTTCCCTTGCAGCCTGTGGGTGAGGAGACGTGGACGGTCGGTTACGACGGTGTGGGAGAACCCGGCGCATCCGGCTGGATTCAGGGAGGAGGCAGCGCCTGGACACAACATTCAGACGGCATCATGGAACTGAACACGCTCAGTGCCGCCGCCAACGCGCGCATCGACAATCCCGTGCCCGGCTGGTCGAACCGGCAGGCAGTCACCCTCGAAGCGCGTGTCCAGGTCCTGCCCGACAGCCAGGAGGCAGGTTTCAATCTCGTCGCCAACGACCAGGCGGGGGATATCGCCCTCGCGCTCTCCCCCGGCAAAGTCGAACTCCTGCTTGCGTACATGCCTGTCGGACGCGTGGCGGTTCCCATGGACACGACGGACCGATTCCATACCTATCGGCTGACGCGTGAAACCGACGGATTGTACTGGCATCTCTACATCGATAATGGAGCTCAGCCTGCGATCAGTTATCAGCATGCCGGGGGCAATCTGTTGAGCTTCAGTCGCATCTGGTTCGGCGACATCGCGTTTCCGATCCCGGCCAACGGATGCCATGTGCTGATCGATTACGTACGCTGGCATGAGGGAGCGACAGCCCCTGTGCCCGATTGCGCCAATCCCGTCTTCGACGCCGATGGCGACGGGGATGTCGACATCGCGGATTTTGGTGAGCTCCAGAGTTGTCTCACTGGAGCGGACGACCCGAGCGATGTATTCGATGGTGAGGCATGCCACTGCTTCGATACGGACCACGCCGGGTTGGGGGATGGCGACGTGGACGACATCGACCTTGCGTTGTTTCTGCAGTGCTTGAGTGGGAACGGCATGCCCGCCGATGAGCAGTGTGACGATGAAGAGCGGTGAGTTCATGAACCGGGAAGGCTGAACATGGGTGTACTCGATCGCTTTCGGCTTGATGGCAAAGTGGCCCTGATTACCGCCGGGGCCGGACCGCTCTTCGGCAGCAGCATTACCGAAGCTCTGGCCGAGGCCGGCGCCACCGTCATTACCGCCTCCCGCTCCCTGGGACGCAACCGGGATTTTGCCGAGTCAATGCGCGCGAAAGGTCATGACGCCCATGGCATGCAACTCGACATCGCCGAACCGGACTCCGTCGAGTCCCTTGCCGCCGAAATTCATGCCCGATTCGGTCCACTCGACATTCTCGTCAACAGCGCCCTCAGCCGACCGGAAGGCATGACCTCGATCGACAAGGTGACGCTGGAATCGCTGAAAGTCAATGCCATGTCGGACCTCGTCGGATTGGTCTGGACGTGCAAAGCCTTCGGCGAACCCATGACGGAGCGCGGCCGGGGCAGCATCATCAACATCGCCAGCATCTACGGAAGCGTTGGTAACGATCCGACACTGTACGAAGGGCTGAAAACACAACCGGCCATTGTGTATCCCTATCTCAAGGGCGGCGTTCAGAACTTCACGCGAACGCTCGCGGCCTGGTACGGCAAGCGCGGCGTCCGCGTCAACACGCTCTCTCCCGGTGGCTATACCGAGAATCCCGAGCCGCCTTTCGAAAAACGTTACAGCACTCGCGTACCGCTGGGGCGCATGATGAATCATGGTGACATCCAGGGCGCGGCAGTCTTCCTCGCCTCGGATGCCTCGGCCTACGTGACCGGTACCAATCTTGCCGTCGACGGAGGATGGACGGCCATCTGATCGCGCCATCTCCTCGCGGTTCGCCTGAACTCGAACTCCCCCGGAGTAATCACGTGAATGCATTCATGCCTCGACGCGATGTCATCCTTCTCACTGCAGGGACGGTAGCCCTGCTTGCAAACACCGGAATGGGATCCTCGGGTGACCAGATTCCCTGGCCCGAGAAATCGGCTTACCAGTATCGCATGGAGATCCAGGTGATGACGAACGAACGCACGTTCGACCACTCACCGGTCAGCACGGCGATCGATTTCCGAGAGTTGCTCGACAAGGCGGGCGACTCCGGCAGGCCGCGGCAGATCAGCCTGTACGCTGTCGATGGCGGTAATGCCGAAGCCAAACTCTCGCCTGTTCCGTACAAACTCGTAGGCGACTTCGCCACTACCGATGCCGGCTATCTGCACTGGCGTCTCCCGCGCGCCGATGCGACACGCTTTCTGCTTTATTTCAACGCTGACGAGATGGCCGCTTGGAGATCACCTTCACGACCGAACGCGATGGTCGGGATCGGCGACGCGTTTCCCGGCCACGGTGCCACGGGTGTCGCTGAAATGGCGCCGCTGCATTCGACCTACTGGCATGTCGATTGGAATGGTGACGGCCTTCGCGACATGATCGGTTTCGGCCTGCGATCATGGGAATTCGGGGCGGACCTCGACAAGGATCTCGGTAATGCGGTTTTCTTCTATCCCGCGTCAACCTCTCCGGCGCCGGGTCGACCACCTGTCTTCGGCCGGCCATGGCGAATCAAGGATGTGAACGGGGACGATCTCCAGCGTGACTACCTCTACCAGAATTTCTTCCCCACCGACTGGGATGAGGACGGGGATCTCGACTTTTTCGCCTTTCCTTCCCAACGCAATGAACTCGCCCTCTACGAAAACACGGGCACGCGGGATCGCAACGGGTTATATCTTCTAAAACCCATGCGCACCCTGATGAAGTTGCCCGTCTCGGATTACCGGGAGAACTTCCCCCAGCTCTATGCGAAGCCCTACTTCGCCCACCGCGGCGCTCGCTTCGTGGACTGGGAAGGCGACGGCGATCGCGACCTGATTGTATCGTTCCTGAAGGTCAACAAGATCGGCACTCAGGATTCCAGCAAGGGCGTCATCCCCTACGGCGCCTACCTGATCATCTTTGAAGTCTTCGAGAACATCGATACCAATGACGAAGGCCTGCCCGTGTTTAACAAGCCCTTCGTCATCCACGAGGAAAGGGGCGTACCGATCACCAGCTGCACTCCCGCTCCCGGCGGTCCGGCCTACCTCGACTGGGACGGCGATGGGGATTTCGATCTGCTCTTCGCGGATATGACCAACCGTCCCCTCGAAGGCGGTCGCCTGATGTTCTGCGAAAACGTGGGAACGCGGAGCAAACCGCTTTTCATTCGCAAGATCCCGATTCTGGATGCGGTCAGTTCCCCCCAGGTCGTGGACTGGAACGGAGACGGCCGCTTCGATCTCATCGCCGGTGGCGAGTTTTTCGAGAACATCAACCCCCGTAGCGGCCGCCCCGCCGTCGAACCCAACACCACGCCACTCGGGACTTATCATCCACGGCCGCATCACTTCCCCAAGCTGGCCTCGCGTGGCCTGGCGCAAGTTGAGGATCCCCAGTTGTTGAGCTTCTTTACCATTTCCGTGGACTGGGATGGCGATGGCGTCCTCGACCTGCTCGGCGGCTATCGATCGAACATCGCCTTGTATCGCAACACGGGCACCCTGCGGGAGCCGGTCTTCGCGCCTCGCGAACTGATCGAGGCTGACGGAAAGCCGATCTCCATGCCGAACTGGCTCGATCCCCAGGCCGACGAACCGAGTCACTGGGGTCCGCAGGGTCCGGGCGAAGCGGACTGGGGCTGGGCCAATCCTTCGGTCGCCGATTGGGACGGCGACGGCGATCTGGACCTCTTCGTCACCGGCCAGCGGTGGCAGGTGCAGTACTTCGAAAACACAGGCTCGCGCGCGAAGCCCCGGCTGGCGCCCGGGCGCGAAGTCCGGTGTGATGGCGATCCTCACGAGTTCTCCTGGCGGTCCAAAGTCGCACTCGGTGATCTCGACGGAGATCGGAAAACAGAATTCGTCGTCACCTCCCATCATGACAACATCTTTACCGCCTACGAAACTGCGACTGATCAGCCTGACCCGTCGAAGCTGGAACTGGTGCGCGATTTCAAATTACAGCTCACGCAGGAAGGCTTCGTGAAAGGCTGGTACGGCGGACAGAACAACAACGGCGACAACCACAGCCAACTCGTCGACTGGGATGGTGACGGCGATCTTGATCTGTTCAACGGCAGCCTCTGGGCGGTGTGGTACTACGAGAATGTCGGCACGCCGACCTCACCGGAGTTTAAAGCCCGAGGAAAGGTGAAAGGCGGCAGTGAGGACCTGCACACGTTCAACCATGCCGGTTCCTTCGATGCCGCCGACTGGAGCGGGGACGGCAGGTTGGATCTGGTGATGGGCACCGAATGCCCTTCCGATCAACCCATCGGCGCGCGGCTCCACCTGTTTGACAGGGCCTTCATCGATGATCAACTGCCGGAAACGAGGTTCGGAACACTGGAGACGCGGAAGAAGCCTTAACAAATGTTCGTGACGGCACGCGATATCACTTTGCCGTCATCTTTCGTTGCGCGGACAGGTTCTCCTGATAGCGTTGCCATGCCTCCTCGTCGCGCTTCGCGGATTGCCCGTAGAAGATCATGCCGATGGAACGTCGCTGGCGTACGCTCGTATTCGCATCCGCAAAGTGAATCGTCAGCGAATGGTGCGCCAGCACATCTCCCTTGTTGACCTCGAGATGGGCGACATCCTTCTCCGACCAGAACGGCTTGGCGAGCCCCTGCGAGAACCCGGAGACTCCTGAGGAATTGTGATCCATAACTCCCCCGCGATGCGATCCCTTCACATAGTGAAGACAGCCGTTTTCCTGGTTGCAGTCATCAAGCGCCAGCCAGAGCGTGACGGCGTGATTGGGCTTCAGACAGAAGTAGAATCCATCCTGGTGCGCGGGCGTCGGCGTACCTACTTCCGGACACTTCTCGAAGTATTCCAGCGTCTGAGGCAATGCGTTCTCACCAAGCAGAATCACTGCCAGATGCGTCGCGCGTTCGCCGGTCAGCATGCCATTGAAGAAAGGGGAAGAATCATGCATGTCGACGAGTTGTTTCAGAGCACGCCGACCGCCGATGTCATCGTACAGGGCCTTGTGCGATTCCGGTCTGAACGAAGGAACGAGTTCCTTCTTGTACGCCTCCAGGGCCTCGTAGACCTCCTGCAACTCATCTGCATTGAGAAAGCCGCGGACGTGGACGAACCCGTCTCGCTCAAAAGCCTCTTTCCATTGGTCGGGTGATGACATGATCTCGTCTCCTTCGTTGTCCAAGAACGAGCGTGAGAAGTTCCTCGGGGCAAAGGAACAGTCCCCGCTTCCACTCTTCCCACTGGTTGAGTCACAAGACCGCTCTTTCCTCTCTACCTCGCCGTGCAGAACGGGGACGCTCCCCTGAGCTTCTCACTTGTTTTCGAAAGGGGCTGCACGCGCGAGTCGAGCATTCTCAGGTGAGCTCTACCAGACGCACGTACTCCATCGTGCGATGCTGGACACGCAGGTCGCCATCCAGTTGAGCACGAAGCATCTCCGCACCGACGCGACCAACCTCTTCTCCAGGCCAGATCAACATCGTGGACGGCACGAGCCCACTGTCCGTCTGTTCACGGTCGACATCGTAAGCCACATGCGCGCGAGTGCCGGCAACGGCCTTGAACCATGAAGCCAGCGTAAGCCCCGTACAAATAGCAGCAGTCACCGGCTCCGGCCGGTTCAGGATGGCGTGGAAACGATGAGAGGCGATGTCGCGATCATAGGGCACGGTGATCTCATCTTCCGCGCGTGGGGCGAGTCCGGCTTCACGCAATGCATTTCGATAACCGATCAGGCGGGCTTCGTGACCCGCGACACGGGGAGCGCTCAGAATCTGGGCAATGTGGCGGTGCCCCTTCCCGATCAGATGATGCGTCAGGTCGTACATGGCGCGTTCTTCCAGGCTGGAGACCGCGCTGAGTTCGATGCCCGGTTCGTTATCCCCCAGGACCACACAGGGAACCCGATGATAGGCAAAGTAGCGCTTCACCTGGGCCGGGACGGAGACCAGAAAAAAGCCCGACCCCTGGTTGTCCTTGCGGAGCCGATCCAGATACTCACGCTGCTCCTCTTCGATGAGGGTCTCCGTGCCGAATTCGATGGCCAGTGAGTACCCCTCAAGCGACGCGCGGATACCCTCGAGCGTCGCCAGCAGTTGCGACTGCAGGGCGGGCCCCAGTGCGAGATGTGTCGGCCAGAACACCACGGCCCGGCGCGTGGCCATGCCGTTTGAGACATCCCGGGCGACGCCATCGTTGATCACCGGTTTCCGGGCAACGAGGGTGCCCCTCCCCGGTCGAGACACGAGCCACTTTTCATTCGCCAGCCGCGCCATCGATCGCTGCGCGGTCACGAAGCTCACGCCGTATTCCCGAGCGACCTCGCGGATCGAGATGAACCGTTGCCCCACGCGGTAAGGCCCTTGAGCCAGACGCTGTTTGAGGTCCTCCGCCACCTGGTAGAACAGCGGCAGAGGCGATTGGCGATTCAGGGAGGGGGCAGACGACATGAGAAAAATCAGACTCCTGCTTGCAATTGATATGATTATATATATCATCAGTTCATCGGCTCGTCAAGCCTGCATGCCCGAACTGAGCGGCGGGCAGGAAGGCATGCCATTACCCGCGGTAAACCCATGGGCTTCATAGCCTTAAAGGCTCCAGCGCTCTGCGATGTGAACGATCGAGCACCTTCAGTCGAGGAGAACAAATGGCGGACATGTCATGGCGGTTTAGCGGGCGTGAAATCGAGTATGTTCGGGAAGTCTTGGAATCGGGCTTCGGCAGTTCCACATCCGGAAGCATGAACCAGCGCCTGGAGCGCGCCTTCGCGGACCGGTACGGCGTGGGGTACGCCGTGACCTTCAACTCCGGGACCTCCACCCTGCATGCTGCGCTGGCCGCCTTCGGTGTCGGGCCGGGAGACGAGGTGATCGTTCCGGCGTTGACCGTGATCTCCTGCGCTTCGGCCGTGCTTTTTACGAACGGGGTGCCCGTCTTTGCCGATATCGACCCCGAGACCTTCGAAATGGACCCGGCGGACGTCGCCCGCAAAATCACGCCACGAACCAAAGCGATCATGCCGGTCGCCCTCTACGGTCTCTCCCCGGACATGGACCCGATTCTCGAACTGGCGCGACAACACAACCTTCGCGTCATCGAAGACTGCGCCCAGTGCGTTCTCGGCCGATACAAGGGACGGCTTGTTGGAACGATGGGCGACATCGGCAGCTTCAGTTTCGAGAACTCCAAGCACCTCTCCACGGGCGATGGCGGCATCAACATCACCGACGATCAGGAGATGGCGATCGCGATCCGCAAATACAGTTCGCTGGGGTTCCGAAATCTTCAGGCCGGCGAAGGCCGCGTCCGCCTGACCAAGGACATGTTTCAGGATCCCGGGTTCAAGCGGCACGATACATTCGGATGGCAATACCGGCTTCCCGAAATGTGCGCCGCCGTGGGCCTGGCCCAGTTGGAACGTGTGGATTACTTCATCGAGATGCGCGTGGAGATGGCGCGGCGGTTCACAAACGTCATCGGTGACCACCCGCTGCTGAGGCCTCAACACATCCCCGACGATTGTGTCTGCACGTATTGGACTTATGCCGCACGCTTTGAAGGAGGTGAGCGCGGCATCCCCTGGCAGGACTTTCGGCAGAAATACATCGACCTCGGCGGTGACGGAATCTATGCCGCCTGGAGCCTGCTCTACAACGAACCGGTCATCCACGAGCAGATCTTCTACGGCAAAGGCTGCCCCACCGCCTGCCCTCACTACGAGGGGCAATTCAATGTGTCAACAGGGCAGTGCCCGAGTGCCGAAAGCGTTCAACCGAAAATCATGCAGTTCACGACCAACCAGGGCAAGGAACATGAACGCGAACAGCAGACGGAAGCGATGAAAAAGACCCTGGACT
>CAZUAQ010000093.1:0-10831 GCA_964618455.1 uncultured Planctomycetales bacterium | reverse complement strand
CTATAGGTGTAACCCAAATGACGGATTTCTCCAATTCCGACTGAAGCAGGACACAGCCGATGGGCCATGCATCATAGAGTCGGAAGAGACTGGGACTTTAACGTTCTTTCCCCAAGGAGGCGATCCTATCCCTGACGCCACCAAGGAGCCCCCCCTACGGCCCCAGGAGAACGACCACTGGAAGAAGGCGAAACGCTTGAATCCTGTGGGCAAATTCGACACGTCACTGATTGTGGTCGATTCCCCCGCGAGTTTTGCGGTGACTCGAGCCATTGGACAGCAACCGCCGGTTGGCTTCAGCAACCAGATTAGCCACACCATCAGAGTCATTGATAAGAATACGAACAAGACCGTCGCATCAGGAACCTGGGACGTTACAGTCGGTGTCGACTCCCAGGGAAACCTGACTGCATCTCCTTAGCGAAGCAGGCTGGCTGGATCGCCAAGTCTACACATTTAGCATGCGGATAACATGCGGAGCAGATAGCAATGAAGAGAATCCTGCTGGTTGGCATGATGGCCGCCCTAGTCACTGGCTGTAGGACAGGTGCCGGCACGAGTGCATCAGGGAGCGGCATTCCGCGTATGAAGTCTCATTTGACAGCGAGGGAAGCCGATCAGGTGATGTGCAAGGGTATGTCCAGAGCCGAAGTCAATAATGTGATTGGATCAGTACCTATAGCATCTGGGTGGTCAACGTCTTTCGCGCTGGCCGACGGATGGGTTCGATGCCAATGGAAAGACGGGGCCTTGGAAAACTGGTCAACAACCACCAGGGAATCGAAGGAAGAACCTGAGCGGATGGGGCGAGAAGGAAGGAAATGAGTATCCGATGAATGGTAACGGGCCGAGATTCGGTTAAGACCATGTCGTCTGGTGTCGCAGGCAATCGAGTGGGTTAATCACGGATGGCATTGATTCCGCCTCGCCGCCAGGTGAACGCCACGGCTTTCTGACGGGTGAAGTCCGGGTCGCCCGGCTTCTACGGTGTGTTTTGGACGTTGTGAGTGCCCCAAGCGAACGCCAACCCCAGCCCACCATCCGCTCGTGGTTTACTGTGAACGCCTGTCGAACCGCTGACATTCTGAGCATCCTTTTAACTCCCGGCATACATAACCGGTGACACCGGCGCGCACGCCGTGTGCCTCATCACTGGAGTATGCCGCCGTGAATTTAGCACGTGATCCCGAATGCATGACCGTTCAGGAACGCCGGCAGGCGGTCGCCGCCATTCTCGCCACAGCGGTTCTCCGCCTCCGCCACCTCACCCGGTACCTCACCTCCGCCGGCACATCTTCTCCCGAATCTCTCTTAGTGGAAAACACCCAGATCAGCCTTGATCTTTCCTCGGAAACGAGGCTCAGTGTGGCTCAGCGGCCCGCTGGTTAACGGCCGCGTCTCGTAAGCCACATGCTGAAAGGAGTTTACATGACGGACACACTCACAGCCGAGATCGAGGCCCTGCAGCACATGTCCACGAAGGAACTGTCCGAGCGGTACACCGAGCTCCACGGCCAGGAGTCGAAGACACGTCACCGGGCGTATCTCATTCGGAAGATCGCCTGGCGGCTCCAGGCCCGGGCGGAGGGGGATCTGACGGAACGGGCCCGCCGGCGGGCAGAGGAACTGGCCGACGACGCCGACGTTCGCGTGATGGCGCCCCGGACGATCATCTCTCCGCCCCAGTCGGCACCGTCGCCCACGGTCGCCCGTGTGGCCCCACGTGGCGAACAGGGCGACCCGCGGCTCCCGGCACCGGGATCGGCCATCATTCGGGAGTACAAAGGGAAGACCATCCACGTGGTGGTCCTCGAGAATGGCCAGGGATTCGAGTACGACGGCGAGCGGTATTCCTCCTTGTCGGCCATCGCGAAGAAGGTCACCGGCAGCCACATGAATGGCTTCCGGTTCTTCCGCCTGGGAGGAAAGAAATGAGCACGAGCAAGAAGACGAACAGACGTGGAAAGGCCGACCCCCCAGCCGTCCGGTGTGCGATTTACACCCGCAAGTCCACAGAAGAAGGTCTCGAGCAGGAGTTCAATTCGCTCGACGCCCAGTGGGAAAGCGCCGAGGCGTACATCACCAGCCAGAAGTCCGAGGGGTGGACCGTCCTGCCCGAACGATATGATGACGGTGGCTACTCCGGTGGCAGTATGGAACGTCCCGCCCTCGAACGACTGCTCCGTGACATCCAAGCTGGAAAGATAGACTGTGTAATTGTGTACAAGGTGGACCGTCTCAGTCGATCGCTTCTCGATTTCGCCCGGATCCTGGAGACCTTCGAGCGCCACAGCGTGGCCTTCGTCTCCGTCACCCAGCAGTTCAACACGACCACGTCGATGGGGCGATTGATGTTGAATGTCCTTCTCAGCTTCGCCCAGTTCGAACGCGAGATCATCGGGGAGCGAATCCGTGACAAGATCGCTGCCCAGAAACGCAAAGGGCGATGGACCGGTGGCATTCCGGCCCTGGGCTACGATGTCGATCGAACCGGACCCAGTCCCCGTCTCGTCATCAACGCCGACGAGGCGGCCCGGGTTCGCGAGATCTTCCAATTGTACCTTGAGATGGGATCGTTACTCTCGGTGTCGGACGAACTCGACAAGCGTGGATGGGTGACGAAGATCCGCAGTACTCGCAAAGGAGCGACTGCCGGAGGCTTGCCGTTCGACAAGGCCAAACTCTATGCTCTGCTGACCAACCGCATTTACCTGGGGAAGATCGTGCATAAAGGCGAGATCTTCGATGGCGTACACGAACCCATCATTGACGCCGATATGTTCGATCGGGTTCAACGTCAACTGAAGTCCAATGGTCGATGCGGTGGGGCGGAAGTTCGCAATCGGTACGGTGCTCTTCTTCGCGGGCTGTTGCGATGTAAGACGTGCGACAGCGCGATGACACACTCGTTCACGAAGGGGCGGAAGGGGCAGTTCTACCGGTATTACCGATGCGTGCGAGCGACGAAGAGTGGGCATCGAAAGTGCTCAGGAAGCATGTTGCCCGCCCACGAGATCGAACGGATTGTGATCGACGAGATTCGGAGTTTGGCCAGTGACAAGAGCTTGCTTCAGGACGTCCACGCCCAGGCCATGGCCACGATGGCAGGGGAGATGGTTGAATTGCAGCGGAATCGGGATGAAGTGAAACGTGACCGGGAGCGGTACGACCGGGAACTCCGGCAGTTGGCGACGGAAGACGTGACCACGGCGTCCGTGGCCGACCGCCTGGCTCATGTTCACGAGCGGATCGCCGACGCCGAACGCCGTCTGCCCCAGATCGACGCGCGGATTGCCGAACTCGAGCGGGAAACGATCACCGATACGGACGTGGAAACAGCGTTTGCCCAGTTCGATACGCTGTGGGATCAGATGAGCCCACGCGAGCAGGCCCGGCTGCTGAATCTCCTGGTGGCGTCCGTGGAATATGACGGCGCCGCGTGTACGGTGTCCGTCACTTTCCGTCCGACCAACATCAAGACGCTGATCCGTCAACATCTGGAGGATGCGGCATGACTGCTGTGACGAGAACGGTGCGACTGGATGGGAAACGGCGGCCGGGACGAACCACGACGGGAGGAGACCCGGAAGCACGGCCGGCCACAGGAGCGGATGGTGGCGCCCTCAGCTCCGGAAGAGACGGCCAGGGCGACTGTGAACACGTTCCCGCCGGTCGGATTCCCCGGATCTCGAAACTCATGGCCCTCGCCACCCGGTTCGACCGGCTCATCCAGGAGGGGAAGATCGCCAACCAGTCGGAACTGGCCCGGTTGGCTCATGTCACCCAGCCCCGGATGACGCAGATCATGAATCTGCTGCATCTGGCGCCGGATATACAGGAGGCCATCCTTGACCTCCCGCCCGTGGCCGAAGGGCGCGACCCCATCACGGAACGTGATGTTCGACCCATCGCAGCCGAGACCGACTGGCGGCGACAGCGAAAGCGAGCGCAAGCAGTGTGGTCTTCGGCCCTCGGCTGAAGCCCCCATGGCCAGCGAGTGGTCCACGTCGTGTCCATTGATCAGGGCCGCGTCGGACGGTGCGGCCGCTACTATCTATATACACTACGATGTCACAAATGTGTGTCCATTGATCAGGGCCGCGTCGGACGGTGCGGCGGAGAACGGCGACGCGTGGGATCGATGACTCTCGTGTCCATTGATCAGGGCCGCGTCGGACGGTGCGGCCCCGCGCCCGATCGTTTGCCGTCTGCTGGATATGGAGTGTCCATTGATCAGGGCCGCGTCGGACGGTGCGGCGTCCTGAGCCTCATCGGCCAGGATCACGCGCGGGGAGTGTCCATTGATCAGGGCCGCGTCGGACGGTGCGGCGACGGACCGCGCGGGAAACATCATGCCGTCTAAAGCCGTGTCCATTGATCAGGGCCGCGTCGGACGGTGCGGCTTAAAGAACTGTATTGCTTCGGAGTGGTACAAGGTGTGTCCATTGATCAGGGCCGCGTCGGACGGTGCGGCAGAATTATCGTGTTGAATTCGGTCCTTGCCATGCGTGTCCATTGATCAGGGCCGCGTCGGACGGTGCGGCGGTTCGTCTTATTCACACTTCGGAACATATTGAGCAGTGTCCATTGATCAGGGCCGCGTCGGACGGTGCGGCGTGCCGAATTCGTCTTATTGATCCACGCATCTTGGTGTCCATTGATCAGGGCCGCGTCGGACGGTGCGGCCCGATGACACGAGCAATACCGGAGAGCAAGTCGGCGGTGTCCATTGATCAGGGCCGCGTCGGACGGTGCGGCGCGCTCCTCACGAAGCAATCGATGGATACGATCGATGTGTCCATTGATCAGGGCCGCGTCGGACGGTGCGGCCAATTGGCAGCCGTTGTGTAAGCGGTGCCATGATATGTGTCCATTGATCAGGGCCGCGTCGGACGGTGCGGCAAGGAGAAAAGGCGATAATGAGCGAATGGCGCGAGTGTCCATTGATCAGGGCCGCGTCGGACGGTGCGGCAACTATCCGGTCAAGAGCGAAGAGCGCACGCACCATCGGTGTCCATTGATCAGGGCCGCGTCGGACGGTGCGGCACGGTGCAACCAAGCCGGAGAGCCAGTTTTATCGCGTGTCCATTGATCAGGGCCGCGTCGGACGGTGCGGCGTGCATGATGCCTCAACGGTTCAGGCTTCGGTGGAATTGTGTCCATTGATCAGGGCCGCGTCGGACGGTGCGGCTGCAACGAATGTGGCGTGATGATGACATCGAGCGGTGTCCATTGATCAGGGCCGCGTCGGACGGTGCGGCTCCGTCGATGTGATCCTCTATGCCGAAGTTCTCGTGTGTCCATTGATCAGGGCCGCGTCGGACGGTGCGGCCATTCGGCTCGATCTTTTTCGATGGCATGATCGGCGTGTCCATTGATCAGGGCCGCGTCGGACGGTGCGGCGATCCGACGATGGCGCTTGTGCTTTTCCGAGCGTAGTGTCCATTGATCAGGGCCGCGTCGGACGGTGCGGCGGCCACATACAAAGAGCTTAATGATGCCATCATTGAGGTGTCCATTGATCAGGGCCGCGTCGGACGGTGCGGCCCCTCTTTTTCGGCGATGCCGTTCTCTCGCTTGAACTGTGTCCATTGATCAGGGCCGCGTCGGACGGTGCGGCTATCGCCAAGTCTCCGGCCAGACGGTTAACGTGATGTGTCCATTGATCAGGGCCGCGTCGGACGGTGCGGCCGGCGATGGTGCCCAAGATGGCGTGCATGAGGTAAGTGTCCATTGATCAGGGCCGCGTCGGACGGTGCGGCGTGGTGGATCACATCATCCCCCATCGCAACGATCTCGTGTCCATTGATCAGGGCCGCGTCGGACGGTGCGGCACGCCGGGCAACGTGGTCGATTTCAATGCGATCTTCGTGTCCATTGATCAGGGCCGCGTCGGACGGTGCGGCAACTGAAGATGCGACCATTCCGGCTCTTTGCCATAGTGTCCATTGATCAGGGCCGCGTCGGACGGTGCGGCCTTTTCTCTTCGGTCCAATCTTCCCCGGTGACGCGGTGTCCATTGATCAGGGCCGCGTCGGACGGTGCGGCCGCTCCCCGCCGCCGAGCCAGTGCCGCCAGACCCGTGTCCATTGATCAGGGCCGCGTCGGACGGTGCGGCCCCGCACTCGCAAACGCTGTTGGCTGCGACACTTGCGGATGCTTCCGCGAGCACGGCTGATTTTCGTCGTCGGGATCATACCATAAACCTCGCAGAATCCGATAAGAATGCGCAGCATTTGCGCGAATCCCGCCCGCGAGCGTGCCCTGGCCCCCCTGCACCACCTTCACGCTCGCGGGGCCGAAGCGGCGACGGGCCGCATCGCACCGACTTGTCAAAGAGCATGCGCCCGTCCGACGCTATGCCGCGCCGACGCGAACGTGATCAATGCCGAGTGCCCAAGCCCATTGAAGAGGGAGACACGTGCTCGGAGATGCGCTGCCCTATAGGCAGCATGCTTAAACTACCACGGCGGCTGGCTCGATTCAACCGTCGCATCCAGATCAGCCAATGCACGCAGTCGGCCAATCACCCGGGCGCGGACGCCGGCCCAGTATGTCGGCGTGGGCTGCCAGGGGTTATTGGCGTTGGGTGCAACAACTGCCGCCTGCGGACTCCGCCAGAGGTTCACGATATCGCGTTGCTTCTTGCCGTCTTTCTCGGCGTTTTTGGGGATATCTGCCAGCGGCGTGTCCATGTCAAGGCAAACCGCGCCGGCGACTTTGTCCTTCGCGGGCTGGTAGTCCTTGGCGTTGCAGGGCACGTACCACCATTTACCCAAGTAGTCCGGATCGAGCAGGGCGCGCAGGCCGATGTTGGCCGCAGCGTTCAGGTCAGCCTGGAGAGCCACCGAGCCGTCGGTGGCGCCTGCCGCGACGAACAGGTCGCCGCCGTTGCGGGGCAGGCGAACCGTACGCGACGAGACATCACCGTTGTTGTCGCAGAGCTGTTTCTCCAGGTCGGTCAACAGTTGGTCATAGCTGTCCTGGCCGCCCGCTTCAATGCGCTGACGGGCGGCATTGACCACTTTGCGCCACCACGGGGCCGCCCGGAATTCGCTGAGCGGGATATCGTCGCAGCGCAGGCCGGGCAGACCGGTGCGGCTGCACTGGCGGCTGGTGTAATTCGGCATGACCTCGCGCAGGTGCAGTCCGTAGAGTTGGCAGCCCTCTTCCAAGTACTTACGGACCTTGCCGGCGGACCAATTCATCAGCGCACGGTTTTCACGGCGAGTCTGGAGCTCGTCGGGCCGGTAGTTACGCAGAGATTCAATGACGACGGCGTGGCAGGGCGCGTCCATGCACTCCTGTGGGCGCTTGCGGTCGCGCCCCTTTGTCGGCTTCATCCGACCAACACCGAGCGCCGCCTCGACGATGCGGCTGGCGACCTGCTTGACGCGCTGCTCGCGGAGGCGCTCGACGACACGGAGAATCGAGCGGCCGAACTCATCGTAGCGATGGTCGTCCTTCCCGGCGATGTTCTTGCGTGGGTCGTCGGGCTCGGGACGCATCGCATAGGCCTTCTGAACCTGATAGAGCTCTCGGAGCGTGGCGATGCGCGTTAGCGAGATGCCGCCGACGTTTCGGGCAGCATCGCGTCGGGCTTTGCGATCGGCGGCTTGCTGAGGTGTGTCGTCAGACCGTGGTCGCAGGCCGCGGGGGAGGAACCAGTCGCGAATGCGGCGGAGGCGGGGTTTCCAGGTCTTATCGTCGCTGCTCCAACGGTCGGACCAGAGGCTGTGCAGTTTTCTGAGCAACGATGCGTCGTTCGCAATGAGCCCTGCGACCGAATCGAGGGCTGTTTCGAGTGATTGCCGTTGCTTCTTGCGCTCGTCACGCGTGGCCGCTTCGGCTTGTTCCGGCAATGCTACGGTCAGACGCGATTTAATGTGCTCGTCCCATTGCTGAGCCGCCCGGTCATCCTTCCACCGGGCGCTCGTCGCGCATTCTCGCCAGCGCACGAGGGCGTCGCGCACGGCCTTCTTGCGGGAGTCCGCGGTGTGCACTTGTGAGCCGCCGCCGGGTGTGTGCAAGGCGCCATCCGGCTTGAACGCGTAGGCATTACGGGCCGCGTCGCCATGCTGCCGCAGGGCGAGGCGGACGGTGCGGACGGCTTCGGCCATGAGTTCATCAACCCGTCGCGGCAGTGGGTTGTGTTCGTCGCGGATTCGACCGAGTTCGGTTTCCAGTTGGCGAACGTAGTCGATCTCGCCCCGGGACGCGGCGCGCGGCGGCTTCTCTTCGCCCTGGAGCTTGATGAGGAACTGCCGATCGAGGCGGGCCCAGGACGCGGGATGCGGCTTGCCGTCGGCGAGCGTGTCCGCGCCTATGCGGCGGTAAATGGTCGTACGCTGTTTTCCCTGTGCGTCGGTATGGCGCGTGTGAAAGTACAGCGCAGTGTCGGACGTGTCTCCAGCAACGACTTCGCGGCCGGAGCTTTCGCGCTCGAGACCCTCGGTAGCCAAGGTTTCCCATACAGCGCAGGCGGCAGCAAAACGATGGCCAAGATCGACCGAGAGGACGCGGAGGCCGGGGAGGCGGGCGAGCATCAGCTTGGCGTGGCCTCTGCGCTCCTTGTTGGTTTCGGCATTGGGGTAATACTCGCCTTTGCGATTCGGCTGAATGCCGTGCCCCGCGGCATATTCAATGAACGGGCCGCGGCATTCCAACTTGGCCGAGAAGGTCACAAGCCAGTTCAGATTGTCGCGCATACGGCGAGCCGTGTCGTCCCAGCCGTGCTTGTCCACACGCGCGGCGATAGCATCCAGTTGTACGCGCGGTGCCTGGAGGCGCCCGTTCCAGTCCTTCAACTCGAACAGTCCGGCGACTCGGGCAGACTGTTCAGAAGACAGGCTGGCGGCAGCTCGTCCGAGCCGGTCGGCGCGGGTAACGTCGTGTTGATCGTCGTTATGATCGTCACGGAGCGCCAGGTCGGCGGTGAGGCGCTTGGACGACCAGCACAGGTCTACGTGCTGAACGTCCTGCCCGTTCCACAGCCCCATCCGCAGCCCGCGCTGGTCCTTCAGCCAATCATGGTCGGAGTTCTTGTTGCGGCTCTTCTTGGCTGCGGCTTTAGCCACTTCGTGGACCGCGAATTGGATGTCCCACCGAGAATTACCAAAGTCGCCGAAGACGGGGTGGGCGAGTGGATCAGGGTGGCGGTACGCAGGTACCTTGAAGCGGCGTTGCTTGTCCATTGCGTCGTGGGCGGCGACGTAGTCCTTAAGCGGATCGGGCGTGGGCTTGCCGTTCGGCTGCCAAACGCACTTGGCTTCATCTGCGGCGAGTGCCTCGAAGAGCTGAATGTCACCGAACTTGTCGATCTCGGGATCGGCCTGCAGTTCGCGGGCTGCGGTAATGCGGTCCT
This sequence comes from uncultured Planctomycetales bacterium, assembly GCA_964618455.1. GTDB lineage: Bacteria > Planctomycetota > Phycisphaerae > UBA1845 > PWPN01 > CAZUAQ01. The sequence goes on along the minus strand of CAZUAQ010000093.1, from coordinate 1,467 downwards.
CGATTGTCCTGCAAACAGTGCGTGACCAGCGCTGTACGACGCGATCCCAGGCTTCGATCGCTCGCCGGCGGATGCGGTAGGCCGTCGCCGCACCCGAGATGCCGGACCGCGCGTCGCAGAACTCGTCGAGCCACTGCTTCGCGTCCACTGGAACGGCATCGAACCGGCGGGCATCCTCCGAGAAGCGCTGCCGCTCGGCTTCGGCGCGTTTGATCCACGTGTGCGCAATTGAAACACGGCGAGCGGCGTGATCAAGCATGACTGCAAACTCGCTATGCCGAGCGGGTCCGTCCGTCTGCAAGTATGTGAAACCGCACCGGTCCTGGACATTCTTGAGAATCGTGTTTGACCATGGCCGGGGTCCTTTGCCACCCGTGTTGCCGCGGCACTTGGTCGCGTCTTCACCAGCAACCGTGGCCATGCGCGTGAGGTCGGGACTTCCGGTACTGGTATCCCAGGAGCGAATGAGATTGCGCGTCGCGCTCTTGTAGCCGGGCCCACTGATGAGGCTGAGGATCCCCTGCGCGTCGCCCGAAGCCGGGTGCAAGGGCGCGAGCGCGTTGCTGAGTGATTGGAGGGCCTTTGCACCAGAAGCGTGGTCGCCGCCCTTTTCTGCCCAGGCCGCAATTGCATCGTAAACTCCTGCCATCTTCTGGAAGTCGGCTCCCTTGCCCGTCCCGAACCGGCTGCTCAGCCACTGGCCCGCCTTCTGCACAAGGTCCTTTGCCTTTTCTTCCTCCGAAGTACTCGGCTGGTCATCATCTGTGCGGACTTTCACGCCTGCAAGGTAGACGCTGGCGCTGCCCATGAACGGCTCAAGCATATCCCATACTTCGTCGCGCGTGAGGGAATCGCCGATGCGAGCCACAGCCCGATCAAAAGCGGCGCTGCGATTCACCCACACCGCGTCATCGCGAATCGCGGCCGTTAGCGATGGGGCGCAATCGCCGACCCAGGTTTCGGGCTGATCTTCCGGCTTCCCCACCGGGTCGCCGATTTCGGCGTCAGGAATATTGCGAGCCTTTAGGATGTCGCGCAAGGCCGCGACGACCTTGTCGTTTCGTTCGGAGGAATTATCCCGTCCCGTGGCAACGCGAACATTGCCCTCCGTCGCCCCGTCCTCGTCCTCCACGCTGAGCCACGAGAGCGCGAGCAGGATGCGACGATTGCGGCGCTCCTCGGCAGTTGGCTCACGGTCCGGCTTGCCTTTGCCGGTGGCAACCTTCGCGTCCGCCAGTTCGTGCGACAAGCCGCCGCGGAGTGTCAGCAGCCAATCGCCGAATACCTTGGCGCCCCTGTTGATCGCCTCGTGTGTCGCCCACAGGGCGTCGCGCCACGAATCGTCGGCCGGGTCAGTCCCGCGCAAACGGAGCGTGTACGCTCGCTGTGTCGTCACAGGCTCGATCTTCGTGTGGTTTCCCGCCGTTGTTATGCTGCCAGTGTCCTCGGCCACGACTCAACACCTCC
>CAZUAQ010000092.1:0-11991 GCA_964618455.1 uncultured Planctomycetales bacterium | reverse complement strand
CCGGTCAGTGCCGCCTGAATCGCGACCTCGCCCACCTCCAGGTCACGAATCTCACCGACGAGGATGATGTTCGGCGCCTGACGCAGCATCGATCGTAGAATCATCGGGAAGGTCAGGCCGATTTCCTCGCGGACCTGGCACTGGTTGATCCCCGCGAAGTTGTACTCGACCGGGTCCTCGGCGGTGATGATCTTCCGGTCCGGCCGGTTCAGCTCCTGCAGGGCCGAGTAGAGCGTCGTCGTCTTGCCCGAGCCGGTCGGGCCCGTGACCAGGAAGATGCCGTTGGGCTTCTTGATGATCTTCATGAAGTTATCGTAGTTGTCCTGCTCGAAGCCCAGTGCGCTGATGCCCACGCGGACTGAATCGGGACGTAGAATACGAAGCACGATACTCTCGCCGTGGTATGCCGGGCAGGAACTGACACGGAAGTCGACGTCGCTGTTGTTGACCTTGAGCTTGATACGGCCGTCCTGCGGAATGCGCTTCTCGGCAATGTCGATCCCCGCCATGAGTTTCATTCGGGCCAGCACCGCGCCCTGCACGGACTTGGGGACTTTCTCGCGTTCGACGCAGACCCCGTCGACGCGATAGCGCACCTGCACACGATCGTCCATCGGCTCGATGTGGATATCGCTCGCTCGCATGTTCACCGCGTCGGTGATCAACTGGTTGATCAGGCGGATGATCGGGGCGTCCTCATCTTCGCCTTCGATCTGCACGCCTTCCTTGCGATCGTCGTCCTCATCACGATCCTGGTCGATGCTGTCCATCGTGTCTTTGAGCTGGTCACCCACGCCACCCATGAAGGTCTCGATGAAGCGATTGATCTTGCTGATCGGGGCGATGGCGGTCTCGATGTTCGGGTTCAGCCGGAAACGGAGCATGTCCAGCGTTTCCAGGTCGAGCGGATCGCTGATGAGCACCTTGAGACGGTCGTTCTCCATCCCCAGCGGGAGCACCCGCTTGTCCATGATGATCTTGGTGGGGATGAGATTGAGGTTCTTGCTGATCGACGTGTTCTGGTCCATGTCGACGTAATCCATGTCGAACTGGGTGGCGAGGGCCTTGGCCACATCGTCCTCGCTGCACATTTCCAGTTCGACCAACGCTTCGCCGACGCGCTTGCTGTGCTCCCGGCCGTACGCCAGCGCTTCTTTCAGCCCGCGTTTGTCGATGATGCCCCAACCGTAGAGGATTTCGCCGAGTTTCTTGCGTGATCGAGCCATGCTTGGTCGTGCCTGTATCCAGGGGGTCGCATTAGTCAACAACGGCGGGGACGGCAAGCCGCCACCAGAGACCCGGTACCGATCGGCACCGGCGGGAGCCCTCCGCAGAGAAGACTCGCATCCTTCGCGGGAGATAACGCGCCGTAAGCTGCTTTCAACAAATCACTTCCGATTCGTTCTGGCGTGTCCGTTTCATGACGCGCAATCGCCCTACCCTGACTATTCTATGACCATGACACCGATAACATCAAGCATCTAGGGGCGGACCACGCCTCCGCCGTGCACGCTCCGGAAACTCCAGATCGCCGGCTCCAGGCCCGAGGCCTCGTAGAAATCGCGTTTCAGCTTTCGCACCACGCGCGAGACGGCCCGGCGGTGCGCCAGAATCATGACGCATCCGCCCAGCCCGGCGCCGGCGATCTGCGCGCCGAAAACGCCCTCCTCTTCGAGAGCCATGTCGACGAGTTCATCGATCCGCCGGGTGCTGCACGCGTAGTCTCCAATGAGATCTGCCAACGCGTCCGGGGATGTTTTCAACCGAGCCGCGAGGCCCCGCTCACTCGTTCGCCGCCGTCCGTACACGCGATCGCCGTCATGCGAACGCACCATCTGGATTCCGAACTGCTCGAGATCACCTTCACGCAGCCACCCTTCCGCCAATCGGCTCCGTTCGCATTCGCCGACCCCGTAGGCCACGACGTCGCGCACCGTGTACGCCCCCGGATCGGCATGGGAGGTGAAGATCGACTCGACACGCTTCCGGCCGTCCCTCCCCAGCCGCCGCATCAGCTCCTGCCGTGTGATGCGATTCGGCAATCCCTCGATCATGGCATGCACGCGATGGGCCGACACGCCCAGCCGGTCCGGCGTCAGATCGCGGATGACTTTCAGACGCGACGCGTATTGCGGATGCTTCTTCCTGAGTAGCTCGATGCCAAGGCGGTAATTGGCCACGCGCTCGTTGAAGCGATCCCGCGCGCCGGCGCTCTTGACGGCATGCTCGCCGCTGTAGGCCACGAGCAGCGCCGCCTCCTCGGGCAAGGGGACATCCTCCTCCATGCGGAACGGATGAAACCCGATGCGTGCCGCATGCCCCGCCCGGCCGAGACGAATGGCGGCATGGTCGGCAGCGCCTCCGCGCGAACCGACAAACCACTCCGCCTCGCCACAGGCGTTCACCACCGCCGGTCCGTCGGCCCCGATGCCGTTGACCGCGTTGATCGCCTCCATCGTGGCGACGACCAACGACGAACTGCTCGACAATCCCGACGCCATCGGCACATTGCCCAGGACCGCGACGTCCATGCCGCGCAGGCGTCGCTCGGGATGATGAAAACGCTGGTAGAGTGCCGAAGCGAGCACGTAGTTGCTCCAGTCCCCGGCGGTGGACGACAGGTGATGCTTCACCTCGTCACCATCCACGAAACTCAGCCAGTCCCGCGAGCGCAGTGCCCCCGCCCAGTCGCTGATCACCAACTCGCGATTCGGGAATGCGACCGGGTCGTCGTTGACCAGGCGGATCACGTCATCCTGACGGGGGCTCACCGCCATGAGCACTTCGCAGCTCAACGCCACCACGTGCACGTATCCGCCCTGGTGATCGACGTGACGCCCCATGAGGTTGATCCGTCCCGGCGCGCGGACCAGAAGACATGGTTGATCGCTGCCGAAGTGCCTTGCGAATAAGCGGACGACGCGCTTCATGGCCCGGAGACGCTCGCGGAGTAACGCACTGGCTTGATCGCCGTAGACCCGTTCCATCCGCTTGGCGGCACGGGGCGACTTCAGGTACGACTGCCAATCCTGCGGGCGACGGGAATAGGCTCTCAGCTTGCGCGACGTTGCCTGCTCGTGTGGATCGCGCTCTAATTCGCGCACGTGGTCTTCAATCCGCTTGAGTTCCTTGCGCGTGTTGAACGCCATCAGGTCGCGGCCCGCAAGCGTATGGAGAATGACACGCGGCGCGGCGGACGTGTCCGGATCCGCCTCGCGCTGCAGGATCTCGACGATGTCGGTCAGGTAATACTCGTCCTGCGCGTTGGCGCGTCCGATCTTACGGAGCGCGGGGGCCAACGCGTTCATCCGCGCGAGATAAACCGACTCATTGACCGTCGGGCTCATCGTCTCGATGGCATCCGCGCTCAGCCGTCGATCTCCCAGTGGCAAGGTCGTCCCCGCTTCCTGAATCGCCTGGCGCACATCCCGCGACGGCAGCGCTCCGGAACCGCGGCAGAATCGAGACAGCGGCCCCAGGGCGCGCCAGAGCTTCCGAGCCGGGCGGATGAATTCCAGTCCGGTCTTGCGCAGGTTTGATTTCATCAACGACTTTTTCGACTCCGCCACTGACTGCCATGCCTCCAGGACGCGCAACCGCTCGATATCTCTTCGTTCGACGATGCCCACGACTCCACGATCCGGAAACTCCACCAAGCGCCCTGCCGTGCTTTCGGGACGTTTCGGCGTGCTGACCGCCAGCAGATCCGCGCCGCTGTGCCGGAAGTGCTGCGACACGCCCTTCACCAGTCCCGGGGCGAACCATTTGTCGCCCATCGTGACCAGCACGAGCCCGTCGTAGCCCAGGTGGGCCAGTGCTTCGACACCGATCCTGGCGGCGTGGCCCGTCCCGAGCTGGTCCCGCTGGTAGACGAAGTGGATGCCGGGATGCACGGCGCTGAGCGTCTCGATCACGTCGCCGCATCGATAACCGACCACGACGACGATCGGATCGACACCGTCGGCACGCAAGGTGTCCACGAGGCGAACGATGGCGGCGCGACCCGCGATCGGCACGCAGACCTTGTGGGACGTGGTCAATCCCATGCGCGTGCCCTTACCGCCGCAGAGGATCACCCCCGCCAACGACTGCGGCGAAGTTGCTCCACGCGATGATTTCTCAATCTTGCTTTTCTTCAGCCTGGAACGTTTCTTTGCCATCGGTACCTCAAGTCAACTGCCATGACAGAGCTTGGCTTCTGTCGTCGATGAATGTATGGAACCACAGATGAACGCCGATGAACAGGGATAGATGCATTACGAGAGGAAGCGCTTACCATTCTTTGCTATCATCGGGATTCCTCCAGGTGCGCTCCATCGTATTGATGATGCGTTTAATCTTGACGCGGGGTTGTCCGAAGTTCATGAGGAGACAGACGTCCAGCTACGTAGCTTTGAGACAGTTCAGGCATTGAGCCATGTGTATTTTGCCCAGTTCCTTGACGGCCTTCAACTCGACAAGAAGCCGGTTCTCCACAAGGAGGTCGGCTACATACTCACCAACTACAATGCCCTCATAGACAACATGAATGGCGGCTGTTGCGCAACTGCAAGACTTGCGCTCGTCAACTCGTACGCCAACGCATTCTCGTATACCTTTTCCAGAATCCCGCATCCCGGCACATTGCTAACCGTATGTGCACACCCGATCACCCGATGCGTCAACTCCTCCATACCCCATGTGTTCGCTGAGTTCATTCCTTACCCCTCCCGTAGCCGATCCGAAGCTTATCTTTTCTCCTCTTCCATCTGTGTTCATCCGCGTTCATCGGCGGTTTCATTCTCCTGACGAATCCACGCGTGTTCGCCGCAGACCACCTGTCGAATCGCAATACGCTGCTCCCCTTCATGCCAATCGAGTTCCACCATGTCGGCCACGTCGCCGCCGAACGCCGACCAGCGCTTTCGCCAGCCCGAGAGCAGCATCGCCGGGCGGACCGATCCCATCGCCACCGCCTCCATGAGCGACACCCCGCCAAGACGCACTGCGTTGGCAATCACGGTCGGCATGTCGGCGGCGGAGCCTGCCAGGTAAGGCGTGCCCGGCAGAACGACGCGTCCACTTTCGAGTTTCTCGACGTCGACACTGCCGAAGCGGGTACGCCCCGGGGGCATTCCGGCCCCGCTCATGGCGTCGGTGATCAGTACGCTTCGCGTTACCGACTTTGCCCGCAGCATGCAACGCAGCATCTCACCGGGAAGATGATGCCCGTCGGCGATGAAACTCGCCCACAGCCGGTCGTCGCCCAGTTGCCGCCAGATGACGTTCTCGTGCCGCGGCAGCATCGCGTCGCAGGCGTTGCCCAGGTGCGTGGACATCCGCGCGCCGGCGTCGATCGCCCGGTGCAGCGATTCCGCGTCCGCGCGATGATGGCCCAGCGCCACCGTAATGCCTCGAGCCGCGAGCACGCGGATGAAGTCGATCGCGCCTTTGACCTCGGGGGCGAGGGTCATCAGAACGATCCTGCCGCCGGCGGCGCGTTGCAATCGCTCGAAGAGGGCGAGGTCCGGTGGATGAATGTGCTCGCGCGGATGCGCCCCGCGCGGTCCGTCCTCGGGACTCAGGAACGGTCCTTCCACATGAACGCCGGGACACATGGCCTTCACGAGAGGGTCTTCATGCATGGCCGACGCGATGACGTTGAGCTGCTGCTCCATGGTGTCGATCGCGGCGGTGACCACGGTCGGCAGGAAGTGCGTCGTTCCGGTGGCAAGAATCGCGCGAGCCATGTGGGTGACGTCGCCCACGCTGACCTCGGCATCGATGAACGCCCTGCCCATGAAGCCATTGACCTGCAGGTCGAAGAAACCGGGCATGATCCAGCGCTGCACGCCCGGAGGTTCCGGCAGCGTCTGGATCGGCTCATCGCCCGTGACGCGACCGTTTTCGACGTGGATGGCCATGTACTGCGCATCGGGATAGCGGCGCCCGGTGAACGTCATGCGACGCGCAGGGGTCAACGATCCGGAGCCTTGAGAAGCATTCACCATACTCATCCTCGATGCACGGTTCGGTGACGCGAACGATACACGCCCCGCCCCATTGGCGGCAACCCTGCCCTGTGCCCCGGATCCATGATAAACTGTGGAAAGAAGAGACCCCGGCACATCAACGCTCGGAGAATCGCATGCCTGTGAATCACGACGAAATCCGCGACCTGATTGAACGCAAGTGCAAGGAAAGAGGATGGAACGCGTTTGAACTCGGCAAGCGGGCGCATGTCGCTCCCAATGCCATTCGCGCCTACATCATCGATCGCAAGACCATCAGCAACAACGCCATCAACCAGTTGCTCAAGACGCTTCAGGTGAACCGTCGCATCGGGTGAGTCCGGTCTCGGTGATGAGAGTTATTCGGGCAGGAAACCGCGCTGACTGGCGACATCGAAGAGCTTCTGGTGATGCTCGAATCCCTCCTCCGCCAGTTCGGAGAAGACCTCGCGAACCGCATCGATCGTGACCCGGCTGCTCATCTCCTGGTAGAACTGGGAGACACGCAGCTCGGTGTTCAGGGCGATTTGCATCACGTCGCGATAATCCTCGAGATCCCGCACCTCGATCAGGCGCGGACCGGTGAGCACCAGCGCCTTGTCCTCGTCGCTTAAGGCGAAGGATCGTCCGGGGAAGTGCGTCCTGGCGAGGGCCTCGAGACGCGCCTTGTGCTCGAGTTCCTCCTCGGCGATGTCGGCAAACATCTTCCGATCCTCGAGATTGGGCACCCGTTCGGAAAGCACGGTGTAGCGGTACGCCGCCACCGACTCTCCGTAGATTCCGATGGCGAGCATCTGATCTTCGCGGAGCGGGGGATATTCACGTTTGGGAAGTGATTTCATGTGCTCAAGGTAGCAGGCCGGGTTGGCGGATGCAATTCAATCGGTGAATCGCCGCGGGGACCGCACGCAGGACACGAGGAAAAGGCCGACACATCCGCGTGGAGGTCGGCCTTTTCGAAAAGGAGATTCATCATGAAAGGTATTGAATCCTTCCCCTCCGGCGGCCGGAAGTCAAGCCGCGGGTGTCGCGCGGCGGTGAGAATACTCCTGCAGCGCGAGCGTGCATCGATCAGATACCGCTGCCCTCGGTGTGAACGTGCAGACCGCACTCGGTTTTGTCGAAACCGGCCCATCGCCCCGCGCGTGGATCCTCACCCGGCTTGACCTTCGTCGTGCAGTAGCCTTCTTCCGGGTGACAGCCGATGCTCATGTACCCCTGCTCGCGGAGCGGATGGTACGGAAGCGCGTTTTCCTGCAGGCAATAGTGAACATCCTTCGCCGTCCAGTGCACGATCGGGCAGATTTTCAGCAGGCCGAGATGATCGGTGCCCATGACCGGTGTATCCCGGCGCGTGGCTGACTGCTCCCGGCGGATGCCGGTCATCCACGCCCGAATGCCGAGTTCCTTTTTTGCCCGATCGAAGGGCTCGCGTTTATTCATGCCGCAGCAGGAGTCGGGGCTGGACCGCCACATTCTGCCGTGCTCGGCCAGGAAGATTTCCGTGTCCACCTTCGGCCGATAGACCAGAAGGTTCAAATCCAGTCGCGCGGCCAGCTCGTCGCGAAACGTGACTGTTTCGGGGAAAAGAAATCCCGTGTCCACGGTGATGATCTTGATGTCGGGTTTTACCTGGGTGGCCAGGTACAGCATCACCGCGCTGTCGGCACCGAAAGAGGAGGACAGCGCCAGATCATCGCCGTATGTCTCCGCCGCCCAGGCGATGATGTCCAGCGCGTGACGCGATTCGAACTCGGCATTGAGCGAGTCCATCGCTTCGGGTTCCCAATCCACTACCGGCGGTGCCGTGGTCATGATGCTCTCGTTCCTGGTATCCGTCCGACCCGATCCGTGCCGAAGGATCGATTACGGCCATTATAGGGAATCCCCTGAGGCAGGACGAAGTCGGTTCCCTGGCGCGGTCGGTTGCCCGATCCGGCGGGATGGCTCACAATCCCCGCATGACCGCCAAGACGTACACGAACCGCCACGGCCGAAAATGGGGCCGGGGACTGCGCCCCTACCTGATCGTGCCCAAATTGTTCTTCGTGGCGGGGTTTCTGGGGGGGCTGATGGGCACGCTCATGATCGTCTATGCGCAGCCCGTTCCCGCCACGCCCGCGGAATGGGCAGGCCATCTCGACCTCGTGCACCGGGCGTATTCACACCTTATCGTGCCCTGCCTCGTCGGCGCGATGCTCTTCGGTCTCGTGTTGCTGAGTTCGCACTTTCGCGCGTTCATCCGCATGCGCTGGTTCCAGGTGAAGATCTTCCTCGTGGCGGTCGGTGTACCCTGCCTGCACGTCTACATGTATGACCGGATGCAAATGCTCACGCGTTTCGTCCAGGAGGAGCGTTTCGTCGAAGCGACGGCGTATCGCGGGCATATGGCGTCGGGCACAGTGGCGGCGCTGGCCTTCGGACTCGTCGTGCTCTTCCTCGGGCGCGTGAAGCCCCGCCTCGGCCAGGATTACGGCCGCACCTTCGGCAAGCGCGGATGAACCTCCGCCATCTCGACCGACGACGGATCGACCTCAACTTCCCTCCCGGCACCGACCGATAACCATAAAGAGAAGCGCTGCTTTCGATTGGTCTGACACCCTAACGCGTGTAAAATGGCTCAGAATCTCCCCATCGGAGTTATTCTTGATTGATACGCATGCTGGATTCCCAACACATTCCGTATTATCCGCAGGCCGCGGCCATCCCCTTCAAGTTTGACGACGATGGCGAACTCTGGGTGCTGATGACACTGCGCGAGGGTAAGCAGAAGTGGGGCATCCCCAAGGGTTTCATCGACGAGGGTTACACCGCGCGGGAGATGGCCTCCATCGAGTCGCTCGAGGAGGCGGGCATCGCCGGGCGCGTGTCGAACGTGCCGGTGGCGTCATTCAAGTATCGTAAGTGGCGCGGCTGGTGCGGTGTGGCAGTGTTCCTGCTCGAGGTGGTTCACGAGTATCCCACTTACATGGAGCGCCGGTTCCGACAGCGGCAGTGGTTCCGGCTGGCCGATGCCCTCGCACTGCCCGCCCGCGCCGCCATCCCCGATCTGCTCGCCCATCTGCCCGCACTCATTCGCCAGCAGCAGATGGCCCCTGAGCCGGTCCGCTGTGACTGATCTTGACCGCCTCCCACCTGGCACCCACACGCTGACTTGCATCCCGGCTCTGCAGTGCTAGAATACCCGATTCTTAACGCGTCCTTAGCTCAATTGGCAGAGCAGCTGACTCTTAATCAGCGGGTTCGGGGTTCGAGTCCCTGAGGACGCAATCGCCCAGCCCCCTTGCCGCTTCTCACGAAATCGTGCTCACCGTTGCCGGAACCGACGCCGTTGGGCGATCGGCGGTGGGTTCTTTACAATACCTCCACAACGTCAAGAGCCGAAAACCCTCATCTCAAGGAGACGACCCCATGGTGCTTGTGGACTCGACCATGCTGCCGCTGGGCACGGAAGCGCCCGACTTCGCCCTGCCGGATACGAACGGGAACGTCGTTCAGCGCGACGACTTCAAAGGCAACAAGGGGCTGCTCGTCATATTCCTCTGCAACCACTGCCCGTACGTCCACCATGTGCGGCCCAAGCTGGCGGAGGTGGCCCGGGAATACCAGCAGCAGGGAATCGGCATTGTCGGAATCAACTCGAACGACGTGAGCAAGTACCCCGACGACAGCCCGGAGAAAATGAAGGCCGAGGTCGAGACTCACGGATACACGTTCCCCTACCTGTTCGATGAGTCCCAGCAAGTAGCCCACGTCTACCGCGCCGCCTGCACGCCCGACTTCTTCCTCTTCGACGGCGAATTGAAACTCGTCTACCGCGGCCAGTTCGACGCCAGCCGGCCGAATTCCGACCGCCCGCTGACGGGCGAGGATCTCCGCGCCGCCATGGACGCCGTCCTGGGCGGCAAGCCCGTCTCCGACGACCAGAAGCCCAGCGCCGGCTGCAACATCAAGTGGAAGCCCGGCAACGAGCCGGATTACTTCAAGTGAAACACGGCGGGGTCTCGCGGCCCTGTACCTTGCCATCCAGTACCGCGCCACTCCAAATGGCGCCAATCAGTACCGCGTGGGTTCGTCTGGCGCCAGTCCGTACCGCGCCCGTCAGGAAGCGGATCGCGGGTACACCTCGGCAACACGGGACAATCTCGGCGCCAATCATATTCATGACTAACGTGGATCGTCCAAATACGTGCGGCACGCGACACCCGTGCTCCCCTCCCTTACGGTCGGGGTACTGACCCGTGGCGTTCATTTCAGGTCATAGAGGCTGTTGTCGGGCGAGAGGAAGCCGGTGTTTTCGGCGACGGGACGCGTGTCGGCGTTCTGGTGGTCCGTGTAGCGCCGGCGGCGTGTTTCGGCGTGGCCATCGGCGAAGGCGGTGTTGGTGGCCCGGCTGTGGCGGAAGCCCTGCGTCCCCGCCTCGCGTGCAGAGAAAATGTCGCCGAACTCCGCGTCCTTGAACGGTGCCCGCATGAACTTGTTGGCCCCGGCGGCGTACTCGCCGTCGCCGAAGAGCGCGGTCTGATTCGGGCGGCGGACATCCGTGAGCCGGGCGGGGGCTTCGATGTGCTCGCCCTGGCCGTGGCCGATGTAGCTCGTGTTGTAGTTGTAGCCCGTGTGGGGATCGGCGGCAGTGTTGCTCGCCCCCTCGAAGCTCGGGCACTGGTGGATCTCGCCCACGCTCAGCCCCTGCCACAGCAGCCCGGCCCGGATCGACATCTCCCCGCCATTGGCCCAGTCGCGCTGGAGCGTGAAATCCCAGGCGTACTGCGTGAAGACGTTCGTCTGCGGATCGAAGGCGGTGCCGGAGGCAATCGGGTAGCGCTCGCGATGCGAGTGCGCGTACGTGTGCGCCGCCACCACGAACTGGCGGAGGTTGCTCAGGCAGGTCGCGGACTCCGCCACGCGGCGGGCACGCGTCAGCGACGGCAGAAGAATGGCGATCAGCAGCGCGATGATCGCCACCGCCACCAGCAGCTCGATCAGCGTAAATGCGCCAGTGCGCCTCAAATGCATCTTTCGCCGGGTCATCATGTCCGTCACTCGTACCATCAAGGCTCCACACAAGCCGGGTTCACCGGCACATTCATCCCGGAGAAACAACGCTGCACACGGGCGAAGTCGGACTGATCCACATCGCCGTCGGCATCGAAATCGGCACGGGCGCAATCACCTTCCGGCGGGCCGAGGGCGGGCCCGGTCGCGCAGGAACGGAAGTGATCCAGATCGTCGTCGTCCACGTCGTTGTCGCAGTCGAAATCGGGAAAGAGGTACGGCGCCGCGTCGGCGACGGCATCGATCTCAGGCGTGAGTTCATCGCCATCATCGTTCTCGACCCGCACGTACAGGATCCACGCCAGCCCCACATCCTTGAGATCAAAACCGGTCCCTCCCGCCGCGCATCCGTAGCGCCGGGCATAGTCCGCCACGGTCCACCCCACGAAGTCTGCGCCGGTCCACAACGGGTTGATCGGCCGCGTCGGGTTGGTCGGCACGCCCCACCACGCGTTGCCCGGCAGTGATGGCTCGGGATTGTCTGGATCGTAGACGCGACCGAGCGTCGGCATGTAGCTGTCCGCCAAGGGTGTCGGCTTCGGCGGAACCGCCTGGCTGTTGTCAAAGGTGTGCCATTGCGTGCCGTCCTGGCTGACCGACACCACGCCCGGCTCCGAGCCGATCGAGGCGAGTTGCACCGTCGTCAGGTTCGGGTCCCCGTTCAACCAGAACTGCCCGCCGCCGAAATCCTGAAGCGCGTTTCCAAACACGATCAGGTCGATGCCACAGGGATTCCGCGGGTCGTCCTCGACCGGATGATCGAAAGACAGCGTAAGGTGTCCGCCATCGCCGATGCTCACCAGTTCCTCCGTGCGGTAAGCAGGGTAAACCGGTAAAACGACAACCGGATCCAGCGGCGAGCCCGTCACGCCATCCCCGCGCGTGTCCACGGTCGGGCGCCCGAGTGCCGAAGCAGGATCCACATACGTCGCACCGACTCCCGCCA
>CAZUAQ010000091.1:12115-13416 GCA_964618455.1 uncultured Planctomycetales bacterium | reverse complement strand
CGGACTTGACGTCACCGCCGGGGGTGAGGCGGAGCTTGAGCGTCTTGTGGGTGGTGCCGCAGGTCATGTGGATCGTCGTTTCGGGGATGTCGGCCACATGGGTGCCGTCGCAGGCGGGGCAACTGAATCGCACTTGCATCGTATACACCTCACGCGAAGACCGGGGAATCGCTCCATACCGCGTCGCATTATAGAGCCGCGTCGGATGTGTATCCAATGGTGCAGCGTGTCGCCATGTAGGTCGTTTACCACTTGCCGGTCTTGACCGCCTCGGGTCGCGGCAGATTCTCGATCGAGTGCAGCGAGCGGACCAGGAGTTCCTCCGGCAAGGGGTAATTGTCCAGTTGGCCGGTGAGGTATTTCTCGTACCCGACGAGATCCATCAATCCGTGACCGCTCCAGCAGAAAAGGATGGTCTTCTCCTTGCCTTCCTCCTTGGCCCGCTTCGCTTCCCGGACGACGGCGGCGAGCGCGTGGCTCGTCTCCGGCGCGGAGATCCAGCCTTCCGTGCGGGCGAACTGGATAGCGGACTCATAGCACTCGAGCTGATCGATGGCCATCGGTTCGAGCAGGCCTTCCACCGTCGCCTGGCTGATCAGCGGGGCTATACCGTGATAACGCAGTCCGCCGGCGTGGATGGGCGGGGGAACGAACTTGTGTCCGAGCGTGTGCATGGGCATGAGCGGCGTCATGCCTGCCGTGTCGCCGAAGTCGTAGGCATAGGGCCCGCGCGTGAGCGTCGGACAGCTTGACGGCTCGGTCGGAATAATGCGGATGTCGGCTCCGGCGATTTTGTCCGCCACGAAGGGGAACGCCAGCCCGGCGAAGTTGCTTCCTCCGCCCGCGCATCCGATCACCACGTCCACCTTCTTCTCGCCCACCTTGGCGAGTTGCTTCTTGGCCTCCAGGCCGATGATCGTCTGGTGGAGCATGACGTGATTGAGCACGCTGCCGAGGGTGTAACGCGTCTTGCCGGTCTTGTCGGAGACCGCCGCCTCGATCGCTTCGCTGATGGCAATGCCGAGGCTGCCCGGTGTGTCGGGATCTTCCTCGAGCACGGCGCGGCCCGCCTGCGTCTCGGTGCTCGGGCTGGGGACGCACTTGCCGCCCCAGGTCTCCATCATCAGGCGGCGGAAGGGCTTCTGGTCGAAGCTGATCCGGACCATGTAGACCTTGCACTCGAGCCCGATGAGCGAACAGGCGAAGCTCAACGCGCTGCCCCACTGGCCCGCGCCGGTTTCGGTGGTGAGCCGTTCAATGCCGAACTGTTTATTGTACCAGGCCTGGGCGACGGCGGTGTT
>CAZUAQ010000091.1:0-12105 GCA_964618455.1 uncultured Planctomycetales bacterium | reverse complement strand
CGGGGGTATCGAGCGCTTCTTCGAGATACCTGGCGCGGTAGAGTGGCGCGGGCCGCCAGCGGTACAGAATGTCGAGTATTTCCTCGGGGATGTCGATCCAGCGCTCCGTGCTGACCTCCTGCTCGATGAGGTTCATCGGGAAGACCGGCGCCAGGAGGTCCGGGCTGATCGGTTGGCAATCCGGGCCGAGGTGCGGCTGCATCGGTGTGGGCAGGTCGGCGGCCAGGTTGTACCACTGCCGGGGGATGTCCTTCTCGTCCAGTTGAATCTTGATGTCCATGGAACGTCCTCGACCGGGGTTATTTCAGGGGTTGCGAATCGCCTTGCCGATGCTCCTCCGCGAGATGCGATCGGCTATCGGCAATGTAGCAACGGCGCGGACTTGAATCAATGGATCCTGCACTTTTCGCCGCCGGTAATCGAGAGGAAGTCCGTCGGCGTATCGACCATAAAGGCATTTAAAATATGCATTTACGTTCTCTTTGCGCGTGTGGTGAGTGGGGTTCGCTTGAAACTTATTAATCAGGTCAACAGGTATCGTTATTGATATTTGTCCTCGATGGGGTCAGGATAATCACCGCCGTGGAAAGCGGATCCAACGGCATCACATCTCATCCGGTGGAGGTTCGACATGCAATGGCGAGACGGTCTGGTGTGGATAGTACTGTTGGCGTGTACGGCGGGCTTGCGTGCTCAGGAGGCAGTGCCGGCCGATGAGCAGGAAAGGTCAACTCCTGACTTGGCGGTGCCCGACCCCGAAGAAGTGGCGGCACCGGCGCCGGTTGACAGTGACTCTTTCTGGGAACGCAATACTCTCACGGGAGACTGGGGAGGAGCCCGTTCGGAACTGGCCGAACACGGGATCACGTTTGCCATCGATTACACGCAGATCTTTCAGCACAACGCGCACGGCGGACGCCAGACCGACAACGGCGCGCGACTCTCCGGTTCAGCCGACCTGACGCTGACTTTGGATACGGGCAAGTTGGGATTGTGGCCGGGGGGTTCATTCGTGATCGTCGGCGAGCCCGTCTGGGGCGGCGGCGTGAATGAGAAGGTCGGCTCGCTGTTGCCGATCAACTTCGATGCCGCCAAGCCGGGATCGGCGGAAGCCGGGTTCGGACTCGATGAAGGTGGGCGCATGCTGCTGAGCGAGTGGTTCTTTCAGCAGGTGCTGTTCGAAGGCAAGGCGGTGTTCATCGCCGGAAAGCTGTTCGGCGCTCGCGCGTTCGACCGGAATGTGTTCGCCAATGATGAGCGCACGCAGTTCATGGGCACCGGTCTGCGCAACAATCTGCCGATCCCGTCGTTCCTGCCGTACACGACGCTGGGGGCGAGCGTGGTGTTGAACCCGACCGATTGGCTATCGGTGTTGACCGCTGTGGCGGATACGGACGGCCGCGCGAAGACCACCGGGTTCGAGACCGCCATGCACGGCGACACGAACACGACAGTCATCCACGAGTGGTCGTTCGCCGTTGAACCGTTCGGATTGCCGGGCCATCAACGCGTCGGATTCGTGTGGAGTTCCAAGGACTTTGAGAAGATCGCGCCGCCCACACCGTTCCGGCAGACCTCGGACCTGGTCATCGGTCTGCTCGGTCCGGACCTGGCCAACAAGGTCGTGAACCTGCTGGCGGACTTCGACGAAGCCGGCGACAACATCATGGTCTACTACAACTTCGACCAGTACCTGTGGCAGGAGCAGGATGATCCTTCACAGGGCGTGGGCGTGTTCGGGCGGTTCTCGTGGGCGCGGCAGGACGTCAATCCGATCGCGCATTATTACAGCATCGGCGTGGGAGGGACGGGCGTCGTGCCGGAGCGCGACCGCGACACCTTCGGCGTCGGATACTACTACATCGATCTGAGCAACAACCTGCCGTCGATCTTTCACTCGGAGCAGGGCGTCGAGGTGTACTACAACATCGAGATCACGCCGTGGCTGCACGTGAGCCCGGACGTGCAGGTGATCATGAATCCCGGGGGCCACGATCTGAACGATGTGTCCGTGGTGTACGGCATTCGGATGCACATGAACCTGTAGTCTTGAGATGTTTCGGCTGAAGGTTGAGTGGCTCAAATTGGCCATGATCGGCAGCCAGCAGGAATGTGGAATTCCGGATGACGAGAGGATGTCGAAGCGGCTGTACCCGCGCAGGTCGCAACTTCATCTTCTCAGCCTGGGTGTGACATACGCTATTCGACTCACGCTGATGACTTTCTCTGTGTTTATTGAGCTTCTTGTGGTGCCTTCTTTCCGGGCAAGGAGAAGAGCCGCCACGGAGGATATGAAGGTGAAACAATAAACAGGAGGAACGGGATCGGAGCCGGGCCTGTTCATCTGGTCCATCCTGTCGACACCTCTTTCGCCCGCGCATGCCGCTATCGACCTTCGAGAAACTCATGGATCTCCTCGTCGGTCGGCCAAGGTGCTTGACTGAACATCGCGCACAGCGTGGCATGGGATTGCACCAGGCTCATCATGATGTGTGCGCGTTTTCCTTCGCGGTCGTGCACCTGCAACGCCAAGGGGAGAATCGACACCGTGATGGCGTCAAAACGATGGATGCGGATCTCTTCCTTACCGCTGAAAAGCGGGCGGACGTGCTGCACAAGCGTGCCCGGCATCAGCCACGTCGTGGTCGGATAGAGCATGTACTTGATGCCGACGTAGATGGGAAAGGCGTATATCAGCGGCCTAAGCGCCGCCCAGACGTTACCCCGCATCACGTCCATCAACGCTTGGTAGGGAACGAAACCCACGATCACGACTGCCGCCGCCCCGATTCCCAGACGAAAGAAGAAACGTCGTCGAGCTCTGAAGAAGGCGACGACGCGCGACGTCTTCTGCTTCCATGCCCGCTGCATCTCCGGCAGCAGAGGATCGGGCATCGTTGCGCCGTACCCCATGTGCAGCAGGATTCGAAGCTGCTCCTCGTCGTTGATCGCGACCGGCTCGAACGGTACGTCGCTGATCGCAGGGGGCGGCAGTTCGACTGGCGGCGGCCCGTTCTCGCGTACCACTGACCCGACGGGTAGCGTTTTGTAGAGGGGATCAATGGGCTTGTTTTGCCGGAACAGCTTCCGGCTACGCTTGTGGCGTTCCACTACACGATGCGGGAATCGCACCGCCGCACCTGGACGGGCCATCAATGCGTCGATTCGCGTGACCCGGCGCGCGTTCCATTGAAGCGTCTCCATCTGCTTGCGAAACCCGATGCGGAAACACCAGCCCAACACACCACAGATGAAGATGAGCATGATGACAGCAGGCCACGACGCCAGCGCCGAGAGCGCATTATCAAGAACAGCCATCAACCCGCCGAGCCCTAAAAAGTACAACCCCATGAAACCCAGCACGAGTGGCGTATTAATCCTTGCAGAAGTTCGAAAGTAATACACGCACGTTGTCATGGGGACGGGACATATCTCCAACCGAGTCGGTACATCAATGGTCCGAAAGCAGATCTGCACAGCGGGATACCGAAGTACGTCGCCATAAAAGGCGAGGTAGACAACCGGAATGATTGGCTGAGATCAGCTTCAGTGTCTTCAATCGCGATCCACCTCGAACATTGATTCGATGGGTGAGTCACACTCTGCAATCACGGGGGCCATGCGAATTCAGCTACGCGATCGGTTCGTAGTAGCAGTTGCGTTTCTGCGGGGTCCATCCGGCGTCGGTGATGAGCCGGCGGATCTCCTGCTCGTCGAGGCGGTAGGTGGTCCCGGCGGCGGAGACGACGTTCTCTTCCATCATGACCGAGCCCATGTCGTTCGCCCCGAAGAACAATGCCAACTGACCGATCTTCGGTCCCTGCGTGACCCAGCTCGATTGGATGTTGGGGACGTTGTCGAGGAAGACGCGGGCCAACGCCAGCGTGCGGAGATATTCATCCGCGTCGGCGAGGACGAGGTGCTTGCCGTCGGGCGGATCGGTGCAGCCCGGGTCGCGCTGGGGATAGCGGCCGAGCGGCGTGTGCTCCGGCTGGAAGGTCCAGCAGATGAAGGCGGTGAAGCCGCCGGTTTCGTCCTGCAGGTCGCGGATGAGTCGGAGATGCGCGATGCGCTCCTCGAGCGTTTCGATGTGGCCGAACATCATGGTGATCGACGTCTTCATGCCGACGAGGTGCGCCTGCCGCATGACCTCGAGGTACTCGTCGGTGCGCGTCTTGCCCCGGCCGATGATGTCGCGGACGCGGTCCGAGAGGATCTCCGCGCCGCCACCCGGGATCGTGTCCAGCCCAGCCTCCTGCAGCCGCAGCAGCACGTCGCGAATGGGCATGTCGAAGACCTGGTGAAACGCGAAGATTTCCGGCGGACTGAAGGCGTGCGTATGAATGCCCGGGAAGTTGGTCTTGATGAAGCGCAGCAGGTCGAGGTACCAGTCGAAGCCGAGCAGTTCCGGCGGCACGAGCCCGCCCTGCATGAGCACCTGCGTGCCGCCGATGTCGATGAGTTCCTGGATCTTCTCGCCGATCTCGTCGAAGCTGAGTGTATAGCCTTCCGGCAGTTCCGGGCGCGAGCTGTTCATGCCCGGCGGATCAGCCTTGAAGTTGCAGAAAATGCACTTGGCGGTGCACCAGTTGGCGTAGTTGATGTTGCGGTCGACGACGTAGGTGCGCGTGTCCTCGGGGTGCAGCTTCTGTGTAACGGCGAACGCCTGCCGGCCCAGTTCGTGAATCGAAGCGTCCCGGTAGAGCGCGAGCGCCTCTTCCGGCGACAAACGAGAACGTGTTGCCTGCGGTGTTGGTGTGTGCGTCTTCGTCGTGGATAGTGTGCTCATGTCAACACTCCCGCATCAGGGATGATGCCCTCCGCCGCCGCCAGTTCGAAGTACTTGTGCATGCCCTCCGCCGCCAGCGGAGTGATCGTATAGCGCAGGTACTCGGTCATGTACTGCGTGGCGAGATCCACCGGCCAGCCCAGCGCCGGGGCGAGCCCCTGGGCGATTTCGCTCGCCCGGGCCACACCGCGATCCCGCGCCACGCTCAGCGTCGCTGCCAGCGCTGCATGATCCCTGCCCGTCGGGGCGGCCCACACCGCGAACACGAAGGGCAAGCCCTGCCATGCCTTCCACGCGCCGCCGAGATCAATCTCATGGGAGAACCCCGCCAGCGGCGCATTGACCACCTTGTCGCCGATCAGCAGCACGGACTCGCAAGCGTCCCAGCTTTCGAGGGCGTGCAGGGGCACCAGTTTCAACCGCCGCTCGTAGTAGTACGTCCAGAGAATCTGCGCGAGGCCGACCGACGTGTGCGAGTCGGGATCGACGTAGAGCGTCGTCATCTCCTCCGGCGGGACGCGCGAGAAGACGCGAACGGTCAGGGTTTCGCCGTCGCAGCCGATGCAGGCATCGGACACGCGGTCCCACGCCCCACCGGCCCGGGCCCAGTCGATCACCGGCACCAGGGCGGCGTCGACCTGCCCCGCGCGGAGCATGCCGGGCAGCGCCGAGGGCACGGCGTAGTGCAGGCTGATGCCCGCGTCGCAGTCGAGCCCGTCGATCAGCGGGCGGGAGTTCAGGAACGAAACCACGCCCAGTGTCGTCATGTCGCGAATTTCGGTGTTCATTGTGCCGAATTATAGCGGCTTCTCCAACGGCCCGACAGACGCGTTCCGGGTCTTCAATCGTTTTGAAAACCGGCAAATCGGCGGCGATGCCTTCATGCTGCCGTCTTTGTTCCCCAACATTCTCCGTGGTACACTTCGCCGCATGAACCCATTACGCCCCAGGACGTTGAGATGCATCGCCTTGTCGCTTCACGCCATCGGGCTCGCGGCCCTGTCTCTGTCGACCGGCTGCACCGGCTGGATCAGACCGACGGAGACGCGGCTGGAACTCGTGTCGTATGACGACACCGGGCGTCAGGAACATTACGCCGAGTTCTCGGAGACCTATTACGCGAAGAATGCGTCCGGCCTGCTCGAATTGTTGTTCATCGAGCAGTCGCCGAGCACGGTCGACCCCGCCCAGACCATCGAGCAGATCGTCTACATCAAGGAGTTCTGGAACCCACGGCCCGGTCGGACCTATGCCCAGGCGACGCAGACCAACGCCCACGTCATCTACGCCATGCTCTCGCTGCCGACGGGGTTGCGTTACGATGGTGCCTCCTTTTTGACGTACAAGATGGAGGGTGACGAGGTGGCGGGCTGGATCGAGTCGGGCAACCTCAAGCCGCGCTATCGGATGGGCGGGGCGGTCGAGCCGTTCGGGCCGGCCACGTTCAAGGGGACATTCCGCGCCGAGGAGAACGCAGGGCGCATCGCCGAAATCCGCCACCAACTCGAGACGCAGTTCAAAGGCCGCGCGGAGTAAGCGGGAGTCGCATGAAGCAGGCGTCACGCAGGCAACGAACGGCCTTCAGGGATGTGGTTATGCCGGATGAAATGGGAAGTCGCGACGACCTGTCGACGGCACAGATCACACCAAGCGGTCTGGACCTCGACGTCAATCAGCAGGAACTGCGCGTGTCCTGGGCGGACGGTGTGGCTTCGACGTACAGTGCCGCCGCCCTTCGCAAGAACTGTCCGTGCGCCACGTGCAAGAGCGAGCGCGACAAGCAGAGTCAATCCGTGTTGCCCATTCTGAGCCAGTCGTCGTCCGGGCCGATCACGATGACCGGCGGGCATCTCGTCGGCAGTTACGCACTGCAGATCGAATGGTCCGACGGGCACAACACGGGCATCTACGATTTCCGCCTGCTCCGCGCGTTTCACGAACAGGGGCGCAGCTGAACGGCGACAGCGATCGGGCATGTCCGGGCCGTCATCCGCAGGTTGCCGATGGTCCTGGCCAGGGGGCACGTGTTAACATCCCAGGTGCTGATTCGCTTCCTCATGGAACCCGGCTCATGGCCAAGATCGACGTACGAGAACTCAGCAAGACCTTTCGCGTGCCCGAGCGCGAAGGCGGATTCGGCGCCGCCCTGCGGAGCATCCTCGCGCGAAAATACAAGGACGTCGTGGCGGTCGATCGCGTGGGTTTCACCATTGATGGCGGAGAGATCGTCGGTTTTCTCGGGCCGAACGGCGCGGGCAAGACCACGACGCTGAAAATGCTCACCGGCCTGCTGCATCCAACCTCCGGGGAGGCGGAGGTCCTGGGCCACACGCCCTGGAATCGCGAATCGGCCTACCTCTCCAAGATCAGCCTGGTCATGGGCCAGCGCAGCCAGTTGAATTGGGACCTGCCCGCCATGGATTCCTTCATGGTGCAGTTGGCGGTCTATCGCGTTCCGCCGCAACAGCGCCGCGAGACGCTCGACGAGATGATCGAGCTGCTTGACATCGGCGGCGTGCTCAAGAAGCAGGTCCGCACTTTGTCGCTGGGCGAGCGGATGAAGTGCGAGATCTGCATGGCGTTGCTGCATCGTCCGGAGGTGCTCTTCCTGGACGAGCCGACGCTGGGTCTGGACGTGACGATGCAGGGGCGCATCCGCGAGTTCGTGCGGGCGTACCAGGAGCGATATGGCGCGACGATCCTGCTCACGTCGCACTACATGGCGGACGTTCTGGCGTTATGCCGCCGGGTTATCGTGATCGACAAGGGGTGCATTCTCTTCGACGGGCCGCTGAGTGATCTCGGCAAGCGCGTGGCGCCGTTCAAGGTGATCACCATGGACCTGGAGCGCGACGTGGACGGCTATGCATTCGACGCGCTCGGTGAAGTGCTTGCGCGCGAAGGGGTGAAGGTCACGCTGCAGGTCCCGCACGATCGCGCCCCGTCGGTGACGGCGAAGCTGCTGGCCGATCTGCCGGTGCTGGATCTCACGATCGAGGATCCGCCGATCGAGGACGTGATCAAGCGGGTCTTCGCCGGCGAGGGAGAGGCGTCATGAGGCACGCGCTCTCGGCCATGCCGGCGTACTTGCGGATGTCGCTGGCGTCGATGGTGCAGTACCGCGGCGAGATGGTACTGTGGGCGTTGTGGGGCGTGGCGTATCCGCTGGTGGCGATGGCGGCGTGGCGCGCGGCGGTGGCGGGGAGCGAAAGTGGCGAGTCGATCCAGGGCATGACCGCCGCCGACTTCAGTGCCTATTTTCTGCTGTCCATGATCGTCGGCCACATCTGTACCGCCTGGGACATCCACGAAATGGGATACCAGGTTCGCAGCGGGGCGATGTCCAAGCGGCTGCTCCGGCCGATCCTCCCGATCTGGCAGAACGTGTCGGACAACATCTCCTACAAGACGATCACGCTCGTGCTGCTGGTGCCGCTCTGGATCCTCGTGGGCTGGATCGCGCAGCCGAACTTCGAGACGACCGGCGCACACCTGGCCTTCGGCGTGATGGCGACGCTGCTGGCCGCCGCCATCCATTTCATCTGGGGCTATGCGCTCAGCCTGTGCGCGTTCTGGTGGACGCGCATGGATGCCATCGGCGAGGCGTGGTGGGGGATGAATCTCTTCCTTGGCGGGCGGCTGTTTCCGCTGGAGGTGATGCCCGGGCCGTTGCGACTGGCGGCGGACCTCGCGCCCTTCAAGTGGATCATCTGGTTCCCCGCGCGTGTGCTGGCGGGGGAGATGGATACGGGTGAAATGGCCTCGGGTATCGTCTACCAGAGTCTCTGGCTGATCGGTGGCCTGCTGGTATTCCGATTGGCCTGGCCGTTCGCGGTGAAGCGGTACACCGCCGTGGGGAATTGAGGAGAAGCGATGCGGGCCGTGCGTCATTATCTGCGATTGATCGGGGTCTACCTGAGTGTCAGCTTTCAGGACGACGCCGCGTACCGCACGGACTTTTTCGTCCGCGTGATCATGTCGGTGTTTCAACTCGGCGCGGATCTGCTGGGCATCTGGACCATCTTCTCCAATACCGATTCGCTGGCGGGCTGGAACGTCTACCAGTTGCTGGCGTTGATGGGCGTGTACCGGATCATGGTCGGCGTGATCGCCTCGCTCATCGCCCCGAACATGCGGATGCTGATGGAGGAGATCCGAGACGGCAAGCTGGACTTCGCCATTCTCAAGCCGGTCAACACGCAGTTCATCATCAGCCTGCGCAAGTACATTCTCTGGCGGCTGACGGACGTGGTGCTGGGCCTTGGTCTGGTCATCGTTGCTTGTGTACAGCTCTCCGCCGACTTGAGCCCGGGGATGATCGCGCGGTTCCTGGTGATGCTGGCGGCGGGGATCACGATCATCTACTCGGTGTGGCTGATCCTGGGCACGCTGGCGATCTGGGCGACGCGGATCTCGAACATCGAGATGGTCTTCTGGTCGTTGTTCGAAGCCGGGCGTTACCCGGTGAGCATCTACCCCGCGTGGCTGCGTTACGGTCTGACGTACGTGATTCCGCTGGCGTTTCTGACGACCTTCCCCGCCGGCGCTCTGGTGGGCAAGGCGAACGTGGCCGGCGTCGTGGTGACGATTGTCATCGCCGCCGTATCCCTGCTGGGCGCGTCGGCATTCTGGCGCTTCGGCCTGAGCCGCTACAGCGGGGCGTCGGCGTGAATGCCGATGTTGGAGGGGCCAGGAGATGACGAAGGCTTGTGCGTACAATAATCTCATGCGACGATAAAATCCTGTCGGTGAGTACACTCGAGGTAGATGATGAGCGGTATTTCGAAAGCAAAGTGGCGTCGACTATTGCTGCTCGTCGTGGTCGTCATCGCCGTGGCGATTCCGGTGGGCATAAAGCTGGCGCGGTACTTCACGCGGTCGGTGACGGTGGACGGCACGATCACGTGGCTCGACCCGGAGGCGCGGGAGGCGTCGTTCGAGTTCGTGGTGCCGTGGAAGGGGGAGTTCATGGAGTTGCGGACGCCGGTGCCGGACGATTGCGAGATTGCCATCGGCGAGGCGTCGGCGGCGATGGCGGAGTTGCGGCCGGGTGACAAGGCGAAGATCACTGCCACGTTCAACAAGGCCCGGAAGCAGATCATTCCGGTCAAAGTGGTGGTGAATCCGGAGACCCGACCGGAGCCACTGCCCGACTGGCCTCCCAAGGGTACTGTGTCGTCCGCGCCGAGCGCGGGATGAATTCCTCGACCGGCCCGCTTTGCGCAACGATTGCACGCCGGATTATGACAATGATCTCAACGACAAGGTGAATTCGCGTGAGTGGATCACAATCGAAACGTGTTTTGGGTATCGTCGTCGTCATCGGACTGGTGGGCGTCGGGTTGCTTCTTTATCGTAGCTTGGGCTCGCGCCCGGCCGTCGGCCCGATGGTGCAGATGCTGCAGGGCGATTCGTTCGTACTCGTATGGGAGCATCCGCATCAGGAGGAGGCGAGCGTTCGCGTCTGGACGGCCTCCGACGACGGACCGAAAGAACCACTCCAGGAACCGAAGGTCCAACCGCGAGACGGCCGCTATGAAACAAGAATCTCGGGATTGAAGCCGGGAACCGACTACCGCTACGAGATCCGATTCCTCGGTGCGGGCGAAGCCGCTCCGGCATTCGCGGAAGGCAAGGTCACCACGAGCCCCAGTCTCGACACCCCATTCCGCTTCATGGCTTTCGGTGACAGCGGCGACGGACGGGACATTCAGTACACCCTCGCCAAGCGCATGCCCGAGTACGATCCGGCCCTCGTGATCCACACCGGCGATCTCGTCTTTCCCGACGGCGCGATCGAGGATTACCCTTCCAAGTTCTGGATACCCTACAAGGACCTGCTTCCCAACGCCGCCTTTTATCCCTGCGTGGGCAATCATGATTACAACGACTTCGCCGGCGGACCGCTGTACGACACGTTCGTGCTGCCGGAGAACGGGCCGGAAGCGTCGCTGCCCGAACGCCACTACTGGTTCGACTACGGCGGCGTGCGCTTCGTGTGCATCGATACGAACGACACATTTGATCACCTGCGGGATCGCGTCGTACCGTGGCTGGACCGGGTTCTCGCCGATGCGGGCGACCGCTGGAAGGTCGCGTTCTATCACTTCCCGGTGTATCCGAACGGCAAGTATCCGCCATCGGGCAAGATGCACACGCTGATCCTCCCCGTGTTCGATCGGCATCACCTGACGGTCGGGTTCAACGGCCACAACCACATGTACGAGCGTTCGCAGCCGATGCGCGGCGAGCGGATCGTCGCGCCTGAGGAAGGTACGATCTATATCACCACGGCCGCGGGCGGAAACCCGCTCTACAAGATCGGCAAGCCCGTGCCCGATTACATCGCGGTACAGAACAACCGCATGCACAGCTTCACGGTGGTGGACGTGACGCCCGAAACGATGAGCCTGCGGCAGATCGGTATCGACGGTTCGACGATCGACGCCTTCACCATCGAGCGTCCGCAGGACACGACGGCCGATCCCGCGCCGACGAAGGCCGAGGTCACGAATCGCCGCTGAAGATGCTGGAGGAGACGATGCGGAATCGATGATCTGCCATGGATACGTGTGCACGGAGCAAAGCGGAATGAAAACGGTACCTCATGGGACCAGCGTCACGGTGCCGAATTGATGGAAGTGTTCGTCAAACGAGAAGGCTTTCGTGAGCCGAATTCCTGCATGATGACCCGGCTCACGCAGTCCGTAAAACTCCAGGATTTGTCATTGAAATTGCGGAAGATATCCCAACCGGCGCGAAACTCCTCGGAACCGACATGGTGCGTATTCGCGAGTGTCCCGGACATCATCGCCTCCCCGAACCGGATCGCACGATGGTTTTGGCCGCGCGCCCGCAGGAGCGTCAGCGCTTCATCGATAATGTAGTCGGTTGTGATCAGAGCTTCCAAGTTGCTTCGCAACCATGTCGCCGCCTTCTCGTGGTTCGGGTCCTTGGGAAAGCAGATCGCGAAGAAGGCGCCTGTATCGACGAAGATCATTGTTATTCCATGTCGTAAAGAATCTGGTCGTGGCTCTTGTTCGAGTTGCCGAGTTTCTCATGAGGATCTTCATGAAGAGGCATCGATTCCATATTCTCGATGAAGGTGGTGAGCGCTTGATGGGAGGACGGCTCCGGGGGAGTAGTACTTGCCTGGTCATTCTCCTTAAGGGCTGAGTTCAGGCGTCTGATCAGCTCATGCTTCTCGGGCGTGGATAGCCGGCTGATTGCCTTCTCGAGATTGTCCCATTCTTCCTGTGTCATACGCTGCGCACTTAACACGTGTGCGTCCATGAGCAGTGGCAGACACTCTGAAT
>CAZUAQ010000090.1:0-13674 GCA_964618455.1 uncultured Planctomycetales bacterium | reverse complement strand
AGCGCAACCCTAACAGGCGCCTAACGCGCACGATTTCTACCTGCGCTGCGTATAACCCCCCCTGGTATCAAGACCTGTTCCGTTGACCGACGCTTCTCCTCATTCCTCCGGAACGGGAGCTTCGCTCCCCAGCCGGATACTGGGTACTTTCAACTGGATGTAGCGCACCTTGGGCTTGCCGGACTCGGTCCAGGCGGCGAACTTGACGGTGTACAGCCCCGGTTCGACGTAGGTGTGGACCGGTTCCGCCTGGTCCGAGCGCGAGTTGTCGCCGAAATCCCAGAGATAGCGCTTGGGCTCGAACGAGGTTCTGGCTTTGAACTGGATTTCCATCGGGTCGCTCGGACTTTCCAGGACCACGACGCGCACGTAGGGCCGGCTGCGCAGGACATGCATGAAAAAGTTGAAGACCCGTTCCGGATCGCGCTTGTGGCCGGTGGCGCGGATCTGCACCATCGGCTCGATCTCGTGGCGGCGAAGCCAGTCGATCATCGGCTCGGAATTGTCGAGGGGGTCGAGGTCGCTGTAGTTCACGAGCACCGCTTGATAGCGGTCCAGAAACGGGATGCAGGGCTCGACAAATTCCTCCCGGAACGTGCCCTGCCGGATCGCCAGGGCGCGGAAGACGTCCGGATTCCTCAGGCCCGTGAACAGCACCGCATGCGCCCCGGCCGACCACCCGTTCAGAAACACGCGGTTCTCGTCGATGCTGTAGGCCGCCTTGACGCGCCGCACCGCCTGGAGAATCAGGCGTTCATCCTTACGCTGCCGTTCGATCTGCGCGGCCGGGTCGGACGGCAGATCTCCGCGCGTGCCGACCAGTTCCGGAGCGACGACGAGAAAGCCCTTGGCCTCCGCCAGACCGCGCCATTCACGTAACTGGCGATCGGCGGTGTCATAGGGTGGCGTGCCGTGGCAGGTGACCAGCAGCGCGGTGGAGCGCTGCGGATCGTAGCCGGTCGGCACGTACAGCCGAAACTTGCCCTGGGTAACGGGCTCCTCGACCACGCGCGTCTGACCGGGAGCGGGACGGGTCTCCTCCACGAGGCACCCGGCCGACCCGATGAGCATGATCCCCAGCAGCATTCCCGCCATTGTTCGCACCTGGCGCCTCGGGTTTCTTCTCCTCATCTTCATCCCTGAAAGCGTACGATCAGCCACGAGGTTGTTCAATACGCGCGACCGGTTCGGCGGACGCACGGAAAGGATCGGGGAAATCCCTCGCAACGGAGGACGCTTGAATCTGGTATGAGAAAGCGTATCCTTGAATGATCGGGAATGCTCGCGCAACGAGCATGGTTCAGGACGAAAGGGCGTGCACTCGTGGCCAAATCAAAACACGCGCCGGCGCTGTTTGAAGTGATCGACAGCCATTCCAAGGGCAAGAAGCAGGACAATCTCGCCCTGCCCAAGTGGTGGAAGACTTCATCGAAAGAGGCGGGGTCGAAAGAGACCGGCTCAAAAGAGACGGACCCGGAGAACATCGGCAAGTCCGAGGAATCGCCCCCCTCGACTCCCGCCGACGCGACGGCCTCGGCCGAACCGAAATCCCCGGATTCCGATGACCGGAAGAAGGCCCACGAGTCGATGGAGGGTCCCGTCGACAAGATCACGCCTGACAAATCGAAGTCCATGCCCCTCGATCGGACGACGAAGGATCTGGCAGCGGAGAAATCCCATTCCCTTTCCGCACGTCCTGCCGCCCCGCGCGGGACCGACCTTTCCGGGGGTTCAACCTTCACTGCGGATGGGGATGCCACGCAGGACGATGGGGACGACACCCCTGAACCGGTGGTGCACTACGGCGACGGACGCCTGGTCCTCTCCCTGAGCCTGATGAACCTTGTCATCGCCAGCGGTGGTCTGCTGATTCTGTTCATCATCACGTTCCAGATCGGCAAACTCTCCAGCGCCGCCCCGTTGACCGGCACCGTCCCTAACTCCACCCCCTCGGAGCAGGTTGACGGTGTCGAAATTCCCGACGTGCGAAAGGAACAACCCGATCCCTCCGTGCTGGCCACCGGAGAGGACGGCGGGGACTCGGGCGAATCGACCTCCTCCGGCTCGGAAGGCACCGCCCGGGGATCGGTCGGCGGCACCGCCCCCCCGACCGCCCGCACCGAATCCGAACCTCCCCGGACCCGCTCCGGGCGGGAGTCCGGGCTCAACTACATCATCCTGCAGTACTTTAATCGCGAGGACCGCTCGGACGCCGAGCACGCCCGGCAATGGCTGGCGTCCAAGGGTGTGGGCACCACGCTCGAACGCTCAGCCCGGAATGGCGGGTGGCTACTCATCTCTCAGCGGGGATTCGATTACGACCAGTCCGGCGGCAAAGAAAAGGCCGAATCGCTGGCCGACGAGATCGTCGCTCTCGGCAAGGACTATCGGCGGGAATTCGGCGCCCAGGCGAGGTACACCTTCCACGCCCCCTTCATCAAAAAAGAGCCCTGAGCCCTGGTCGGGGCGGGTACAAAAACCATTCGCCATCGGCTATACTGGCCCGTTCGGCATTTTGACGACGTGAGAGAACAGGAGAGCAGTCGATATGTCCATGGATCGTTCACTCAAGACCTCCGGCGCCCTGGCGCGTCACCGGAACGTCCTGACCCGGGCGGAGCGTATTACGAAACTGACCGACCAGGATCGCTGGAACGAGGAAAAGAGTGTCCTCGGGCTTCCCAAGGTCGCCAACCGCACGATGGTCGTCGGCAAGAAGAAGAAGAAGACCAAGGAAGAAGACGAGAGTAAGTAAGCCTGCCCGGATGAGGCGGGGTCCGTCTGCCCCGTCTGGGTCTGCCCCGTCTGGGTCTACCCCTGCCCGGGTTCATCGCGTGAGGTCGACGGAGTCTCCCGCGCGCGAACGTCACTCTCGAATCCTACCGCCTCTCTGATATCCCCTTTGACTTCACGACAGGATCGCCCTCGCCATGGTGGACCACGATTCGTCCCGTTTGCTTTCCCGACGAAGTCGATCGGTGGACGCTTCCGGCATCCGCAAGGTGTTCGACTTGGGGGCCAAGCTCGAGGATCCGATCAATCTCTCGATCGGGCAACCGGATTACGACGTCCCCGAGGAAGCTCGCCGGGCTGTGATCGAGGCTGTCAACGGTCGCAAGAACGGCTACACCGTCACGCAGGGCATTCCGGAACTGCGCGATCGAATCACCGCCGACCTTGAGCGCGAGTTCGGGTTTTCGCCGTCCGTCCTGGTCACCTCCGGTGTCTCCGGTGGTATCCAGTTGGCGCTGATGGCCTTGCTTGACCCGGATGACGAAGTTCTGCTCGGCGATCCGTATTTCGTCATTTACAAGCATGCCATCCGGCTGATCGGCGGGACGTGCGTCTTTGTCGACACCTATCCCGAGTTCCGGTTCGATCCCGCTGGGTGGGAAGAAAAGCTCACCGCCCGCACGAAAATCATGATCCTGGCGACGCCCAGCAACCCCACCGGCGTGGTCCTCTCCGCTGAGGAACTTCGCGCGGCTTCCGAATTCGCCCGGCGTCACGATCTGATCCTCATTCTCGATGAGATCTACCAGCAGCTGACTTACGACGCACCCTGCCCTTCGGGCTACGGATTCGCGCCGGAGAGTACGCTTCTGCTGCGAGGGTTCGGCAAGAGCTACGGCATGACCGGCTGGCGGCTGGGTTACGCTGCCGGGCCGCGTTATCTCATCGAGGAGATGACCAAGCTTCAGCAGTATACGTTTGTCTGCGCGCCGAGCATCGTGCAGCACGGTGGGCTGGCCGCGCTCGACGTCGATCTCAGCGGGCACGTCGATGCCTACCGGTCCAAGCGCGACATGGTCCACGATCTGCTTGCGCCCGCCTTCGAACTGACGCGTCCGGATGGCGGCTTCTACTACTTTCCACGCATCCCGAGAAGCTTCCCCAACGCCATGGCGTTCGTGGAAGAGGCGATCCGCAACAACGTCCTGATCATTCCCGGATCCGTCTTCAGCGAGGTGGATACGCACTTCCGTCTCAGCTACGCCACGTCGGACGAGAAACTGAAAAAGGGATGCGAAATTCTCTGCAACCTGGCCCGGGGCACGTCGACCGCGTGAATGTGTGGATCGGCGCCTGAACCGATCACACGCCCGCATCTCGATCGCACGTTTCTCCCGGAGCTGGACTCACAGGACTCGAGGAACGCGCAATGAACCCGCCCCCCATCATGCTTCGCCCTGAAGACAGCGTGCTGCTGGTTGTCGATCTCCAGGAAAAACTTCTCCCGGTGATCGAGCATCATGACGTCATCGCCGCGACCTCCGGCAAGCTTATCAGGGGGGCCGATATCCTGGCCGTTCCCGTCCTCGCCACGGAACAGTATCCGCAGGGCCTGGGCTCCACCCAGGAGGCGATTCGGGAGAAACTGGGTGACCGGCCGTGTATCGAAAAGACCCGGTTCAGCGCCTGCGTGGACCCGGTTCTCGATCATCTGACCGAACTCGGCCGCCCTCATGTCGTGGTCTGTGGAATCGAAACACACGTGTGTGTGCTGCAGACCGTCCTCGACCTGCTCCGGCTGGGTTACATCCCCTGCGTCTGCGTGGATGCCGTCGGCTCCCGTCGCGGGCAGGATCACCGCGTGGGCCTCGAACGGATGCGGAGCTCGGGTGCCGTGCTGACCACCCTGGAATCGCTGCTGTTCGAGTGGCTCGGACAGGCGGGAACAGGAGCCTTCAAACAAGTCCTGCCGTTGGTGAAATAGAGCATGACCAAACCTTACTCCTGATCTCACCGTGCCTTACGAATTCTTCCCAGAAAAAAAGTGTTCTTTACATTTGCTTAGCGCGATCTTAGCGTCGAGAGTTACAATAGCGTGCTCTTGATGAATGAGACGTCGCGTGGCACCCCGTTAGGCTGGTAACACCAGATGAATCCGACCCAGGAATTGCGCCCGAAACCCTCCTCGAAGGCAGGACCCTCCGTGAAACCAAACAAGAGCATCCTTCTTGTGGAAGATGAAGGCGATCTGGCGGACCTGCTTCAATACAACCTGGAGCGCGAAGGGTATCGCTGCCGGGCGGTTCATGATGGCAGCAGCGCATTGCAGGAGATTCGCCGCGACCCGCCCCACCTGGTCATTCTCGATCGCATGCTTCCGGAGCAGTCGGGGGACGAAATCATCGCACAGATCCGCAAGGAGCCGCGCACGGCCTCGCTGCCGATCATCATGCTGACCGCCAAGGCCGAGGAGTCCGACGAATTGGTGGGTTTCGCCCTGGGAGCGGATGACTACGTCACGAAACCCTTCTCCATGAAGCTGTTGATCGCGCGGGTGTCGGCGGTGCTTCGACGGACGGAAGGTCGCGAATTTGACAGCGAAGTCCTCTCCTACGGTCCGATCAAACTCGACAGCAGCCGCTTCGAAGTCACCGTGAGCGGCACGGCCGTCTCCCTGACCGCCATGGAGTTCCGCGTACTCAAAGCACTCATGGGCGCTCGCGGACGGGTTCTCCGCCGGAGCGATCTGATCGACAAGGTGCTCGGAACCAGCGTCGCGGTCACGGATCGAACGATTGATGTGCACATCACCGCGCTACGAAAGAAGCTCAACGACGCCTCCCCATGGATCAAGACCGTTCGCGGCGTCGGCTATGCGTTCCGTGAGCCATCCAGCGACTAGACCACGACCCCATCCTCCCGCGTCGAGCAGCCTTTCATGAGGTGGCCCAGTCAACTAATTGTTAAGCTTGTGTTGGGAAACACCTTACTCATTGCGCTGGCGCTTGCTTTCTGCGCGAAGCTGATTCTCGAGGAGGTCGAGAATCTGACCCGCACCGATCTCGCTCAGCATCTCCGCTCACAGGCCACGCTTCTTCACGAGACCCTGGGCCACCGGATCTCCGCGGAGAATGCCGAGGAGCTGAATCGGCTGATGAATGAATTCGCCTCCTCCGATCCAATCCGATCACGCGTCACGGTCACGCTTGCCGACGGCACGGTGCTGGCGGACTCGGCCGCCGACGCGGCGAAAATGGAGAACCACTCCGATCGTCCGGAGATCATCGATGCCCTGAATTCCGACGAGGGCTGGGGACAGGCGACACGGTATTCCAAGACGGTCGGCGAAGATCTGCTCTACGTGGCCCGCCGCGTGGGGGTGAAGGAAGAACCGGTAGCGACGATCCGCGTGGCGTTGACCATGCAGAGCATTTCGCGGCGCGTGGAAGCGAACGAACGGTTGATCTGGAGGGTGGTCCTGCTCGGCTTCGGCGCGGCGTGTGTCTTCGCCATGGGGCTCGGAATGCTGTGGAGCCGCCCGATCCGCCGGATCACCGTGGCGGCACGAAGTCTCTCCCGGGGCGATCTGACCGCACGCGCCCGTGTGGTCGGCTCGGATGAACTGGCCGGGCTGGCCCAGTCGCTCAACCAGATGCGGGACAATCTCGCCAACCAGATGGACACCATCGAGCGGCACAAGCGTACGCTCGCCTCGCTCCTGACCCAACTGCAGGAGGGCGTGATCGTCGTCGACGCGGCCGGGAAACTGGTGCTGATCAACCCCGCCGCGCAACGCCTGCTCGGCCTGGCCGCCGGGGCGGAAGCGATGCTCATCGGCAAACCGGTCGTCGAATTCATCAAGGACGAGACGGTCATCGGCATGCTTCAGGCGCACAAGAGCCCCAGCTACAACGAACAGGACGAGGCACGGATTCAGGTTCAACTCGGCTCGCGGCAGATCTGGATCCTGGCCCGCGCCGGCGACATTGTGTTGCCCGGATCGTCGATGCCGCAGGATCCGGGCGAGCATCGCATCAGCGGGCGCCTGCTGGTGCTGACCGACGTGACCGAGTTCCAGCAGATGATCCAGATGAAAACGGACTTCGCCGCCAACGCCTCCCACGAGTTGCGGACCCCGCTTTCGGCCATCCGCGGCGCGACCGAGACGCTGCTCGACATCGATTTCACCTCCGATCCGCAGCGGGCTCATCATTTTGTCGACATGATCGATCGACACAGCAGCCGGCTCGAGAGCATCATGAATGATCTGCTCGATCTTTCGCGCATCGAATCCTCACCGACCCGATTCAAAGCCAGCGCGATCAGCCTGCACGAGGTGCTCACCGGCCTCTATCAGCGGCACCAGGAAAAACTCGCGCAGAAAGGGATCCAGTGGGTCGTGGACAAGCCCGCCGATCTCGACGCGGTCATGCTGAACTCGTACCTGATCCGCCTGATACTCGACAACCTCGTCGATAACGCGTGCAAATTCACCCCGGAAGGCGGGACCGTCGCCGTCCGCTGCCGGAGGCATCTCCGTGAAGACACGGACGGGAGTCAACTGGAAATCTCCGTGTCGGACACGGGAGCCGGGATTCCCGAAGAGGATCGGGATCGGGTGTTCGAGCGGTTCTACCAGGTCTCGCGTGATCGCGCGGGCACCATGCCCGGAACCGGGCTGGGGCTTTCGATCGTGCGTCACGGCGTTTCCGCCATGAAGGGAACCGTCAAGCTGACCAGTACGCTCGGCGAGGGGACGACGTTCTCGATCTACATCCCTCAGAATGAGTGATGAAGATTTTTTGAGAGGCTTTTCCAGGCCAAGGAAAGGCCCCCGCACTTCATGAACACGTTCCAGACGACGCGGGGGATATTCAGGGGGATCCGCTCATCGCCGGTTGGGAAGATCAGGCTTTCACGACGTTCGGCTTATCGCCCGCGACCGTCTTGCACGCATTGCGCGTGTCCACGATCAGCTTCGCGTGCTTGACGATCATCTCGTAATCGTAGGACGAATGATCCGTCGAAATCAGGATGCAGTCGTAGCCTTTCAGTGACTCTTCGGTGAGCGGCACCGATTGCATCTGCAGATCATGGTCGCGCTGACGGTGCGTGGACGGCACATGCGGATCGTTGTAATCCACATCGGCGCCGCGGTCACGAAGCATCTCAATCAGCTCGATGGACGGGGATTCCCGGATATCGTCGACATCCTTCTTGTACGCCAGCCCGAGCACAAGGATCTTTGAACCGTTGATCGGCTTCTTATGACCGTTGAGGGCCAGTGCCAGGTGTTCGATGACGTATTCCGGCATGAACGTGTTGATCTCGCCTGCCAGTTCAATGAAGCGCGTACTCATGTCGTACTGCCGCGCCTTCCACGTCAGGTAGAAGGGATCGATCGGAATGCAGTGGCCGCCCAGGCCCGGTCCCGGGTAGAACGCCTGGAACCCGAAAGGCTTGGTCTTAGCCGCATCGATCACTTCCCAGACGTCGATCCCCATGCGATCGAAAAGCATCTTCAGCTCATTGACCATGGCGATATTGACGCTGCGATAGACGTTCTCGACGATCTTGGCGGCCTCGGCCACCTCGCAACTGCTGACCGGCACGACTTTCGCAATGGCCGCGCCGTACAGGGCCGACGCCACCTCCAGGCTGACCGGGTCGTAACCGCCCACGAGCTTGGTAATGGTCTCGGTCGTGAAATCCTTGCGGCCCGGATCCTCGCGCTCGGGAGAATAGGCCAGGAAGAAATCTTCGCCCGCTTTCAGGCCGCCGGATTCGAGAATCGGCTTCAACAGCTCCTTCGTCGTTCCCGGATAGGTTGTGCTCTCCAGCGTCACGAGCTGACCGCGCTGCAGATGCTGCGAAATGGTCTCCGTCGTCTTGACCACGTAGGTCATGTCCGGGTCGCGCATCTTGGAGAGCGGGGTCGGCACGCAGATGAGCAGCGCGTCACAGGCCTCGAGATCGGCTGGGTTGGCGGTCGCCTGGAAGAGTTTCTTGGCGCTGAGTTCCTGGATCGTGGCATCCGGAATGTGCTGAATGTAGCTTTTTCCGGCGTTGAGCTTCTCGACTTTCGTCTCGTCGATGTCGTAACCGAGCACGGGAAACCCCGCGGTGCAGAATGTCCGCGCCAGCGGCAAGCCGACGTACCCCATGCCGAGGATACCCACGTGGGCTTCGCGCGATGAAATACGTTGAAGCATGGCCTCGGCGGACTGGGGTTTCGTGGACACGATCTTCCTCCTCAAGGGAACCTGCCGTGCGGGCGGCGTCTCACCGAACCGCAAGGCGATCATCATAGATATTCGCAGTGTGGACGCAAGGGATCCTACGAGTCGTGGGGCGCGTTGGTTCCCGATCGGTTTTCCCTGTTCCACAGCCTCGAAGGCGAACCATTATCGGTATCTGTCATTCGACCTGACGCGCCGTTCTCTATGTCGGCTTGCCGGGGATGCGGCTATAATGGTGCTTTTAGTTTCTCACTGACGATCGAGACGACGGAGTAGGGAGGAAACATGGATATCCCACTGGCCCGGC
Organism: uncultured Planctomycetales bacterium; assembly: GCA_964618455.1. Classification (GTDB taxonomy): domain Bacteria; phylum Planctomycetota; class Phycisphaerae; order UBA1845; family PWPN01; genus CAZUAQ01. The sequence continues at coordinate 4,395 of CAZUAQ010000090.1, read as the reverse complement.
CCGACATCACCCAGGCGGAACGCGACGCCGTGGCGGAGGTGATGCAGACCCCGATGCTCTCTCTCGGGCCGCGCCTGCCTGAGTTCGAACAGGCCCTGGCCGAGTTCGTCGGCAGCAAGTACGCCTGTGCCGTGAACAGCGGAACGAGCGCGCTGCACCTCTGCCTGCGGGCGCTGGAGGTGGGGGAAGGCGACGAGGTCATCACGACGCCCTTCTCCTTTATTGCCTCGGCCAACTGCATCCTCTTCGACAACGCGACCCCGGTGTTCGTGGACATCGACCCCGACAGCTGGAGCATTGATCCGGAGGCGGTCGCTTCGGCGGTGACTTCAAAAACGCGGGCGCTGTTGCCCGTCGACGTCTTCGGGCAGGTGGCGGATATGGATCCGTTGCTGGAGATCGCGAAAAAGCACAACCTCGCCGTGGTGGAGGATTCCTGCGAAGCGCTCGGGGCGACATACAAGAGCCGCGCCGCCGGCACCTTCGGCCACGCGGGCGTCTTCGGCTTCTACCCCAACAAGCAGATCACCACGGGCGAAGGCGGCATGATCGTCACCGATGACGAAACAATCCATCACCAGGTGGCGTCCATGCGCAACCAGGGCCGGGACGGTATGGGGTGGCTGGCCCATGCCCGCCTCGGGTTCAACTACCGCCTGAGTGAGATCAACTGTGCGCTCGGGCTTGCCCAGATGAGTCGCATCCGGGAAATCATCGCCTCCCGGGAACGCGTGGCGAAACTTTACCTGGAACGGCTCTCCGGCGAATCGCGATTGAGCCTGATGAAGATCCGCTCCGAGGATGAGATCAGCTGGTTCGTCATGGTCGTACGCCTCTCCGATGAGTACTCCTCCGAACAGCGCGATACGATCATCGAGTCGATGCGGGCCCGGGGCATCGGCTGCAGCAATTACTTCCCGCCGATCCACCTGCAGCCGTTCTACGTGGAGAAGTTCGGCTACAAGCGCGGCGATTTCCCGATCTGTGAAGCCCTGTCGGACCGGACGCTGGCCCTGCCGTTCTTCGGCGAACTCGAAGAGCAGGACGTGGACCGCGTCTGCCGGGAATTGATCGATCTGCTATAGGGAGATTCCGCCAATGCACCGCTGGGGCTCTCATCGCCGCTTCCAGGGCGACATGTGGTCCCACGTTGACCGCATGAGTGAATCTGCTACCCTGAGTCTTCTGCGGTCCTGCCGGGCACGACCGCGAGCGGCACTCGGGCCTGAGGAACGAAGATGAAATATGGATTCAGTTCGCTGGGATGCCCCGACTGGGATCTCGACACGATCATAAGCCAAGCCTCATCAATGGGTTACGACGGCGTATCGCTGCGGGGCCTCCAGGGAGAGCTGCATCTGCCGAATTGCCCCGCGTTGGCGGGCAATCCCCAGGGCGTGGCCCGGCGCTTCGAGGAGGCGGGGGTGAAACTGGTCTGCCTGGAGTCGGGCAACTGCTTCCACTGGAAAGAGAAGAAGAAACTCGCCGAGCACAAGGCCCAGACCCGCGAGTTCATCGAGTTGGCCTCCGCCCTGGAGTGCCCGTTCGTGCGCGTCTACGGCGACGAAATCCCAAGGTATGACGTTCGTGAGTCGACGCTGGTACGCGTGGCGGAAGCGCTGAGCGAACTGGCGCCTTTCGCCTCTTCGCGGAACGTTACCCTCCTGCTCGAGAATCACGGGGACTTCACCGGAAGCCGGGACCTCTGGTTCACGCTGGACACGGTGAACCATCCGGCGGTTCAGGCGGCCTGGCATCCCTGCCATGCGCTGGCCGTCGGTGAGCGTCACTCCCTCTCGGTGCCGCGTCTCGGAACGAAAATCGCGCTGGTCCACGTCGTCGACGGCAAGTTCAGCGATGACGGCGCCCTGGAGAGCTATGCGCTGCCGGGCGAGGGGAGCGTCGACTTCGAGCGCTTCATCGACATCCTTCGCGGGATCGCCTATCGGGGCTACCTGATGTTCCACTGGCCGAAGCTCTGGAACGCGTCGCTGGCCGAGCCGGAGTCGGCGTTGCCGGCGGCTTTGGCGAACATGAAGTCCACGCTTTCCGAACTCGAGCAGACCAAGGTGTTGACCGCCTACAAGGGCGACAAGAATGCCGTGACCTTCGCCGCACCCGACGCGATGTGATCCCGACCTCTCCGGCAGACGCGATTCCCCGATTCCATGGAGTCCCACGGTGGCCCGTTTCCCCATCGGTTTGACCATTTCGATGATCGTCGCCACCGTGACCGTCGGCTGTTTCATCATCGCATTCAGCCAGAGCCTCGGCGCCGCCACGGATGCCAACCCCGCCATACGGCTCATGCGCGCCTCGCCGTTCCTGGTCCACTGGGCCTGCGGCATGTGCCTGGGATGGAGTCTGCTGGCAACGCTCGTGACCGGGCAGGACACGAAAGGTCGTCTCGATTCCCCCCGGCGCGAGGCGGTGGAGGTGCTGAACGTCGCCACGATGGTCTGCGCCCTGATCGCCGGCATCGTCATGGTGTACGTCGCCGGCATGGAAGTCCTGCTGCGGACGATGTTCTACCAGTTCGATCGAACGGTCCACGTGATCGATTTCTGGTCCTTCGGACTGATCGACCTGGCGGCACTCGCCACGGCATTGCTGCTCTCCTGGCTGCGTCATCGCCACCCAACGCTCATCACGCTTCTGTTCTGGACGTTCATCCTGATCGCCCTTTGGGTGGCTTTCGTGGTGCCCGCCCTGTCGGTTCGCGATGACGACTGGGTGATCTGGTTCCTCCTGGGGGCTTCGCTGGTCGTGGCGGCCTTCACGCTTCTGGAAGGCTATTTTCGTCACCACCGCCGCTGGAACGCGTGGCCGGATCATCTCGATCACCTGCTTGCGGATCCTCCCGCCTGGCCGGGCTTTCGACTCAGCGCGGGGATCGTGGCCGCCCTCAGCCTCGTGCTGGGATGCCTCCTCCTGTATCACCCGGCCATCTTCTTCAGCACCCTGCTCTGCGGGATCTGCATGCTGGTGCTCGTCGGCCGGAAGTGGGAGGCGAACCTCGCCGACGCCGGCCTCGCGCTGATTACCCTGGCGGTGACCTGCATCTTCATGCGTTTCATGCCCGATCACGCCCTGCAGAGCCCCGACACCTGGTTCCCGGAAGTCTTCAATCGTGCGTTGCTCAGTCTGTCGATCATGTGCTGGTTCTGGTACTGGCTGGCGTCGGTGTGGAAGCAGCAGCTTGACGAGGGGCGGGCGTGGACCACGAGTGGGCGAATGATCTTCGTCACCGAACGGGTCGGGTATCTCGTCGGCGCCACTGCCGGCCTGATGGGCATGCACCTGGCCGTGTGGCCTCTGTTTCCCAACGTCATTGTGTCCGATGCGGAAACCTATCGCTGGATCGAGGGGAGTATCGGATATGTTCTCCTCTTCGGAGCGTTGGCGACCTCCGCCAAACGAACCGGCAAGGAGACGCTGGCCTGGTTCGTCCTGATCGCGGCGGCCTCCGCCATCATCTTCGCGATGGTGCGGCGACCGCATGCCGCCGTGACGCAGATCTGGGCGGCGAACTGGCCGTTGCTTCTCGCGGTCATCGGTCTGCTCGCCCTGCTGCTGTCGATTCCGGCGGCGGTATCGAAGACGCGGCGTGTTTTCGCGTTCCCGCTGATGATGACCGGCGCGTTCATCGCTCCGGCGATGGCGGCGGTCGGCGTCACGCTGATGCGTTCCAACACTCGACCCGACTGGCTCCCCGTCGCGACCATGGCGGTGCTTGCGGTGCTTTACCTCGTGGCCTCCTGGCGACCGGGACCGCGGCTGTTCATGGGGGTCTCAGGGATCTGTGCCTCGTTGAGCCTCATCTTTTTCGTGATGTAAACCAGCCGTATCTGTCGCGCGCCTTGGCCGACTCACGCGGCTGTAGAGCGGGCCATACGCCCTTCCCAACAAGATCAGAGACATGATTCTGTCGCGCGCCCCTCATCACCTGCCGGAGGATTGCATACATCCGACCTGGGGGTTATCCGCGACGTGGGCGCGGGCGAATTCGCAGGAACGCCCCACGCCAACATTGGCTCGGCGGGCTCCTTACCCATGACTCCCGAAAAGCGGCCTGAACGAGCGAGAAATCGAGAGGGAACGACGTTTTGGACCACCTCCGGGTTTGGACCGCTTCACGTCCCTCGATAAACTGGGTTGACCTGTGTTAACAAGCAAGTACAGGGCCAACAGTACCAACCTGTTATGGGCCAATTCCCGTCCAGATAACCATGCTTACCCAATATGCAATGAAGCGAAGCAGTTTGTTGGTGCTCGGGCTCAAGCGAAATTGTCCCCCCGCTAGCCATCTTTTGTAAGAGATTCTTGACGCGCTCCTGGGACTTGTAATGGTTCAGCCTGAATTGGAGAGTCAGGCGACGCGCCTAATACACACTC
>CAZUAQ010000089.1:0-13882 GCA_964618455.1 uncultured Planctomycetales bacterium | reverse complement strand
AGCGCAACCCTAACAGGCGCCTAACGCGCACGATTTCTACCTGCGCTGCGTATAAGTTCCCACATGTCGCTTGGCTTCATCGTGACCTGTGCCCATTCAATGTAGCCGGCTTCCAGTGCTTTCGGGATCCAGTTGAAATTCCGGGCGCTGCAATCTTCGGCAGGAAGCTGGAAGACCGTCTTCGCCTTGTTATCGACCGATCGGGGTTCAGGCCACTGGGCGCAGATCGGGCAGTGCTCGCGACGATTGCGTATGCGGGGATGACGATCGCACCTGGTCTTCGAAACCACGCCGACACGATCGCTGCCGACGCCTCGAGCATGCCGATGCCCGCGAACCGCATCCCAGCGTTCTCGCGTGAAGCATAAGCATATCTCACTACCCAGGCCTGTTGTGAAGACCCCGAGACCAGAACTGGGAAGATCATAATCGCAGACGAAACTTGCCAAGTTCAAGCCATGGCTTCGTAATCGAGGGTCGACAATTCTCAGCGGACGAGCTCCGCACTCCGTGCACTCCAGGCCATCTGCTTCCAACCCTTTCGCTCCGACGTGAGGAACATCTGCTTTCCCTTTCAACTCGAAAAATCGGCGTCGCGACCGGGGCGGCATCTCAATTTGTTGAAGGTGCAGCCGTTGCCGTTCTTCGGGTAGAAGAAGATCGAGAAATCGCTCGGAATAAATACGGATAGTTTGATGAAATGGAGCACGTATCCATCCGGCATCCACACCGTGTGGAGCGTAATCGACGCGTAGGGGAATAATCGGTGCGGGTGCCTTGGCCAAGATGGCAAACTGGGCAATACCCATCCGTAAAGAGAGTGTTCAGGTAGGCCTCGCGGCTCGAATGAGATTCAACCTCGGCATGTGATGGACGATTGAGTTCGAAAATCTCGTCGCCCGAAATCAGGAACAACTCGGGTGAAAGGAATTGCTTGGCAAACGCAGGTGGGGGTAAAGGTGGGTCGTATTCTGGGACAGTGGGAATTACGGCATCGAGGTCATTAGCAGCTTCCCAGATGGCGTCGATAAGTTGTGCCTCGGCTTCCTCGTAGGTGGAGCCTGTTCCGCCTATATGCTTGCGGCCCTTCACCCAAAGCCGCCAACCCTTGGCATGACGTTGCCACTTGCAGGCGATGGTATTCGTGGTCAGTGGATCACGACCAGATATCCTGTTCAAGAATTCCAGAACCGCAATGAAAAGATCAGAGTGCATGGGGCAAGGAATTGAATTTCAGAGAAGCGGACACTGTTCAAGGCAGATTATCGATATCGGCCAGATCCTGATTTCGACCTGCAGATTTCTTGTTTTGTTTGAGGTGTTTCGCACTGATGATGCTGATCTCGATGCCGTCGATGTCATCCACGACACGATCTTGATAGCACTCGTCGAATTTCACTCCTGATATGGACGTGAGAACTTCAATCCGGAGAGGGGGAATGCCCATACGAAGGATTTGATGCTCCTTCGCGATGCTTGTGATGGACAGGTTCGGTTGGGCGAAACCAAATTCATCGAGGACTTTCAGGACTCGAACCGCATTTTCACGGTTGATGGCAATCCAGACATCCAGATCCCCAGTAGCGCGAGGATGACCATGATACCCTACCGCGTATCCCCCAACCAAGAGGTACTCAACGCGGTGGATATTCAGCAATCTCAAAAACTCTTTGAAGTCGGGCGGTAGTCGGATCGTATCCATACATGCTCTGCCGCAAGAGTTCCACCGCTGCAAGTCGTTCCTGAGGGCTCTTTGTCTGCCAGTAAGCAACATGGTCCGACGGATCATCCAGATGGGCGATGGAGAAGGCGGACTTATCCATACGCTCTTGATCCAGCGAACTCATATGCGCGTCTCCCGGTACGACATCCGAGCCGTCCTGTAACTGCCAATTATTGTAGTGGACAGGATTCCATTTCTCCATTGCCATTCATTTGCCCCGGTTCCGAAAATCCGCAGGAGGAACACGGGGCAGATGGCAAACCGACTTCAACCTGGAACTCACTCCCCGCCGCGCATGGTGCCGATCCGGCGGTCGAGGCCGAGGATCAGGTGCGGGTGGCCTTCGATCCGCTTGAGGTGATCGAGGATTTCCGCGGCGGTCTTCTCCTCTTCGACCTGCTCGTCGATGAACCAGTGCAGGTGCGTCTGCGTTGGATAGTCCTTGTCCGCCAGGGCCAGTTCGTAGAGTTCATGAATGGAGGCGGTGACCTTCTTTTCGTGGGCAAGAACTCTTTCGAAGACGTCCAGTGGCGACTTGTAGTCGTGCTCAGGCTTGTCAATGGCCTGGAGAATGACACGACCTCCGCGATCGTGGACGTACTCATAAATCTTGCGGGCGTGGCCCTGTTCCTCGCCGAACTGGCCGTACATCCACCCGGCAAAGCCCTTGAGGCTTTCGGCTTCAAAGTAGGTCGCCATCGCGAGGTAGGTGTAGGCGGAGCTCATCTCCAACTGAATCTGCTTGTTCAAAGCCGTCAGCATCTTGTCACTCAGCATCATTGCATCTCCATAGAATCTTGGGTTACCTACCGTTTTCCGTAGGATAGAATAGGCTGATTCCGAGGGCGATTGTAGCCGGAACGCAAATGATACTCAGTCGCAACAAGCCGAGAATGTTCGGTGCGGATTCGCCGACGAAAGGCCGTCCATGACCATCGGGCTTTATGTCCATGTTCCCTTCTGTGCCACCAAGTGTGGGTATTGCGACTTCTATTCGCACGTCCCCGCGGCGGGGGAGTTCGAGCCACTGGTGCGGGCGGTGTTGCGGGAGCTGGATACGGTGCGCGTCCGATACGGAGAGCGTGTGGAAACGATCTTCGTCGGCGGGGGGACTCCGACATTATTGTCGCTCTCGCTGCTGGATCGGCTGATGGTGTCCCTCGGTGAGATCGCTTGCACGGACGGAGTCACCGAGTTCACCGTCGAAGCCAATCCCGCCAGTCTCAACGAGGCCAAGGCGCGGATCCTCAAGCAGCATGGTGTGAACCGGGTCTCGATGGGAGCCCAATCGTTTCACGCCCACGAGTTGAGGGTGCTGGATCGGATTCACCATCCCGGCGACATCCCGCCCAGTGCCGACATCATTCACCGCGCCGGGTTCGACCACTTCAATCTCGACCTGATCTTCGGGATCCCGGGGCAGACGTCCGCGACGTGGCTGGAGTCGATCGATCGCGCCGTGGCACTGGGGCCGGATCATCTGGCATGCTATGGACTGACGTACGAGCCGGGCACGGCGTTATACGATCGGCTGCAGGGGGGGGCGTTCAGTTCGATGGATGAAGTGGCGGAGCTGTCGCTCTACGAGATGACGCTCGATCGCTTGCGATCAGCGGGTTTCGAGCGGTACGAGATCAGCAACTATGCGCGTCCCGGCGCCGAGTGCCGGCACAACCTGCGTTATTGGCGAAACGAGTCGAGCATCGGCGTCGGTCCCTCCGCCGCCACCTACTGGAAGGGGCGTCGCTGGCGCAACGTGCCGGATACGCGGGCGTACACCGAGGGAATACTGAATGGGGACACCGTCGCGATCGATCATGAGGAACTCTCGCCCGAAGCGCGGGCGGGTGAGACCGCCATGCTCGCGCTGCGCATGATCGACGGCATCGATCGCGAGCGATTTCATGCATCGACGGGATTGATGCTCGATACGCTCTTCGTCGAGGAAATCGCGCGGAATGTGAGCACCGGTCTGCTGATCGACGACGGTCGTCACCTCCGCCTCAGTGACGCCGGGTTGCGGGTTGCCGATGCGGTGATGGCGGACTTCCTTCGCATCGAACCTGAACGCCCGAACCCGCTTCCCATTCTCACCGTCCCGCCCGGTGACCCGTCGGCCGGATAGTCATCTGGCGAGAATCGACTCGATCTCGGTCAGTTCATCCTGCGAAAAGTGCCGGTTTTTCAGAGCCGCCACGTTCTCCTCGATCTGTGTCGGACGGCTGGCTCCGATCAGCACCGAGGTGGTCTCCTCGAGACGCAGCAACCACACCAGCGCCATCTGGGCAAGCGTCTGGCCGCGACGCTGGGCGATGGCGTTCAGCTTGCGGATCCGTTCGATCTCGTTGCGACGGGCCAGGACCTGGGCGCATTCATCGTTGCTCTCGGCCAGGCGCGATTCGGCGGGCTTGTCGGCGTCGAGGTACTTGTTCGTCAGGAAGCCCTGGGCCAGCGGGCAGAAGGCGATCAGCCCCATGCCGGTTTCCCGGCAGGCGGGGATGATGTCCTCCTCGACGCCGCGAAAGAGCATGTTGTATGCCGACTGGCTGATGATTGGCCGGGCGGTGTGGTACGCTTCGGCATGGGCGTGCTTCGCGCGGATATCGCGGCCGTCGTGATTGCTCAGCCCGACGTAGAGCGCCTTGCCCGATCGCACGATCTGGTCCAGGGCATCCATCACCTCGTCCGTCGGCGTGTTCGGATCCGGCCGGTGGGCATAGAAAAGGTCGACATACTCGAGCCCGAGCCGCTCGAGCGACTGGTCGATGCTGGCGATCAGGTATTTTCGCGAGAGCCACTCTCCGTAAGGCCCGGGCCACATGTCGTACCCCGCCTTCGACGAGATGATCAGCTCGTCGCGCGGCATCTCCTGGATAATTCTCCCGCAGACGAGTTCGGAATTGCCGTTCGGCTCGCCGTAGTTGTTGGCGAAATCGAAATGGGTGATGCCGAGATCGAAAGCGCGGAAGAGGCATTGTTTCGAGACCTCGTCCGACACGTAGCCCCCGTAGGTCTGCCAGCCGCCGAGTGAAACGGCGGGGAGCTTGAGCCCCCATCGCCCGCAATAGTTGTACACCATCTCGTCGTAGCGTGAATCACTGAAGGTTGTCATGAGTTCGTCTCCACTGCCGTCTTCCGTCTGCCCCGTCCCGACCCGCGATTCTGTGAACCGATGGACGGACTGTCAATCCGAGGTCGGATCAGGCATCGAGGCGAGCGATTCTGCGAGCGTTGATCTCGGAGGGAAGTTATGGAACAATCGACCTTGGCGACGCGTGCCACCGAATCGGACAATGCAGCCGTGAGTCACATTGAGAGGACCCCTTGACGTGAGAATGGAACGATTTGCCGAGAACCCGCTGATCACACCGGCGGATGTCATCCCTTCACGTGATGACTTCAAAGTGGTGTGCGCTTTCAATTGCGGGGCCATCCGGGCCGATGACGAGATTCTGCTCCTGCTGCGCGTGGCGGAACGCCCGGAGCACGGGCCGGACGAGGTGGTTGCCCCGATCCTGAACCCGGAGGATCCTTCGCGCGGAATCGAACTGCTTCGCGTGAAAGTGGGCGATCCCGATCTGGAGATCGAGGATTCGCGCGTATTCCAGTACAAGGGCGCGTCGTACCTCACCTCGATCTCGCACATGCGCCTCGCGCGAAGCAAGGACGGCCGGAACTTCACCATCGAGAAAGTCCCCGCCATGTTTCCCGGACAGCGCGACGAAGAGTACGGCATCGAGGATCCGCGCATCACGAGAATCGACGACACGTACTACGTGAATTACTCAGCCATCTCGCGGACGGGGATTGCCACCGGCCTAGCGAAAACGAGTGATTTCAAGAAATTCGAGCGTCTGGGCATCATCTTTGCCCCGGACAATCGTGACGTGACCATCCTGCCGGAGAAGGTCGGCGGCCGATATGTCTGCTACCATCGCCCGATCGCCGCGCAGTTCAGCCGGGCGGACATCTGGATGGCGACCTCGCCCGATCTGATCCACTGGGGCGAGAACCGTTTCGTCATGGGTCCGAACCGTGGGCGGTGGGATGGCTGGCGCGTCGGTGGCGGTGCCGTGCCGATCAAATCCGAAAAAGGATGGCTGTCGATTTATCATGCCGCCGACGCCGATCAGCGTTACTGTCTCGGCGCTTTGCTGACCGACCTCGAGCAGCCCGAAAGGGTGATCGGCTCCGCCCCCGAACCGATCCTCAGCCCCGACGCACCCTATGAACGCGAAGGTTTCTTCGGAAAAGTGGTGTTTTCGTGCGGGGCGGTCGCGGAGGACGACGGTCGGGTGATCATCTACTACGGGGCCGCGGATGAACGCGTGGCGGCCGCCGAAACGCATCTCGACGATCTGGTCGCGGCGTGCCTACAATAAATGGGAACAATGCCACCCTAGGAATTCATCCAAGGGTAGCGGCCCAATCGCGGTCACCGATCGTTCTTCACATCACACAGGAGCAGCGGGTGAGCATCGAAGTCCATTGCGAAGGTTGCGGCAAACTGTTGAAGGCGCCCGAGTCGGCCGGAGGCAAGTGGAGCAAGTGTCCCGCCTGTGAGCATCGGGTGTACGTTCCGCTGCCGGAGGGTGAACGCGAAGAGATCCCCCTCGCCCCGGAAGATACCGAACTCTACCAGCAGGAAGAGCAGCTCCGTGCCGAGCGCCTCGAGCTGGATCGTCAGCTTCGCGGCGAGACCAGCGAACCTGCAGAGAATGCAGGTGGGGGAGCCGCACGCTCCCGCGCCGGCGGGAGTTCCTCAGGTGGAGGCGAAGCGCAGGGGCCCGAGGCACTGGTCGTGGACTACCTGCTCGCGATGCGGGATTCGAATCTCACCCGCGCCGACAATGCCCTGGCCCAGCTTCACCGCGAAAGACAGGCGGCGGTGCGCATCATCGATCGACTGGCAAGCGATCAAATCCCCCCTCAACGGCTGCAGGACATTCCGCCCGCCGTCTACCAGGGATTCCTCAAGAATCTGCGATCACAACTCTAGCGGGCCTATTTCCGGCCATCATCAGAACCAGATTTCCATCGCCAGGCCGCAGGCATCGTGCTCGGGAGAATCCGGGATACGTTCGGCTTCCCCGTTCAGAATACGTCGTGCCGTCCAGCACGCCACGCAGGCGTCGAGCAGATCGTGACGCTTCGCGCCAGGGGTACGGCTTAGATCCGACTCGAGGACTTTCTCGAATCCAGTCTCCCGGAGTAGCGTTTCGCGCAGGGAAACACCTTCGGATGTGTGCTTCGAGTAACGGAGTTGCCCGCCGGCATTCATCGCCGTGAATGAAAGCTCAGGATGCACTTCGCGGATGCAGTCCTGGCCCACGCGTCTCACCAGCGCGTCTACTTCGCGGATGCGGGGCAGGAGGTGATAGCACTGTTTGCTCAGGCCGATCCTGTCCTCTGAAGAACTGCGCTGTACTGCCAGGGCAGAGGCGTAATCCTCGGCAGACAGCGTCGCGCGGACGGGTGCGGAGAAGACACTTGACCCGCGTGACGGTCCCAGGCGACGCCTGGCTTCACGATCACAGCTTCGGCCTCCACGATGGGCACTGGAGGGTAGACCGATTGGTATATCCACGGCCAGGAATTGCGGTGCTTCCGGTTCGTGGAGCCAGTTCGCCAGGCGGTCGCCTGTTCGCATCCTCAATATCCCGGTTCGGACTTCCAGGAAGACGCCCAACCAGCCTGCACGGCACCCGTCCACGCCGGCGATCCAGATCGGTGAGCATTCATTCAAGAGTCTTCCGCCTCCACCTCATGCCGGGCGTCACGAGATCATGCGATTCAGCACGGGCCGTGACCAATGAAAAGGCCCGCGAACGTGGTTGGTCCGCGGGCCTGATGATTGCACTTGTCAGCGACGGGCTTACGCGCGAGCAGGATGCTCCGGCATAGCGCGTATGTCCGACGATCAGTTCAACTCGCCGCCTCCACCGGGCTGCTCTTGAGGCATGGGCTCGCCTCCGCCGTTCGGCCCCATCATCATCATACCCATCACCTGCATCACCACATCTTTGACCGACACGGCCAGTTCCATCGGAATCAGCATGTGCATCTCGAGCCCGTTCTCGCCCTGCGGAACGGCGCTCATGCACAGCGGCGCCGCGTTCTGCATCTGTATGGGCAGCGGCAATGGCTGGCCCATCTCGTTGGCGATGGTCGAGACCAGCGTGATCGCCTCGTCGAAGTTCAGGTACATCTCCATGATGGAATCGTCGGTCGGCAAGCGATCCGAGACCAGCTTGATCCCGGGCGAATCCATCAGCGGGGCCTGCGTCTCCTTGATGAGACCGACGATTTTCTCGAAACGCTCGGCGCCGCCACCGAAAGTCGTGAGGCTGTGATTCTCGGTCACCGCGCCCATGCGGAAGAGTATGCCTTCTTCGCCAATGAGCAACTTGACCTGATCCATGTCCTCTTCATTCAGGTCAGGGACCTGGGAGAGGTCCACGAGGAAGTGATCCACCTTGACGCCGGCCAGCGTTTCCTCGCCCTTCTTGAAGACCATCAGCTTCTTGACCGCTTCGATCTCTTCCTCGGGCATGTTTTCCTGCTTGGCGACCTTCACAATCGTGTCCATGATGCGTTGAAGGATACCGTGCGACAGTTCGCGCGCTTTGGCACTGTCCTTGGACGTGGTGACGACGGCCATTCCAACCAGTCCGCCACTTTCTTCCGCGGGCAATCGCGAGATGGAGACATTGAAAGCCGTCACCGTCTCCGCCATTTCCACAAGCGACTTGACGACTTCGGCCTGCTCTTCTTCAGGAAGAATCGGTCCGAGCATTTGAGGCCCAAAGAGCATGTCCATGGTGGACTCGATCTGACGTTTGGCCACGGGGGACATTTGTGCGCCGACGCCGCCATAGACCAGCACCGACGGTTCCCCGGGCAGGCCGGTCAGCAGGGATCCCTTCGGACGCGTGTGGTACTGCATCGCGGTGGCGAGCTTCGAGTCCGCCTTCGGATTCATGTAGAACGCGAAGGTCACGCCCTTTTTCGCATCGACGTTGATCCCGAAGGTGAGTTCCTTCGTTCCCTCGAGGTACATCTTGATGTTCTCGATGGAGTTATCCATCCCGGGAGGCTGCATGCCGCCACCCGCCATGGCCATGAAGCCTTCCGAAGCCGAGATGACCTCCTGGCGAAGCTCCTTGGAGAACGCATCCGCGCTCATCCATCCGTAGACTTCATCGCGGCCATACGCTTCCACACGATCCTTGGACATCGACTCGATCACGCTGCCTTCGCTCGAAAGGAAATCCTTCACCGTCTCCGCCTTCGGGGCACAGACCATGTATCCGCCCTTGGGCGCGGCCATCATCAACTCACCGGCCAGGTCGATCTTCCAGTAATCGTCTTCCTTCTCCGCCATCAGGCTCTCGGCAAACACCTTGGCATCACTGATCGGGAGAAGGAGCACCAGGCGGTCTTCCATTTCCTCGGAGGTCTTCAGGTTCCGGCAGTTCAGGATCGCGACACCGATGCCGCCTTCGGGCCGGAAGCCGTCCGCGAATCCCGCTTCCTGCTGGAGGAATTCCGCCGGGCCGGGAAAAACGCCGTTCGGGCCGACCGGCAGCGCGAGAATCTGGCAGACATCGATAACTTGCTTATCCAGGGTCTTGAGGCTCGGCGCGACGATGAACCCCGCCGCATCCTTGGGGATCACCTTCAGCAGATCCGTTGGATCCGCTTTGGGGGCGTCCTGGGCGAAGAGGAATCCGGGCAGCAACCCGCCGAGAACCATACCGAGCCACATGCGCTGAGCGCGAGCAGTCAAATTTCGCATCCGATTGTTTCCTTGTGAGTTATGAGCGCGAGTCATCCATGGCGGTATGCGTATATCCGCCTCCTTCGCGGTCGTCAAGAAACAGGTCGAGACACCGGCGCCCCGATCATTCCGGCCTGAATCACCCCATTATACGGACCAAGGCGATAATGGCTCACCAATTCGGAACTTTCGCGCGGATTGGAATCGTGATTTTGCCGGTCCCTTACCCATTTGCGGCAGGAGCGGCCGTTGACTTCACAAATGTTTGCAGCGTATCCGGCGAAATCTCGTCAGCATGATGGCAGGCGACCGTATGGCCCGGTTCGCAGTCGGCGTGAGGGACCAGCGGAGGGATCTGTGTCTTGCAGATGTCTGTCGCAAGTGGGCATCGAGGATGAAACGCACATCCGCTCGGAGGATTGATCGGACTCGGGACTTCGCCGCTGAGGACGACACGCGTCTTGGTTCGTTGCGGATCCGGTTCCGGCACGGCCGAGAGCAGGGCCTGCGTGTAGGGATGCTTGGGGTTCCGGTAAATGGAATCGGCCGAGGCGAGTTCGACGATCTTACCAAGGTACATCACCGCCACGTCATCGCTGAAGTGTTCCACGACGGCGAGATTGTGGGCGATGAACAGGTAGCTGAGACCCATCTCGTCCTGCAGGTCGTTCAGAAGATTCAGAATCTGGGACTGGATGGAAACGTCCAGCGCGCTGACCGGCTCGTCGCAGATGATCAGTTCCGGCTCCAAGGCGAGAGCCCGGGCAATGCCGATGCGCTGGCGCTGCCCTCCGGAAAACTCGTGGGGATAGCGGTTCATGTACTTGGCGCTCAGGCCGCACCGCTCGAGCAGGTCCGCCACGCGGCGCTCCCGCTCACGCCCGGTCGCAATGCCGTGAACGCCGAGAGCCTCACCGACAATCGTCCCGACATTCATTCGTGGATTCAGGCTTCCGACGGGATCCTGGAAGATCACCTGCATGCGGCGGCGCAACTGGACCATCCGCCGCCGATCGAGCTCGAAGACCGGCTGTCCATCAAAGCGGACGCTGCCTTCCGTGGCGGGGATGAGACGCAGGATCGTGCGACCGACCGTGGTCTTGCCGCATCCGCTTTCGCCGACGAGCCCGAGCGTTTTGCCCCGGCGGACGTCAAAGGACACACCATCGACCGCCTTGACCCAGCCCGTGACGCGCGAGAGCACGCCTCGCCGGATGGGGAAATGGGTTTTGAGATCTCTCACCTCGAGGAGCGTTGGCGCATCGGAGGGCAGATTCGGTGCGGCATACAGTGAAGGCTCGGTCTCACTCATCGGCCCTAGCTTAGCGGTGATTCAGGATGATGCCAACATGTCACCACCGGAAGAATCGCTGGATAACCCGTATAATGATCGAGTCATCGGTACGGCCACGCGATAATTTCGGCGCGAGGTGGCGAGAACCAGGACGGTCGGACCGGCGAAGGGCGAAACATGCCACGTGTGAACGACATTTTCATGCTGCCGATTCCGAATTGGGGCTTGCGCTGTCCGGACTGCACACAGGCCCTGGCGGGATTGCTGGAGCATACGTGTAATCATTGTCGGTCAGACCTGGACATGGTGCGGATCGTGTCCAGCCACCGGCCGATCGTGGATATCGGCATGCGTTGCGGGGGGTGCGGCTACCTGTTGACGGGCTTGACGTCGGAACGATGTCCGGAGTGCGGGGCGGGTTTCAGCGTACGCGATTTCCTCGAACGCAACCTTCGTGTGGATGTCCCGGTTCAGTTCGGCGAGCTCGGCTACACCGATTCCCACAAGAAGCACCGCGAACCGGTCTACACCGGCCACGAGCGACCGTTGCCCGACTTCGGACTGAGCTGTGAGCACTGCCGTTACCCGCTGGCGGGCGCCACGCAAGACGTATGTGCGCATTGCGGCGAACGCTTCGACGTCCATGGCTTCCGCGTCACCGGGGGGTGGGTGAACCTCGTTCCGCTGCTCAGCCATTTCCCCATGCACACGCGCGCGAACGCACAGGGGATTCTGTACCAGGACCAGGTTCCCTTCCTGAAAGACAATGCCATGTTGAACACGACGCTCGGCATAAATCTTGGCCTGGGGCGGCGGGGCCTGCGCGTGCCGAAGGAGTTCGTCTTTGATGCGCTGGCGGCGCTGGCCCGCGCGGATGAACCTTCGGAGATCACCGAGGATTGGCAATGCCCGGCATGCGCGTGTGACGTGCCGGCGGGTTTTGACGTTTGCTGGAACTGCATGGAATCGCACCCGGGATGGCATGGCGGACCGGGAGATGTCAGCGAGGAGCAGGTATGAGTGAAACGACGGGTGAAGCAGCCTCATCGAACGCATCAGCATCAATTTCGCACCCGGAGGTGCCCAGGCGTCGCCGCTGGTGGTTGCGTCTGCTCGTGTACGTGGTCATGGCCTACGCGGCGTGGTGCGCGACACTGTTCTTCCTTCAGGACTGGATGCTGTTTCCTGCCGAGATGGCCGCCACCCCGCGCATGAAGCCGTTCTATCCCGACGCGGAGGTACTGACGCTTCGTGACGGTGCGGATCAGGGCGTGGCGTGGTTTGTACCGGCCGCCGGCCGGGCCGAGAGCGATCCCATGCCCGTGGTCGTGTTCTTCCACGGTAATGCCGAGACGATCGACTTCCACGATGACCTGGTGGCGGGCTATACGCAGCGCGGCGTGGCGGTGCTGCTGCCGGAGTATCCCGGGTACGGTCACGCCGGGGGCTCGCCGAGCCAGCAATCGATCGTGAACGACGCCGTCGCCTTCGTGGAGAGGGTTTCTCGACGTGAGGACGTGGACGCAAGCCGCCTGGTGCTGCACGGGCGTTCGCTGGGCGGAGCGGTGGCGGTACAGGTGGCCACGCGGACCGAACCGGCGGCGCTGATCCTCGAATCGACGTTACGCTCCGTCGCAGAGATGGCCTACAGTTACGGCGTTCCCGGCTTCCTGGTCCGCCACCCGTTTCGGACGGACCGGGTCCTCGGCCACCTGGAGATTCCGAGCCTGATCATGCACGGCAAGCGCGACACGATTCTTCCGGTCGACCACGGTCGGGACCTGGGCAGGATGGCGACGGACGGCACGTACTGGGAGGCCGACGCCGGGCATAACGACTTTCCCGGGGATGCGAATGTCGACGAATACTGGCGACAGATCGACGCATTGCTCGATCGCGCGGACATCGTCGTCGGCGGGGCAGCATCCAGGAATTCCACCACAGTGAGCGAACAGGAGTAACCATGCGACTGCAAACAACACGCCCACGACGCTTTCTACTCGTGATCGGCATGGGTCTGGCGGCGGGGTGTTCCTCCGAGGAGGAAGTGAACCTCGATCACATCAATTTCCATGCCGTCGAAGAGGGGAAAGCGTATCGCTCCGCCCAGCCGCGACCGGACGAGTTGCGCCAGTTGATCGACGATTTCGGGATCAAGACGGTCATCAATCTGCGCGGTGAGAATGCGGGCGAGACCTGGTACGACGGCGAGGTGAAGGTGTGCGGCGAGAAGGGCATCGCGCATGAAAACGTGCGGCTGAGTTCGCAGTCGCTGCCTTCGCCGGAGGAACTTGCGGACCTGCTGACCACGCTCGAGACCGCCGAGCGGCCGATCCTGATGCACTGCCAGGGCGGGGCGGATCGCAGCGGACTCGCCTCGGCCCTGTACCGGCGGGTCATTCAGCAGCAGTCCAAGGAGGACGCCCTCAAGGAACTGAGCGAGAAGTACTGGCACTTCCCGAAGAAGAAGCCGTGCATGACCGCCTTCGTGGAGATCTTCGACACGAGTCCCGAGTGGCTCGACGCGTATACAAAGACCTACGACACGATCGACTGCCGCCAGCCTCCGGTCGAGTAGCGCATCTCGACCCGGATGTGAGGGGTGCACCGGCGGCGCGTCCCGCTGGAAGTCTCCGAGGGAGAAGCTCAGGGGCCACTCCCGTACTGCGGGGACAGGTCGGAACGGGGGGCCGTGCATCCCGGCTTCACGCGAACAGCGGGACGCAAAGCGGAATGTCCCTTTCACGCTTCCGGAGATGAGCATAAGCGACTCTTCCGTTATTCACGCGGGGATCAGCGACTCATGAAGATCAGGCCGACGTCCGAGGAGGAGTGGACCGCGATCGCGCGGCTTCACGAGCATGCGTTCGGTGAGCCGGAAGGCCCCGAGATCGCCGCGCTGATTCGTGACCTTCAGGAGGACGCGACCGCCCGGCCGTGGCTGTCCCTGGCGGCGGAGGTCGACGGAAAGCTGATCGGCCATGTGCTGTTCACCCGCGTGGACCTTCACCCGGGCGGTGCGGAGCTGGTGTTGCGGATCCTCGCGCCGCTGGCGGTCCTGCCCGAGCACCAGAGGCAGGGCATC
>CAZUAQ010000088.1:0-14130 GCA_964618455.1 uncultured Planctomycetales bacterium | reverse complement strand
CGACCCGAGAAGAACCGGCTATGTCGCTTAACATGTGTTGCTTAGCAGCCTGCTAGCAACTCCAAAGAACCCTACAGGCTCACCTCCAAGGCACGGCGATTTATCAAAGAAAACCCGTTTATCCTTGAGGGAGTGAAGCCGGACATACCGAACCCACGAGAACACCGCTGGTGATATCTGAAATGCAACCCCTCACCACCAGAGAACGCGCCATAGCTGACACCCTCCGCGCGCCAGCATTAGGCTGGAGATCCGTCAGGAGGGGCGCGAAATCCTTCTGGAGGCTATACAAAGGGGAAACGGATTCGTACCGTGTACATCGGGCCGGAGGACGTGAAGGCGCTGCGCAAGCTTCAGTCTTCGACTCTGAAGGATGGCGGGCCGTTCAAGGCCATTACGAACACGCTGCGGAACTTGTGGGCGGACATGCTGGGCAAGGGCTCAAAGTGGACACAATCAGGCCGCTCGACTTGCGTAGAACGTTCATCACGCGTCTTCTGCGGGTCGAGTTGCCGCTGCCCACCGTCCAGAAGCTTGCCGGGCACAAGTCGATTCAGACGGCGCTAAGCTATTACAATCAGGTGAATGACGAATAGCTGCAACGCGGCATGGAGAAGTACCGCAACACGCGGAATGCGGGAGAGGCTACAGGCCATTAAACACCCTGTCATAATCGCAGCTACAAACCGTGCACTGTCCGTGCATGTTGGCCATCCGCCTGAGGGGTATCATTTTTCCGCGATCCTTCAGACACGCGATACAATGTGGAAACTCTTTCTCGGGACCCTCCTTATAGAAGTACGCTTCGCCTCGGCGCTCGACCTTGTCACGCAAATCAGCCTCTAACTTCATCTCGCGCATTTCGTCGCTTAGTCTGTGGTTTTCTTCAATGAGAGCGCTTATTTGCAGGTGCAACTCGCTAATCTTGCTTTGGAGGTCGTTCCTTACCTCAAGGTCTGCCACATTCTTCGCAAGTCCAAACAGTTCTTTTACATCTCCGATGAGGCTCATGTGTCTTACTCCGATGATCATTTGGGGAAACGTAATTCGCATATGCTATACTCTCGCACAAAAGGGAGCCAAGACACCCTAGCCTTGCGACCGAAGCCCAAATCTTGCGACCGTCTTGCGTCCGCGCGAATTCTGGGCATGTTGTGTGTGCGAAAAACGGCGTTTACAATGCCGAGAATGCAGAGCGCCCGTAGCTCAGCTGGATAGAGCAGCGGACTTCTAATCCGCAGGTCGCAGGTTCGAATCCTGCCGGGCGTGGGTTTCCAAGTTTTCCGGGGGGCGACATTCATGAGGGGCGGGGGGAGGAGCGAGGAGCGATCCGGACCGCAGCTGTCGCGATCATCCTGGCCATGTGCGAAGTAGATGTACGAAGTATCAGCACCGCGACTGCCGAATCCGAGTTTACCGCCCCCGGAGAGTCCCTCCCGTTGCGAACAGCCATTTGCTTTTTTCGAACTTTTTGTAACAATCGAATTGCCGCGTACAACATACCATCAGGGGAAGTCCGTATTCGTCAGTGGAGAATCCGTTATGCCTGCCGGACGAAGGTTAACCCATGAACTGTTGTGGCGTTTCGTACGGGTCGCCCTGAGCGTCGGCCTCGCTTTCGGGATCACGCTCGATCGCCTTGCCGGCCAGTCGGCCGACGCGATGCCCGACGATCCGATGAGCGCGCCGACCGAGTACGGCTTTACACTGACGCCGGACCTCGCCAAGTCCATGGCGTCGATGTACGTCCAGGAATACATGGTCGAGCATCTGGAGATGGACGAGTCAAAGAAAGACGAAGCCGTCGAGAAGGCCGCCCGCCGGATGATGGAACTGGCCCACAAGCTCGACGGTGACGGTCACATGCTGATCGAGCGCTTCGTCGAAGAGCAGATGGATTCGGATCATCAGAGCTTCATCCCCAAGGGATTTCGCAAGGAGTTCGGCGAGCGACTTCTGCCGATGATGCCGGAGATTCGCCAGTTCTGGACGGACATGAACCGTGACCTCCGCCCGATGCTGACGTTCAAGCAGCAGATGAAGATGGCGGGCGAACTGACCGCCATCAACACGGGCTTCGAGATGTTCGAAGAACGCATGAAGAAGTGGGCGGCGGGGGAGGCCGAATCCGACAATCCCTTCGACTTCGATTCCAATGAGCCCGAGGTCGAACAGGTGGAATTGAACGAGGAGGGCATCTCCGACCATCTCGTTTCCGCGCGGAATACGGCCAACAGCAGCGTGCTCGATATGCAGAGCAACGAATGGAGTCGGTATCTCGACCAGTTCCGGGCGTTTTACGAACTCGATGACGCGCAGTTCGCTTCCGCCGAGGCATTGATGCGTCGGCATCTCGAATTGCTCGATCAGAATCTGCGCGACCCGGATTGGAAAGCGCGCTATTACCGCAATCGCCTGTGGACGATGATGCTGAACCGGCTGGACCGCCACTGGGAACATCCGCTCAACCACATCCTCACGGCCGAATACGAGACACTGATGCGCGAGGTAGCTGCGCACCGCAACGCGTTCAAGCTGGAACTCCTGCAGATTCCGACGCAGGCCCAGCAGCAGGCGGCGATGCAGCGTATGCGGGATCTGCTCGTGGAGCGGGGCATCTTCCAGCCGGACGAGGAACTCGAGTATCCCGACGTCACACAACAGGAACCCGAGGAGGTGGCGGCCGATGTGCAATAGAACAGGCAACAACGGAAGCAACGTCATCGGGTTCATCGCTCTGGTGCTTCTTACAGGGTTATGCCCGCCTGCGGCCCAGGCGCAAGAGGCGGAGGTCGAGGCCGAAGGGGTCGAACTGGAGCCTTCTCCCGAGGTCGAAGCGGAACTCCAGGCTCAGCCGTCGGAATCGCCCGACGAAGATGTCATGCGACGCACCTCGCACGTGGTGCGCTTCACACCCAAGATGGCGAAGGGTCTCGCCAGGGAGTTCGTGAAAGAACAGACGGATCGCCCGCTGGACAGTGCCGAAAGTCAGGAACTCGAAGAAGTCATGGCCCGGCGGATGATGAACGTCGGCCATCGCCACGCCGAAGACATCGCCCCGTTTTTCGAGCAGATGTATGTCGAGATGATCAAGAACCAGGGCGAATCTGTGACCAGGGAAGGGGCGCCACGTCTCGGAGCACTGGCAGAGAAAGCGGCCCCCGCCTTTCGCACCTTCGCCGACGGCATGGCCGAGGACATGCGCCCGTTCGTCAGTGACGAGAAGTACAACGAGTTGCTAGAACTGGAAACGAACTTGACGCGGGCTTCGAGTGAACTCGAGGAGGAGATGGCCCGGTGGGCGCGTGGCGAGATCCCGGAGGAGGATGACCTGGATCACCCGTTCGAGATTTTCGAGCAGAAAATGAAGCAAGCGGAGGAGGATCAGGTCGACATCCAACGCAGCAAGCTTCGCAAGGACCTGGATCAGCAATCGCAATGGAACTACTGGCAGAAGACGCCCCAGGCGTGGCGTTGGTTCCTGCGTTCGCTGAGCCGACGGTGTGAATTCAGCGATGAGCAGGACGCTCAAGGCAACGAGATCCTTCGCACGTACGAGAAGCAGGCGAAGGAGATCATGACACCGGAATGGGAGAAGCGGATACAGCGCAACCGCCTGCTTCATCGAACGCAGTATCATCTCGTCGAAGAACGCGAAGCGGCACCGGATGAGGAGCAACCGCCACCTGCCCCACCGACGATAGCCCAGAACATTCAGCCCTGGCTCTTTCAACTCAACGTGGAATACGATCAGATGACCGCGCCGCTCGACGAACTCAGGGATCGTTTCCGCCAGGAAGTGCTGGCCATCGTCACGCAGGAGCAGCGGGACAAGTTGAATGAAGAACTGCGCGCCCTCGGCACACGTCACGGCATGGAACCCGCCATGATCGACGAGGCCATCACCATGCTCGTTCCCGAGGAGGCTCCCACGCCGGAGATACCCGAGAACGACGCCGGGCCGGACGAAAGGCCTTCGGAATCCGAGGAGCCGCAGACTGAGCCCTCCTCCTGATAGCAGGCTCGATTTCTACGCGGAAAGACGATGAACAACGGGTAACGAGCCTCATTTCCTTCTGCACCGGTCAACCGTCGGAGTCGTTGAGGTTATCGGTGACTCCATCAACCGAACGCGTGACTCCTGTTTGCACCAGGGAAACATAACCTTTTATCTGGCATCGATTTGTGTCCAGGTGCCCTGCTATAACCTTCGTTGATACAGCCGGTTCATTGACATAAGTATAGGTTATGCTAGAATAACAAGGCTATGTATCTGGAATCCCTGAAGATCTTCTGTGATGTCGTGCGGTTCCGCAGCTTTTCGCGCGCGGCGGCCGCCAATCGCATCACGCAGTCCGCCGCCAGTCAGAACGTCCTGCAACTGGAAAAGGGCCTCGGCGTGCGCCTGCTCGATCGGTCCAAGCGACCGTTCCAGCTCACGACGGAAGGGCAGGTCTATTTTGAGGGATGCAAAGGGCTGATCGAGCGCTATTACGCGGTCGAGTCGGAGGTGAAGTCCCTCGGACGTCAGGTCGCCGGGACCACCACGGTCGCAGCCATCTACTCGGTCGGTCTGAGCGACATGAGTCGCCTGGTTCAGGAATTCTCCCAGGCCTACCCCAAAGCCCAGGTTCGTCTGGCGTACCTCCATCCGGATCGGGTCTACGAGAGCGTGCTGAACGACGAAGTGGACATCGGTCTCGTCTCGTTCCCGAAGTCCGGACGCGGTTTGAAGCATACCCCCTGGCGGGATGAACCGATGGTCGTGGCGTGTTCCGCGAAGCACCGCCTCGCGGATCGGGAGACGATCGTGCCGCGCGAACTCGACGGTGAGGAACTCGTCGGCTTCGATTCGGGTTTGACCATACGGAAGGTCATCGACCGGTACCTCAAGCAGCATCGCGTGGAGGCCCGCGTCTCGATGGCGTTCGACAACATAGAAACCATCAAGCACGCCGTGGAAGTGGGCGAGGGCGTGGCGATCCTGCCGGAGCCGACGGTACGCAAGGAAGTGCTCGCTCGCTCGCTGGTGGCCATCCCGTTCGACAAACAGGACCTGGTCCGTCCGCTGGGGATCCTGCGACGCAAGAGCGGTCAAATGAGCCCGGCGGCGGAGAAGTTCGTCGAGTTGATTCTCAAACGCGGTAACGCGTCGGACCAGGATGACGCCAAGGGCGGGAATCGATCGGCGAATGGCAAGCAGGCGGTGGAGTCCCGCGTCGCGTCCGCAGGCGACACGGAGTCGGAGGAGTTGGCGGCATCGCAAGAGGATGAAGCCTCGACGTTGAAAGTGACGGTGTAAGCATGCATGAAATCATCGGAAAACGATCGGCCGGGATGTACGATCCCTGGTACGAACACGGTTCGTGCGGTGTGGGATTTATCGCGAACCTGCGCGGCGTCAAGTCGCACAGCATCGTGCACAACGCCATTCATATTCTCAGCCGGCTGGAGCACCGCGGCGCGTGCGGTTGCGATCCGAACACCGGTGACGGTGCGGGGCTGCTGATCCAGGTGCCGCACGCCTTCCTTCAGGAGGCGACCGCCAACTGCGGGTTCAAGCTGCCCGATCCGCATGAATACGGCACCGGGCTGATGTTCCTTCCTCGCGATGACGATCAGCGTCGGCACTGCGAGGAACTCGTGGAATCCGTCATCAAGGCGGAGGGGCAGGAGTTTCTCGGCTGGCGCGATGTCCCCACCAACAACGAGCTTCTCGGTCAGACGGCCCGGGACGTTGAGCCCGTCATCCGCCAGATCTTCCTGCGGCGTGGCGCGGGGATCACCGACGGAGCGGCCTTCGAACGCAAGCTGTTTGTCATTCGCAAGGTGCTGGAGAACGCCGTCCGCGAATCGGGCCTTTCGGAGGCGAACTACTTCTACATCCCCAGCCTGTCGCACCAGACGCTGATCTACAAGGGATTGCTGCTGGCGCCGCAGATCGAATCCTACTTCCCCGATCTCGCCGACGAGAGCCTGGTCTCGGGCATGGCGCTGGTCCACCAGCGTTACAGCACGAACACCTTCCCCTCCTGGGATCTGGCCCAGCCGTTCCGCTTCCTGTGCCACAATGGGGAGATCAACACCCTGCGAGGCAACATCAACTGGATGACGGCGCGGGAAGGGCTGTTCGAATCCCCACTGTTCGGCGATGACATCAAGAAGATTCTGCCGATCGCGACCCCGGGCGCGAGTGACTCGGCGACGCTCGATAATGCGCTCGAGTTGCTCTACCACACCGGCCGACCTCTGCCGCACTGCGTGGCGATGCTTATTCCCGAGGCGTGGCAGAATCACAAGACCATGTCCGTCGAGAAGAAAGCCTTCTACGAGTACCACTCATGCCTGATGGAGCCGTGGGACGGTCCGGCGTCGATCGCCTTCACCGACGGCAAGCAGTTCGGCGCGGTCCTCGACCGGAACGGGCTTCGCCCCTCGCGGTACACGGTCACGAAGGATGGTTACGTGGTCATGGGGAGTGAGTCGGGCGTCCTGGACATCGATCCCGAGAATGTCGAATACAAGGGCCGGCTTCAGCCGGGACGCATGTTCCTCGTGGATACCGATGACGGGCGGATCGTTGCCGACGAGGAGATCAAGCACGAACTGGCAACGCAGAAGCCATACCGCATGTGGCTGGACGACCAGATGGTCAGGCTCGCCGATCTGCCGGAGCCGAAGTCCGTACCCGGCTACGACTTCGAGACGATTACGCAACGCCAGCGTGTCTTCGGGTACACCGTCGAGGATTTACGCTTCCTGCTGGGCCCCATGGCGGAAAAGGGCATCGAACCGATCGGCTCCATGGGCACGGATACCCCGCTGGCGGTACTGAGCGACCGGGCCCCGCTGCTGTTCAACTACTTCAAGCAGCTCTTCGCCCAGGTGACCAATCCTCCGCTGGATGCCATCCGCGAGGAACTCGTCACCAGCAACATCACCAACATCGGTTCCGAGCAGGATCTGTTCGACGAGACACCGCTGCACTGCCATCAACTCCGGATGGAGCAGCCGGTGCTGACCAACCAGGATCTTCAGAAGATCCGGGATCTCAACCGCGGCGGACTCAAGGCGATCACACTGTCGATGCTCTATCCGCTGGACGAGGGCGAGAAGGGGCTCCGCGATTCACTGGCGAGGCTTTGCGAAGAGGCGTCGAAGGCCACCGACGAGGGTTACTCGATTCTCATCCTCTCCGATCGCGCGCATTCCCAGGACATGGCCGCCATGCCCGCCTTGCTGGCTGGGTCGGCCGTGCATCACCACCTGATCCGCGAGAAGAAGCGGACCACGTGCGGTCTCGTGCTGGAGTCGGCGGAAGTCCGCGAGATTCAGCATTTCGCGCTGCTGTTCGCCTACGGTGTCGGCGCGGTGAATCCGTATCTCGCCTTTGAAACTCTTGCCAAAATGCAGCGGGAAGGCTCGCTCAAGGAGGGCCTGACCCTCGAGAAGGTCGAGCAGAACTACATCAAGGCGGTGAACAAGGGCGTGACCAAGGTCATGTCGAAGATGGGTATCTCGACGCTGCACAGCTATCGCGGTGCCCAGATCTGCGAAGCCGTCGGCCTCAACCAGGACGTGATCGATCGCTACTTCACCTGGACCCCGTCGCGTATCGGCGGTGTCGGGCTGGACGTGTTGGCCGAGGAAGTGAAGCGGCGCTACGTGCAGGGATATCCGGATCGCGACGTCTCGGATCCGCTCGACCTCGATGTCGGCGGGGAGTACCAGTGGCGTCGGCGCGGCGAGCGCCACCTCAAGAGTCCGTTGGCGATTGCCAAACTGCAGCAGTCCGCCAAGGCCAATGACGCCAACTCCTATGAAGAGTACAGCGAGCTGATCAACAAGCAGAACAAGAACCTCTGCACGCTCCGAGGGCTGCTGGACTTCAAGCCGCTGCCCGAGCCCATTCCGCTCGAAGAGGTGGAACCCGCCAAGGAGATCGTCAAGCGTTTCAAGACCGGCGCGATGTCGTTCGGATCAATCAGCTTCGAGGCGCACTCGAATCTTGCGATCGCCATGAATCGTCTCGGCGGAAAGAGCAACACGGGCGAAGGCGGCGAGGACCCGATCCGCTTCCCGACGTACGAGGGCGATTCCGCGTACCTCGAGGAGTTGCGCAAGCTCTCGCCCTGGGCGGCGGACAACCTCAAGGCCGGCGACACGATGCGGAGTTCCATCAAGCAGGTGGCCTCCGGGCGATTCGGCGTGACCAGCGAATACATGGTCAACTCCGATGAACTGCAGATCAAGATGGCCCAGGGGGCCAAGCCCGGCGAGGGCGGCCAGTTGCCGGGGCACAAGGTGGACGAATGGATCGGCAGGGTGCGTCATTCGACGCCGGGCGTCGGGCTGATCTCGCCTCCGCCGCACCACGACATCTATTCGATCGAGGATCTGGCGCAGCTCATCCACGATCTGAAGAACGCGAACATCTACGCCCGCGTGAACGTGAAGCTCGTGGCGGAGGTGGGCGTGGGCACGGTGGCCGCGGGTGTCTCGAAGGGCAAGGCCGACGTCGTGCTCATCAGCGGCTACGACGGCGGCACCGGCGCTTCCCCGCTGACCTCGATCAAGCATGCCGGCCTTCCCTGGGAACTCGGCTTGGCCGAAACGCACCAGGTGCTGGTCATGAACGACCTGCGCAGCCGCATCATCGTCGAGACCGACGGCCAGCTCATGACCGGCCGCGACGTGGCCATCGCCACGATGCTCGGGGCCGAGGAATACGGCTTCGCGACCGCGCCGCTGATCGTTTCCGGCTGCATCATGATGCGCAAGTGCCACCTGAACACCTGCCCGGTCGGTATCGCCACGCAGGATCCTGAACTGCGCAAAAAATTCGAGGGCAAGCCGGAGCACGTGGTCAACTACTTCTTCTTCGTGGCCGAAGAGATGCGGAAGATCATGGCGTCCCTCGGCTTCCGCACGGTCAACGAGATGGTCGGCCGCGTGGACAAACTCGACGTCAGCAAGGCCATCGATCACTGGAAGGCGCGCGGTCTGGACTTCAGCAAGATTCTCTACAAGCCCGAGGTCCCGGCGCACATCGGCACCTACTGCCAGATGCCGCAGGATCACGGCATCGAGAAATCGCTGGATATGCTCCAACTGCTGGATCTGGCCAAGCCGGCGCTGGAACGCGGCGAGAAGGTTCACCAGGAACTCAAGATCGAGAACATCAACCGCACGGTGGGTACGATCACCGGAAGCGAACTGACGCGGCGGTGGGGGCGCGACGGCCTTCCGGACGACACGTTGCACTTCAAGTTCAACGGCTCCGCCGGTCAGAGTTTCGCAGCCTTCTGTCCGCGCGGCATGACGATGGAAATCGAGGGCGATGCCAACGACTACTTCGGCAAGGGCCTCTCGGGCACGAAGCTGATGATCTATCCGCCCAAGGTGTCGACCTTCATCCCGGAGAAGAACATCATCATCGGCAATGTGGCGTTCTACGGGGCCACCGCCGGCGAGGCGTACATTCGCGGACTGGCCGGGGAGCGCTTCTGCGTGCGGAACAGCGGTGTCCGCGCGGTGGTGGAAGGCGTCGGCGACCACGGCTGTGAATACATGACGGGCGGGCGCGCGGTTATCCTCGGGCCGACGGGCCGCAACTTCGCCGCCGGGATGAGCGGAGGCGTCGCCTACGTGCTCGATGAACAAGGCGACTTCGGCGAGAATCGCTGCAACCATGAGATGGTCGATCTGGAATCCGTGGTGGACGCCGACGATCTGGATGAGCTTCGCCAGATGATCCAGCAGCACGTCCACTACACGGACAGCTCGGTCGCCCGAACTATCCTGGACCAGTGGGAATCGTATCTTCCGAAGTTCATCAAGGTCATGCCGCGCGATTACAAGCGTGTGCTCCAGGAACGCATGCTGAAGGATGAGACGATCCCCGGACGAGAACTTGTGGAGGTGGGTCGTGGGTAAACCGACCGGATTCAAGGAATATCGACGCGAGACGCCGGAATATCTGCCTGTCGAGCAGCGTGTCAAGGAATACCGGGAATTCGCCCGGCAGTTGCCGGTGGTCAAGCTGCGCGAGCAGGGGGCCCGCTGCATGGACTGCGGCATTCCCTTCTGCCACACGGGCTGCCCGCTCGGCAACATCATCCCGGACTTCAATGACCAGGTGTATCACGACAACTGGAAGCGGGCGATCGAATTCCTGCATTCGACGAACAACTTCCCGGAGTTCACCGGGCGCGTCTGTCCCGCCCCCTGCGAAGAGGCGTGCGTGCTCGGGATCAACGAGCCGCCGGTGACGATCAAGAACATGGAACTCAGCATCATCGAACGGGCGTTCGAGGAAGGCTGGGTGGTTCCGCATCCTCCGTCGAAGCGTTCGGGGAAGAAGGTGGCGGTCGTGGGCTCGGGCCCCGCCGGGCTGGCCTGCGCCGACCAGCTCAACCACGCCGGTCATGAAGTGACGGTGTTCGAACGGGCCGATCGAATCGGCGGACTGCTGCGTTACGGTATCCCTGATTTCAAAATGGAAAAATGGACCATCGACCGGCGGACCGACATCATGGAGGCCGAGGGCGTGGTCTTCAAGACCGGCGTTGACGTCGGTCGAGACATCACGGGCGACGAACTCCAGAACCAGTTTGATGCGATCATCCTGTGCGGAGGTTCGACCAAGCCGCGCGATCTTCCGATTCCCGGGCGAGAGATGGACGGGATCCACTACGCCATGGAGTTCCTGCCGCAGCAGAACAAACGTGTGGCCGGCGACGAGGTCGCCTGGAAATCACCGGATCCCGAGGGCTGGTGGTTCAGCCGGTATCCCCGCGACATCCGCGCGGATGGCAAGGATGTCATCATCATCGGCGGCGGCGATACCGGGTCGGACTGCGTGGGCACCTCGAACCGCCACGGCGCGGCCAGCGTCACCCAGTTCGAACTCCTCCCCAAGCCTCCGGAAGATCGGCCTGATCAGCAACCCTGGCCGTACTGGCCGATGAAGATGCGAACCAGTTCCTCACACGAGGAAGGCTGCGAGCGACACTGGAGCATCATGACCAAGGAGTTCTGCGGAGAAGAGGGGAAGGTAACCGGGCTCAAGACGGTGGAAGTCGCCTTCGAGCCGGTCAACGGAGGCCGCCCCAAGCTCGTGGAGAAGCCCGGTACCGAAAAAACCTGGAAGGCGGACCTGGTCCTCCTCGCCATGGGCTTTGTCGGCCCGGAGACGGACAGCGTCGTGGCCCAGCTCGGGTGTGAACTGGACGAGCGCGGCAACGTCAAGGCGTCCGAATCGGA
This sequence comes from uncultured Planctomycetales bacterium, assembly GCA_964618455.1. Classification (GTDB taxonomy): domain Bacteria; phylum Planctomycetota; class Phycisphaerae; order UBA1845; family PWPN01; genus CAZUAQ01. Next base: position 2,865 of record CAZUAQ010000088.1, on the reverse strand, counting down.
CTACGCCACCAGTGTGCCCGGTGTCTACGTATCGGGGGATATGCGTCGAGGCCAGTCCCTGGTGGTCTGGGCCATCAGCGAAGGGCGCGAGGCGGCGCGTTCGGTGGACATCTTCCTGACCGGCAAGACGCTGCTGCCGACCAAGGGCGTCGGCGATCTTCCTCGAGCCTGACCGCCATGATTCAACGGCCTGAGGCGGTGTTGAGCAGCGGGCCGTTCGGATGTGTCGGCGTGGGGCGTCGATCCTGTTGGGACTGCACCAGCGTAGAAACGATTTCCATGCGGTGGCCGTCCGGGGATTCCCATCGCCGGGGTCCGATATCCACCAGTCCCAGATGTTCCGTGTAGGGAATGCCTGCAGTCGAGACAGGACCTCGCATGTTTCACCATCCCTCCGGCCTGCACCATCGGCCGTTCGTGCTGTTGCGAATCCAAACTGCTTCCAGTTCTATCGGCAACCGGAGGGGATAGATTCTTCCGAATCTGCGCCAAGAGTGGCGATTGAGCCCACTTTGCAGGCGCGATCCCCGACCACACCGGTCGAACGATGCGAAAAGATCGAATACGACATGATCGGATGCAAATGTTCCTGGCAGGATTCGTGGGCGAACGGGGAATTCGTCTTGGGTTGCGGCGGCTCACGGGCTGATAACCGGCGCAGGTCGCGTCACGAAGACGGATCGGGGCGGAGGGAGGTCAGGATTGGTCCGGGTCGCACTCGAGCTCTTCGTACTTGCTGATCTTGTCGACGCGGCGCGCGTGACGTCCCCCTTCGAAGGAGGTTTCCAGCCAGACCTCGATGATGCGGCGGGTCAGTTCCTCGCCGACCAGGTCGGCGGGCAGGCAGAGGATATTGGCGTTGTTATGGCGCCGGGACATCTCCGCGGTGAGCTCGTCGTGGCAAAGGGCCGCCCGGATCCCCCGCACCTTGTTGGCGAAAACGGACATGCCGATGCCGGTCCCGCAAAAGAGAATGCCCACGTCCGCACGGCCGCTGGTCACCGCCTTGCACGTCGGGTAGGCGGTATCCGGATAATCGCAGCTCTTGGGGGAATCCGTGCCGAAATCCTCGATCTCATGCCCCTTGGAAATCAGCATGGCTTTGAGCTTATCCTTGGCCGCGAATCCGCGATGATCTGAACCGATGGCTATCTTCAAAGGTGAATCTCCTCGAGCCGCTTGCGGAGGGCATTCTCGATCTGGTCCGCGCATTGAGCGTACACGGAGGCGTCACCTCCGATCGGGTCGGCGATGTCGCGTGCGTCCAGCAGCGAACAGCGATCCTCGAGCGAGGGATCGTCCAGAAGAATCTGCTCCCGATGCGCTGCGGTCAACGTAAAAATGTAATCGGCCCGTCGCAGAAGTTCCAGTGTTGCAGGGCGTGAGCGATGTTCGGAAATGTCGATTCCCCGGCCGCGAAGGACCTCGACCCCTTCCGCCGAGGCGGGCAGCCCGGCCATGGCGGAGGTTCCCGCGGATTCCACGTGAACGGCCTGATCGGCCAGCTTGTCGGGGGTCGTGCCCAGGCGGTCGGCCAGAAGCTTCTTCAGAATGCCCTCCGCCATCGGGCTCCGGCAGGTGTTGCCGGTGCAGACCAGCAGAATATGCACCCGATTCATCCGCTGAAGGGTCCGCTCGTCGAGTACCCCTTCGCGAACCACGTCGAGACCCTCGGGAAGAATGCGGACGATGGTCGAGGCCTGGGAGTAGCGGGTTCGTCCGGCGTCCAGAACGATATCCACCTTCCCATTAAGCGACTCCATGGCCTCGGAGGCCTCGTTGGGTGGCGGGGCTCCGGCCGGGTTGGCACTGGCCGCCACGACGGGACTCCCCACCTGCGACAAGAGCTCCGCCGACACGGCATCATCCGGGCAGCGGAGACCGATGGTGCCCTCGCGGTACATGGCAGCGACATGATCGGGAGAGGATTCGCGGATCACCTCGGCCCGGGTCGGGTCGGGCACATCGAAGATGAGCGTCAACGGGCCGGGCCAGGCTTTTCGGATCAGCCGTCGACCGATGGCCGGCATGTCCGGAACGAATCGATCCGCCTCGGCGCGGCTTCCCAGGTGGACGGTGAAAGGCTTTTCCTCGGAGCGTTGCTTCACTTCGCGCAAACGGGCGAGACCTTCGGCATGCATGGCGTCGGCCGCCACGCCGTATACCGTTTCCGTGGGAAAGACCACGAGTCCGCCGCCCCGCAGGCATTGCGCCGCCTCGCGGATGACCTCGCTGGGACGCTCCTCGGAAGCGAGTTGAAAGTACCGGGTCGCCATGGGACTGGAGATATCCTTCTTCTGCGGAATGAAAAGGGAATCGATGCGCAAGCGCCCAAATCTATGAGGCCTATTCTAGCAGGGCCGGTCGGGCGGGTGAAACGGAATGCATGGGCCTGGCTGACGGTCGCTCCGCCGGGCTGTATCACGCACTCATCCCGCGAAGGGGGCGCGCTCGCAAAAAAGACAGGCCGCGGCCCCGAATGGCCACGGCCCGGTCCTGTGTCACGTTGAAGGGCCATTACCCGGATGGGCGATGAATCAGCTGCCTTCCTTCTTGTTCATGTCGCCCGAGTCCTTGCAGCACGAGCCACCGGTGCCGCAGCAGTCACTCTTTCCTGTCGTCTCGCAGCCCGATGTGAGCGTCAGCGTGGCAGCGCCTCCGATAAAGAGCGCGATGAGAGAAAGCTTGAATCCGGACAGAATCGTCTTCTTCGCATTCATAGTTGGGCTCCTATGCTTGACCATGGTCACTGCCCATACGCGAGATGGGCATCGCAGAACTGGATATGTGCAACGACTCGCGAGGTCTGGGTGTAATGGTTCAGCCTGAATTGGAGAGTCAGGCGACGCGCCTAATACACACTCC
>CAZUAQ010000087.1:0-14309 GCA_964618455.1 uncultured Planctomycetales bacterium | reverse complement strand
AGAGCGCAACCCTAACAGGCGCCTAACGCGCACGATTTCTACCTGCGCTGCGTATGATGGGTTGGATCGATCAACTCATCGACCAGGAGTTCCTCCGCCGCGAGGGCGAGTACCGCGTCATCAAGATCGCCGCCGACGGGCTGCACCTGCTGCGCGGCAACGCGGAGGCGGTGCTGTACGATGATGGTTCCGCCCGCGCGCCGGCGCGCCCGAAGCGCAAGAAGACCCGGAAATCGCGCTCGTCGTCTTCAACGTCGCGGAGCCGGGTGAGTGACGACATGAAACAGGCGTTGACGCGCAAGTCGGGCGCGTCATCGTCGGAGCCCGCCGCGCCGCTCAGCCTGGACGAACGTCAACTGTTCGATCGCTTGCGCGCGCTCCGCCGGGAGATCGCCGACGACGAGAACATCCCCGCGTTCATGGTCTGCAGCGACCGCACCCTCCGCGAGATCGCCCGCAAGAGGCCCGCATCGCGCGGCGCCCTGCTGGCGGTCAAGGGCATCGGCCCCGCCAAGGTCGAAGCCTTCGGCGAACGCATGCTCCGCCTCATCAACGACTGACGGCCACTCACGTGACCCATCGTCAAAACGGGAGGCCCTGGTTCTCTGGTCCTGGTTTCACGAATCCGCCCGGAACGGCTTTCAGCCCAAGCGACGCATTGATGTTGGCGTACAGATTTTGTTTCACCAACCCGTCCGGTAGGGTGGATCGATCATCGCCTGCGCCTCGGGCACGTTGTTGGTGACCTTCATCTGCCTGGCATCCCACTCGATGCGCTTGCCGGTCTTGACGGCCAGGTTCCCGAGCAGCAGACACTCGGTCATCACCGCTGCACGATCCGGAAACGCGCTCATGCCCTCCGCCGGCTTGCCCGCTTTCACGGCGTCGATCCATTCCTGGTGGTACTTTCCACCCACGCGGCGGATCGTCGGCTCGGGTGGCGTGTACCCCTCGAAATCCTTCTCGGGCAGAAGCTTGGCATTGCTTCCATTCGGGGAGGGGCAATAGAGCCGTCCCTTATCGCCCACGAAGATCATGCCGTTGTCCACGATCGGATGCCCGTCGACCAACTCCGGATCCGCCGTCTTGCCCCCGTCGTACCAGAAGAATTCCAGCGGTTCCGGGCGGCCCGGACGCGGATATTCCCAGCGGATGATGCTCCAGGCGGGGAAGCTCTCCTCGAAACGCTCGGCCGTCTGGGCCTCGATGACCGTCGGATCGCGCAGCTCCAATGCCCAGAAAGCCACGTTGCAGATGTGACACGCCATGTCGCCCATCGGCCCGGTGCCGAAATCGTACCAGCCGCGCCACTGGACCGGGTGATAAACCGGATGATACGGGCGGGCCGGCGCGACTCCGAGCCAGAGGTCCCAGTCCAGCGAGGCGGGCACCGGCGGCTTTTCCTCGGGGCGATCCAGCGCCTGCTTCCACCATCTCCCCGGCCGGTCGGACCACGCGTGAACCTCCCGCACCTCGCCGATCACCCCCGCGCGCAGCATCTCCACCGTTGTCCGCGCGCCGTCCTGTCCGTTTCCGCCGTTGCCCATCTGCGTGACGAGCTTCGCTTTCCGCGCCGCCTCGCCGACGCGCCGCGCCTCGGCCACCGTATGCGTCAGCGGCTTCTCACAATACACGTGCTTGCCGAGTTCGAACGCCGCCAGCGTGATCGGAGCGTGCATGTGGTCCGGCGTGCTGACGACGACGGCATCGATGGATTTCGCCATCTTGTCGAACATCCGGCGGTAATCGTGGAACTTCTCCGCCTTACGGTAAATCTTGAATGCACCGGAACCCCGCGCCTCGTCGACGTCGCACAGCGCGACGAGGTGTTCGCCACGCATGGCTTCGATGTTGTTCGCCCCGCGGCCGCCGATCCCCACACCGGCGATGGCCAGTTTTTCGTTCGGCGACGCTGACGCCCGCGCACTGCGTGTCGACACCCAGACGCCCACGCCGGCGCCGATCGCGCCCTGCATGAACTGCCGGCGGTTGGTCGTGGCGAGGCGTGTTTCTGATTGCGGCTGCTTCGTGGGCTTGGACATGATCCGCTCCTTGTGAGAAGGTCAACGAGATCCCAACAGCATACCCGCTACACAGCCCTCCTGCATGCACGTGTTCCGAACCGAGCGGACATCGTGTGGCCCGGGATCATCGATCCTGGTTCATGAATTCACTTGGTCAGCGGTGAGGAATTCAGAGGTTCTCTAGCATCTGCAGGCGACGAACCTATTCGATATGAAAGAATTCACGGTAGGCGTTGAGGTAGTCCTCCTTGCGGCCGAGCACCTCTTCGTAACCGCCCTCGTCGTCCACGTGCGCGAACAGGATCACCGGCCGGTTCTCCGGCCCGACGCGAACACCGATCCACGTTCCGTCGGGGCCGTTCTCGTCCAGCCACAGCACCTCGTCGCCCAACTGCGCCGCCAGCGCTTCCCACGATTGATTCTTCCAGTCCGCTGGGGATACCGCTTTCTTTTTCTTGGACATGAGCACGCTCCCGTGCAGGTATCCTAACCGAAAGGGCACGGCAGCGGGCATCACGGAACACATATGATGTCTTGATGAAGGGGAACGTTGAACGCGGATCGCCGCCGACAGTCAGATCCTGCAGACAGGCAGGACATGCCGGAGAGCCCGAAAATAGGGTCGAATGGGAAGGTCGCGGTGGGCCGTGTTATTCCGTCACGACTTCGACGACCTCGGTCTCCGCCAGCGGAGCGGGGCCGGACGCGTGACTGGACACGGATCCCGAACTCGAGGCGGTGTTCGAAGTCTCGTACTCGTCATACCCGAAGTCGGAAGGCCCGGCGGTCGGATTGGGCGATGTGCCCACCTCCGTATCGTGATCCTTGCCGATCACGCCGTCGCTGACCATCGAGGTTCCCGGAGGATGGACGATCATGCTCACCGGCGCGCCGATCGTGTTCACGATGTAACGCCCGTACACGTAAGGTTTGGCCAGGTAATCCGCATACGTCCAGGCGAAGAGATCGTCGCCATCGCCCTTGTCCGTGAAGGGGTCTTCCCAGTACAGCGGGTAGTGAGGCGTCTCGCGGGAGACGTAGGGACCTCGCTTTTCGGTCGCGTTGTCACGGACGCGTACGTTTTGTGGGCGATTGGCGGCGAGCACACCGTCGCGACTCGGTGTCGACCACTCGGATGCCGGGATCGAGTCATCGACCCAGGGATTCACCTGCGGCGGAGTGTTGCAGCCCAGAATCCACAGCCCGGCAAGCAGGGCAACGAGTCCCAGAGTGGCATTGGCTTTCATGATCCGTCCCCGATGTCTTGTGATCTCCACCGCCAAACGTCCCGGCGGCGGAACGGTCAAACTACTGTTCCACCTGATAATCTACCGCATAGTTGGGGGCTTCGCGAGTGATGGCGATGTCGTGCGGATGGTTTTCGACCGCACCGGCGTTCGAGATGCGGGTAAACGTGCCGTTCTGGCGGAGTTCCTCCAGTGTGGCGGTGCCGCAGTAGCCCATTCCCGCCCGAAGGCCACCGATCAACTGGTACACGAATTCCGCCAGCGGGCCACGGTAAGGAACACGCCCTTCCACGCCCTCGGGCACCAGTTTGTCCGGCGACTGTTTCCCCTCGGCCTGCTGATAGCGGTCCGCGCTGCCTTTCACCATCGCCCCGATCGAGCCCATGCCGCGATATTCCTTGAAGCGGCGTCCCTTCCAGATGACGATCTGCCCCGGCGCCTCGTCGAGCCCGGCGAAGAGCGAACCGATCATCACGGAGGACGCCCCGGCGGCGATGGCCTTGGTGATGTCACCGGAAAAGCGGATACCGCCATCGGCTATCACCGGCACGTCGGCGTCGTTCGCGACCGTGGCGGCGTTCATGACGGCGGTCACCTGCGGCACGCCCACGCCGGAAACCACACGCGTGGTGCAGATCGACCCCGGACCGATGCCCACTTTCACCGCATCGGCACCGGCCTCGATGAGATCCGCCGCGCCTTTCGACGTGGCGATATTGCCGGCGATGATGTCGATGTCGTACTTCTGGCGGATCGTCTTGACGGTCTCGATGACGTTCTCGCTGTGTCCATGGGCGCTGTCCACGGTGATCACGTCGACATCGTTGGCGATGAGGGCCTCGACCCGTTCGTATTCATGCACGCCCACCGCCGCACCGACGCGAAGCCGCCCGCGGGTGTCCTTACAACTCGTGGGGAAATGGGTGCTCCGCTCGATATCACGAATCGTGATCAGCCCCGCCAGCGTCCGGTCGGGGTGAATCAGCAGCAGTTTTTCCACCTTGTGGCGGTTGAGGATCTTCCGGGCGGCCTCCAGCGTCGTGTCCGGTGGGGCGGTGACCAGGTTCTCGCCGGTCATCACGCCGGAAATCGGCTGCTCGTCCTCCGAGGGAGCCAGGAATTTCAGATCCCGGCGGGTGAGAATGCCCACCAGCTTGTCGTCATCCCCCAGGATCGGAACGCCCGAGACGTTATGAAGGCGCATCACCTCCCGCGCGCGGCTGACCTTATCGCCGGGGCGCAGCGTGATCGGGTCGGCGATGATGCCCGATTCCGATCGCTTGACCTTGTACACCTCGCGCGTCTGCGCTTCGATGGGAAGGTTCTTGTGAATGATGCCGATGCCGCCTTCCTGGGCCATGGCGATGGCGAAGGCGGATTCGGTGACGGTGTCCATCGGCGCGGAGACCAGCGGAACGTTGAGCTGGATATGGCGGGTCAAGCGCGTGCTCACGTCCGCGACGCGCGGCACCACGGCCGAGCGTGCCGGCAGCAGCAGGACGTCGTCGTATGTGATTGCGTCACCGACAATCTTGCGCGTCAGGTACTCTTGGGAGGTTCCGGAAGGTAGGGGAATGACGTTCGTTGCCATGACTTTGTATAAATCATTCGCGCCGGGGCGTCAAGATTTTTCCATCGTGATTCCCCCCGTGGTTTCATGAGTTTACTCACAGGGAGGCGAATTCACGCCGCGCCTTTCGCTTGAAGCGCGCTCTGCCTGCGATCTAAGATAATCAAGATCGCCCGTCCGGGCGGAGAACGGAGTCTCCATGAACGATGCATCCCGCTTCACGCACCTGCACGTGCATACGCACTTTTCGCTGCTGGACGGTGCGACGCGCATCAAGTCCTTGATCGACAGCGTCAAGGAGCAGGGCTCGGACGCCGTTGCCATCACCGACCACGGCAACATGTTCGGGGTGATTGAATTCTACCGGTCGGCGGTGGCTTCCGGCGTCAAACCGATCATCGGGATGGAAGCCTACATGGCCCCGGGCGACCGGCGGGACAAGGACGCCCGCGGCATGAAGGAAGCCAGCTACCACCTGCTGCTGCTGGCGGAAAACCTCACCGGGTATCACAACCTCCTCAAGCTTTCTTCCCTCGCCTTCCGCGAAGGGTTCTACTACAAGCCACGCATCGATAAGGAGATCCTCGAACAATTCAAGGACGGGCTCATCTGCACGAGCACCTGCCTCGGCGGGGAGATCCCCCAGGCGCTGATGAAGGAAGACCGCCGCGGTGCCGAGGAGATCGCCAAAATCTACCTCGACATGTTCGGCGAGGAGAACTTCTTCATCGAGATCCAGGACCACGGCCTGCCCGAGCAGAAGATGACCAACCCCGAGCTCGTGGATATTGCCAAGCGCTGCGGCGTGGGTGTCATCGCCACCAACGATGTGCACTACCTGGAGAAGAACGATGCCGGGGCGCACGACGTGCTCTGCTGCATCAACACCGGCAAGAAGCGTGACGATGAGGACCGTTTCAAGTTCCCGGCAGAGGAGTTCTATCTCAAGACGCCGGAGGAGATGGCGTCGCTCTTCAAGGAGTATCCCGGGGCCTGCGATCTGACGAACACGCTGGCGGCGCGATGCAACGTCGAGCTCGATCTCGAAACGCGTCACGCCCCGGTGTACGAGGTTCCCAAGGGTAAGACGGACCGTGAATGCCTGCGCGAACTCGTGTACGAGCGCGCGGAAAAGAAATACGGCGAGATCACCGACGAGATCCGCGAGCGCATCGACTACGAGCTGGAGGTCATCGGCTCCAAGGGCTTTTCCAGCTACTTCCTGATCGTGTGGGACTTCGTGAACTACGCCCGCGACAACGGCATTCCCTGCGGCGGTCGCGGCAGCGCGTGTTCGACGGTGGTCGGCTACTGCCTGGATCTTTCGGCGCCCGACCCCCTGCGCTACGGCCTCTACTTCGAGCGCTTCATGGATCCCGACCGCGACGAGATGCCCGACATCGACATCGACATCTGCCAGGTCGGCCGAGAGAAGGTCATCGACTACGTCCGCCGCAAGTACGGCCACGTCGCCCAGGTCATCACCTACGGAACGCTCAAGGCCCGCGCCGCCGTCAAGGATGTCTCCCGCGTGCTCGGACTCGGCTTCGAGGAAGCCAACAAGATCACGCAACTCATCCCCGCCGAACTGAAGATGACGATCGACAAGGCCCTCGCCCAGGAGCCCGATCTCAAGAAGATGGTCGACACCGACCCGCAGGTGCGCGAGGTCATTGACATCAGCCGGCAGGTCGAAGGGCTGGCCCGACACGTCGGGGTGCACGCCGCCGCCGTCGTGATCAGCGACAAGCCGCTCGATAATCTCGTTCCGCTCTATCAGCCGGCGAACTCCGAACAGATCATCACGCAGTACGACGGCCCGAGCGTTGAACTCTGCGGCCTGCTGAAGATGGACTTCCTCGGCCTGCGCACGCTTTCGGTGATCGAACGGGCCCGCCAGCTTGCGGAAGCCAACCACGAGATCACCATCGATCTCGAAGAGATTCCTCTTGACGATCAGCGCGTCTACCAGCTCTTCGTTCGCGGTGAGACGAAAGGGATCTTCCAGTTCGAGTCGGGTGGGATGCGCGACGTCCTGATGAAGATGAAGCCCAACCGCATCGAGGATCTCATCGCCGCCAATGCGCTCTACCGCCCGGGCCCGATGGAATACATCGACGCCTACGTCGCGCGGAAGCACGGCGAATCCTGGTCCACGCCCCATCCGGAGATGACCGAGGTGCTCAAGGAGACCTACGGCATCATGGTCTACCAGGAGCAGGTCTCACGCATGGTCAACCGCGTCGGCGGCATCGAGCTCAAGCAAGCCTTCCGCCTCGCCAAGGCCATCAGCAAGAAAAAGACACAGATGATCGAGGAGATGCGCGAGCCATTCCTCGAAGGGTCCGTCGCCAACGGCGTGGACCGCAAGACGGCTGAGCAGGTCTTCGAGGACATCCTCAAGTTCGGTGGCTACGCGTTCAATAAGTCGCACTCCACCGGATACGCCCTCGTCGCGTACAAGACCGCCTGGCTGAAGGTGTACTATCCCACAGAGTACATGGCGGCGCTGCTGACCTTTGAAATGGGCTCCACCGAAAAGGTCGTCGAGTATATCGACGAATGCCGTCGCATGGGCATCCGCGTTATGCCGCCGAGCGTGGACGAATCCAACAGCGATTTCACCGTCGTGGAAAGCCACGAGAAAGGCGGCGTGATCCGTTTTGGTCTCGCCGCCATCAAGGGCGCGGGCGAAAAGGCAGTTCAGGCGATCATTCGTGCCCGCGAAGAAGGGGGGGCGTTCAAGTCGATCTTTGACTTCTGCGAACGCGTCGATCTCCAGGCGGTTAATCGATCGGTCATCGAGGCCTTGATCAAAGCCGGCGCGTTCGATTCGACCGGGGCAACCCGGCGGGCGCTGTGCGAGGTGCTCGATCATGCGATACGCGGCGGCGCCCAGGCGGCATCGGACCGACGCTCCGGCCAGATGGGACTCTTCGGCGAGACCGAGGCGGCGAAACCCGTCGAGCGGACCATTCCCGACGTCCAATGGTCCGAGTCGGAGATGCTCGCGCATGAGAAGGCCGTCCTCGGATTTTACGTGACCCAGCACCCCTTGACGCAGCATCGGGTGGTCATCGAAAAGTATGCGACGGCGGACATCAGCGATCTGAAGCAGATGGGGGACGGTCAGGAAGTCATGATCGGCGGACTCATCAGCAAGCTGCGCACCGTGCTGACCAAGCGCGGTCGCAATGCCGGCTCGAAGATGGGAATCCTCCATCTCGAGGATCTCAAGGGGCAGACGGAGGCGGTGCTTTTCCCGAAGGACCTCGAACGTTTCCAGTCGCTGCTGGCGCTGGAGTCGGTGATCTTTGTGAAAGGGCAGGTGGATCGCAAACGCGAGGAGCCCTGCGTACGGGTGTCGGAGATCATCCCCGTCGAACTGGCGGATGAACGGCTGGCGGCACACGTGAAGCTACGCATCCGGGGGCACGCGGATGCGACGCTGCTGAAGCAGGTGAAAGAATTGCTCGCGCGCCACCCGGGTCCGAAGGAGGTCTTCCTGGAGTTGAGAACGTCCGGAAACCTCATCGTGACCCTTCGTGTGGACGCCCGCATGGGTGTGCGGCCCTCACCGGAACTGGTCGACGAGCTGGAAGCCCTGCTGGGCCCGGAGTCGGTCATCTTCAGCAGTTCGATCACGCGCGGCCGGCGGAGCGCTGTGAATGGAAACTCCCTCCGCCACGGGTCTGCCAATCCGATGGGCAACGGAACTCGTCCACAGGCCGCCCCATCTTCTGAGATCCTTGTCGCAACGGAAAAGGCAGTTGGCGGAAACTGACGACGCTGCCCTCCGCTTGGACGATCTTTCCATAAATCAATTTCTGATAATGACTTCTGTCGAATGTTGATTTTCTGGGCAGGCTGCCATTGATCTGGGCTTTCCGGGGTGCTAGCATAATCCCTGTTGACCAATATTTGTGCTCTTCGTGCCTAAGGTTAATGAACCATGCAGAACGAACTTCGTGTCCTGAGCGATATCAGCGAGATCATGGGCAGCTCTCTGGATCTCAACTACGTCTTTGATCGAGTGATGCGCGTTTTGGTGGCAGAATTGGGCATCGAGACCGGTAGATTGGTCATTCATGACGATGTGACTGAACAGCTCGTGGTCCAGGTTGCCCATGGATTGACACCTGAACAGCAAAGCAGGGCGGTCTATGCCATAGGTGAAGGCATCACCGGCCAGGTCTACGAAACCGGCAAGGCTCGCGTCGTTCCGGATGTACGCAAGGATCCCGACTACCTGGACCGCGCCGCCAACCGCAAGGAAAGGGACGTCCCATACAGCTTCATCTGTCTGCCGATTCGCAGCGACCGGGAGACCGTCGGCGCGATGGGCGTGGACAAACGCTTTGTCGACGACGCCACGCTTGAGAAGGATGTCCACCTGCTGACCATCGTCGCCGCGCTGATTTCCCAGGCAGTGCGCATTCACTGGATGGTGCGAAGGGAAAACGCCGGGCTCATGGATCAGCTCGAAGAGATGAAGAAGGCGATGCACGATCGCTATCGCTTCAGCAACATCATCGGATCCAGCCCGGCCATGCTCGAAGTCTTCGGCACGATCGACCAGGTCGCGCGCACCCGGGCCACCGTTCTGCTGATGGGCGAGACGGGCACCGGCAAAGAGATGATCGCCAAGGCTATCCATTTCAACAGTGACCGAAAAGATAAACCCTTCATCCGTGTCAATTGCGGGGCGCTGTCGGGACAGCTTCTGGAAAGTGAATTGTTCGGCCACGTCAAGGGAGCCTTCACCGGGGCGATCCGCGACAAGATGGGACGCTTTGAAGCCGCCAATCACGGCACGCTCTTCCTCGACGAAATCGCCACGCTCGACATGCCGCTGCAGGTCAAGCTTCTCCGTGTGCTGCAGGAAGGCGAGTTCGAGCGCGTCGGTGACCATCACACCATCAAGACCGATGTCCGCATCATCGCCGCCGCCAATGTCGATCTCGAAGAGGAGTGCCGCGAGAAGCGGTTCCGTGACGATCTCTATTACCGCTTGAACGTCGTGGCGATCCGGCTGCCCCCGCTGCGCGAACGCCGGCAGGATCTGCCCATCCTGATCGATCACTTCCTCGACAAGTACAACAAGGAGAACGCGCGCTGCCTCAAGCTGATGTCGCGCGATCTCATGAATCTCCTGCTCAAGTATCACTGGCCCGGCAATGTCCGCGAGTTGGAGAACGTCATCGAGCGGGCCGTGGTCCTCTCCAGCGGCGAGGACTTCACCGAGGATCTTCTTCCCCTGAGCATTCGTGCCATGGACACGCCGACGCGGGCGACGCTCGGCACGACCTCGCCCGAGCAACTCATCCGCCAGGCGGTGGTTCAGGCCATCGTCGACGGCGAGTTGGATCCCGAGCGATCGGTCTGGAGCCGCGTGACGGATACGGCGGAGCGGGTCATGATCGAAGAAGCCCTCGGCCGATGCGAGAACGTCAAGATCAAGGCAGCCGATTACCTCGGCATCAATCGCAATACGCTCAACAAGAAGTACAACGAGCTCGGCATTCAGGCGTCCCGGGTCAATCGCGCACCCGCATAGACTCCTCCCTTTCTCAGATGTCTCTCGCGGCGGAAGTGGATGATCCGCGGAAGGCCTCTACAATGGGGGTAAGTCCGAGGTCAAGGAGTGTTCTCACGCAAGGAGGATGTCATGCTCGACAAAGCATTCGTCGCGTTCACGGCCGTCACAACCACGATACTCGGTTCCGGTTGCCCGGTAGGGGCCTTCCTGCCGGAGTCGGAAACGCGGGTGCGCCTTGTCAACGAAGCGGACTTTGAAGTGGAAGTGCAGCTCTTTTACAGCGACGATCAGAACGCGCTGCAGGGTCTCATTCAGGAGTTCGGCACCGAGCGTAACGAATCGCTGGGTGTCGGGGATACCGCTTCTTTTTCACGCGATTGCGACGATCTCCAGGCGATCTTCATCAACGACGCGGATCTGAACATCATCGGAAGCATCGGCCCCGAGGCAAGCACGGACGTCTTCCGGGACGGCAGCGACTTCAACTGCGGCGATACATTGACCTTCACCTTCACGCAGAACGCGACCGCCACCGATCTCGACATTGCGTTCAGCCAATCGAACTGAGCCGACACCGCCTCCCGGCTGATCCGCGAACCGTCGGGATCTCCGGTCCCGCGCCCGCAGTGCAGAGATCTTTGCATGACCGCTCCATCCTCATCCACTGATGGGACGACTCAGCCTCACGGCACGGGCGTGCTCAAGCGGGAGTTGGGGCTCTTTCACGCCATCATGATGGGCCTGGGGTCCATCGTCGGGACAGGCGTCTTCGTGAGCATCGGAATCGCCGCCGGTATCGCCGGTACGGCATTGATACCCGCCGTCGTGATCGCCGCGGTACTGGCGCTCTGCAATGCATTGAGCAGCGCGCAACTCGCGGCCGCCTACCCGGTCAGCGGAGGAACCTACGAATACGGCTACCGCACGCTTCATCCACTGCTCGGTTTCACGGCCGGGTGGATGTTCCTCTGCGCCAAGAGCGCTTCGGCCGCCACCGCCGCTCTCGGCTTTGCGGGCTACCTGCTGCACGCCGTCGCCTTCGATGCCGGGAACATCTCGCGCATCATCCTCGCGCTCGTGGCGGTGGCAGTCCTGACGGTTATCGTCCTGGCGGGCATGCAGAGAACCCGCGTCGCCAATGCCGCTATCGTCAGCGTGACGCTGACAGCTCTCGCGCTCTTTGTCCTTGCCGGCTGGCTCCGGGGAGGTGAAATCCGCACGGATGATTCGCGTGATCACCTGTTCGCCACCGGCGATCAGGGCTGGGAATCCCTGACGAACCTGCTGCATGCCTCGGCGTTGATGTTCGTGGCCTATACGGGCTATGGACGCATCGCCACACTCGGCGAAGAGGTTCACGAGCCGAAGAAAACGATCCCTCGCGCCATCGTCATCACCCTGGGCGTGTCGGCGGTACTGTATCTTGCGGTCGGTCTGACGGCGATCGGCGCGGTGGGCCACGAGGCCCTCTATGAAGCCACGCGGAGGGAGGCGGCCCCGCTTGAGATGGTAGCTGCGGGATTCGGAATCCCGGGGCTGCGTTGGGTCATAGCGTTCGGTGCCGTCACCGCCATGCTGGGCGTCCTCCTGAACTTGATTCTGGGCTTGTCGCGCGTCGTGCTGGCGATGGGCCGGCGCGGGGACATGCCGCGGTCCACCGCCCGGCTCGTCGGGGAGGGCCGGACGCCTCCCGTGGCGGTGATTGTGGTCGGACTGGTGATCGGCGGCCTGGTCCTGCTCGGCAACGTCGAGACCACGTGGTCGTTCAGTGCGTTCACGGTGCTCATCTACTACGGTCTGACGAACCTGGCGGCGCTGCGTTTGCCCCGCGCGGACCGCCTCTACCCCCGCATCTGGGCGTGGCTGGGGCTGATCGGATGCACTGTGCTCGCGTTTCGTGTCGACCGCGCGTTCTGGATGACGGGACTGGGCATGATCCTGGCCGGCTGGGGGATCATGGGGGTCATGCGGCGATTCGGGCGACCCGGCTGAGTGCCGCAGCGGGATGCATTTCCTCGATATTGCTCTACAATCACAACATCGGCTGGGACGGAAGAATCCCCATGATTGCCTCACGGCGCTCGAGAGTGTGCATGGCGTACGAGCAGGACGACGACATCGAGATCAACGGCGAACTCGCGGATCGCGAAGTCAACGTGGACGGCGAAGACGTGCGCGAGGTGGTACTGCGCATCCGCCGACGCCTGCCCGGCCGCCGGCTCGACAAATATCTGCACGGGCGATTTCCCCGGCTGTCACGGACCATGATTCAGCGATTGATCAAGCAGGGTGAGATCACTGTCAACGGCAAACCCACGAAAGCGAGCTACGAGCCCGACTCCGGTGACCGCGTGCGCCTCGTGGTGCCTGCGCCGGAGCCCTACGATCTCGTCCCCGAGGAGATTCCGCTCGACATTGTCTACGAGGACGATGTCATGCTGGCCCTGAACAAGCAGAAGGGCATCATCGTTCATCCCTCCCGGGCCAATCAGACGGGAACGCTGGCCAACGGCCTGGCCCATTACGCCAACGCGCTCAGCCACGGGGACGATCCATTCCGACCGGGCATCGTGCATCGCCTCGACCGCAACACCACGGGCATCATGCTGGTTGCCAAGACGGACGAAGCGCATTGGCGGATCTCTCTCCAATTCGAGCGGCGCGAGATCCGAAAGACCTATCTGGGCGTGGTGGAAGGCAGCCCCAGGCTGGACAGCGATGTGATTGATGCACCGCTTTGCGCGCACGCCACAATCAAGGACCGGTACATCGTGCCGGGAGCGCATCATCGTGTGATCAGCAAGCTGAAGAAGGAAGCCATCACCGAGTACGAGGTAGCGGAACGGTACCGCGGTTACGCCCTGGTGCACCTTCACCCGAAAACCGGGCGAACCCATCAATTGCGCGTCCACATGTCCTACATCGGCCATCCCATGGCAGGCGACAACTTCTACGGCGGCCACCATGTCTCGGAGCGGGTGATAGCGGGGGAGGGCTCCGACGAAGCCTTGACCAGTCAACAGGCCTTGCATGCCTATCGCATTCGGTTTCGCCACCCGATCTCCGAGGCCATGGTGGAGCTCGAAGCCCCGCCACCCGAGGAATTGGCACGCTTCATCACCCTCTTGCGCCGACATCGCAGCCTCGGTAGCTGAAGCAGGTAGATCCCCGGGTCGCTTTCAGAGACATGAACGGTCCAAACGCTAAAAAAAAGCTTTCAATAGAATTCCATACACGCAAAGCATCGACGTAAGCCTTTTGCTTACATGGGATATGGCTTCAATGCGTTTGAGATACGATCTATGCGTTAACTGTATATTCTTTATGGCGGCAGTGTAATGTTGGACTCAAACAGTTCATCAAAGCTAAAAAAAGTAGTCCAAAAACGGCGATAAAGCCTTCCATTTGTCCGGTGCTCGGCTAGAATGTGGTGGTTGCTTCCCCCTTTGGTGTCGTTTCACCACACAAGGTGGAACGACAAACGGCTAGTCGCAGGGTCCAGCCTTCCCCTACCTCTACGTTCAGGCTCACCCCGGCCTGGACAATCAGCTGGAGCTTGCGATGGCTCGCCAATGGCCCCGGTTCCCCCTACCGGGGCCCCTTTTTTTTACACCTCAGTACCTGCCCTGCTTGCCAAGATGAACGCATATGACACCCCGGCCTCCTCCGGCAAGGGCGAAGTCAGGCGCAGCGATCTGCAGGTGACGGGTTGACAATGAGCCCGTCGCTCCCGCCCGGATTCCGGCATGTATTGCTCAAACTCGATCCACGCGGGTTATGCCGCGGTGGTACTCCTGCAACGATTTCACTTCGTCAGTCCCGTGCCGGCTCTCGGCTATGCCGGTGACCGACGCCTCGGCCGCCGCCACGGTGGTGATGTACGGGATGGAATGCCGGATCGCCGCCTTGCGTATGTAGGAGTCGTCGTG
>CAZUAQ010000086.1:0-16299 GCA_964618455.1 uncultured Planctomycetales bacterium | reverse complement strand
ACAGGTGGAATGGCTACGACATGCCACCCGGACTCGTTTCAGGGGGCAAGGTCAAGTGGGGCTCATGTGCCAGGGGGGCCAGGGTCGTCCGGCTCGTATTATTCATTATAAAGGGGGGCTGGAGGATCGCCAAACGGGCACCCTGCGACAGGCCTGCTTGGTGGATGGGGCCGCGGCCTCGATCGTGTGTATTCGGCCCTCCGCGTGCCGACCTACTCTGTCTCAACCGCTTCCGGAGTCGGTGCGGAGAGTTGCTCGCGGAGATCCTCGACGAAGCGGCGGATTGCGTCCGATTGGTCGGGCGCCTGCATCAGCGCCTTGCTCATGTTCTCCACACCGCGCGGCTGCATGCCGCTGCAGTATTCCGTCCATCCCAGCAGGAAACGGAGGTCGAAGTTCTCCGCATTTTCGAGTCGCTGCTCCATATCCGCGCGGCGTCGGTCGAGGATTTCGATGTCCGGGACAAATGATTTCAGGTCGACCTGGAACCGGGAGAGTTCCTCAAACTGGTCAATGGCCTCGCGGAGGCTCCGCGAGCTCGAGACGTAATCCCCGGCCGCCAGCAGCGCCATCGACTCGCCGATCAGCGGAAGCGGATTCTGAGCGTTAACGGCATAGGCAAGGTCGTACACCTGGGAGGCGTTGTAATATTTGCCCTCACGCATCAAGTCCTCGGCGCGGGCGAGATAGCGGTTGATCACGCTGTCCTGAGAACCCACGAACGTGCGCAGGGTCCGTGCGGAAACCTGTTCGGCGAGTTCGGAACGCTCCGCCAGCGAGATGCCATCCCGCGTGTCTTCCTCGCCTTCTCGCGGAGGTTCGAGCGGTCGGGTCAGTCCGCCGGCGCGCGGATCGTCGCCCGTTGACGCCTCCGCAAGCGCATCCGCTTCCGTGGTCGGCCGGAGTGGGATCTGCAACGGGCGCGACGTGCGCCGCATCTGCGCGAAGACATCGCCGGTCTCCCCCGGAGCGAGAATGCGATTCGAGTCGACCCGCGAGGGATCCACCGGAGACGAGATGCGATTATCGATGCGCGAGGACATCATCGATTCAGAGGCCGCCATACCGGAAGCGACGCGATTGGCCGATTCCGGGCGGCCTTCAATCATGTTGTCCAGGGAGGGAAGCCGAAGTCGTGGGTCCTGGAAGTCGGCGGTGAGGCGGGAATCCACGAACCCGTTCCGCGAGTGAAGCCGCAGCGGCAGGACCACCGAGGGCCCCGAAACTTCCTGCTCCGCCCTGGCGGCAATCTCACTCAAGGGGATGTTACGCACCTGGCGGAATAATGCGCTCTGGGGCATGGTTTTCACGCGGCCGCTGGAAAGCCGCCCGTCACTGATGCGCGTCAACTGGGACGGCAGGCTGAGTATGGCGTTGGAGCGATCCCGACGATTCTGCAGGAGCTGAGGCTTGACCCGATCCGAGAGGTTGACCGCGGGCGGAGAATAGGGATTCAGCACCTGCGAGGATCCCGGTTGATTCAGGCCCCGGGCGATACCGCCGCTGCTCACGACGGTATCGGAAGAGTAGTACGGCCGGGACACCCAGGGGCGCGCCCCCTGGCGAACATCGTTCACGCTGACCGAATCCCGCTCGAACGTGCTCAACGAAGCGGAGGGCAGAAAGCCGCTGCTCAGCGTACTTCCGCTGGTCGGTGAGGACAGAAACAGCGAGTTGGAGTTACGTATGGGAGAAAAGCCGGAGAAGCTGCGTCCTCCGGTGACATTGCCGGTGACAATTCGATTGGAGTCAACCGTCGATGGGGGAAGGGCACGGTTCAATCCCGCGGACCCGCGCCGCGGATTGGTCTCCAGCAGACGGCCCTGTTCGATATACGTCTGGGCGTGCATCGAGGCAGGCAGGGCGATCGTGAAGGAAATGGTGACGAGAATGCCAATTCGATTTCGCATGACAGACCTCATGATTGGAGAAGCGACATCGAACGTGTCGGTCGCGGACTGGAGGGTCGGAAGCATCGACCGGCTCAGCCGCGACGTGTTAACCAATTGTAGCGGCATTCAGGGCAAAGTTTTATTTCCCACACGAATTGGCGGACACAGCCACGGAGCGCTCCACGCCATCCGATTCCACACGCAGTCGCCGGCCCTGCAGCACCACCAGCGCGCCCGGAAGCGCCCAGGCCAGTTGCAGCAGACGACCGAAGAACGAGAGTGAGAGCGCCTGCTCATAGGACCCCAGTTGAGCCGCATCCGAGAACAACTCCGCGAAGGTCAGTTCCATGGCACCGATGGGCAGGGCTCCGGCAAGAAAACAGATCGGTGTGTAGGCCAGGAAAATCCGGAAATCCGCCCAGAACGACGTCCCCGCCATACCCAGCCCACGACTGATGAGAAACAGCGAAAAGATTGCCACGAACTGAAGCACAAGGGTCAGCACCAGGCTCGCCATCACGCGGGGAATGTCGTTGCGATACGCCAGCATCGCGCGATCCAGACGCTGGAGATGCTCCGCCAACGGCAGCCGGGAGACCCACTCGTCCAGGCGAAGCCACTTCCGGCAGGACCGGGAGTAGTACACAATCCCTCCGATGAATAGAATCGAAGTCACCACCCCGATGATCCGGCCCCAACGCGCGAAGGCGGGGTTGTCCCAGTCCAGGAGGATCATGGTGCCCGAGAGCAGCAGGAGCACGATGGTCCCCAGCACGCGATCGAAGAACACCGCCAGCGCGGCTTCATGTTTGTGTGGGGTATCGCGGGCGATGTACCAGGCCTTGGCGGAATCGCCTCCCGGCGTGCCGACCGGAAATGCTTGAATGAGGAAATTGCCAGCGAAGGTCACCTTGATCGCCTGCCAGAGCGATAGACGAACCGCGTGCACCTCCAGCAGCCAGCGGAGCCTCTGCGAGATCAGAACCGGAACCGGGCCGAACGCCACCACCCCCGCTGCAATCCAGTCCCATCGTGCCAGCGCGAAGGCAAGCTTCAGTTCCGCCCAGTTGAGGTTATGGACGATCCATGCCACGGCAGCAATGCACACGATCCAGCGCAACACCACGGGCCACATCGGCTTGCGTTCGACAACTTGAGCCGGATCCTCTCGCATACTGGTATCATATCGGTCATTCCGGGCGATGACAGTAGCGGGGGAGAGGGCGGCCTCTGTATCCATGCGATGACGGTGACTCGACTGTCAATACGCCCGAACGGGCTTCGATCCGGGATAGTAATGCTGAAGGATCTGGGCGGCGGAAGCCCCCTGTTGTGCCATGCCCTGGGCGCCGTACTGGCAGAGGCCCACCCCGTGGCCGAATCCCCGCCCCCCGGTGAAGCGGTAGCCATCTTTCACCCTGTCGAAGGTGAACCAGGCGCTGCGAATGCGTCGTCCGCCCGGATCCACGGTCAGGCGGAAATTCTCCGCCTCCAGAAGTTGTGATCGGTTTTGGGCATCGTGCAGGCGAAGCATGACAAGTCGCCCACCTTCTTCCTGCTGCTCGATCTCGATCCGCTCGATCGGTCCCATGGATCGAAACACGTCATACTTGTCCCGCAACGCCGCCGTCATTTCGCGGAGTGTGACGAAGAACGGCGCCCACCGCCGGTGCTTCGAGATCTCGCAATAGGGGCAATCCACCCCCCCGACCAGCGGCGTGATGTCCGGCGTTTTCATCACCGGGGCCGCCGGGGCGGTTCGGCCGCCGCATGTCGAGCTGTAGAATGTGCAGAAGATGCGGCGCCCCGTCGGCGCGTTCCAGGTCAACACGACCCCCTCGGTGTCGCGCACCGCGCGGACGGCTTCGGGAACTCCCTCGACGCGCGCATAGCCGACATACACCTGGGCTCTTTCCGTGTCGACGAGATCCCAATCATCGGCGGGCGTCCTTCGGAGTTTCCAGTACCAGGCGTAGGTCCGCGCCGCCACCGCCTGTGCCCGGCAGGCTTCGGACAGGAAGCTCTGATCCAGTTCCCGGGTGACCACGCCGACCAGATAGTCCTCGATGTCCGCCACGTTGACGACCGTCCCGCCGTCCTCGCCCGGCAGCAAACGCATCCGCCCGGGGTAGGGGCGGGCCGTCTCGCCCGGAGCCTGGAGCTCGATGGTGCCGTTCGTTTCAGGCACGAATTCAATGGCGGAGGCGTGCGAGATCGCGTGTGCCGGGATGCGGACCGAACCATCCTGAAGGGAGATCGCGATCGTGTCCGGGGCCAGGGTCTCCGAGAGCCAGTTGCCGCTCTGCACGTCTCGCATACGGTAGGGGGCGTCGAAGATGAGTCGAAGCTGGCGAAGGTCATTGTCGATCAGGATTCGAACTTCGCGCTCCGCCGCAGTGAGCGTGTTCTCCTTCGAAGACAAGGAGGATGCGCTGGCTTCCGCTGGGATCTCCGAGGAGGTAGATGGGGCACATGCGGAGACGGCAATCAATCCACTGACAAGTGTGCAGGAAATCACGGCGGGGTATGCCTTCCGCGCGTTGTGCCGTTGTGTGTCGACCATCCAGCCGCCCCGTGCATGTCGGGAAGCATCGCCGCCTTCCGAAAGGCGAACGATGGGCGCGGCCGATTCACCCATGGATCGAACGGCCGGCGTTTATTCGGGCTTTTTCCGAAGCGTCAGGCCCATCTCGGTGAGCTTGGTCTTGATCTCGCTCAGCGAGGTCTGGCCGAAGTTCTTCGTGGCCAGCAATTCGGCCTCGGTCTTGCTCACGAGGTCGCCCACGGTCAGGAGTCCAAGCCTCTGGAGGCATTTGCGCGATCGTCCGGAGAACTCGATCTCCGAGAGATACTTGTTCATCAGGTCATTGCCCTGGCCACTGGTGGGCATGCGACGCGCGGCCATGGTCCGCGGCGAACGCTGCGCCTCCTCCTTCATCTGGCCGAGGTGCAGCCCCTTCTGCGTGAGCATTGCCTTGATTTCGTTCAGCGAGGTCTCGCCGAAGTTCTTGTACGCCAGCAGTTCGGACTCGGAAATCTTGAGAAGATCGCCCAATGTATGAATGTTCATCTTCTTCAGGCAGTTCCGGCTGCGCACGCTCAGTTCAAAGTCCGAAACAGGTGTATCCAGCAGGGCGTCCTGCTTCTCCTGGCGACGCTCCAGGTTCTCGTCATAGACCATGTCCATGGAGCTGAGCACATCTCTGAGAAACATCCGCGCCCGCGCGTGCTCGGGATGATCGGCCAGGATACGCTCCAGGCAATCCTGAGCGTACTCGTACGATCCCCGGTCTTCATAAATCACCGCGAGGTTCAGCAGCGCGCTGACGTGTGTCGGCGACTGCTGGGACAGCTCCTCGTAAATCGTGACGGCCTCATCCTCGTTCCCGAAGAGATCGTGCAGATAGGCCAGATCGAACTTGGCCTGAGCGTTGTGGTCGTCCAGGTCCACGCTGCGTTCCAGAGCTTCCAGGGCGTTTTCATGATCGCCCTGTGCCTCCAGAAGCTTGCCTCTCAGATAATGCCACTGAGCATCCCCCGAATTCGAGTCGCCCATGCCGTTGAGGGCCGATTCCGCTTCGTCAAGATTACCGTGACGAATCAACGTGGCTACGTTTTCCATATGTCGATATTCCTGCCTTGGTGGTCATCCGGATGGTTGGTTCATTCCAGGTCGTGTGCGCATCCCATCGTGTCGCGCGAGGGGCAATCCCGGCAATGTTTGCGAACCCTGCATTTTACGCAAGATTTCACCGCTTGCAAGAGCACGTCCTTTCCGCGAGGATACCCCGGGTTTCCGGCCGACCTGCGGTGCCCTGAACCTTTGTGTGCGAGTGATTCTCCGGAACGCCCATGGTATCAGCTCCGCTCTTAAGCGATTTTATGACAAGAGTTTATGAATGAATGTGGCGGTGGTTGCGAATCCGGTCTCCGGGGCTCGGCGGCACCGCCTGGAGCTGCGCGCCATGTTCCGCAAGCTGGGTGCGGCCGGCATCCGCGTGGAGCATTGCCACACGCAGGGACCGGGTGACGCCTGCCGGCTGGCGGCGGAGGCGGCGGAGCGTTGCCATGCCGTCATCGCCGTGGGAGGCGACGGCACCGTGCGGGACGTCGCACGCGGGCTCTCGCGCACAGGCGTGCCCCTCGTGGTCTGGCCGGCGGGGACGGAGAATCTCGTTGCCAAGACCTTTGGCTACAAGGCCTCGGCCGATTCGGTTTACCAGGCACTTGTCGCCGGACCCACCCTTCAGCTTGATCTTGCCCGGGGAGAGGATCGCGGCTTTCTTGTCGTCGGTGGTATCGGCTTTGATGCCGATGTCGTCCGTCGGCTGACCAAACTCCGCAACGGCCACATCACGCACCTGACCTACGCCGACCCGCTCTGGCGCACTTTCTGGCAGCATCGTTTCCCGCACGTCCACGTCGTCGGCGACGACCTCGACTGGGAGGGGCGGGGCATGATCTTCCTCGGCAACATCTGGCGGTATTCCCTGGGCCTCCCCGTGGTCAGGGATGCCATCTGGGACGATGGCTGGCTCGACGTCCTCATCCTGCCCTGCCGGACGCGCGTCGATCTCATCGGCCATTCCATCCGTGCGCTGCTGTGGCGGCATATCGAGCACCCCAGCGTCGTCTATCGTCGCGTGCGGCGCGTCCGCATCTCCTCGGACGAAGAGGTGCCCGTCCAGTTCGATGGCGACAATGCCGGTTTCCTGCCGGTCGAAGTGGAAATCGACCCCTTGGCGGTGGCGCTGCGGGTTCCTCCGCGTCGTCATCGCAAGTAGAATACCGCTCATGAACGCATCATCCGCGGACTCCGTGAAACTTGGCGATATCGCGTTCGGTCACACGTTACTGCCGCTGATCGCCGGTCCCTGCGTGATCGAGTCGCGCGATCACACGCTCCGGCTGGCGGAGTCCATCGACCGCGTCACCAACGCACTGGGCATTCCATTCATCTTCAAAGCCAGCTTCGACAAGGCGAACCGCTCGAGCCTGCAGAGCCGCCGCGGGCCGGGGCTGGAAGAAGGGCTGGCGATCCTGCGGGACGTGGCTGCCGAAGTCGGCGTTCCCGTCACGTCGGACATCCACGAAGCACCACAGGCAGCGCCTGCGGGCGAAGTGCTCGACGTGCTTCAGATCCCGGCGTTTCTCTGCCGCCAGACCGATCTGCTCGTCGCCGCCGCAGAGACCGGCAAGGTGATCAACCTCAAGAAGGGGCAGTTCATCTCGCCGGAGGAAATGCGACTGGCCGTCGAGAAAGTCCGGCAGTCCGGCAACGAACGCGTGCTCCTCACCGAGCGTGGTACGTTTTTCGGCTACGGCCGGCTTGTCAACGACATGGCCGCCATCCCGCGCATGCAGACATACGCCCCGGTCATCTTTGATGCCACGCACTCCTGCCAGCTCCCCGGCCAGGGCGGCACGCAGTCCGGCGGGCAACGCGAGATGACGCCGATCCTGGCGTCCGCTGCGATCGCCGCCGGGGCCGACGCGCTGTTTCTCGAAGTGCACGATCAACCCGACCAGGCGCTCAGCGACTCGGCCACCGTCTGGCCGCTCGATCAACTCGAACCGCTGCTGAAGCGCTGCCTCCGCATCGCCGAAGCGTCGCGCAAATCGTAGCGATCCGGCCTACGGTCCATCCGATGACGACGTCCTCGGGTTCTCGACGCGCCACGCCACCGGCAGCGGCATCCCGTCGTAACTTGTCTGGTAGCCCATCGTCGATTGCCAGTGGAGCCCGTCGGGAAGCGCTTGCGGCCCCTCGAATCCCTGGTGAAGTGCCACGACCCGTGTCCACCCATCCAAGGCTCCCGCTCTTCGAAGCTTGCCGATCAGCAGGTGCATGTCGCCGAGGTCACTGTGCGTGATGCCGTCGTCGGCGGAGACGATCGTGAAGTCATGGGCGAACACGTCGAAGCGATGGCGGGAGAGGGCTTCCAGCGTTTCACCGTTCGGGTAACCGCTGTCCGTTCCGTAGTAAATCGTCGCGTCGTGCAAGCCCAGGATATACCCGTGCGGGCTGGATTCCCTCTGATGCGTCGCGCGGACCACCTCCACATGCAGATCACCGGCATCGAACGTATCTCCCGGTTCGACTTCGTGAAGGATCGTACTCGCGCGGTCGGTCTCAGTCGTGAGCACGCCACGCAGATCACGGCACGAGGCTCGGCCGGCATGAAACACCACCGGCTTCAGTCCGGCGATCTTCCGCTTGGCGGCGAAGGCCTTGATGGCTTCGGCGTCGAAGTGGTCGGCGTGATTATGCGAGACGAAGATGTGATCGATGTCCGCGACGCCATAGCCCCAGCGTTCGAGTTTGCGTTCGGTGTTCGCGCCGAAATCGACCACCGCGTTCGGCGGCACGAACATTCCGGTCCGTTCGCGACGCCCCGGCAGATACGCACCGCCATAACCGTGAAACTCCGACGCGCCCGAACCGAGGATGCGCACGGTCGCGGAGGCGGTACGGTAACCGAGTTGCTGTTCGCAGAAGTAGAGTTGGCCTTCGAGATGGTCTTCCGGCATCGACCAGACAAAGAGCGTCATGATGCGCTGAAGCAGGTTGGAGACGCCGGCCAGTTTCTTCGGCACCAGCCCATCGGCATCGCGCCGGTTTTCGAGATCCCGCAGCATGACGCCACAGCGCGCCCGGACCCGGCCGAACAGTTCGGAATCGATGTTCAAGGTCTGCGCGTGTTCCCCGTTGAACCGGACGGTATACGTTCCATCGGCCCAGTCCCGCGTGTACAGCGTGACGCGACCCTCCGTCACCTCGCGCTGCCAGACGATCTGCTTCCAGGGATCGTGCATCGCCACATCGATGGGGGACTCTGGCGCCGCGTCGGGGACATCAAGCGCAATCCAGGCATTGGCGCATGCCCGACCCCTGTCCGGCACGACATGATCGCGCTCACCGGCCGTCGCGAGGCGGGTCCCCAACAAGCTGGACAGCGCGATGATGAACGCAGCCTTACCCGCGTGAGATGCAATCGTCATGGTGGCCCTTTCATCGTGGCGAAAGCGTCCTTGTTGCCGCTGCATTGCCGGCCATGGAATCGAGACTTACACTCCGGAAGATCAGTCTACCACCCGGCCGACGAGAGGGAGAGTGCCATGCCGAGCTTGAATCCGGATTGGGAAGTGTCCGTCCAGGACGTGAAGCGGATGCTGGAGACCGAGGAGTCGTTCGTGTTGCTCGACGTGCGCGAAGTGGAGGAGCACCAGGTGGCCCACATCCCCGACGCCAAACTTGTGCCACTCTCTCAGTTCGCGTCCCAGCTTCCCCACCTGCTCGAGCATGCCGACGACAAGGTCATCGTGCACTGCCATCACGGCCAGCGCAGCCTGAATGCTGCCGCCTTTCTGCGCCAGCAGGGTTTCGAGGATGTCAAGAGCATGGCGGGGGGAATCGACGCGTGGTCGCTTGAAATCGATTCCGCCATTCCCCGCTACTGAACAGTCGTTTTCATTCGATTAACGACACGCGAGCGGGTTCAGCCGTACTGCCAATTCTGTGGACAGTCCCTGCGATTTAGATATACTCGCAGGACATCGAACTTGACTGATCCCTCCATTTCTCTGAGAGACGCTCATCTCCGCGAACAGGAACGATCACCAAAGCTCGACAAAGCAGTATCACGGCTTCGCTCGATGAGCCGTAAACGTTCATGAGAATCGGGCATGTGAATTCAGTGCTTCGGGCATGGTGAAGTCTGCGGGGTCCGCTCGTGTCATCACAGCGGAGCAGCCCGGCGGAATGTTCCAGGCCGGCCCGGGCGGAGAGTGTATCGAATGGGCAAGAAACTGTACGTGGGCAACCTCAGTTACGATCTGTCCTCTGCGGAACTGCAGGAGTTCTTCTCTCAATGCGGTACGGTGGAGAGTTGCAACATCATCATCGACCACGGGACCGGGAAGAGCAAAGGTTTCGGTTTCGTCGAGATGAGCTCGGACGACGAAGCCCAGGCGGCGATCGACGCGTTGGACGGCAAGGATGTGGGGGGACGTCAGTTGAAGGTCAATGAGGCGCGTGCCAAGGCTCCGCGTCCCGGCGGTGGCGGCGGCGGAGGCCGTGGCGGCTACGGTGGGGGCCGTGGCGGAGGCGGCGGCTACGGCGGGGGGCGTGGCGGTGGCGGTGGAGGCCGTGGCCGCGATGGTGGCGGTCGCGATCGCTGGTAAGCCCGGAAACAAACCTGGTTGGAAGGATCGGATGGACGCTCTGGATGCATGGGACGCCCGAACACCTGGGGCGAACGGGCAGGGCGAACCGATCCACCCCGACACGGAATAATCACAGGGTGACCTCACGTAGGTCGCCCTGCTTTGCTTTTACCCTTCGCGCCCGGATGGGCTTCAGGTACAATCCAGTGTGTGCGCGGGCCCTGGAGATCCGGATTTCTTCTATCTTCTCTCGATATCGAGGCTTACGGGCTCAGGAGGTCCGGGAAGCAAGAGCGGTGGAGTGCCGCGTTGCCGCTGACGCCCGCCCGTCGATGGACGGATACTCATGGGCGTCTTCGGGACTACAATGGACCATTGACGCAACCCTGGCGCGGCTTCCCGGGGGAATCGAAGCTTGTCTGCGATCGATACGCGGCACGGATGCCGTTGAATCGCGACGTGATACTTCGTTAACGCCCCCGAGCGACAAGAGACGGACCTGTACCAACAGATTGGGTGACATCCATGGAATTGCCACGACGCAAGCCGAACGACGTCTATCTCCCCGACGGTGAGTTCTCGCGCGCCATGCAACGGATGCGCGAGGACCCGCGTGGGCGCGATCTGCGGATCGGCATCGTCTACGCGTTCGACGAAAGAACCCGCATGCTGCCCTACTGGTACGCAGACAACCGCATGGCGCCCTGTTCCGTGCGGACCCTGGGAGACGTGCTCCACGCCTCCGGTTTCGAGCACGTGCGTATCGTCCTGCAGCAGTGGACGCCTAACTTCCGCCCCAGCGAGGCCGTGCTCGACGGAAAGCCGCTGGACGTGCTCATGGTCTCGGCCATGCAGGTCCACGCCGACCGGGCATACGATTTGATTCGTGAGGCCCACAACCTGGGCGATGACCGGCCGCTCATTCTCGTCGGCGGGCCGAAAGCGATCTACGAGCCGACCGACTACTTCGATCTCGGGCCCGGCCCGAACGTCGGCGCCGACGCCTCGGTCACCGGTGAAGCGCCGGTCATGCTGTCGCTGCTGGACACAATTCTCGATTACCGCCAACCGGGCGAGACCATGCGTCAGGCCTTCGAACGCGCCCGCCGCGTGGAGGCCTTCAACGATCTGCCGGGCGTCGTCTACCTCAAGGCCGAAACACCCACGCCGCAGCCGGTGGCGGTGCATACGGGCATCCAGCGTCTGCTGCGTGATCTGGACGAACTGCCCATTCCCGATGCCGGGTACCGCATGCTCGAGCCGCCGCACAAAGGCACGCGTCTGCGCGAGAAGCCGCTCGACGTTTCGAAAGTACGTCGCTACTCGCGGATCGCTTCGCTGATCAGCACGCACGGATGCAAGTTCAACTGCAACTATTGCCCTATTCCCGCCGTGAACCAGCGCACGTGGCGTCACAAGAGCCCGCAGCGCATGGCGGCCGAGATCAAGCATATTTACGAAACGTTCGGTATCCGCAACTTCTTCGGAACCGACGACAATTTCTTCAACAGCCGCGAAACGGTCATCGAACTGATGACCGAGCTGGCGAATACCGAAACGCAGGGTGTGGCGCTGGGGCGACGGATCAAGTTCTACACGGAAGCGACCGAGTTCGACGTGCACAAGAACCAGGACATTCTGCCGCTCTGCCGCAAGGGCGGATTGCGCGGGATCTGGTTCGGTCTCGAGGACGTCACCGCCGATCTTGTCAACAAGGGGCAGACCGCCGGCAAGACCGAGCAACTGTTTAACCGCCTTCACGAGATCGGCATCATGCCGATGGTCATGATGATCCACAGCGATCAGCAACCGCTGCGCTCCGACAAGGATGACCTTGCCGGCGTGATCGATCAGGCCAGGTACCTGTTCGACAAGGGCGCCGTCTCATACCAGTGCACGTACCTCGGGCCGGCAGTGGGCACGCGCAGCTTTGACGACGCCGTGCAGACCGGCACCATGTACGACACGGTCGGTGGCAAGCCCATTCCCCAGGCGTTCTTCGACGGCAATCACATCGTGGCATCGGAGCATCCGCGCCCATGGGAACGGCAGATCAACCTGCTGCGGGCGTATGCCTCGTTCTACAATCCGGTCAATACGGTGCGGTCGCTCTTCAAGATCAAAAAAGATTCCGTTTCCTGGAAACGCTTCTTCTTCCAGTTCATCGGGCAGATCGGCCTGGTGATCACGGCGCCCAAGCTCTATGGCTGGGCCCGGAGACTGAAGCGCGAGCCCATCACCCTGCTCAAAGGCGTTCCGCCGCTCCGCATCCCCATGGTGGATGCGCATACCGGGCTGCCGATGAACTGGGCGATCGACCATCCTTTGCCGCCCTCGCACGGTGTTCAGCTCATGCCTCCGCACGTGAGCAAGCCACTTGAACCGGCGGACCAGGGCGCGTTTTCGCTCCCGGTTGTGCAGCCACCGGCATGATCGAAGCCGGGTAAGCGGGTGATGCCAAGATAGGGTGATTCCGTGCGCGGGAATCTGCATACCAAACTTATCGTGTCCGGATTCCGATCATGACGCGATGGCATGGCTCTTGCATGCGTTTTTCTGACGTAACTCATTTTCAGATAAAACCCTAAGTTCATTTGCTTCACCCCGAAACTCGTGCTATATTTTTCGGTCCACCCTTAGAGCGAGGACGGACGCGCGGGCAGACGCTCGCAAGGTATAACCTCCTGTCAAATTTAATTTTGGCGGTGCCGTAGCCGCGTGGATCTGTCTCGGAGGGGACTTCCGCAGGGGTCGTGGCACAGACTTGGCGTGGCATCATCATTTTTCAGTCGAGGCTGGGCGTTGGCGACAGTTGATCGTGAATTGACAACCCGACGAATTCGCGATGCGGCAGACATCGTGGATCTGGTGGGGAGCTACCTGACGCTCACGCGGAGCGGCAGCAGTTTCAAGGCGTGCTGCCCATTCCACGAGGAAAAAACGCCCTCCTTCCACGTTCATCCCGCCCGACAGACCTTTCGATGCTTCGGCTGCAATACCGGTGGCGACGTGTTTACGTTCGTGATGCTTCGCGAAAAGGTGGATTTCGTCGAAGCGCGGCGGATGCTGGCGGAGCGCGCAGGGATCTCCTTGGAGCATGAGGAATATCACCCGGCCGGCGGACCGAACGGCTCCGGCGGCGGATTCGGAAAGAGCGAGCTGGCTCGCGCGAATGGCTGGGCCCAGCGCGTTTTCCAGAAACAGTACAACGATGAGAGCGGCCGGTATGCGCGAGATTATGTCGCAAAGCGTCAGATCTCGGCCGAGTCGGTGGAGAAGTTCGGTATCGGCTTGGCGGTGGACAGTTACGAGTCCCTGGTCCGGCAGGCCGAGCGGAACAAGGTGGATCTGAAGCTGCTGGCGGCGGCGGGGTTGCTGAAGGAACGGCAGTCGGGAGGGCATTACGACACCTTCCGGCAGCGCCTGATGTTCCCGATCATGGACGTCGGCAATCGCATTCTGGGCTTCGGTGGTCGGACGCTGGGGGACGATAACGCCAAGTACCTCAACACTCCGGCGACGATGCTCTTTGATAAAAGTTCACACTTGTTCGGCCTGGATCAGGCGCGGCAGGGCATTGCCGAGGCCGGGCGGGCGATCGTGGTCGAAGGTTACACCGACTGCATCATGGCCCATCAATGCGGCTTCCCGGAGACGGTGGCGACATTGGGCACCGCCATGACCGAGAATCACGCCCGCCTGCTGAAGCGTTACACGGATCGCGTGATCCTGCTGTTCGATTCGGATGAAGCGGGCCAGCGGGCGGCGGATCGGGCAATTACCGTCACGATAGCCACTGGTTTGGACGTGGCCCTGGCGCGCGTACCCAGCGGGAAAGACCCCTGCGATTACCTTTTATCGGCCGGAAAATCGGAGTTCGATGGGCTGTTGAATCAGGCGGTCGGAGCGCTAGAATTCAAGTGGAATGGGTTGGCGGCCCGGTTCAATGCATCCGACAGCGGTCCCGGTCGTCGCCGAGCCATCGATGAGTACCTGCAGCAACTGGCCGACTGGGTGGCCCGGGGGGCACTGGATTCCATCCAACTTGGCTTGCTGCTGAACCAGCTGGGCGGGATTCTGGCCCTGCCCACCGAGGAGTTGCATCGGCAAATCAGGACGCGAGCCCGGGACCGTTCAGGTCGATCCGGGTCATTTGCTTCTGCAAGAAACGGCACGGTATCCGACACGGCGGCTTCCTATATGGTGTCTTCCCCGGAAGGTGCATTCGCTGTTTCGCCAAAGGGCACGTCAGCGGGAAGCGCGAAGAGTGAGGAGGAAAGTCGCGGGACCGATTCCGACACGTTCGCCACGCCGGTGTGGGCGCGCAGCGCCAACGCCGAGCAGCGGGCATACCGTGAAATCATCGAGGTCCTGCTGAATGCACCCGAGCATTATCCGGCGGTCGTGCCGGTTCTGGATTCCGGTCGAATCGATGACCCTGCGTTGTCGTCGATCGTGGCGGAATTGAAGCGTATTTTCGAGGCCTGCGTGCCGTTTCGACTGGACGAACTCATCGGTCGATTCGAGTCACCGGGTTACGCCCGCCTGATCACGGAGTTGCAGTGGCGTGGCGAGCGTCGCGGCGGATATCGCGGCACGATCGAGGGCGCGCTGGCATGCCTGTCGGCATATCCGCAGGCCCGGCGGGCGTCGCAGTGGGCGCAGGAGATTCGCGCCCGCAAGATCGCGGCCGGAAACGAGACGCCCACGGATGAGGACGAGCGACTTCTCGCGCTGTCACAGGGATTGAAGGCGTCGCACTTCGCGACGGTACGCGCGAGGCAGCGATTCCTGCAGGACGCCGGTGACATGCCGGACAAGGCGATTGCGAATGCAGAGGCGTCCGGTGACGCTTCGGCGGAGCGCGAAGTCCGGGCGCCGGTGGAGGCCGAACAAGCGAAGTCGCCTGGAGGAGAAAGCGAACAAATGACCTGAGGGATGTCTTCCCGCTGTGGAGGGCACTTCCCTGGAGATATGAGGCACGCCGGGCACGAGGCGTGGCGTGGCGGGACGAAACGCGAAGATGGCGGTGATCTGTGTTCACCGTGGAGGACGCGGGTCGTCAGGGCATGATGGATTGGGCATTGTTGAGACTAGGCAACGGAGACGATGATGACAGACACGGTGATGACGACGTCGGATCCCATCGATCTGGCTGTGGAGATCCTGCTGGAGCGAGGCCGGCAGCGCAAGTATCTCACGTGGGAAGAGATGAACGAGATCCTTCCCGACGAGGCCATCGACCCGGATAAACTCGAGATGATCATGATGAAGCTCGAGTCCGCCGGCATCGAGATGATCGACGAAGCCGAGGCCGAGCGGCTCGGCCTGATCGAGGATCGCAAGAAAGAGGAAAAAGTCGGTACGGCCAAGGCGAAGCTGAGCAAGGTCAAGCCGATTCGCACGGACGAGGTCGAGTACGGTTCGGAGAATCCCGACGCGGACATCGCCGAGTTGCCCAATCCGGATGAAGCGGCTTCCCGCCGAATCGACGACCCGGTCCGCATGTACCTGACGCAGATGGGCGAGATCCCGCTGCTGACGCGTGCCCAGGAAATCGCACTGGCCAAGAAGATCGAGCTGACGCGGATGGCCTTCCGCAAGCAGGTGCTCGAGAGTGACTACTGCATTTCCCAGGCGGTCGACATTCTCCAGCAGGTGCAGGACGGGCGTCTGCCGTTCGATCGCACCATGAAGGTCTCCACGTCCGAGACCATGGCCAAGCACACCATCACCAAGCTCCTGCCCGAGAATCTCGGCACAGTCCGTAAGCTGATGGAACTCAACGAGCAGGACTTCGAGGAACTCAACGCGCCGCGCAAAGGCGCCAAGGCGAAGAAGGAGATCATCCGCCGGCTCAACCAGCGCCGCCGCAAGATCGCCAAGCTGCTGGAGGAGCTCTCGCTGCGGACCAGCCGGATCATCCCGCTGATGCGCAAGCTGGAAGCCGTCTCCAACAAGATGCGCGATCTGGATCGCCGTCTCGATGCCGAGGCGAAGCGCCCCGTGCTCGCCGAGGAAGACGTGATCGCCATGGAGGAAGAACGCATCGGCATGGAGTCGCTGGTGCTCGAGAGCGCCGAAGATCTCGGCGAGCGTCTCGTCCGCATGCGTCGCGTCTTTGGCGAATACGAGGATGCCAAGCGTAAGCTTTCCGGCGGTAACCTGCGTCTGGTCGTCTCCATTGCCAAGAAGTACCGCAACCGCGGCCTGAGCTTCCTGGACATCATCCAGGAGGGCA
>CAZUAQ010000085.1:0-16544 GCA_964618455.1 uncultured Planctomycetales bacterium | reverse complement strand
CCGTTATAATTATAGCGGGCGATCGGATTCGAACCGACGACGTCCAGCTTGGGAAAGGGCTCTTCGCGCCACAATGTATTGTACATAAGGCACTTATGAGCCTTTTTGTGGGTCAAAACGAGGGTTGTCACTTACTGATAAGCTGACGGCCACCTATGAACGAGTGGTTTTCATGTGACGACTGACCCACTTTTGACCCACTCGATGACTGGGGCTCCGAATGCCAAGCCTCCGGAATCTGAAGAAGAGACCGGTGCGAACAGCGACGAGCGAGTCGCTTGAAATGAAGAGGACTGGAGTGAAACGATGGAGATGATGAAGCACGCTGAGCGAAAACAGCCGTTCAAGAAGCCTGCACACGATTCTGAAAGTGTTGCTATGACGGCCCTATTCGACCACGACAAAGACTTGGCCAAGCCCCATGTGGAATGGCCGCCCAGGCCGAATGTATTCCCGGAATTGCTGACACCCGTCGAAGCCGCCCAGTACCTACGCCTGGATGAGGATGGTCACCGAACGCCGAACGGCGCGGTGCGGACGCTCAAATACTGGCGCGACCGGGGTGAGTTGAAGGCGACGAAGTTTGCCAGACGGGTATGGTATCGAAAAGTCGAGCTGGATCGATTTCTTGTGGTCAAGACGGAGCCGTGACGGTATTGTGCCGCCTCATCCTTGCGAGCAACGATCACAGGCCGCATGGGTTTGCAGGGTGCCGCTGCCGAGGATGCTTGCTGGTGCTGCGACGTGGTGGTGTGTTCGGGGCTTACCAAGACGCCATAGGCAATCGGCCATCTTAAGCATCTTATTATAAGACACTTACGATTATTACGCGGAAGAGGCCAGCCAGTTTTAAGTTTCACTAATACAGCTATTTTCACCACGTGGTAAATACGATATAATGATATTGGCGCGGTTCGAGTCAGGAAGCGCGACGTTTCCCCGCATGCTGGCGCGTTGAGTGATTAGGTTGTCGTATGGCTGTGAAATCGCAGACAGAATGGCGGACTTGGCTGACCAACCTCGCAAAGGATACAGGTGCCTTTGTTTGCCGTGAAGCGCAGGGCGGTTCGCGTGGTGCCGCTGATGCGAGGCGCGTCGGTGCCGATGCAGTGGTGACCTTGCGCGCCAAGCAAACCAAGACCGGCATCAAGTGTGCCGTTGTCGTCAGAAGCCGTCTCAACCCGCGCGAGACGATGGCGACCGTTTCGGCTTGGCAAGCGGCGAATTGGAACGGCGCCCTGCTTTTGTGCTGCCCCTATGTCTCGCCCCGTGTTGCCGAGATCTGTCGAACGGCCGGCATCAACTACCTGGATAAGGCCGGCAATTGCCGGATTGTCGCGGGCGGGTTGCACCTGGAGATCGTGGGACGCCCCAACCCCAGGCCCGACACCCGGCCGCTCGCGAATCCTTTCTCGCTCAAAGGCAGCAGCATTGTACGCGTCATGCTGGAGTTTCCGGACCGCTCTTGGCAGGTTCAGCAGCTTGCCCGCGAGGCCCGCGTGAGTCTCGGTTTGGTCTCAAAGTCCAAGCAGGCACTGGTTGATGAAGGATTCGTGCGAATGGACGCCGGGCGGGTGTGGTTGCAGGACCCTGAGGGGCTGTTGCGCGCATGGCGAGCCGCGTATCGCCAGGAGGTCGAGCCTCTCGACCTCTACGTCATGGATGACCTCCCCAAGGCTGAACGTCTGCTCGCCGACCGCTGCGCTGCTGCCGATGTGAAGTACGCACTGGCCAGCTTTTCTGCGGCCTGGCTGCTGGCGCCCATGGTCCGCGTTCAACGAATGACCATGCTGATCGAGGGATCCGCCGAAGCGGATCAGACGCGAGAGCTTATCGCGGCCATCGGGGCGAAGCACGTCGACAGCGGCGCGAATCTTACCCTGTGGTTCACTCGCGATCCGTCGATGTTCTACGGGGGCCGAATGATCGAAGGGAGACCCGTGACTTCGCCGATCCAGACCTATCTCGATTGTGTCGGCAAGGCGGGTCGTGGCGAGGAGGCCGCACAGGCCGTGTTTGAGCAGTTGATTCAGCCGTCCTTTGCCAAGGTGCGCCGGACGGCATGAGCAGGAGTGGCGAGGATGAGCGACACACCGCATTTTGAAGACAGCCGGGTCCATGCAAGTCGATCCGTCCTGATCGACGTGTTGACCGTCCTCGCGGGCGACCTGAAGGCGATTGCCGTCGTCGGAGGCTGGGTGCCGGAACTCGTCTTCCCAAGCGAGGGGCACATCGGGTCTCTCGATGTCGATCTGGCGCTGGATGGACGACTGATCAAGCCGGCTGCATACAACACGATCCGCGAAAAGCTCCTGAAGGCCGGCTACCGAATGAAGGAGCCAGGTGCAACCAACGTCTTCGTCAGAGGCGTTCCAGCCGAAAGCCAGATCATCGTCGTCAAGCTGGACCTCATCACGGGAGAGCAGGAGGCCCCGGTCACCGAAGGCAGCCATCAGCACATTCACGGCATGATGGTGAGCAGGCTGCGCGGCGCCGATCTTGCGTTCGGCCATCACCTTGAGGTGACGGTGCAGGGGGAACTGCCAACGGGAGGCCGGAATGCCGTAACGGCCAGAGTGCCGACGGTCGCGGCGTTCATCTGCATGAAGAGCATCACGATGACCGAGCGAAAGCGAGAGAAGGACGCTTACGACATCTATTTCTGCCTTCGTCATTATCCGGGAGGCCCCAAGGCTTTGGCCACAATGTTTACGGACATGAGGGGTGTCCCGAACGTCGAGGAAGCGCTGACGGCGATGCGATCGAAGTTTGCCGACGAGAACCAGGTCGGTCCCGTGTGGGCAGCTCAGGTTGCCCAGGAGCACGGCGAGAGCGATGATCTGGTCCGTCGTGATGCCTTTGAACGTGCCGCAGCCTTGCTCGGTGCTCTGGGCGTGGTTGCGAGTCAGTGACGCTGCCACTTCGTTCGAGTGGAGCTTTCTTCATCAGTCAATTTGGGCGGGCTTTTCGATGCGACTCGGCCAAGGCGGCAAGGGTATGGCGGCCCTATTCGACCACGACAAAGACTTGGCCAAACCCCATGTGGAATGGCCGCCCAGGCCGAATGTGTTCTCGGAATTGCTGACACCCGTCGAAGCCGCCCAGAACCTGCGTCTGGATGAGGATAGTCACCGAACACCGAACGGCGCGGTGCGGACGCTCAAATACTGGCGCGACCGGGGTGAGTTGAAAGCGACGAAGTTTGCCAGACGGGTATGGTACCGAAAGGTCGAGCTCGATCGGTTTTTTGTGGTCAAGACGGAGCCGTGAGGTCGTGCTCAGCAGTCGGGACATCATCGGGGTGCACCATGCATGCTGAGCGGCGAGACCGTGGTTGGCCCCCGTGCACAGAGGCGTTGACATATCTGCCACATCTGCAGCCAAGACGGCAGTGTCGCTGTTGTCGTAGTGATCGTCAGGCCGTTGGGGCGGTAGAAATCAGCACATAGAACGTATAGCCATAGCACTGGCTGTATTGACGGAACAGATCGATCTCGGTCTGCATTTCATCGATGACCGCCTGCATGGTCGCATCGGGGTCGGACATGGCGGCGATGCGTTCGAGCATGGGGTTGTAGTAGTTATCCCACCATGCTTGCGCGGGCAGGCGGTGCGTGCTGACGACATCGAATCCCACTGCCCTTGCACGAGCGGTGTTCTCGGTTTCATCAGCGATGGCAGGATATGCCGTCTCCCAGTAGCGGCGAGGCTCGTCTGGCACCGCGTCAGTGAACCAACTCAGCTCGCTGATGACCGCAACCCCGTTCGGGGCCAGCAGTAGCCGCCACTTCTTGAGCGCACCGGCGAAGGTCAGGTTGTATGCCGCGCCTTCCGACCAGAGCAGATCGACGCTGCCGGGCTCCATGGGTAAATCGGCGAAGTCGCACGCAAGGGGGTGGATGCGGTCGGCCAATCCGCGAACACAAGCCTGCTCCATCATGGCATCCAGGAACGGCTGCGCGAGATCGACCGCTGTTACCGGCACGTTGAAGTGTTCAGCCAGGAGCAGTGCTCCCGCGCCCGACCCGCAGCCAAGGTCCACGATGCGCGGCTTCGGTGGCAGTTTTTGCAACCCTGCCAGTATCTGATACGAGAACGCCACATCGCCGGGGCCTTCACGGCCAATGCCACCGTGCAGATCGATCAGTGCTTCGATGTATTCGTCCATGTTTTCGTGGATTATCTCGACGCCGTAAGCTGGGGCAAGTTTTCCCGGACATGCCAGCGTCACAGAAGTCGCATCGTCTTATCGGAAGGGCGACCTGATTACCGTCTGCTACGTCCAACGGCGGCAGCGACGGCAACGAAGGTTGAGGACATCAGCACAATAACCGCGCCGCTGGGCAGATCGGTGAACGCGGATACGAGAAACCCGCCCAAGCCGCTGGCAGCTCCGATGAGCGTGGCCAGCACCATCACCCTGGCCCCGCCGCGGGCCAGTTGAAACGCCGCGGCTGCGGGGTTCGTGATGAGGCTGTAAATCATCAGCCCGCCCACCGTCTGGAAGTTTACGGTCATAACCACGGCCGTCAAAACAAGGAAGCCGGTCCATACCGGTGTGGCTAGAATCCCCGAGGCGGTCGCGTCCTGGCGAGAAAAGAGGATCGCGCGCATTTCCTTGTGGAAAACGGTAACGAAACCTGACAGTGCAACAGAAGCGATCCCCATCAGAAGGACGTCGCTCCAGCGGCAGAAATTCAAGCTGCCCCATAGCAGACTGCGGACATCATTGTCGCTCTTGCCGAGTATGCTGAACAATCCAAAACCGATGAACGCCAGCCCCATCGTGACCGAGAAGAGCAATCCCATCACGACGTTGGTATCCATGTTCAGTTTGTTTGGATCAGCCAGTCCGAGCAGGATGGACGTCACAACAGCCGCCCCCAATGCGGGCAGCAGCAGGCCGGCCCCCTGCAGGCCGGCGAGGGCACCGAACACGGCGCCCGCCAGTGCCGCGTGGGCCACACAGACGCCCAGGAACGGTATTCGCATGCCCACAATGTAGACGCTGAGCAAACCGCTCGACCCGCCCGCGAGCAGGCCGCCTGCCATCACCGGTGCCCAGAACACGAGATCAAGCATGGCTGACCGCCTTCGGTACAACGGCATGGCGCCCCTGGCAGTGGAGAATGCCCAGCCCCTGTCCGTACATCGATGCAAGCAGGTCGCCGGTGAGAATCTGCTCGGGTGAACCATCGGCCACGAGGTGACCCTCTTGCAGGATGGCCACACGACGGCAGGCAGCAGGCAGAACCTCCAGCTCATGGCAGACGAGCAGGATGGTGAGCTTCATGGAACGATACAGCGCTTCGATGATGTCGACGATCCTTTCGCGCCAGCCCAGATCGAGATTGGCCGTCGGTTCGTCGAGCAGAAGCAACTCGGGCTCCTGCACCATCGCACGGGCAATCAATGTCTTACGCTGCTCACCTCCCGAGATCTCGCCATATCCCTGCTGCGCCAGCGGCGTCAGTCCAAGCCGCTCAAGCCACTCGTCCACGGTTTGCCAGTCCTGCTTCGACAGGCGCGAGAATATCCCGGCGGCGCTGGTACGGCCGATCGCCGCGACCTCGCGCACGGTCAGCGGCATCTCGCTGGAGACCGGCAGCAACTGGGGGACGTAGCCGATGCGCCGTCGAAGCCGGGCCATCTCAATGAAGCGAAGTTGTCGCAAAGTTCGACCAAGAATCCGAACATCGCCTATCACGCGTCGCTGCATGCCGAGACAGCTCCGCAGCAGGGTCGTCTTGCCCGCCCCGTTGGGGCCAAGGACCCCCAGGAACTCGCCGTAGCTCACGTTGAGTTCGTTGACGGACAGAAGCTCTCTGCGCCTACCTGGGACGACCATTTGATGGATCCTGATCGCCTCCTGGCTCACTGCTTAGCTTCCTGTGTTAACGCTGATACATTGGATGTCAGCAGTGCATCGAAAGGCGGCTCGTCACCTTCCATGGTCGGGAAATTGCCGAACACGACGACTGGCGCACCAAGTCGGCTGCCCAGTGCATCCGCCAGCCGGCGCCCCTCTGGAAGATTGGCGATGACACCATTCACGGACGAGACTTCACCCGCGCGGATCGCTCGCTCGATCTGGCTGACCGTTGCGGTGTCTGCCCCGCTGAAGGTAGCGGCCACTTCGAGTCCTAACCATCGGCAGAAAGCTTCCTGGTGCGCGCTGCACAGAACCGCCTGACCGGACCAGCCGTTCTTTTTTAGCTGATCTCGACACCACT
This sequence comes from uncultured Planctomycetales bacterium, assembly GCA_964618455.1. Lineage (GTDB taxonomy): Bacteria > Planctomycetota > Phycisphaerae > UBA1845 > PWPN01 > CAZUAQ01. The sequence continues at coordinate 10,311 of CAZUAQ010000085.1, read as the reverse complement.
GCCCCTTCGCGGTGATTCTCTCTTCGACCGCCCGGCATCTTTCATCGGCGGCAGAAGCCTCCAACAGGCCGGCGTTGACGAGGGCATCGGCGACCTGCCGCACGGCGTCGACATAGCTTGGCGGCTCACAAAGGCCGCCGGGGACACGGATCTCACGTATACTCAGGCCGTCCTTCGCCAATGGACTGAGCTTGGAATCGAGTGACTTTTGAAACTCGAAGCGAAGCAGCAGGCGACAGTGGCGCAGATCGTTCACCTGGCTGGGGCGGATATCGAAATGCCCCGGACACATGCCGGGGTCAGCCAGGCGGAGAATCGAATTGTCCTTGCCCAGGATGTCCAGGACGGCGGCCTCCAGGTAAGAGTTGCTGACCGCAACGCTGGAACTGGCAGCGGAGGTCCTTTCGCCGTGGGCGTCTGAACGTTTACAACCCGCAGCAGAACATGCGAGCCACACACATACCGAAACACAAATCACGCGATTCAACACATTGTCCCTCTTGATGTGGTCACGAGGTTTTCGATGCACGTTCGAGCACGGCGAACTCGTTCGCGCCCATGGCTTCGATTCGAAACAGTTCTGATACATCCGCCGTCGCCAGTTTGCGCGAATCCTGCTCGAGCCGTTCGGGTGTGACGTTCGCGAAGAACCGATGGAGGGTCTCCGTGCCTTCATACATCACGCCTTCCGCGGGCCGATCCGGCTTCTCATGTCGAATGATGTAAACGACGGGCCAGCCAGGCAGCAGCACCTCTTCGGAGTATCCGAATCGGATGTTCTGCTTGCCGAGCGTCGCGCCGGTCGATACCTGCAGCCCGTCGAGGATGCAGGAGAACGGCGTCCGCTGCTTATCCAGGGGCATCCAGCAGGTGACGTCGATCAACCATTGCCCGGGGGTTTCAAGCCGGCGTACGGCGTCCCGTCCCACCAGAAGCCCCGTCACCAGCCAGGGGCCGAGATGACCGTGGAACATGGAGGCTCGGGCCAACCATTCGGGATCCAAAGCGTTAGGTGTAAGATAAAGCTTCATCACTGTATGCCCTGCAGGAACATATTTATCACGAAACACGATCTCGGCAATCCGCTGCCGGACCACGCGAAAGCGTGCAACGACTCAGCAAGCTGGCGATGCACTGCGAACAGGACTCCGCTCTGCCGCGTGCGATTCGCCGCTCCGGACAACGCCGGCTCCATCAACCTTTGAACACAGCAGCACCATCGATCAGGGGCTCATGTAGGTCAAGCCCTTGGCCGTTCTGAAGTGCGTGATCAGACCGGACGTCGGTGTTGCCGACGTCCGCCAGTCCGCTCGCGGCAGCGGCATTTTCGATTCATCCAGGGTCCCATCGTCCCATCGTGCGAACCGGGGGCAGTCGGGGTCCGGCCCTATGCTCCACACGGCGTAGCTCACCGGCGATCTGGGCTCCGTTTTCCGGTCGGCATAATAACGCCCCTCCTCGCTCTCACATCGAGGCGCGTCATCTGGTACCCAGATTTGGGCACGTGGCCTCCACGTGCTATCGGGGAAATCCATCAGTACGCCGTTCTGCCAGACAGGCCCTGGCGCCCGATACCGATAGGTCTGGCCCGGATTGAACAGGTCTTCCATATAGGAGCGTTTCAGGGCATCCGGACTGTTCGGGAGATAGCGTTTGACGGCCAGTTCCACCGGCAGTTGATAGAGCACGTTGGTTCCGCATGCCTGCCGCGTTGGCGGATAGTGATCCTTGTGCTCCAGCGCGTAGGCGTCGAGGGCGAGCGTGATCTGACGCAGGTCCGAGTGCACGACCACCACGCGCGCCTGCAGCCGAGCCCTCGACAGGGCCGGCAGCAAAATCGCGATCAACAGCGCGATGATAGCCACCACGACCAGCACCTCGATCAGGGTGAACCCCTGAGCCAGACCACGGTGCGCTGCTCGCGATCGGGTCGCGGCAGCGCACCGATGAGGCCGTAGCACGGCTTGTGGCTCCTCTGTTCGCGGCAGAGGTCTATTGGTCGCAGTCAGGCTCGGCGAGACCATCCGGACCCGATAGGCAACGCTGCAGAACACCAAAATCCTCCTGGTCAACATCGGTGTCTCCGTCGAAGTCCGCATCCAGGCAATTCGGATCAGTCTGTGGCACTGCCGGTCCAGACGCGCACGTCTCAAAGTGATCGTGATCGTCTGCGTCGACGTCACCATCCTGGTCGAAGTCCGGCCTCACATAACGATACAACACGAACTTGTTGCCGTCGTAATCCATGACCCAGAGGCGGTATCCCGCTTTGTAGCCATCGCCATCGACGGTGTCCTCCTGATCGAAGACACCAACGATATCGAAAGGACCGGTGGGAGCGCTGTAGCGGCTGAAACCGTTCCCGCGGCCCAGCAGCACGGGCAGTGTCCGTCCCGCACCATCACTGATCGTCATGGTCTGATCGGGGCCCCACGTTCCGGCCGTGAACTGTACATCCTGGAATTCAACGAAGTCACCCTGGTAGTGCTCTGCTCCGGTCGCCCGGGTCGAATCAAAGATGAACTGGTCCCCCGCATCCTTGACGTCCGGAAGCGTGAGAACGTGCTCGGGTGCAAGAGGATCCTCTGCAGCCTCGAGCAGCACGATCTCAAAGTCTGCCTCGGGCGTCTTCTGGTGTTGCTCGTTGATATTCGTCTTGCCGCGGAAGAAAAGACCCGGGGCCTTGGCTCGGACTTCAACCAGATCCCCGGAACGGAAGGCACGACCGGTGACCGGGTCGTGGTCCAGCCGATCCAGTTCCGCGAGCCATTCCGCATCGGTGTAGCTTCCCGCCGGATGGTTGCCCACGATCTTGCCGATGTTCTGACCCATATACAGCGCTGTTCCGCCGAAGTCGTCGTCCTCGTCAGCCTGCATGAACAGCTGCCACTGGCCACCCATGAAGGGATTCGAGCCGGGCGTCGGATCCAGCATGTCTGACGGACGGTTGAGCAGTCGGCCTTTCATCTTGACCGCGGAGGTGGTCGGGAAAGTGCCCGCGCCATTCGAATCGACGGCCTGGTATTCCTTATGAGGTGTATACCCCATCTGATTCCAGTTTGAAGCCAGAACGAACTCCCCATCCTCAACATCCATCACCCAGAGACGATACCCTCCCTTGTATCCGTCTCCGGATGTGGTGTCTTCCTGGTCGAGAATGCCGACAATGTCAAACGGCGCCGAGGGTGGGCCGTAGCGCGTGAAGCCTTCACCCAACCCGAGCAGAACCGGGAGGGTACGTCCTGTCCCGTCCTGCAGCGTCAGTTGTCCCCCAGGCCCCCAGCCCGCGGTATCGGTGAAGCTTACGTCGTCAATGCGAACAGCGGACCCCTGGTAGAACTCGGGGCCCGTTGTCCGTGTCGCATCGAAGATAAACTGGTCAGACGAATCCTTGACATCGGAGAGCTGAATCACTTGCGGCGCAGGCAGGCCGTAGTCAGCCTGGAGAAGGACGATGTCGAAGTCCGCCTCGGTCGTTTTCTGGTGCTGTTCGTTGACGTTCGTTTTGCCGCGGAAGAAGAGCCCCGGGGCCCGGGCCCGGACCTCGACCAGGTCGCCGGGGAGAAACCGCCGCCCGGTTCCCGGATCATGGTTCAGCCGATCCAGTTCCGCCAGCCACTCCGTATCGTCGTAGCTGCCGGCTGGATGGTTGCCGACGATCTTGCCGATATTCTGCCCCATGTAGAGCGCCGTCCCGCCGGAATCGCCGACTTCGGTGGCCTGGATGAAGAGCTGCCATTGCCCCCCCATGAAGGGGTCCGCACCCGGTGACCCGTTCAGCATGTCGGCCGGGCGGTTCAGGATCACCCCCTGCATTTTGACCGGCGCAGTGGTTGGAAATGTGCCTTGTCCGGTGCTGTCCACGGCCTGGTAGGCCTGATGCGTGGTGAAGGCCATCGTCGGCCAATCGGGTTCTGCCCAGGCGACGGAGCAGAACAGCAATGCGATCACAATTCCAGTTCGCGTGTGGATCTTCACTTCCCGACCTCCTTCGGCTGATGACATCCTGCTGCTGATGGTATTACGAAACACGTATTCGTAATACTACAAGGCCGCAGACCCAGCTGTCAAGGGACCCGCACCAGAACAGCGGATCGGCGAACGGCAGGTCGTCGCGAGGGGGCGAACCGGCCTACGGCAGGTGTGTCGCCAAGGCGCTGGGCATCCGGATGGGCGAGATCCTGAAATGAGTAAGCAGGAGCGGCGATGATGGGTGACACACCGCATTTTGAAGATAGTCGGGTCCAGGCAAGTCGATCCGTCTTGGTTGATGTGTTGACGGTCCTTGCGGGCGACCTGAGGGCGATTGCCATTGTCGGAGGCTGGGTACCTGAACTCGTGTTCCCGGGTGAGGGGCACATCGGGTCTCTCGATGTCGATCTGGCGCTGGATGGACGACTGATCAAGCCGGCTGCATACAACACGATTCGCGACAAGCTCCTGAAGGCCGGCTACGAGATTACCGATGTGGAGGCGGACGCGCTGGCGATCTCGACCGCGGCAGGGACTATCCACTGCTGGTCGGCGGGCAACCGATCGTACGACTGCAACTTGAAGGATCTCCAGAACGAGCCGGGCGCGATCACGGTCTCCGCCTTGGGCAGTGACGGACAGTATTCGAACTACTCAGAGTTCGGGGCCTGTGTCTTTGTCACCGCCCCATCGGATTCGTTCGAACTTCTCGGTATCACCACAACCGACCGCACCACGGAGACCAATGGCTATAACGGCTCACTGGATGACTTCCCCGATCCGAACTACACCAGCATGTTTGGCGGCACCTCGTCGGCGTCTCCGCTGGTGGCAGGTGTGTTGGCCCTGGCCAAGCAGGTCCAGCCTGCACTCGATACTCGGTTCGCCAAGCACCTGCTGGCCCGAACGAGCGATATCGTGGATTCCGATGACTCTACTCCCGAGAGCGACGGCGGGTGGCGGACGAACGCGGCCGGCTTCCACTTCAATCAGCGCTACGGCTTCGGGCTGATCGACGCGGATGACCTCACGGAGCAGGCGTTGATATACAACGGCGTCACCCCGCTGGTCACGCAGAGCACGGGCACAATCGCGGTCAATCAGACGCTGGCGGACGCCGGCTCCCACACCGTGCAGTTCAACCTGTCCGCCTCGCAGCCCATGGAAGAAGTGCTGGTGACACTCGATTTTGAGGTGTTCAATCCTTACACCCTCAAGGTCAATCTCATAGCGCCCAGCGGATATCGGACCCGCCTGATCAATCCACGGAACATAACCCTGGATAACCCACGCGATCCCATCACCTGGCGATTCTGCACGAACGCCCTGTGGGGCGAGAGCCCGGCCGGCACCTGGACGCTGGAAGTGGAAGATACCGTGGCTGACGGGCATCAGGTGACCTGGAACAGCCACGAAACGACGGTTCGGATGGGGACGCTGACCTACAACGATTGCATCGCCACACCGGCCAACGTGTCGGCCACCGATGGAACCGGCGAACAGATCCAGGTGACCTGGTCAGCCGTGAGCGGTGCCACCCAGTACCGCGTCTACCGGCCCCCTCGGCCACGCATTACCGCGTCTATCGCAATGATGTCGATAATCCTGCGTTCGCCATTCCGATCTCCCCTTGGCAGACCTCGTTGTCCTATCTCGACAGCTCATCGGGGGCGTCCCCCGGCGTCCTCAAGTACTACTGGGTCTGCAGTGCCGTCAGCAGCACCGGACAGGCCGCGTCGTGGTTCAGCGAGGGCGACATCGGCTACCGCAAGCTTTCCCCGCCGACCAACGTGCAGGCGAGCCAGAGCACCTTTGCCGATTTCGTGCGGATTACCTGGATGACCACGCCAGGCGCCTCGCACTATCGTGTCTACCGCAACAGTACGGCCAATCCGGGCTCCGCGGTCGCGATCAGCCCCTGGACCACAGTCACCAGTTTCGACGATCTGAACGCGGGCCCATGCGAGGATTCGTACTACTGGATCAGAGCGGCGGTCAACAGCGGCGGCGCTCGCTCCAGTGACTTGAGCGATGACGCGTCGGGCTCTCGCCCGATCCCCGCTCCCATCAATGTCAGCGCCAGCGACGGCACGTTCCTCGGCTATTGCCGGATCACGTGGGATCCCGTGATAGGCGCCACGCAATATCGAGTCTGGCGTTCCACAACCAATGACCCGGAGACCGCCGAGACGCGCGGACTCTGGAGGACAGAGACTTCCTACGACGACACCGATGCCACCATTGGCCGCGTTTATTACTACTGGGTAGCCGCGGCCAGCGATGACGTGGACACGTGCGTAAGTTTCAAGAGCGAGTCCGATCTGGGCTGGCGAGGATTGTCCCCGCCCAGCAATGTCTATGCCAGCGACGGGACGATGACCGATCGCGTCTTCGTCAGCTGGAGCCAGGGCATATACGATCGATATCACATGATTTATCGCGGCTTGACCGACGATGTAGCGCAAGCCGAGGCGATCACCGGCTGGTTCGAGGGGGGTTACTACGAAGACTTCAGCGGCGCCGCCAACGTGCAGTACTACTATTTCGTCAAGGCCGCCATCGCCGAGGACGGTACCGGCGAGACCGATTTCAGTGTTGGTGTTCTTGGATGGCGGACCGTGGTTCTGCCGTCGAACCTCAGCGCTGCCGATGGCAAGTCGACCGAGTATGTTCGGGTCACCTGGGATGCAGGCGAGCCCGGGCTCTGGTACCAGCTCTATCGTGGAACATCCAGCAACCCAAGGGACGCCGGCGCGATCACCAGCTGGCTTCTGGATATCGCCTCCAGGGATGACACGACCGCCGTACCGGGCACGACCTACTACTATTGGATCAAGGCGGCCAGCAACGCGGCGGGAACCGACGCCTCCGCCGCTATCGGCGGCGACAGCGGCTGGAGGTCGCTGGCCGGACCGACCGCCAGCGCGAGCAACGGAACATATGTCGATCGCGTAGCTGTCAGCTGGACAACTGTATCCGGGGCGTCCTATTACCGCGTGTACCGCTCTCCGACGAGCAGTTCTTCCAACGCCGTTTCGATCAGCGGTTGGCAAAGCGCCGTCTCGCTCGATGACACCACCGCCGATCCGGGCGTGGTGTACCACTACTTCATCAAGGCAGCCATCAACAGCGTCGGGGATCGGGCCAGCAACTACGGCCCGGGAGCGGTTGGCATGCGGGCGCTCGACTGCAACTGCAACGGCGTGCCCGATCAGAACGACCCGGATGACGACGGCGATGGTGTGCCCGATGGATGCGACCTGTGCCCGGATACCGTCCCGAGTTCGCCGGTGGACGCGGATGGCTGTCCGCCGTTGATCCCCGGTGACTACGACCGCGACGGCGATGTGGATACCGACGACTTCGCTGAATTCGAGTCGTGCTCATCCGGGCCGGGCATATCCCGGTCAACGGAGTGTGCGAACCGGGACTTCGACAGCGACAACGACGTCGATCAGTCAGACTTCGGCATCTTCCAGCGCTGCTACAGCGGCGAGGACAATCCGGCCGAACCGAATTGCGCGGGTTGACCCATTACCTGCACTTGATCGCGTGGCGTCGTGTGATGCCGAGGTCACATTTGGGGAATCCGCGCCCAGCCCTGTCTCCGGGACAACGTCTGTTTCCTGCCACCAATCAAACCGGATGATATTCGGGCTCGTGCACTCGACGCCTCGATATCCACTTTTCATGCGGGGTGGGATTCCCATCCTCTCGGTGTCCGTACGGAATGCGAATCCTAAAACCGACTGACCCACTCGTGACCCACGAGTGCCCGAATGACCCCGCGCGCAAACGTAACATTAGTATTCACAAGAGCTAGTGGCGATTGCCCCTGGGCGTGCATCTGTGAAGGTTCATTTGACAAGCTGAGCGTCATCGTCAGGCTTCTAGAGGCCAAGAATGCGGATTCAGGATCCGATCCCGGGAAATGACAATCGATTGTGACAATCGTAAGTGATTGAAATAAAAGAAGATAGCGGGCGATGGGATTCGAACCCACGACGTCCAGCTTGGGAAGGAACGGAGGACGGCTAGCCGATTGGCTGCAAAGCCAGTGTTTTCAGAAGTTTACCACGATTCTGCGTTTTTGCAAGCCTTCGCATTCGTGAACGTAAATAAACGACTTACGACAGTATTCGGGCCGAAATGTGGTAATTACCACATTTGCTTGAGGCACCAGAAACCGGGATCTGTATCTTGGTATTGAGGTCACGGTTCCAAGCCGATCAGCGGTGCAAGTCGGCGTCGAATCACCTCGACAACGTCGGCGAACGGCAGGTCCGCCGAAAGGCCCGATCGATTGAGGAATCCCGTCCATTGGCTCTGCTTCACGGGATCGGCAATGAACTCTTGGGTGAACGTCACCGGCAGCCTCGTCGGTATCTCGGTACGTCGTCGCTCGAACGTGGCCCTGATGGCCTCGGCGAGCGTCTCCTCGTTCAGGTCGAACTCTCGAAGCAGAATCCACGTGTCGTAGAAGTCTTTCATCCGGCTGTTGCCCATCCCGAGCGATACCATGGCCTCGAACTTCTCAGCCACAACCGTCTCGACCGGATACGCTCGAACGACCGGTGCCGGCTGATCGAGCAGCGTCGGGAACTCAGTCTGCTTCGCCTCGGGAGTGACGGCGTCGCCGAAACCGACATCAATTTGCAGGCTGATGCGTGCACTGCCCAGAAACCCCAGCAGCTTCACTCGCATGCCGCCATACTCCTGGTCGTCACGGATTGGCTCGCAACTCACTGTGTCGGCGTCGAATCGAAGGCCGTCATCCTCGACTGCCATTTCACACAAACTGCGAAACACCGACACGAGCCGCTCGGTAGTGGCGTCGCCAAAGCCAAGAAGATCGAGGTCACGCGTCGGGCGATACACCTTGCCCGTCCAAGCCGCAAAGAGCATGGCTCCCTTAAGAATGAACTGGTCCGCATGTTCGCTGCAACTCAATCGATAGAGCATCCGTTCGATGCCGAACCGCGTCAGGAGCAGATTGTAGTTTTCTCCCGTTTCGCGGCTGCGGTTGAGCAGTCGTTGACGAGTGGAATGGGCAGCCGGGCTCTCCCCATGACTTGTCACGCAGTGGCCTCCAAATAAGGTCGAATCACGGTGGTCACGCGGCAGGTCTTGGCGTACCGCCAAAGATCATCGCGGGTGAAGCGGCGTTCGCGTAGTCCTTCTCGCAGTGCTTCTATGGCCACATCCAGACCGATCTTGTTGCGGTACTTGAAGCAGTCCGCCACTGTCTTGGCGGGATTGTAGATCGCGACCATTGCTCCCTCGATGTCGTGCTGCTCGATGCCTTCGGTCAGGGCCGCTCCGGAGAAGCGGACCACGCGAAGCAGCGGCCTTTGGACCTGCGGTTTTCTCGCCCGCCGGTCCAGGGCCATCCAGACCTCGAATGGGCTTTGCGTTCCGATATCGTGGAAACGCAGGGCCGACAGCAGGCAGATCACGCCTTTGGGCACCTGCTTGGCCGCCTGGGCCAGCGAGTGATTGCCGGTCGGCTCGGCATCTGCGGGCACATAGACGCCCCGGGCAACCCGGACAACCTGCCCCTCGGCCATCAGGCGACGCAGGTGTTCCGGATGCAGTCCCCGCTCTCGAAGGTCACGCAGGCGAACCATCCCCGCCTGGCGAATGATGTTCAGCACCTTGTCCCGGTCGGTGGCGGCCATGTGTAATAGTGTCGGCAAATACGCCTATCTGTCAACACATTTACACGTCCCGGTCGCCGAACGGCTTGGTCCTGGTTACTGACAGGACGAAGTTGAATTCCCTTAAGTCGTTATCCATGAGCGATTTATGGATATCTGGTATTCGCGTTTTGGCTTTCAGAAAAAGCCCTGACAACGCAACAAAAACCATGACTAAGGTTTCAGGCTGTGCTATGGTCGGCCTGTAGAACACCGTTCTACTGCCGTCAAGGACGCGAACGCGTGTCACACGGCATCATCAATGCGAACTCCATCGCTCGGTAAACCTGGCCTCACCAGCCAGGCTAAGAGGGCGGGATTCATCACCCGCCACTTTGGAGGCACGTAGAGCCGGATGCATGGAGACGTGCTTGTCCGGTTCGAGGGAGGCTTCCGCAAGTAAAGCCCGTCCTGGGTCAATCTGCGGTCTCTATCCCATTCATTCCCAAGGTTACATCGGAGGTTGGGCGATCGGGAAACACCGGGTCAACAATGGCCCGGCCGTGATGCTCAAATGGGTGATGTTGGAAGGTTCCGACTAATCCCGCCAGGGGGTTCGGGCCTGAGCCATTTATGGGCTTACAGGTTCGTTCAACCTCGGCCGCCGTGGGGAGCTTGTGTGCGGTGACGTACGCAACCGGGC
>CAZUAQ010000084.1:0-16588 GCA_964618455.1 uncultured Planctomycetales bacterium | reverse complement strand
TGCCAAGAGATCCCCATCTATCGGCAAAAAGAGACCTTCTCACACACGTTCTAAGCAAAGAGGAGTGTGCGTTTATGGCTAAACGCAGGGCATTTACATTGATCGAGCTCCTGGTGGTGGTGGGGATTCTCGCTCTGCTCATGGCGATCCTTCTGCCGAGTCTCTCTGCCGCGCGGTCCGAAGCGCGGGCGACGGTGTGTGCGACGAACCAGAAGCACGTCGGCACGGCTGTGGCGATTTACATGAATCGCGAGCGATTTTACCCCGTGTCCTACGCCTACCTCGACAGCCGAGGCCGGGCGGACATCAGCCCCCAGTCGCAGCAGAAAAACGGACCTTCCCCGCCGAAGCATGGTTACGTGCACTGGTCCTGGTTCCTCTATGGCGACGGCAAGGTGGATGACAATGCGTTCCAGTGCCCCGACTTCGACAACGGCGGCGCGCCGCGCACCAATCCCGGGCCGGAGGCTGCGGACTGGGAAAGCGGTCAGGTCGACGACCTCGGCAACACCAGCCCGAACACCTCGCGCGAGGATCTTCAGGCGACGCGCGTGGCCTACGTGGCCAACGCGGCGGTCATGCCGCGTAATAAGTTCACCACGGTGCTCTCGGGAGGGCCGCGGACCAATAAGCTGATCGGAGAGAGCTCCATCAAGAATCACGGCAAGGTGATTCTCGCGTCCGAGTTCATTAATAACTGGGAGGCGACCGCCGAGATCCAGGGCGGCAATCTGCTGAAGAGCAAGAGTCACCGTTCGGTCAACCCGTTCTATCACATTTCGACGGGCTCGAATGAGTACACCGCCCCGGATCGATCCCAGTTCTCGGGATTCGTCTACGGCGACCCGTCGGCGGCCGACTATGAGGAGACGTTCGGGATCATGGAGTACGATTCCGCCCTCAAGCAGAAGGGCCTCCTGACGAACCCGGGCACGTACGAACTCAACAGCATCGGACGTCATCACCCCGGTGGTGAGAAGATCTTCGGCGGCACCGCGAACTTCCTGTACGTGGATACGCACGTGGAGCGCAAAACGATCCTTGCAACGCTGAAGGGGCGTGAGTGGGGCAATGCCTACTACACCCTTTCGGGCAGCAACGACATCATGGACTGATGGACGAATCTCGATGGCGGGGCGCCGCCACGGGCGCCCCGCCATCGCGATCACCCGGGTGTGCATCAGGCAGATGCGAACTCATCCAGGTGAATGCGGCGGAGCGGGCGGAATGGTGCCCCCTTCGTCTCAGGAAACGGCAAGAAGCGAGAATCACGGATCGGATCAAGGCGAAGGTCGATCCGGCATCTGAAGCACGAGAAGTGAATCCCCCTTCCTGATTTAAAGAGGAGAGGAGAAGGGCAGCGGACGAGGTGCGCGCAGAAATTCTGCGCTTGCGAGTGAATTTCCACGCGGGAATCTCAACTCGATCATCGCCTCGGACGAGCCGCCAGAGACAAGCCTGACATCGTCTACGCGTGAATCGGAGAGTTCCTCTCCAGTTGTCCCTGTGTTCATCCAGGACGGACTGTGGGTCGATCCGAAACGGCCGAGGCCACCGGACTCGTCGGTGAAATGGCTCAAATGAATCGTGAACGCACTCTTGATGAGGAGTGCGAAGTGAGATTAAGGGATCATCGTTCATCATGATCAAAAGGAGAACACACATGATGGAAAGAAGAATGGGAATGTGGATCGCCGCGGCCGCGATCGCCGGTTGCATCAGCAGCCAGGCGCTGGCGGACGTGAACTGCGATCCCACGAACAATGGCTTTGTGACCGCCACGGATTGCGAGGTCAGCATCTCGGGTGCGACACTGCTGGAGCCGCTGGAGATCTCGCCGGCGGGCACGAATGACTTCATCGATGTCGATGGGGACAACGTGTTCGGCTTCAGCCCGTCGTTTCCGTTCACCGATCAGCTGGCCAACACGCTGACCAACGGCGGTGACAACATCACGTCGGAAATGCGTGTCCACATCCGTTCGGTCGGTTCGATCAACGGGTACAACGAGTTCATCGACTTCCAGCTCTGCGGGGACATCCCGACGACCATCCCCTCGGAGACCGGTCTTCTGAACCGCTTCGAGTGGGCCGCGGAAGGCGCCACCCTGTGGGGCGGTCCTTTTGCCGATGCCAGTGGTACTCCGCAGACACCCGAAGGCATCGACCTGGCGATCCTGGACGTGCCGGGCAGCTTCGGTACCGCCGTCGCCGGTTCGGGGACGTGGAACAATACGCCCGTCGCCCCCGGTTACGGTCTGAACCCGGTCCCCTCGAACAGCGGCTTCATCAGCCAGCTTCAGTTCCTCGAGCGCGACTGCGACGGCCCCGGTGGCAATCCTCCGGTGTTCCTCAACCAGAACACCGGTGCCCCCGATGCCAACACGATCTTCGACAACACCGTGGCGTGGGCGCCGATCGTCTACATCGCCAACGTCGGCACGTGCCTCGAAGATGTCTGCATGACGCAGCTTCAGATGCTCTTTACCACCGGTCGTATGCCGAACGGTGAGAACCTGCAGGCCGGTCCTCGTGATGTCGGCTCGGGTACCCGGAACGGCATGATGAACTCCAGCGGTATCGATCCCGCCTGGGGCCGTGGCGACAACCAGGGCAAGAAGGAAAGCGTCACCGAGGCCTTCATCGTCGGCCCCGACACCCAGTCGGGTAACTGCGGCGGTTCGAGCCTCCTGGAAGCCGGTGTGCAAAACCACCGCCTCGGCGTCGGTTACACGGGTCTGGTCGGTGGCAGCCGTGCCGCCGTGGATGCCGCCTCCGGCAAGTACGAAATCCTGAACGTCAAGTTTGACGATCGCGGCGGCACGCAGTTCGTGCGCCCGTCGGTGGACTCGGTGCTGGACAATGCCGATCCCGACAGCGCGTACCAGCTCGGTGGCCTCGCCACGTTCGTGAGCCGCGGCAACCCCGCTCAGTCGAGTGCTGCCGCGCCCGACTTCATGCCGAACCAGGCGGCAGCCGGCTACCTCAACAACATCAACGACAGCGTCGCGGCCTTCGCCTCGGTGCCGACCGATGATGACAACCTGTTCATGCCGGGCGAGTTCCTGGCCCTGAACTACTTCCCGGTCGCGGGCATTGACGCGGTTCCCCAGTTGCTCGATCCGGACAACTTCGTCGCCCAGACGGTGAATCAGCCGCTGCAGGAAGTCGTGCGTAACGAGAACACCACCGTGGTCGAGGCCTACGGCTTCGCCAACGATGCGAACCGCACCCCGGTCCGTCAGCAGAATCCCGGTTTCCCGGGTGACCCGGTCAAGAACCCCGGCTACCCCGCCGATCCCAATCCGAACATGTACTCGGATGCCCAGGGTGTGCTCAGCACCGGCTACGTCTACCCCGACGGCGCCAACTGGAACATCGTCGAGGGCGATGAGGATCTGTCGGCCGAGAATGCCAAGACCGGTGACATGAACGATGACGGCGCGCGTGACCTGCTCGACGCCGATGAACTGGTGCAGGCGTACTACCAGCCGCGCAACAATCACCGCAACGGTGCGGGTTCGACCGGCGACATGACCGTCGACGTGAGCATTCCGGAAGTCATCGCCGACTTCAATCATGACGGCGACCTGAGCAAGGAAGACCTGCGTTACTGGATGGACGGTCTGGCCATCGACCCGAACACGGACAAGCTGGATCGCAAGGCCGGTGCGATTGCGATCGACACCGCCATCCTGGCCCACGGTCCCGCGACGGATAACCTGAGCAACCCGGTTGCGGACAGCCGCGACTGGCTGCCCTGGGCCGACTCCCGTCGTCGTATCCTCATTCCGCAGGCCCCGATCGCCGGTGTCTGCCAGAACCCGCTGTTCTCGCTGCCCACCTCGATCGACAGCATGATCGCGACGGGCAAGGGCTACGCGCTGGGTGACTTCCGCGGTGACGTGGCCGGTATGGACATGGATTACCGTCGTCCGACGGCCGGCGGTCCCCCGCTCGGTTGGGATGGCATCATCGATCTGAAGGACGTCGACTACGTCGCCCAGATGCTCCAGGCCGGTGACTACAGCACCCTCGAGCAGGCCCTGTTCAGCGACCTGAGCGCCGACATGAACGGCGACTGCCTGGTGACCAAGGCCGACGTGACCGAGCTGGTCACCGTCATCCTCAAGACCGCCATCGGCGACCTCGACCTCGACTGCGATGTCGATGCCGACGACCTGGCGATCCTGCAGGGCAATCTCGGCACCGGCACGCTCTACAGCCAGGGCGACCTGGACTGCGACGGCGACGTCGATGCCGATGACGAGGCCCTCCTGGTCATTGTCGAGCCGGCGCTGGTCTCGGCGGTCTCGCGTAAGCTGCACGGTGGCACCGATGACTATGACATCGAGCTGTACCCGAATCCTGCCGGTACGGCTGGTGCGGGCGTCGAGTCGCGTGAAGGCGGCATCGAGCGCCTGGTGCTGACCTTCGATGCCCCGGTATCGATCGACTGCTCGAACATCCAGGTCAACCAGGGCACGGATTCGTGCGACTCGGTCACCGACCTGGGCGGCAACGCGTACGAAGTTGCGCTGTCGGGCGGTTCCGATGACAGCTGTGTCGAGATCGAAATCGTCAGCCTCTCGCTGAGCTCCGTCTCGGTCATCCAGGGCCTGAACATCAAGGGTGACGTGAATGCCAGCGGTGGTGTGACGGTCATCGACCTGTCGGAAGCCAAGACGGACATCACCGGAGGGACGAACGGCACCGTCGTGGCCGGCAACGCTCAGAAGGATGTCGAACTGTCGAACGGTCTGACGGTCATCGACCTGTCGGAGATCAAGGCTCAGGTGGGTGGCTCGGCCACCTGTCCGTAAGGACTGACGCTCTGGTCTGAGAATCGCATACGGCACTACCCGCGGGCCTGGTCGTCTTCATGGCGGCCGGGCCCGCTCTCTTTTTGGGGGGAGGTTCTGCGGTGAGGGGAACCTGCTCCCGGCAGTGACGCCGACAACATGTCGCCAGCCTTGGTTCACATCGTCAGCCTCGATTCTTCCTGAACTTCCATGGCCGAAAGGCGCATTCCAGGAGGGAATTGTTCGTCGATTCGTGCGCGTGCTATACTTGCCGACGTGACCGAGCTCGTACGCACTCCCATTCAAAGCGCGGAAGGACGGATGGCATGAGTTGCCTCGGCGGGGTGATACGCTGGTTGCTGGCGATGGGATTGGTCTGGGGGCCGCTCTCCCCGGTCATCTTGGCGCAAACGCCGGAGACGAATCCCAGCCCGGCAGACGGGGCTTCCATCAACGAAAGTCCCCCCTCGAACGAACCGGACACCAGCACCGTGGTGACCGAGCAGATCACGCCGCGAATCCTCAAGGCGCCGACCACCGATGATGAATTGCAGGCGCGCATCGAAATGGTGCGCAAGCGTCTGGAAGAACTGCGCCCCACGACAGAACCCGCCACCACGGCGCCGGCGACGGCGCCGGCCGGGGAGGTGGAAATCGACGGAGAGTCCACGAGCCGCGTCGATATCCTCACGACGTACCTGAACGAATTGCTGAGCTGGCAGAAGACGCGTGCGCGGATCAAGACCCTGGGCAAGGATGAGTCGATCGAGTCGCTGTCGAATCAGATCCGCGCCTGGCAGGAGTTGGAGAAGGACTACCGGGAACGTAAGCCCCCGCAATGGCGGTTCCTGATCGAATCCAGTCGCGATGCCGTGCTACGGGCGCTCTCCGAGTACCGGGGCGAACTGGATGAAATGGTCAACGCGCAAACGCTGCGCGAAACACAGTCCGCGAACCTTCCCGCGCGTGTGGCGGCCACGAAGAAATCCGTGACGCAGACGCTGGAACGGCTGAACGCCTATCTGGACCAGCTCCCGACGCAACTCAACGAGGCCGGGTCCAACGAAGCGCGCGAGCGTCTGCTCATCACCAAGGCGATCCTGGAGTGGCGTCACAACCTGGAACTGGTCCGTGCCGCCGCCCTGGGGGACACCGATCTTCTGCTGAAGCTGGAGACACAGCGGGGCGCCGACAGCATCGCGGCGCTGACCCCGCTGGTCGAGAGTATCCAGGCCTACCGGGCGCGACTCGAAACCCGCCGGGCGGAATCGGCCGTCAAGAATGCGGAGGAGCAACTTGCCAGGGAAGATCTCCGAGAATACGAAAAGCTCTACTGGCAGTTGATTCGCGACGCGAACAGGGGCGTCGCGCAGACCCAGGACCTTGCCCAGCGGCTTCAGCATCGCTTTCCGCCATCGGACCTGACGCACCTGACCCTGCGGATCGAGAACGGGGAGCGTTATCTCACGCGTTTTCTCGAGTCGCTCGGCCGGCGTGAAGGGCAGAGCATCCTCGAAGCCTACAACGACGCGATCGAGCGGCTCGCGGAAGACCGGCGACTCCTGGTCAACCTCCAGCAGCAGTTGGATGACACTCTGGTGGAGCAGCGGCTGGCGATTGAACAGCGGGACGCGATTGAAGATCGGATCCGGATCGGGCGGGCCGCGCTGGATGAGAGGATCACGCAATTGACCGGCGCGGACTTGATTGATGCCCGGAAGAAGCAGGTGGAACTTACGAGCGGCCCCCTCAGCACAGTGGAGGGGGAGTTGAAGTCGCTGGAGACCGCCCACGAGGAGTTGATTTCCCGCCTCAGCCAGGCCACGGAGATGATCTCGAATCATATTGAATCGTGGGAACGGTTCGGGGCCCGCTTGCAGTGGACCGCCTTGTCCATTCCCGAGGCCAATCTCTTCCAGCACGATTACACGGAGGCAAGCCGTGAATTCGCTTCGGTATGGAATCGTTCAGGCCCGGCCTACGAGAACCTGAATGTCCAACACAAGAGGGCGCTGCGGGATTTCGGCGCCATCCCCCTCCCGACTCTGATCAATACCGGCCTGCTGGCGGCGCTGACGTACTATCTCGGACGCCGCCTGCGGTCGAAGCTTCGCAGCGAGCGCGCCGAGTTCCTGGGGCAGCGCGAGCACCGCGTCGCGGCTTCGGAGGAACTTCAGGATCTGGCCAATGTCCCGTCGGATGGCGGTGCTGGCAGCCAACCCAACCTGGGGGAACGCGCGCACTACCAGGTGATGCGCGTGGTGGGCGAATCGTCTCGATGGATTCTTCCATTGGCGGTCATGCTGCCTGCCATCACGGTTTTCCGCCCGCCCGGCGCGTCTTTTCCGTTGCTCACGATTCTGTTGATATCCTGCCTGCTGGGTACGTTGGCCATAACGGTCATCAACACGCTGTTCGATGCGACGCGGCCGGTCTGGCGGATGCTGCGCGTGCGCACCGAGACGGCGCGCTATCACAGACGATGGTTGCGGATCCTGACGATCGCGTTCTGGGTAACCATGCCCATCGTGATGGGCTTTCGCGCGATCGACGTGCTGCCGGTCCTACGCGAAACGTGCTGGCTGATCGCTAAGCTGATCATCCTCGTGATTGCCTTTGTGTACACGGTTCGGCGCCGCTATTTCGCGCCGGGCAAGCCGGTGGGCCTGCCCTGGGAGTTCGCCCTCCTGGTCCATCTCTCGCCCCTGCTTCCCTTGATCGTGGCGGCGATCTTCGTGCTTCAGGCCATGGGCTATTCTCCGCTCACCGAGTATCTCATTCGTGGTGTGGTGCTGACCATCGTCGTCCTCGGTGTGGAAGGTTTCCTCAGGCAGTTGCTCAGCCAGTGGATTCATTTGAACGTGACGCAACCGGCCGCCGGCAGCGATCCATCCGCGACCAGGGAAGACGCCGTCTCGACGGGACAGGTGCAGGCGGTGCTGCTGACCGTGCTTCAACTGGCACGTTTTCTACTCTCGCTCAGCGTCGTATTTCTGCTGCTGCCTATCTGGGGCGTTCGGATCTCGGACATCATCATGCTGCTTCGCTATCCGCTGACAAGCGCCGAGGATCCGGTCACCCCGCTCGCGATTCTCACCGCCCTGGTGGTGATCGCCGCGGGGATCTTCGCATCGCGCACACTCCGTGCGTACCTCTACGCCCAGATTTTTCCCGATTCCCCGCAACTCGACCGTGGCGCGCAGACGGCGATCGCCACGCTGTCGCATTATGCCGTCATCGCCGTTGCCATCTTTATTGCCATGAAAACGGTGAAGTTGGACTTCGGCGCGTTGGCGGTCCTTTTCGGAACGATCGGCCTTGGGCTCGGTCTTGGGCTTCAACCGCTCTTCGTGAATTTCGTGAGCGGCCTGATGATCCTTCTCGAGCGCCAGGTCAAGGTGGGCGACACCATCGATGTCGGCGGGCAACTCGGCGAAGTGCGCGGCATTTCGATGCGATCGACCCACGTCCGTTCCTTCGACGGCATCGATATCGTGATCCCCAACAGTGAGTTCATCAGCAGCAACGTCACCAACTGGACGATGCAGGATACGATCGTCCGGGCCCGGGTGACCGTGGGTGTTTCCTACGCCGCTGACCCTCTCCTAGTGAAGAAGATTCTCCTGGGCATCGCCCACAAACATCCGAACGTGCTCGTGGATCCCACGCCGACCGTCTGGTTCCTCGACTTCGCGGACAGCGCCCTGATTTTCGACCTGGTGTGCTGGTTCGCCACGCCGCCGGCCCGATGGGAGTTCATGACTCAGGTTCGCTTCGAGATCATGAAGGAATTCGCCAAGCACGGGATCGAAATCCCCTTCCCGCAGCGCACGCTCAGTTTCCTGGGCGGCACGCCGATGCCCGTGACGATGCAGGAAAACCTGCAGAAGTCTGAAATTCCGTCGGAGACTCCCGGCGAAGAAGACCGTGCGACCATTCAAGATGATTCAAAGTAAGCGCGACCTGGAGTCGTCACGGCTTAGTACTTGCCATGATACTCATCTACCGGATACTTCCGCGCGTTGCGTTCCATTTTGTCATGAAGTGCCTTGGAGAGATCGATGTTCGCGCTATTGGCGAAGGCGAGCGTGAAGGCGAGGACGTCCGCCACTTCCTCCTCGATGGCGCGGCGTTGCTCGGGATCGTCCACGAGTTCGCGCGACGGATCATTCTTGATCCAGCGGAAATGTTCCATCAATTCGGCCGCTTCGGTGGCGATGGCGATGGAAAGATTCTTCGGGTCGTGGAACTGCTCCCAGTCCCGCGCGCGGACGAATCGGGCGATGAGTTCGCGCAATTGCGCGACCGTGGTGGACTCGTCGTTCAAGTCGGGAAGGTCGGACAATCCGGACCTCCATGAGGGGTTCAGGAATTGCCGGAACGAGGTTCGATCACCGGACGATGGTGATGATCGACTCGTCCGGGACAAGCATGTGGAAGACACGGGCGATATCGTCCGCCGCCAGACGGACGCAACCCAGCGAGACATCACTTCCGATGGTTTCCGGCTCGATCGTGCCGTGAATGCCGTAACCGAACTGGCCGACGGCCTGGCCTTCGATGCCCTCGAGTCCGATCCAGAATTCCCCGATGGGATTCTGCGGATCATCGGCGTGCCATCGCTGCCCGGTACGGGGATCGACCCAACTCGGGTTGGTCAGCCGATCGCGGACCTTCCATTTGCCGGTCGGCGTTCCGCCATTCGTGCCCAACGCCACGCGGAACGTCTCGACGTACGTTTCCTGCAGATACAGGTGCATCCGGTGCGTGCTCTTTTCGATTTGTGCGTGGAAGGGACCGTGCACCACTTTGAGTCGCTGGCCCTTGCGGATGAAATCCTTGTTCGGAAGCTGGTTGATCTCCGCCAGCAAGTCCTCGGTGACGTTGAACTTCTTGGCGATCTTGGCGAGGTTGTCTCCCCATTTCACGACATAATCCTCGACGATCGGGTCGGCGGGAATGATCGCCTTCGAGAAAATCGTTCGTTCCGCCAGGTCGCGAAGGGCCTTGCGGGCCGACTGCTCATGATGTTCCGGAAGATTGCCCCGCAACGCCTTGTTCAGAAGCGTGCGTGCTTCGAGAAGATTCTCGCGTTTCTGGGCTTCGACACCCTTCTGGAACGCCTGCTGCGCCTCGGCGATACCGATCACTCCAGCAGGCTGCGAGGCGGGGGGCTTCGCTTCCACGGGGGCCGGCGCGGGCTCCTCCAGGATGCGTGTGGCGGTGTTCGCCTCCGAGGCGGTCTCGCTCTCTGTCGTTGGCAGTACCTTCGTGAGCGGCGAGGCGGTTTCGTCGTCGAGTTTCACCAGTGCTTCACCGTTGGCCACCTCACGCTCACCGGCCAGCAAGGTCTCATTCGGGGCATCCGAGCGTTTCGGAGCGAAAAGCACGACCACCAGCAGGATCCCACCGGCGGCATACGCGATGAGCATTCGCCGGGACAACAGTTTCTGAGTCCATCGTTGACGTGCCACGAGACGGTCTCCTTGCCTTGGGAAGGATTACGGAAAGCATCGGTCTGCCGATTCAAGGATATCGTGTGAGTAATCGATTGCAAGGCAGATGCAAAGAGAACCCGCAACAGGGGGCGGTCTCGGCGTGATGAGTGCTCAGGTGGCCGCCTGGCCGGCTTTCGCAAATCGGCGGACACGCTTGTCCGTCACCAGCATGTCCACAGGACGATCGTGATCGCTGGTCGGCACGTGGTCCACGACCTGCTCTTCGAAAGCCAGCCCACATGCGATGCCGTGCCAGTCGAGATGCGAGAGGAATCGATCGTAGAAGCCGCGGCCCCGTCCGATGCGGTTGCCGGATTCGTCATAGCCCAGAGCGGGCACGATGACCATATCAATGTGAGAAACGGGGATCGGCGCGCCCTTGGCGGGCTCGCGGACCCCGAGCGGTGACTTGCTGAGGTTGTCGGAGAGCGACTGGATCTCGATCGGAAGCATCCGCCGCTGCTCCCAACTGACCTGAGGCGCGAGCACGCGCATGCGATTTCGCCACGCACTGAGCACCAGGGACGTAGTGTCCATCTCGGTCGGCAGCGAGAGGAACACCATCAGGATTTCGGCCTGACGGTATTCCGGCGTCTCGGTGAGCAGTTGGCACGCCTGAATCGACCGCAGATGCATCTCCGCGGGCGAGATGGCAGACGTGGTCTCCCGTAAGTTCTGTCGCAGTTCTTTCTTGGTCACTGGACCCTCGTCCCGGCGGACGAACGCCGTCAAGCGTCCGCTTCTTTCCCGCCATCCTCCGTCTGCCGGATCGTAGGCTCGCGTCTGGACGCGAGAACATCGGCAATCGTGGCCTCGTAGCCCCGATCCGTCGGACAGTAATAAGTTTTATCGACACCCAGGTAGTTCTGCTCCACAAAACCCCCATCGTAGTTGTGGGCGTACTTGTATCCCTCGCCGTGCCCCAGTTTCTTGGCGCCACCGTAGTGACTGTCCCTCAGATGCCTGGGAACCGGCACGGTCCGCCCCTCACGCACGTCTTTGGCGGCGGACCAGATCGCCAGGGCCGAGGCGTTCGATTTCGGGGCCGTCGCCACGTAAATCACCGCCTGGCTCAGCGGTAACTGGCATTCCGGCATGCCCACCAGCAGCGTGACCTGTGCCGCCGCGTTGGCCACCACCAACGCCTGAGGATCGGCATTCCCCACGTCCTCGGCCGCGCAGATCGTTACCCGCCGCGCGATAAACCGGGGATCTTCCCCCGCTTCGAGCATCCGGGCCAGCCAGTAGACTGCCGCGTCCGGATCGCTCCCCCGCATGCTCTTGATCAGCGCGCTGGCGGCGTCGTAGTGCTCGTCGCCCGTGCCGTCATAGACGATGGCCTTGCGCTGGATGGACTCCTCCGCCACGGCGAGGTCGATGGTGACCTGCCCCGATCCTCCATCATCCTGCACGTGCGACAGCACCGCCACTTCCAGCGCCAGGAGCGCCCGGCGGGCATCCCCATCGCAGGTTCGCGCCAGATGATCGAGCGCCTCATCCGTGATCTGAGCCTGGTGCGACCCAAGCCCCTTTTCGGAAGCCAAGGCGCGTTGCATCAGGCTGCGAATGTCATCCTCGTCAAGCGGCTCGAACTGGAAAATCTGGCTGCGCGACACAAGCGGCGCGTTGACGCTGAAGAACGGGTTCTCCGTCGTCGCGCCGATCAGCAGGATCAGGCCGTTCTCGACATCGCTCAGCAAGACGTCCTGCTGCGCGCGGTTGAAACGGTGGATCTCATCAAGAAAGAGCAGCGTTCGCTGTTTCGAAGCCGCCAGGCGATCCTGCGCCTTGTGCAGAATGTCGCGGATCTCTTTCACACCCACGGCGGCGGCGTTGGCTTCGACAAAGGCGGCCTGGGTGAGTTGGGCGATCACATGGGCGAGCGTCGTCTTCCCCGTCCCCGGCGGGCCATAGAAGATGGCACTGCTTAACCGGTCGGCGGTGAGCAGGCGGCGAAGGAGTTTGCCTTCGCCGACGAAGTGCGTCTGTCCCACGAACTCATCGAGTGTGGAAGGACGCATCCGGACTGGCAGAGGTTGAACTCCGGCGAACGCATCCTGCCGTTGTTGGGCAAAAAGACTCATGGCACAAGCACCCGGACCACATTCATCCTTCGCATTCTAAAGAGAGAGTGTGACCGCATCAATGAAATCAGAGTGAGCTTCTCTGGCCGCGTCTTCTCACGCCGGCGGCAAGGCGGGCCATCGCGGTGTCACAGCGTCCGTAAAAATGAGCAAGGCCGTCATCGAGGACGGCCTTGCTCAAGGCGCGGTGTATGGGAAGACCGTCAGGAGGAGACCCGATGTCGCAAGCCTCGTGTTCCGCCCCGCCGAAGCAGGGGATGTCGTCGGAAATCCGAGGCCGCCTTCATTGCGACACCATGAGGTAGAGCAGACGGTGTGCCACTGCCCGGAAAACATATTGGCCGTCCGGATAATTCCATGAAAGATCGGTCGGCGCTGCCATAAAGGGCATTTGAGGGGCTGGCCGGTTACACTGCGCACGTGGTGGTTCTGGGCGTTGTGGGGAATTGTTCCCAATCCGGCAGCCGCAAGAGGGTACAATTCCCCCACCTCTTCACCTTCCGCCGTTCCGGACCCGAGCTGGCGATGCATCCCGGAGGCTTTCCGATGCCCACTTCATGCAGAGTCATCTGCGTTCTGTACGTCATCGGCCTATTCGCGACAACGCTTGGTGCCGACGAGCTGAAGCTCGAAGCGACACCATTTTACATCCGGCACGAGGATCAACTCGCCCGCGCGATTCTCGTGGACGTGAGCGAAGATGCCTTGGGCGACGGCGCGACGATTCACGTGCGCGGTGACGACCACGCTTCCGAACTCGATTCGGGCGACCTGTCACGGTGGATGCACCGGCTGGTCGTGCCGGTCCCGGATTGCGCAACACCAACGAAGTTCACGATCGCCCTCGAGCCCTCGGGCCTGAAAGGCACAGTAACGCTCAAGCCCGAGCGGCGGTGGGAGATCTACATCGTTCCGCACACGCATCTGGACATCGGCTTCACCGATGTCCCGGAGGTGGTCTGGACGCAACAGGCGGAAAACCTGAAGGGCGTGATCGCGCTGTGCGAGCAGACGGCGGACCGCGACGACGCCTCGCGCTTCCGCTGGACGATCGAGGGCACGGCGCTGTTCGAGAACTTCAAGAAGCGTCACCCGGACCAGGTCGAGCGGCTGGTCAAGCTGATCCGCGACGGCCGCGTGGAACTGACCGGGGGATGGGCGAACCTGCTGACGGAGTTGTGCGGCTCGGAGGCCCTGGCAAGGTCGATGAACCTGGCGGGGCGCATCGCGGAAAAGCATGACCTTCGCATCGACACCGCCATGCTGAACGACGTGCCGGGCTACACCTGGGCCATGCCGATGCTGTGGTCGCAGATGGGCATGACGTTCGCGAACCTGCGGGCCAACAGCATTCGCGGTGGCTTCCTCTGGTACCGCGAAGGGGCCGTGCCGCGTCCGTTCCGGTGGGAGGCTCCCGACGGAAGCAGCGTCATCGTCTGGTACACCGACAGCTACCGTGAGGCGAACTTCCTCCGCCGGGCCTATCCCGAAGGCGGCGCGGCGGACGTCGACGCCGAGACGCAGACGGTGCTGCACGATTATCTCCGAAACCATCTTCAACGGGCGAAGGCCAACGGCTACGAACGCGATGTTCTGCAGCTTCGCATGGGCGGCGACAACTACGATGCGGCGGCGAGCGTGTGCGACTGGGTAGACTATTGGAACGCGCGTTGGGCGTATCCGAAGCTGCGACTCGCGACCAGTCGGGAGTTCTATCACGCCCTGCTGCGCGACGGACGACCGATCCCCACTTATCGCGGCGACATTCCCGACTGGTGGGCCGACGGCGCGGCATCGTCGGCGGAACCGACCGGGATCACGCGCGTCGTCCAGGACGAGTACAAAGGGCTCGCCCTCGCCTTCGATCTCCTGGACACGCCGGATCTTCGGCTTCCACAGGGGGTACGCATCGAACATCTCTATCGCAACGTTCTGTTGTACTGCGAGCACACGTGGGGCGCGGCGTGGCGATGGTACAAGGAGGACCCTTCGCAGGTGGAGCGCCAATGGGCCGCCAAGCGAGGCTACGCCGATTGGATCGCCGACATGCAGGAAGTGATGCGCGATGCCTTCACCATCAAGGTGCAACTGGCGGACCGTCATGCCGACGGACGAGATGCGAGAGAGTACATCAGTGTGTTCAATCCCACGACATGGGAACGCACCGACGTCGTGCATCTCCCCGCGACCGTAAAGGACGGACCGAATCATCTGATCGGTCCGAACGGCGAACGCGCGGCTTTGCAGGACGGCACCACGTTCATCGCGCGTGACGTTCCGCCCGTGGGCTGGGCGCATTACGAGATCGTTGAAGGCGAAATCCCGCAGGCGGAGAAACGAGAATCGCGCTATACCGTCAAGCTGGATGCCGAAACGGGCTACGTGAAGGACGTGCTCCATCGCGCGAGCGGGCGGTCGCTGGTCGATCCCGAGGCGCGATTCACGTTCAATGCCTATCTGATGCAGCGCGGCGGACCGCGCGAGAACGTCTCGCCCGTCCGCTTGACGGAAAAGCGCATGCCCTCGTGGGAACAGGTCACTCCGGCGGAACCGACGACCGAGATCGAGCATCACGTCGGGTCCGTATACGAGGAGTGGATCGTCACCACGACGGGCGACGCCTTGCGATCGCTCAAGCAGCACATCCGCGTGTACGCCGATCTCGACGTGATCGATATCGAAAACAAGCTCGATAAAATCGCCGACGAGACCGTCGAGCAGATCTACTTCGGGTTCCCCTTCGCCATGGAAAACCCGCGCGTGCGCATGGAGATCCCCTGGGTTTCGATGGCCCCGGGCGAGGAACAGTTGAAGTATTCTGCCACCGACTTCTACTCGATCGAGCATTGGGTGGATCTGAATGACGCGAACGGAGGCGTGCTGTGGGCGACGCGCGAAGCGCCGCTCGTCGTTCTCGGCGACTTGTGGCCCGAATGTTGGCGAGAGGAGTTGGACATGCCGAACGGGCACATCTTCTCGCACATCATGACCAACACGTGGTTCACCAACTACCGCTGGCAGCAGGGCGGCAAGATGACGTTCCGCTACCGAATCATGGCGTATGACGGCGCGATGGATCCCGTGCGGGCGGAGCGATTCGGCGACGGTTTCGCCCAACCCTTGTTGGCCGTGCAACGCGTTCGTAAGTCGGATGCTCCGTTGCCGGAACCGATCTCATATGCGGCCATCGCCCCGGAACACGTGAAAGTGGAAACGCTCAAACAAGCGGATGACGAACGTGGTGTGATTCTTCGTGTGCAGGAAGTGGGCGTGGGGGATGCGACCGCGCGGATCTCGCTGAAGATGGCGGCGCGGCAGGCTTTCGAATGCGACCCCGCCGAACGCGCGCTGCGGGAACTTGCCGTCGAGTGCGACGAGGACCGCAGCGTCATCGAAGTCGGCCTGCGCAAGCACGGCATGACTACGTTACGCGTGAACCCGGAAGCCGACGGGATGCAATGAGCCGGACACGGTGCAGAACGGTTACGATGAGGGTGATTCCACGCGCCACGATCCGTTTTCGCGAACGACCGGCCGATAGAGGGTGTCGCGCTCGACCGGCTCGCCCCCGGCTTCGAGGATCAAACGCTTCAAGCGATCGACGGTCAGTTCCTGGTGCGTCGTACCGTCCCCCTCACGCTTGGTGATGTCGTAGTACACCACAGTTCCGTCCAGATCGTTCACGCCCCAGTTCAGGCTGACCTGCGAGAGCTTCGGCGTCTGCATGATCCAGAATGCCTTGATGTGCGGTACGTTGTCCAGCATCAGCCGGGAAATGGCCAGCGTCTTGAGATCGTCAAGACCGGTCGGCCCGGGCAGATGCTCCAACTCGGACTCATCGGGGATGAACGACAACGGAATGAAACAGTTGAACGCCGCCTTCCGCTCGGCCAGCGACGCGTCCTGGTGCGCGCGCAGCTTGACCATGTGCGTGATGCGTTCTTCCGGCCGCTCGACGTGGCCGTAAA
Source organism: uncultured Planctomycetales bacterium (assembly GCA_964618455.1). GTDB lineage: Bacteria > Planctomycetota > Phycisphaerae > UBA1845 > PWPN01 > CAZUAQ01. Next base: position 237 of record CAZUAQ010000084.1, on the reverse strand, counting down.
GCATGGTGGCGTTGGTGTAGATGCCGAGTTCGTGCGCGGTGCGATGGACGTCGAACCAGCCCGCCTCGCCGACCTTGTTCTTGTAGGCTTCGTCGTGCACGCGGTCGTCGAAGATCTCCGCGCCCAGCGCCTGTAGGCTGGCGCGCTCCACGGCGGCCTCGTCGGGGTTGACAATGACCGCGCCGACCGCGCGCATGGCGCCGAACGCCTTGACCGCGTCGGTGACCGACAGGAGGC
>CAZUAQ010000083.1:0-16674 GCA_964618455.1 uncultured Planctomycetales bacterium | reverse complement strand
TTGCGCACAATCTCATGATCCTCTTGCTGCTTCGAAAGGTTTTCTACAGAGCTGAAGCGCCCTATATTTCCAAGGCAAATATGGAATCTCCGGTTGCTCGTCCGGAGTGAAAACTTTGCTTGAATTTCGACGTCTGTCGCCCGGCGGTCGGGAATGAATACACGATCGCGCGGGTTATCATGGACAATAAAAAGGGATATTTTGAGACCCCTGCCCTACCACAAGGAGAACAATCATGGACCAGAAAGCCCTTGTTCAGGCGGTCATCGACGGTATTCTCGGCGGCAAAATCCTGGAAACGTTCGATCAATACTACGCTGAAGACGTCGTCATGAGTGAAAACGGTGTCAACGAGCGGGTCGGCAAGGCGGAGAACCGCACGTATGAAGAGGCCTTCGTCAACGGCGTCGAGTTCCATGCAGCGAGTGTCGGACGGGTGCTCGTTGACGGAGACCACGCGGCGGTGGAATGGACCCTCCAGTTTACCCCCAAGGACAGTGGTCAACGCGTCGTCCAGCAGCAGGTGGCAGTCCAGACCTGGAAAGATGGTAAGATCGCCCGCGAGGTATTCTACCACGGCTGATCGGGCGCGCCTCTCTATTTTGCCTAACCTGCCATCTTGATGAGGAGTATTCGGGTATGACACAGTCGGGATCGCGTCCGGAGCAGCGCGTCCGCGTGACGGGGTGGAGCGAGTTGCCGGATCGTCAACCTGCCTACGCGCTAGTGGCCGGCGTGGATTTGGTAATCGTTCGCTACGATGAAAAGGTATCGGTCCTCTATGGGCGGTGCCTCCACCGCGGCGCGTTGATGGCTGACGGCTCGATCGAAGGCGACAATCTCATCTGTGGATTGCATGGTTGGGATTACCGCTACGACACCGGGGTAAGCGAGTACAACAACAACGAGGTCTTGAAGAAGTTCACCGCGTGGGTCGATTCCGATGACGACGCCGTGTACGTCGACGAATCGGAAATTGCGGCATGGGCCCTCGAACATCCCCAACCGTATGACCGCGATCAATACCTCGGGCTCTACCAGGATGTCCATGGGACGGAAGAAGAGCCGCAGAATCCCTACATCCAGCAACTGGCGCGGGAGGGCTTGAGCAAAGTGGGCCATCACGGCCCGACGAGCGCCATGGGGGTGCCGCAGACCGCGCTTCCCCGCTGGGATCAGATTCAGATCCTCACGGCGCAATTGGCACGTCAGCCGCTACTGGATGACGTGCCGGTGGGCACCGAACTGGTCGTCGGCCCACGTGCTGACAAGCCGCTGAAGTTGAACATCCCGATCTTTGTGAGTGACATGAGCTTCGGGGCGTTGAGCGAAGAGGCCAAGGTCGCGCTGTCCAAGGGAGCGGAATGGGCGGGTACGGGGATCTGCTCGGGTGAAGGCGGCATGCTTCCGGACGAGCAGTCCGCCAACAGCCGCTACTTCTACGAACTGGCGTCCGCGCGTTTCGGCTGGTCGCTCGAGAAGGCCGCCGCCTGCCAGGCCTTTCATTTCAAGGCGGGCCAAGGCGCCAAGACGGGTACAGGCGGTCACCTGCCGGGCGACAAGGTGCGTGGGCGGATTGCGGAGGTGCGCGGTATTCCCGAGGGGCAGTCCGCCGTCAGCCCGTCGACTTTCGCGGATCTCCACAGTCCCGAGGATTACCGGAGGCTGGCCGACGAAGTGCGTGAGGCTTCCGGGGGCATTCCGATCGGCTTCAAGATGTCGGCCCAGCACATCGAGGCGGACATTGATTTCGCTCTGCAGGCCTCGGCCGATTACATCATCCTCGACGGGCGCGGTGGGGGCACGGGTGCGGCTCCGAACATCTTCAAGAACAACATTTCGATTCCGACCATGGCCGCCATCGCCCGCGCACGACGGCACTTGGACCGTGCCGGCGCCGGCGACGTGACACTCATCGCGACCGGTGGCCTGCGCACGGATGCCGATTTCATCAAGGCCATGGCCCTCGGTGCGGATGGCGTGGCGATCGCCAACAGTGCGATCCAGGCCATCGGCTGTTTGGGCATGCGGGCGTGCAATACGAACAACTGTCCGGTGGGCATCGCCACGCAGAAGTCGCAGCTTCGGGCGAGGCTGATCGTGGATGCCTCCGCCGAGCGGCTGAAGAACTATCTCGACGCCACCATCGAACTCATGTGCGTGATGGCACGCGCCTGCGGGCATGACCATCTCTCGAAGTTCAACACAGACGACCTGACGACCTTCGAGCGAAGTATAGCAACACTCACAGGAGTTCCCTATGGCGGCGTGATGGATCCCACGGCGTAGTCATCGCTTGAAGGCGTTGGCGAGTGATGCCTGTGACCACGATGCCGGCCTGATGAAGTCCATGGTGAAGCCGATGGCAAATCGAGGAACATGACGTGCGCGCAATGCCCGAGACAAACACCCTCAATCAGCAACGGAATCTCTCATGAATGACATGCAACGACTTGGCGATCCCCATGCGCTTCGCGACATCCGACTTCAGGTGCACTGGGCGACGCAAACGCTCTCTGCAGTTGCCGATGCACGCTTGCCCAAGGCTGCCGACGACAGTCACAGCAACCTGGGCTATGAAGCCGCGTTGCCGGGCCTCGTCGGACGTCTGTCTCCGGACGGCCAGCAGTTCGGCCTGCGGCTCAGTGATCCTGCGCTGGTAAAGCGTGACGTCCGCGGCGAGGTGATAGATGCGATGCCCCTGGATCGCCGGACCCTCGAGGGAGCTTTCGCCTGGATCAATGCACAGGCGGGGGAAGGTCCGGAGGCGCGGGCACGCGATTACGACATGCCTGCCCATCCCGTGATGACCGGGACTCCGTTTCAATTCGCCGACCAAACGTCCCTGGGTGCGATCGACGCCTGGTGCGACCTGGCACAGACGACATTGACGCCGTGCGCCGACGCGCATCCCAACACCGGCGAGGTTCGCCTGTGGCCCCACCATCTCGACTTCGGTACGCTCGTGCTGCTCAACGAGGGCGATGATCCCTCGCGGGCGCCCTGCGTCGGGATCGGCATGTCGCTGGGCGACGGCACGTACGATCAGCCCTACTTCTACGTCAACCCGTATGGGCTCGATCCCGCTCCGGATTCGCTTCCCGATCTGCCGCATGGGGGCTTCTGGACCGAGCACTGGACGGGAGGCGTCCTGCTGGGAGAGTCGGTCATGGACCACGGAATCGACTCGGCCGCGGACTTTCTGGCTCAGACGGTAGATCTCTGTGTGGGGCTGCTACGAAGGACGCAGTCCTGAGGAACGCCTGACTTTTCGCGAGAAGAATCATGCCCCATTCGATGAATACTCGTTGGCACAAGGCTCTTGATCTTGACGAACTCCCCGAAGGACGGGTCAAGACGGTCACCCTGGGTATCGAGTCGATCTGCGTTTCACATGTCGACGGCCGGTACGGGGCGCTGGACAACCAGAGCCGTTCGCTCATCGAGATCATGACCGACGTCGAGTTGATTTGAACAAGGCGGAGATCGCCGCGCTACTCCTCGATGACCATGCTGATCATTTCCAAGTGGATGCCTTCCGGCTCGGTGGTCACCGTGATCAGGCCGTGTTCCTCGTATTTCCGCATGGCCTTGAGTACATCGAGGTCGGTCTCCAGCGCATCGCTCGCAAGTCCGAACCGCAGCATGGACGCGAAGTCTTCCTGCTCGAGCATCTCCGCATCGTCGGACTGGAACTCCTCGACCACGGCGATCTGGACATCCATCAGCAGCGGACCGTCCACGTAGGCCATGACGGAACTTTCCCGGGGAACATGACGCAGGAGTTTGCGGAACGCCGGCGCCTCCGCCAACCCGCGCCCCTGATTTCCTTCGGCGCGGATGTAGCTCTCAAGGGCGCGACGCGTCGCGAACGGAATGAGCGCGCGGTCGGTGTACCCCGAGGCCACGCCGGGCACCATGGGGAGCTCGTACACCGTCTGGCCGAGGATTTCGGTCACGGTGATGAATCCCGGGGGAAGCATGCCGTAGAGTTTGGCAATGGCATCACGCGACTTGTGCCCCAGACGCACCGAGAGATTGACGTTCTCGGCATCAAACGGCGGGGCCAGTGTCAACGTGGCGGCGAGAGGACCGCGCATCTGGCCGACGACGTCCTTCCGCACGTCGAGGACGGTGCCGTCCTCCTGCGGGATCTTGAGCGAGGCCTGCATCATGTCGGCGTTCTCGGGATCGATTCGCCGCGTGATGGCAACCACCTCATCCAGGATCTTCGTCGGATCGAGATTGATCGAAACGTGAATGGCGGAATCGGCGGGGACCGACTCTCGCGGTGCCGTCTCCGTATTCTCCATCTTCAGCAGGGATGCAAGACCGCCCTCGTTGCCCTCGAGGGGCAGGAAACCGAAGACGCGCGAATCCACCCCCTCGGTGGGAACCAGGTCGACACCGAACGCCGCAACTCCCATGGCGTCGTAGCGAAGCGCCTGCAGGATCTCCTGCGCCTCCTCGCCCTCCGCCTCGATCATCGTGCCGATGGCCGGGAAGTTGATGGCGAACAGCGCATCGCCTTTTCCGGAGAACCGCTGGCGGAACGAACGCATGTCGCGCAGCGAAGCCAGTGATCCTTCGCCACCCTTGCGAAGTCGCAACAACGCCTCCTTGACCGTGGCTTCATCCGAACCGAACACGATCCTGGTGTCCGCAAAAGCGTACGCGAATTTCTCGGGTGCTTCGAGATCCGACAGCATGAGCTGCATGCCGAGAAAGGTCGGGTCCTCCGTGTCGATGCCCTCGAAGAGCGGGGAATCCTCGCCGAACTGGGCATCAAAGTCCTCGAAGTCCTCTTCGGTTTCCTCCTCGGCTTCGGGAAACTGAATGGTGATGATCTCGATGCCGCCGATCTCGGCGACCTGCTTTTCAGCGCCCTGTTCCTGGCAGAGATCCACGATCTTGCGCATGAGATTCTTTGCCTTCGGGCCATCCTCGCCCATTTCGGCGATCGCGCACACGTGTTCGATCTCCTCAGCATCCTCTCCAGCTCCGGGTTCGGCCATCACATAGAAGGCGAGCCCCCCGTGCGGCCAGAGCTCCAGTTCCTTGGTGGAATCCAGCCCGACGCGCTCGGCCACGACCTTCTTGGCGTTCTCATAGAGCTGCTTCCAGGGCTGCATGGTCTCCTTCAGGGCGGGATCCTCGAGTGCCGCATAGGCCCGGGTCTTCTTGAACTGTGCGATGAGTTGGTCGCAGTTCGAAGTGCCGACGAAAAACTGGGCTTCCTGCGGTACCCACTCGGTCACCGGATCGTCCGCCCGCAGTGAAACCGTCACCCCCAGGATCGTGATCAGAGCCAATCGGAATATCTTGCGGTTCATATGCTTCCTTTCCTTTAGACGTCAGAGAGTCGAGCGTCCCGATTTCATGACGGTCACAGGTCCATGACAGTCGCGGCAGGCGCGAGTCAGTTGACGGATTCAGCCTTTTCGAACAGGAAGGTCGGAGGTTCGGGATCGAGACGCCGCGGCGCTTCGAGATACTGATAGCCGCTGTTGGGATTGTCCTGGTCGTAGGCGTAGGCATCGCGGTTCTCGAGAAACTCCACCACGTAATCGATGGGAATCGCGAAGTTGAGCCCTTCGGCGAAGAGATAGCCCATGTTGGTCACGCCGATGACCTCGCCGCGGCCGTTGAAAAGCGGTCCCCCAGAATTGCCGGGATTGATCTGCGTCGTGGTCTGGATGTAGACGAGCCCGCCCTCGGCGCGATTCTTCTCGCTGACGATCCCCTTGGAGATCGTTCGTTCCAACCCCATGGGGTTGCCGATGGCAAACACCGTATCCCCTTCGGTGACGGAACGCCCGACCCCGAGATAGGTCACCGTCATTTCCAGATCCTCGGGCGGGTCGAATTTCAAAAGCGCCAGGTCGTACAGAGCATTCACCGCCACGATTCGAACGTCCTCCACCTTCTCCCGACGGAACGCATTCTGAAACGCACGGAAGATGTAAATGGTGATCTTGGTTTCGTTCTCGATCACGTGGGCATTGGTGATGACGTAGCCATCCTCGTGAATGACGAAACCACTTCCCTGGCCCCCGGGAGACACGATCATGACGACCGCCTCGCCGAGGCGGCGGGCGTGTTCCTCGATCGGCGCGAACGGCAGATCGGCGGTCTGGTACAGATCCTCGGACGCCCTACGATTGGGAGGTGCGTCGGATTCCGCCGCCGTTTCTGTCTCGTCAGGAATGACCTCCTGCACATGCTTGCGGGGGACACTGAGGATATCAAAACCGATATCGACGAAGAGCGTGGGCTCGGTCTCCTTGACGACCTCCCCCTCGACGCTGCCGCCCCCGGAGAGCAGGATGCGATCCGAGTGGACGGAAGCCGGAATCAGCAGTGATGTGAAGAGTGCGAGAGCCATGATTCTGCGCGTTGCATGCATTCGATTTACCCCGCCATACGACCACCCCGGAGAGCATGACGGTCGCCCCGGCCGGTAAACACAGGATCTCCGGTTGACGGCAATGAGTGTATAGGGGAGGAATGGCTCTCGCAAGTGACGCCTTGGATCCGTTCGGAATTGAATCGTGGGTCGGACCGAAATAGACTATGCCGAAAGCAACGATTCCTCAAAACCGGGCGGGCCGCGATGATGCTCGCCCTCCATCGACCACCAAGTCCAAGGAGTAATTGACGTGAGCCGGAGACGTGCATCGCTATCGTTCGCCTTCGAGAGAGGGCTCATCGTCTGCTGGATTCCGATTCTTGCCATCGTGATATCGATGCTCGCCTCGGAGAGCCCGGTACAAGCGGAGGCCCCGGAACTGACCTCCGAACAGAAGAGCCGCCTCGCCCGGCACTTTGGCTTCGGCCCCCTCGAAGCGTACAAGCTCGAGAACGGCATCACCCAACTGCGCACCGCGGACTTCAACAACGACGGCGCCACCGATATCGCCGTGGCCAACAACGCCAAGAGTACGATCGACCTGCTGCTCCAGGAGACCGAGTCGCGCGAACCGGATCCTCCCAAGGGCGTCAACGACCTCGTCAATCCCCCCCGGTTCGATCATCAGAAAGTGTCGGTGACCTGGCAGATCGCCACGCTGCGGGCCGCCGACGTAACCGGCGACGGCAACGTCGATCTCGTGTTCACGGGCAACCCGCGCGAACTCGTCGTGCTTCCCGGGGAGGGTAACGGCAAGTTCGGCAAGCCGCTGGTCCGACGCGTGAGTGATCTGCTCGTGATCTCGTCGAGCATGGACGTGGCGGATATGAACGGAGACGGACGCCTCGACGTTCTGGCCTTGTCGGAATCCGATGTCGTCATCTTCTTTCAGCCAAAATTCGGAGGTCTGGGGCAGGCGACGCGATTTGCACACTCGATCAAGAATCCGCTCATGCTCGCGGTGGCGGACCTCGATGGCAATAAGCACGCCGACGTCGTGCTCCTGAGCGATGACAACACCTATCCACTCCACGTGCGATACCAGGATGACCACGGCAAACTCGGCGCCGTGGATCGGCTGAAACTTCCGACGCTGCGAAGCCTGGCGTTCGAAAAGTGCCTGGATCGCCCGCAGGAGGACCTCTTCGCCATCGAGCGCGTGTCCGGCCGGCTGAAACGGTGGATCCTCAGCGACCAGGGCGATGATGCGGAGGCGGACTGGACCGTACGCCACTTTCCGATTCCCGGGGATTCCCAGGTGGATCAGCTTCCATTGGCCATCGGTCGGTTGACCGACGATCGCTATGCCGATGTCGTGACCGCCAACGTGGACGCCGCGCAAATGGTGCTCTATCCGCAAACGTCCTCGGGGGGATTGCAGTTGCCCAAGTCATTCGGGGGGCAGATCAAGATGCGTGACATGAGCTGCTACGATGTGGACGACGATGGGCAGGACGAGGTGTTCGTGCTCAGCGCGGAAGAGGAGATGATCGGCAGGAGCGCGTACACCGGGCAGCGGCTCACGTTTCCTGAACCGATGCCGATCTCGGGTCGCCCTTACGCCATGTGCATCGGTCAACCCTCGGACGATGCGGTGGCGCATCTGGCATACATCACCAAGGACGAGGAGCGGGACTATCTGTTGATCATCCAGCCCGTGGAAGTCGACTCGGAAGACGATGAACGGATCGCCCGCATCGAGTTGAAGGAGATGGACGATCCGCCCTCCGCCATGCGATGGGCGGACGTGAACCAGGACGGTCGCGAGGACCTGCTGATCTTCGCGTCGTTCGGCCCGCTGCAGGTCGCGCTCCAGCAGAAGGACGGCACTTTCGCCGGGCCGGATGCATCGGGGGCAAGCCAGACCGGGCTGGTCAAAAATGCCAAGCCCGAAGTGTTCGCTTACGCGGACACCAACGGGGACGGGGCGCGCGATATCGTCCTGGCCCAGAAGACCTTCGTTCGCGCGATGCGCGTGTCGCCCGAGGGCGCGTGGGAAGTTCAGGATCAGTACAACGCTCCTACCTCCGACGCCGAACTGAGCGGTATCTGCGTGGTGCCCATCTCCGGTGAAACGCGACCCGCGTTGGCGATGCACGACCGCAAGACGCAGGAAGTGCATTACTACACGCCGGGCGAATCAGGCTCGTACGAGAAGTCCAAGTCCGTGCCGGTCGGCGCGATGAATGTCAAAGCGATGACCTCCGCGCGGCTTGGCGGGACGGAGACGTCCTCGATCCTGCTGGCCGACGAGGATCGGCTGGTCGTGATTCTTCCGGACGTGCCGGCGGCGGAGATGAGCGAGGAGGCGGCATTCGAATCGTCGATCGAGAACGCTCGCCTGAGGCAGGCGGCGGTCGGGGACCTGAACCACGACGGCCGGACCGATCTGGCAGTGACCGACTCGAGTGAGCATTTCGTCGAGATCCTGACCTTCGGTCCGGATGAATCACTCGTGCTGGCCACCAAGTTCCGCATTTTCGCGAAGAAGCAGTACCAGGTCGGCGATCACGAGGGAATTCAGCCCCACTGGGTGGCGATCGAGGACGTCACCAATGACGGCCACGACGATCTGCTCTTTATCGCCCACGACCGTATTCTGCTTTACCCGGGACAGTGAGCTCAGCCCGCGATCGAGCCCTGGCGTGGGTCCCTCAGACGTGAGCCGAAATATGAACTGGATTATCAGCCCCTGCGTATACCCCTTGAAGTCCAGAGATTGTGCCCATTGCCTCACACGCAATGCGGCATTGCACGCTATAATTTGGTAAATCTCACATGAGCCGTGAGATCAACAGGGAACGCTGAAGAGGCAGATCCTCCCGGAGGGGGCACCATGTTTTTCAACTTGCTGTCGCGGCACCGCGAATGGCGCCGCTCCTTCGCCCTGCATGCGATTCTCGGGGGTTTGATTGCCTTCGGCGCGCGTCCCGTTCTGGCCGACCCGGCCGGCGAATTCCTGTGCATCGTTCCGCTCGGGGACTCGATCACGCAGGCGGACAGTCAGCATAACAGTTACCGCCGCCCCCTCTGGTTTCTTCTCCAGAATAACGGCTACACCAACGTCGACTTTGTCGGTTCGCTCGATTCGAATTCCGGCGGGCCCACGCCGACTCCCGATTTCGATCTCGATCACGAAGGTCACTGGGGCTGGCGGGCCGATGCCATCCTGAATCAACTGCCCAACTGGCTTACGTCCTATACACCCGATATCGCCTTGATTCATCTCGGCACCAACGACATGAACCAGGGCCAGTCCGTGGCCAGTACCATCGCTGAACTGGAAGACATCATCACGACCCTGCGTGCCGACAATCCGGATGTGATTGTCTTTCTGGCGCTGCTGATCCCGCGAACCGACCCCCTGAAGAATGCGGACATCGATGCTCTCAATGCCGCCATTCCGACCATCGCCCTGACCATGTCGACGGCGCAATCACCGATCATCATCGTGGATCAGAACACCGGCTTCGATGCGGCGGCCGAAACGTACGACGGCGTGCATCCCAACGAGGCGGGCGAGCAGAAGATGGCTCAGAAGTGGTACGATGCGATTGACGAAGTCATCGGATGCGCAACGCTGACCGATCCGACGCCCCCCACGGCGCCGCAGATCAACAGCGCGACGGCGCTTTCAATCTCCCAGGTCGATCTGGTCTGGGACCCCGCCGTGGATACGGATACCGGGATCTGCCGTTACTTCATCTATCGCGACGGCAACCTACTCAGCGCCGTTCAGGGCGATGTGACGACGTTCAGTGACGTGACTGTCAGTGAATCGACGCAATACAGCTACGAGGTCTCGGCGATCAATCAAGGCGACGTCGAAGGGCCGCGCGGTACGCCTGTCCAGGTCACCACGCCGGCGGAAATCGTTCCACCGACCATCGTCTCGGTCAACGGTGTAAGTACGCTCGATGCCGTGAACATCATCTTCAGCGAGCCGGTCGAGGAGACGTCGGCGGAAACCATCGCGAACTATGCGATCAACCTGGGCGTGAGCGTCACGGGGGCAACACTATCACCCGACAACGTGACCGTCACGCTGAGTACATCGACCTTGACGCAGGGGATTACCTACACGCTCACGGTCAATAACGTGATCGACAGGTCGGTGACGGGCAACCCCATCGCCACCGATACGCAGGTGCCGTTCAGTCTTCCCTTCCGGGTGATCGACGGGCTCTTGGTCTTCTATGATTTCGAGGAAGGTCAGGGGACGACGATCCACGACACCGGCCCCGGTGTTGGCCCGCTCGATTTGACGCTCGACAATCCCAACGCCGCGACCTGGATCGACGGCGGCCTGTCGATCGACAGTGCAACCATCATTCAGTCGGCGGGGCCCGCAACCAAAATCATCGAAGCCTGCAAGGCGAGCCATGCCATCACGATCGAGATATGGATCAAGCCCGCCAACACCAGCCAGAGCGGGCCGGCACGGATCTTCACGCTCTCCCCGAGCGGGTCGCAACGAAACTTCACAGTCGGCCAGTCTTCGAGCCTGTTCGATTTCCGCCTGCGAACGACGGCAACGAACAATAACGGGACGCCCTCCGTCGCGAGCCCCTCCGGGTCCGCAACAACAAACATGACCCACGTCATGTACACACGAGACGCCGGTGGCGACGTCAGAATCTACATCGATGGCGTCGAGCGGACCGCGGGCAATGTCGGTGGCGATCTCTCCAACTGGGACACTTCGCATCAACTCGCCCTGGCCAACGAACAGACGCAGAATCGCGCGTGGCGAGGTGAATTGCACCTGGCGGCCGTGTATGACCGGGCACTGGCGTTCACCGAGGTGCAGCAGAACTTCAGTGCAGGAGCGAATCCCGCCGCGGTGTTCTCACCGATGGATTTTGATACCGACGGTGATGTCGACGAGGATGATCTCCTGGCTCTGCAGAATTGCCTCTCCGCTGCCTCACTTCCTTTCATTGCCGGGTGCGCCAGCAAGGATCTCGATACGGATGGGGACGTGGATCTCTCCGATTTTGGACGATTCCAGATTTGCATCAGCGGGACGAACCTCCCCGCCGATCCCACGTGTGGCAGCGAGTAACAGCGGCATTCAGTCTTCGCGTTCCGCGAGACGGTCCAGGCCATCGCCTTCCAGACGGAACGTGATCCATTCGGGTCGTGCAGCGGCACCGAGCCGGGTGTAGAAGTCGATGGCTTTGCGATTCCAGTCCAGCGCCTGCCATTCCATCAGCTCGCATCCCCGCATCCGCGCTTCGGCGGCGGCGAATTCGAGGAGCCTGCGACCCACACCTTGATTTCGATGAGCCGGTCTCACATAGAGATCTTCGATGTAGAGACCCCGGGCGCCGTAGAATGAAGAGATGTTCTCGTAGTACAGCACGAATCCGACGGGATCATGTCCTGCCCAAGCGAGACCCGCGCCCGCCACCGGCCGCGTTCCCGAGAGCAGTTCCGCCAGCCGGTCCTTGTCGACGCGCAGCAGATGGGTCAGTTTCTCAAACTCCGCCAATTCCCTGACCATTTCCAGCAGAACGGAGAACTCCGTGGAGGTCACCGGTCGGAAGGCATAGGTGGCGGCTTCCGTATTCGATGAGTTCGTCAATGGAGAAGATCCTTCAGGCATGTTCGATGTCGCTGCAATCTCGGGAAAAGCTAACCGAACGTACACGCGCGGGCAAGCGAATACGCGACCGCGAAACCACCGATACGCCGGCGAGGGCAAAGCTTGCCCGAGCGACAGGCCTGCGGTATCACACGCCATAGCCGTATCCCGATCGCTCTGGATTTCACCGCCCCAAGGACATCACGGTATGCGTATTCTCTCCGGTTTGGCTCAAACGCCCTGTCGACTCGCGTGGGGAGCACTTCTACTGGTGTGCGGCTGCATCGCCGGGCCGAAGGCGGAGTTCTCCCCTGAGCAGGCTGCCGAATCCCGCCAGGACCATCAGCGCAGCGTCCAGACCTACGACATGGATGGGAACGGCGTTACCGAGTACGGCGAGAGCAGGAATGCATCCGGCCGTATCGATCGGCTTCACTTCGACAGCGATGAGGATGGACGGTGGGACGAAGAGATCGATCTCTTCGAGATACCCCCCGAACAATCGCGTCACCTCATTGTGATTCTCGACAGCATCCCGTACGCATTGGTCGTTGAGCAATGGGAGGCGGGACTGCTGCGGTACTTCCCCGCTCCATCGTGTGTCATCGCCCCCTACCCGGTCATGACGGACGTGAGTCTGGCGGAATTCTTCGGATGCTCGCCCTGCCCGGGTCTCGAATCGGAGTACTTCGACGGTGAACGGCTTACCAGCGGCTACAGCGTCTATTCCAAGCATGCGAACATGCCCTGGCTGGATTTCGTTGATTACGCACTCCCCTCCGCCAAGCACTCCGCCGCCTACCTGAATCCCAAGCCTTGGTTCGCCCATGAACTGGGACAGATTCAGGAAACAATCCGGGAACGCGCGGATGATTCGCTCATCATCGGGTATGTCGTAGGAACCTCGTCGCTGGGCGCAAGCCTCGGACGCGAAGGACATCTCCACGCCGTGACGCAACTCGACCGCTACTGCCGCCGCCTGATGTTCGAGTCGCGCGGACGCATTCGGCTCACGCTGATGTCGGACCATGGTCACCACTTCACGACCAACACGCGCGTGAAAATGGATGATGCCTTTCAACAGATGGGCTATCGCGTGGGCAGCCGGTTGCAGAAATCCGGGGATGCCGTCATTCCCGAGTTCGGCATGGTCAGCTATGCAGCGGTGCACACCCGCGATGCCGCCAAGGCGGCGCGCGACGCCCTCGGTGTGGAAGGGGTCGACGTGGTCGCTTATCGGAGCGATGACGGGCACGTCGTGGTTCAGAGTGCGGCGGGGACGGCAGAGATCAGCACAACCCCGAACGGAGGATTGCGCTACGCCGTTCGTGACGGTGATCCGCTGAAACTCGAGCGGCTGCTGGCCAACTGGAAGGTCGAGAATCGGCGATCGGAAGAGACGTCTCTGACCCGGACGCAGTGGCTCGAGCTCACCTGGGATCACGACTATCCCGATGCGGTCTTCCGGTTGTGGCGGGCATTTCACGGACTCGTGGAGAATACCCCGGACGTGCTGATCAGCATGCAGGATGGCTACTACTGCGGCAGCGGCACCATGTCGTTCTTCGTCGATCTGATCGGTGTTCACGGCAACCTGCGGCCCGGCAGCACACACGGTTTCGTGATGAGTACAGCGGCCGTTCTGCCGGATGTGGTCCGCATGGATGACCTTCGCGCCGAGCTCGCAGCCACGGATGTTCCCCTGCAGAACAGTCCGTAATCCTGGCGCAGCCGCGCGCTCGTTTACACACATCGAACCAGGGTCTGATCCGGCTCAGGTTGAGGGATGTCGACCGTTGTGACCGTTCTTTCGGCCCCAGTTCTGCTGGGCCGCGAAGTCCAGCATGCGCAAGAGCCGCGGCTGGTCGAGTGTCGGGAACTCGATACCATTCTCGCGAACGACCTGCTCGGTATTGGTGGTATCGAATCGAGGGGTGTGCACGAGGCGAGGCGTCAGCACATTGTACTGATCCCAGAGGATGGATTCGGTGGTGGTGAATTGGCCGACGACTTTTTCGGGATCGGCAAACGTCCCCCCGCACAAGCCGTAATGCTCCTCATAGCATCGTTTCATCATCTCGTTCGTCGGTGGGTCGGGATTGGTCAGATGATAGATCCGTCCGTGATACTGAGATTTTGACACGATCGTCGCCATGACGCGCGCGACATAGTCGACGGGAATCAGATTCTGGCGGTCTTCCGGTCGGCCGGGGATCCGCAGCGGGACCCGGGTGAGCGCCCCATTGTTCGGATCGTGATACTGCTCCTTCAACACGCCCAGCAGACGCGCGAACTGGTAGAAGCCGGCGAACTGCGTGGTGTGCCCGGTTTCGGAATCGCCAATCAGAAAACTGGGCCTGTAGAGCGTCAACGTCCGCCCCGGACGTTCGCTCCAGTTAACAAGCAGTTTCTCGGATTGCCACTTCGTCCGTTCGTAGTCGGTTTGAAACTCGGGCCTGGGTTCGTGAAACCGCTCCGGGATGGTCCCGGTGTTCCAGCCGCAGGAATAGGCCGTGCTCACCGCATGAATGTGCTGAACACCCTGACGTTCCGCCCAATCGATGATCGCGCGCGTTCCATCGAGATTGGTCTTTTCCGGGTCGCCGTTGCCATTGGAAAAGAGTTGAAGACTGGCCGCACAATGAATGATCGCCGAGGTCCTTCCCCAGGAGGGCTCCGGCAAGTCATCGGGCAGGGCTCCCGCCACGACCTGAAGTGCTCCGGAGCTAATATAGGGATCGGTCTCGAGCCCGATCTCCTGAAGCATCTTCATCAGGCGGTCGGCGTTCACTTCGACCGGAGGACGCACCAGAACCACAAAGCGCCCGCCGCGCACCAGGAGATCACGTAAAACGTAGTGCCCCATAAACCCGGTGGCACCCGTGAAGAGGATCGGGTCTTCGTAAAATTGAGTCATGCTATCTCACGTCTACGCCATGGAGTGCTCCGGTGCCGCGCTCATTCCCGGAGTCGAATCCGATTATTGTATCATTCCTCGCCCTCTCACGCCATGCATCACGGACCGGGAAAAGGGGGACCCGTCAGATACATGTCCACTCGAATAATTCGACCGGCAACAGCACGAATCTCCAGAAGATCGCCAACCGTCTCCCGCAATCGCTCCGCCTCCGCGTCTGAAGGAACGATCGCCGCGTAGGTCTCCGGACTCACCTGACTGCTCCACCAGTCAAGACACGCGCGAGCCTCTTCAGGTTTGACGGATTCCTGCTTCAGCGTCCCGATCAAGGGAGATGCAGCGGCCCCGGCCATCGGCACGGCGTGACGGCGGAAGCGTTCCCATGCCGCTTGCCCGATCTGTCCCTGCTCAGTCGCCGCAACGCGGATCAATTCGCCCCCTGCATCGTAGTTACCCTGCTCCATCGCCTCCCCCCACGCCTCGAGGTCTGCCGCGGTAACCGGGCGCTGCCTCCCATCGGGAACAGATCTGCCCTTGGACTCGCCCGCGAAGGTGAGCTTCGTGGCGGCGCGCAGTGGAGTGGCGATGTAAAACGTGTAATCGGGATCGTCAAGGGGGCGATGGAAGGTGAACTGAAGTTCCCAGACCCCTTCCTCATCGACACGGATGACGTCAACGTCAAAGTGCTCCGAATCCTCCTCCTGGGGACCGGCAGGCAGCGTTTTGCGATCGCGCATCGCATCGATCAGGAAACGCCCCATCGCGCCCGAAAAGAAGGGACGCCCTTCCACGACTTCGAGGCGAAAGGCGTGACTCGAGAGCTGCTCGAGTTCAATGCGGCGATCGACCAGCATCACGTGGTTCGAGAATGTCAGTGCATGCCAACGGGGCGCGAGGTTCTCGGCACTTTCGAGGTTCGGCAGGTGATTGAGTGCATTGGCCAGACCGTTCCGGTGCGCCCACTGGAGCTGGGCGTAAACGTTGATGAACGGCATATCGATAAAGAAGATATGGCTTGTCATTTCAGACGGTGGATCTTTCTGCACGCGGTGCAGCGTGAGCTGTTCAGAAGCGCGAATGGAGTTCCACATCGTGCGATAGATGGGGAAGTAACACGTGATGGCGACGAGGAAGAATCCCGCCGCCACGCGGCTCCATCGGCCTAGGGAGAACTGGCGGACCCGATTGCGCATGGCGGCGGCAAGCGGCACGGCGACGCAGAACCCCACCGCCGGCATGTACCCGTTGTGGGGCGTCGCCATCACGGGAAGCACGGGCAGGAGGGAGAGTACGATCCACATCGGCCAGATCCAGAAACCGCGCACCTGCCAGGTGGCCGTGAGATATCCCACGGTCAAGAATCCCGCGATCGCCAGCATGACCACCATATCGAGCGGTGTTTCCAGCCAGGGATTTCCGCGCAGCGTCGGGCCGAAGATCAGCGGCGCCTGGAAGATCACGCCCACCACGTAGTGCAGGAACTTGGCCGCCAGCCAGAGCAGATCGACACCATCGTCGATGGAACGCACGTAGAAGTCGGGGTACGGGTGGTACGCGATCGCGAATCGCCAGTAAACATAGCCGATGGTCAGCAGGCCCATGACAGCATACACCGGGATCCTGCGCTTGATCTGCGCCCATCCCCCGAAGGCCAGATCCAACCCGACCACGATGGCGGGCAGTACAATGGCATTCTCACGGCAGAGCACCGCCAGGGCCCAGAACAGCAACGACGTCCACCCCCATCCCCAATGCCAGGGC
>CAZUAQ010000082.1:0-17223 GCA_964618455.1 uncultured Planctomycetales bacterium | reverse complement strand
GGGCGATGCGCTACATGCTCGTCGACGGGCAGGGCAACTTCGGCTCCATCGACGGCGACCCCCCCGCCGCCATGCGGTACACCGAGGCGCGCATGGCCGCCCCGGCGCTCGAAGTGCTCGCCGACCTCAAGATGGAGACCGTCGACTTCATCCCCAACTACGACGAAACACGGCAGGAGCCCACCGTCCTTCCGAGCAAGTTTCCGAACCTGCTGGTCAACGGCTCGACCGGCATCGCCGTCGGCATGGCCACCAACATTCCACCGCACAACGTCAACGAAGTCGTCGACGCCATCGTCAAGGTCATCGATGAGCCGAACGTCAGCATCGACGAGCTGCTCGAAATCCTGCCCGGTCCGGACTTTCCGACCGGCGGCACCATCTGCGGCCGACAGGGCGTGCGCGAAGCGTACCGCTCCGGCCGCGGCACGATCGTGGTGCGCGGCAAGACGCACTTCGAGGAGTCGCGCGGACGCCGGCTCATCGTCATCGACGAAATCCCCTACCAGGTGCTGCGCTCGACCATCAAGGACAAGATCGTCGCCTGCATCAAGGGCGGCCAGATCTCCGACATCGCCGACGTGCGCGACGAATCCGATCGCAAGAATCCCACGCGTCTCGTCGTCGAACTCAAGAAGGACGCCAACGAAGACGTCGTGCTCAACCAGATCTACTCGTACTCCGCGCTGCAGAGCAATTACACGGTGATGAACGTGGCGGTGATCAATCGTCAGCCGCGCACGATGAACCTCCGCCAGTTGATCGACGTCTACATCAACCACCGCAAGGAGGTCATTCGCCGCCGCACGACCTACCTGCTCCGCAAGGCGCGGCAGCGCGCCCACGTGGTCGAAGGCCTTATCCTGGCGGTGGGGGACATCGACGAAATCATCACGCTCATCAAGACCTCGCCCGACCCGCCGACCGCCAAGGAACGCCTGATGGCCCGGGGCCTGACGCTCGGCGAGGAAGGCGCGTTCATCCAGATGCTGCCGGAAGCGTTCGTGGCCCGGTGCCGGGAAAGCGCCCAGCAACTCAGCGGCACGCAGGCCGACGCCATCCTGTCCATGCAGTTGCAGCGGCTGACCGGACTGGAGATCGAGAAGCTCGCCGGCGAGTACGCCAAGCTCGTCGAGGAGATCGAAGGCTACGAGGCGATTCTCCGCGACGAAGCCCTCGTCTTCGACATCATTCGCGAAGACCTCTACGAGATGAAGGAGAAATTCGGCGACAAACGGCGGACCGAGTTCGGCGACCCCGTCGGTGATTTCTCCATGGAGGAGCTGATCCCGGACGAGCCGGTCATCGTGACCATCACGCGCGACGGCTACATCAAGCGCGTCGAGAGTGACGCCTTCCGCAAGCAGGGCCGCGGCGGCAAAGGCGTCAAGAGCTCCAGCAGCAAGGAAGGCGATGTCCTCGAGCATCTCTTCTCGGCAAGCACGCACAATTACCTGCTCGTCTTCACCAATCGCGGGCGCGTCTACTGGCTGAAGGTGTACGACATCCCCGCCATGTCGCGTACCGCGCGCGGCCGCTCCATCGCCAACATCCTGCAGATGCAGGAGAACGAACACCATCGCGCCATCCTGCCGGTGCGCGAGTTCGAAGAGAGCTTCGTCTTCTTCTCCACCGCCAAGGGCATCGTCAAGAAGACACCACTCGCCGCCTACAGCCGGCCGCGCCCCTCGGGCATCATCGCCATGGGACTCGACGCCGACGATGAATTGATCGGTGTCGCGCTCTCGTCGGGCGAGGATGAGATCGTGCTCGGCTCGCGCGAGGGCATGGCGGTACGCTTTGATGAAAGCGGTGTCCGCGCCATGGGCCGCAGCGCGCGTGGCGTGAAGGGCATGGACCTGCGCAAGGACGACCGTGTGATCGGCATGGTGGTCACCAACCCTGAAGCGTCGCTGCTGACCGTCTGCGAAAACGGCTATGGTAAACGCACGCAGGTCGAGGAGTACCGAAAGACGAAACGCGGCGGCAAGGGCGTCATCAACATCAAGGCCACCGAGCGGAACGGCAAGGTCGTCGGCATCAAGAGCGTGGTCGACACGGACGAACTGATGCTGATCACGGCGCAGGGCATTGCCTTGCGGACCGACCTGTCCGCCCTGCGGGAAATCGGCCGGGCCACGCAGGGCGTGCGGATCATCCGCCTGGGCGATGGCGACAAACTCGTGGCGGTCACACTGCTGGTCAAGATCGACGAGGAGAACGGCAACGGCATCAATGGGAACGGAGACGGGACCGACGAAAGCGGCGAAGTCTCTGGCGATGAGCCAGGCCCT
This sequence comes from uncultured Planctomycetales bacterium, assembly GCA_964618455.1. Taxonomy (GTDB): domain Bacteria; phylum Planctomycetota; class Phycisphaerae; order UBA1845; family PWPN01; genus CAZUAQ01. The sequence continues at coordinate 14,929 of CAZUAQ010000082.1, read as the reverse complement.
GATGCCACCGCGGAGGATTCACCCAAGGCGGACGATTCGCCGGATATGGATTGATCCGGGCATCCGCGACATCGCCGATCCGAAACCCGCCGGATCTGCAACGGACACGCGGCGGCCGGTTATAATGCCGCGGAACTCGACACGACTCACAAACGCGCGACTCACAAACAAGGGAGCTCCTCCCATGCGAACCGGATCGAAGCTCATCATCGGACTGTTCACCGTTTTGTTCATCGGCATGGCATTGCCGTCGACGAGTTATGCTCAGGAAGACGGCGGTGGCGTGACGGGTCCGATTCCCGATCCGACCTCGGGCGGTCTGCCGCGTGACAATCTCGGAACCAGCCCGACACCGGGCTCCTGGCTCAGCGCCGCCGCGGCCCGATTCTCCACGGCCCACAGCGCCGCCATCGATCAGTTCGGTGGAGTCGAGTACTCGCAGGAGCCCTCGATCCCCCGTCGACGAACCTTCCTCTTTACGTTCCTCCCGAATGCATTCGCCATTCTGAACGAGTTGATCCAGACCTACATTCTCGCCGTGGAAACCGGCACACTGGCGACGGGTTAGCGAAAGTCACCACCCTGAAGCACGCCCACGCGCCGGCCGCGCGGGCTACAGCTACTCGTTCACGTCGTCGATTCCGCCGTCAGCCGGCTGAGTTCGTTCATCAGCGCCTGGGCGGACTGCCCCTCCTCGCTGACGACCAACGTCGCCCCCGCCGCCTTGAGCAGCGACACGCTTTCGATGAACCGGCATCGCACAATCACGTCACACGTGGGATTCAGTTTTCGGCACAGCAGAACGATCTGCCGCGCGACGGCGTCATTCGGTACGCAGACGAAGGCGTGGCAGGCTTCGCGAATGCCCGCCTTGATGAGCGTCTCCTGACGCGTGGCGTCGCCGTTGAGCGTGTCGATGCCCTCCTGTGCCAACTCGTGCAGGTTGACGGGGCTCAGGTCGATCGCGACGACGCGGGCATAGAGCCCTTTGAGCCGTTGCGCGATGTTGCGGCCCACCGGCCCGATCCCGACCACGATCGCCCCGCGATCGGACGTCGGCCTCAGGTGCGCCTGCTCGGCGCGGGAAGCGGCCGGTTCGAGAGCCCCCGACGACCAGCGAAGCCCGATCTTGATCATGCGCGGCGTAATCATCAGCGAGCCCAACGCCAGCACGAGAATCGTCTGGTACGACTCCCGGGGAATGACCTTCGCCTCCATGGCGGTGAACGACAGCACGAAGGCGAACTCACCCACCTGCGATATCCCGAGCCCGACGCCCAGCGCCGCCTTCGTGGTCAGACCGGTCACGCGTGCTGCCGCGGCCCCGGCCAGCGTCTTGATCACGAGGATCGAGACGAACGCCAGCACCATGAACACCGGTTGCTCGATCAGCACCTGCGGACGGAACAGCAGCCCCAGACCCACGAAGAACAACGCCGCGAACGCCTCGCGAAACGAAAGCATCAGGGCATCGATCTGATGGGAAAGTCGCGTCCCTCCCAGGGCCAACCCCGCCGCCAGGGCGCCCAGTGGCGCAGGCAAGCCGATCATGTCCGTCAGGAAGCACACGCCGAGGAGCACCACCAGCGAAAAGAGCATCACCAGTTCGCGACTGCGTTGCGCCGCCAGGTACGGCACGATAAACAAACGAATGATCTTCCGGCAAAGCAGCACGCCACCGAAAAGGCCGACCGTGGCCAGCCCCAGCGCCGCGTAGCGCCACGGCCCCGCCTGCTCGCCGCTCCCGGTCAACAGCGGAATCAGCAGCAACAGCGGTACCAGCGCCATGTCCTGAAACAGCAGGATATTGATCGCGCGGCGACCGGCGGGCTTCGTCGATTGACCGCTATCGGCCAGTGCCTTGAACACGAGTACCGTCGAGCTCATCGACAAGGCGAACGCGACGATGGCGGCCTTCTTTCCCGGCCAGTCGGCGACGAAATACATGAATGCGAACGTCGGAATCGCCACCGCAAACATCTGGATCGGCCCGCCCACAAACAACTGCCGGGCCGTGTCGCGCATGTCGTCGAACGAGAATTCCAGACCGATGGTGAACAGCAGAAACAGCACGCCGATCTCGGCCAGGAGTTCGATCTCGTGGTTGCTGTCGGAGATGAACTTGAGCCCGCCTCCGCCGATCACGGCGCCGACCACGATGTAACCGATCAGCATCGAGAGGTGCAGCCGGCGGCAGATCAGCGCCGCCACGAAGCCTGCCCCGAGCATGAGCAGAAGGTCCAGAACAATATGCGTGATATCCAGATGCGGCATGATCTCTCAGTGTAGCAGGTGCCCGAGGTAGCATCCACGTGTCAGGCGGGTTCCTCGCGCACGATCATCGCCTCCGAGGTTTCTCGCGCCGGTCGCGAAGGCAGAAGTGTGAAGATCACGATGCCCAGGACGAAGCATGCGGCGGTCGGGATCAGCACGTGAACCGGCAGGTGCGGCGCGACGGCTTCCTCCGGCACGTCGGGAAAGCGCATCCAGGTAAACCACTCCGGTCGGCAAAGCATCGTGACCGAGATCCCGTTGTGCAGGGCATGGGCCAGGATCGCCGGGCCGAGGGAGCGGCTCTGCCAGCAGAGGTAGGCCATCAGCATGCCAAGCGCGAACGTCAGCGGAATCCGGTCCACATGGAAATGGAAGACGCCGAACAGGAAGCCCGACACCGCGATCGCGGCCCACTTGCGAAACGTGGATGCCAGGCCGCTCAGGAGATAGCCGCGGAAGAGCCATTCCTCGGTGACGGCAGGCACCACCGCCATCATCAACAACACCAGCCCGAGCGGCGCGGCGACCAGCTGCGCTTCGATCGCCTTGGAGGCGTCGTGCAGAATCGGCGAGATCGGCATCACGTAGCTCTGCCACGCGATCATCTCCCGGGCCATCGCCCAACTCGACACGCCGATCAATAACGCCCCGATCCACGCGAACACCGAGGGCAGCGCCAGCAGAAACGTCGTCTTGACCTGATTCTTCAGGTACCACGCCACGACAAGCGGGAGCACGAGGAAGAGCCCGCCGAACTGCACCGCCACCAGCACGCTCTGCGTCCAGAGAAAGTCCCCCCCGCCGAGCTGGCCGAGAAACGACTGGGCATAGAAACTCGCCGGGAACAGCAACGCCACCAGCAGCAGGGCCTGTGCCGCTGAAGGGCGGACGGAAGGCAAGAAGCTCTCACGGCGAATGAGCGTCTTGTACGATCCGGCGTCGGCGAAGAGCACGGCTTCCTGGCCGAAGAGTTTGGCCGCCACCGCCACGGCGGCCGAGGCATACAGCGTCGTCGACAGCACCACGATGAACACCTGGCTCCACGTGTACGTCTGCTGGAACAACTCGCGCGTCAACAGCACCATGTTGCCCACGGGAAGCACCAGCGTGATGCCCTCGAGCCGCACCGTCGGCAACAAGACCGACACCGCCGGCACCATCGCCCCGATGATCACCGGCATCACGTAGTTCTGCGCTTCCTTGCTGCTCCGCGCGAAACTGCACACCGCCACCAGGATCGCCGCGAACAGCAGCGCGAACGGGATCATGCAGAAGATGATGATCGGGAACGTCTCGTAGGGAATCTCGACCGACATCTGTGATGCCATCACGCTGGTGAGTCCGCCGAGGTGCATGGTGACCCCGACGCACAGCACGTTCAGAATCGCCGCCAGCAACGCGATGCTTGCCACGACGAGAAACTTGCCGACGATCAGCGTGAACACCGGCACCGGCGCAACCATGAGCGTTTCCAGCGTGCCGCGTTCGCGCTCCCCCGCCGTCAGATCGATCGCCGGGTAGATCGCCCCGGTAATCGTCATCAGCACGAGCACCAGCGGAACCACCTGCCCCAAGGCCCAGCCGCCGAGCTGACGCTCCGTGGCGATGGACTTGGACTCGATGGCGATCGGGTTCAGGATGAATTCGATACGCTGCCGCGCGGCGTCCTGCGTTTCGGGCGTGCCGAGAATCTGAAGAAGCGCCTGCTCCCGCGTGGAAGCGTTGTTACGCTCGAAGATCGCGGCCAGTTCCTCCTTGGCGGTCCGGCTGCGCACGTCGACTTCGTTGTAAACGATGCCCACCTTGAGCCGGTACATCGGATGAAGCTCGATTGCCGGCACCGGGTTGTCGCGGAGGTCGAGACCGACCACGAGTTGTACCTCGTCGCTCAGGACCTCTTCGTCCGCCGACCCGGCGGTGATGGAGAACTTCGGCTGCGGTCGCTGCTCTTCCTTCGTGGCCGCCTGCACATCGTCGATGATGCCGCGAAGTAATTCCCGCGTGGGTTCATCCGCCACACGGACATGAAACGTCTGTGTGCGCAGCCGCGCGCCTTCGCTCTCGGCCATGCGGATGAAGCCCAGCATCAGCACCGGGTAGATCACCACCGGCACGATCACCATCGCCAGCATCGTGCGATGGTCACGCAGGATATCGATGAGTTCCTTGCGGTAAATGGCGACGATGCGCGATCGGCTGCTCATTCAGCGGCCCCCTCGGCGGCGTCTCCATCAATCCTCGCGCGCGTGGCGGCGACAGCCACGGCCGATCCGTTCAACCGGTCCACCACGTCCAGGAAGATCTCGGTCAAACGTTCACAGCCGGTCTTCTCGCGCAGTTCCACCATGCTGCCTTCCGCCACCATTCGCCCCTCGTGAAGCAGGCCGATCCGATCGCAGAGCGACTCCGCCTCACTCAGATAATGCGTGCTTAGCAGGATGCACTTGCCCTGGGCGCGCTCGGCCCGGATGAAGTTCAGGATGATGCGGTTGGTCAACACGTCGAGGCCGAGCGTCGGCTCGTCCATGATCAGCAGCGGCGGATCGGCAATGATGGCCCGGGCAATGTTCGTGCGTTGCTTCTGGCCGGTCGACAGTCCGCCGCAACGATGATGCTGAAACTCCGTCATGTCCAGCCAGTCGATGAGTTCGTCCACGCGCTGCGTCGCGGACCGGCGGTTCATGCCGTGCAGATCGGCGAAGTACAGGAGCGTCTCGCGCGGGCTCAGGCGCTGGTAGAGCCCCGTGTTGGCGGTCAGAAACCCGATGACGCGTTTGGCCGCCGGGGGATCTTCCACGACGTCGACGCCACTGACAAATGCCCGGCCGCGATCCGGTCTGAGCAACCCCGACAGAACGCGCAAGCAGGTCGTCTTGCCCGCCCCGTTCGGGCCGAGCAGGCCGTAGATCTCCCCACGCGCGGCCCGGAAACTCAGGCCGTCCAGAGCCGTTTTGCGAGGCCCCTCCGCCGTCGGAAAGGTTTTGACCAGATTGTCCACGTCGATCATGTTCAAAAGCCGGATCCCTGCAGGGCAAGCACTTCTGCGGGCCGCATTGTCACGTTCCCGGCACCGAGTCGCAAGCCAAACGCTATCGGCCTCGACGAGGCAGGCATATACTCATTACGGTGGCGATGGCGCGGAGTGCGATCGCTTCTTCAGAACCTTTCGGGGGCTTGCCGCGGGATCGGGATGAATCAACGTTCGGGGACAATGCTGTGGAGTGAACCTCCTTACGTGCGGGAGGGCCCCGTCGCACGGGTCGCGCTCAACCTGGCGATTGATAAGGAATACAGCTACGCCATTCCTGATGAACTCGCCGATCAGGTCGAGCCGGGCAAGCGGGTGATCGTCCCGTTCGGCCGGAAGGACAATCCGCAGCCGGGCATCTGCCTCTCCGTCGGCATCGCCCCCTGGACGAACTCCCTTCGCCCGGTGGCGGAGGTCATCGACGAACATCCGCTGATGTCTGACCGGCTGATGGAACTCGGTCGGTGGATCGCCCGGTATTACATGTGCCCACCGGGCAAGGCGCTCGCCGCCATGGTGCCCGAGGCCATCAAGAGCCGGCGCGGTTTTCGCACCGTCCGCGCGTATCGACTGGTCGACGCGCTGACCGCGTGGATGCCGGGCGAGCCCTGGCCCGACGGCATGCGTTCGGCCAAGCGCCGCAACGTGCTGACCTGTCTACAGGCCGTCGGGGCCGCCATGGATCGCGATGAACTCATGTCGCGCGCCGACGCTAGTGCCGCGGTGCTCAGCGGCATGGTCAAGGCGAATCTGCTCGTCGAGGAGCGTCGTAAGGAACCCGAGCCCGCTCCCGATTTCGATCGTCCCGGTGATGAACCCGACTTCCCGTTGAACGCCTTTCAGCAGTCCGCCATCGCGCGCATCGGAGAACTGGCGGCACAGCAGGCGTTTCGCGCCGTTTTGCTTCATGGTGTCAGCGGCAGCGGAAAGACCGAGGTCTACATCCACACCATCCGCGCGCAGTTGGCCCTCGATCGCCAGGCCATCCTCCTCGTTCCCGAGATCGCCCTCACCACCCAGATCGTCGATCGCCTCGCCGCGCGGTTCCGCGATGTGGCGGTGATCCACAGCGGCCTCACCGGCGTGCAGCGCTCGCTCACCTGGTCCGCCATCGCCCGTGGCGAAAAACGCGTGGTCATCGGCACGCGCAGCGCAGTCTTCGCCCCGTGCCCGAATCTCGGTCTCATCGTGGTCGATGAGGAGCAGGATACCAGCTACAAGAACCAGCAGTCGCCCCGCTACCATACACGCGACGTCGCCATCAAGCGTGCCCAGCTCGCGAAGATTCCCGTCGTGCTCGGATCCGCCACGCCTTCGCTTGAAACGTGGCGCAATTGCATCGCCTTCGACCACTTTGAGAAGCTGACCCTTCCCGAGCGGGTCGGTGGGCTGCCCATGCCGGTCGTCCGCCTCGTGGACATGCGTGACGAACAGAAGCAGCGGGCGGGCATTCACCTGTTGTCGATCGACATGGAACACGGCCTGCGCCGCACGCTGGAGGCGAAGCGCCAGGCGGTGCTCTTCCTGAATCGTCGCGGATACGCGAATTACCTGGTCTGCGCGAGATGCCGCGTACCGATCATCTGCACCAACTGCCAGGCGTACATGGTCTTCCATCAGTCCTCCGGCAAGGCACACTGCCACTACTGCCATGCGAGCATGGCGGTCCCTTCGGCCTGCGGCGATCCTTCCTGCGGGGGAACGCTCACGCGCTTCGGCATGGGCACCGAGCGCGTCGAGGAGGAAATGCAGCGCAAATTCCCCGACGCGCGCGTCCGCCGGGCCGACAGCGACACCATGCATCGCGCGGAGGATTACGCCCGGCTGGTTCAGGATCTCGAAGAGGAAAAAATCGACGTGCTGATCGGTACGCAGATGATCGCCAAGGGGCTCGACTTTCCGCAGGTGGCGTTCGTGGGGGTAATCAATGCCGATACGTCGATGGCGATGCCCGACTTCCGCGCCGCCGAACGCACGTTTCAGCTCGTCACCCAGGTGGCGGGTCGCGCCGGCCGGGCCGATGCGACGGGAGCGGTCGTCGTTCAGTCGCTTTCCGGAATGTCACCGGCACTGCGCTTTGCCATGAAACATGACTTCCGCGCATTCGCCGAGTATGAACTCACGCTGCGCCGCCAGTTTCACTGGCCCCCCTTTGCGCGGCTTGCCCGCGTCGTCGTCGCCCATGAGAGACAGTCGGAAGCGCAGCAATCGGCCCGTTCGCTTGTCGAGAGCATCCGCGATCACGTGCAGACGCGGGCATTGGAAGCCGAAGTCCTCGGTCCTCAGTCGGCACCGCTGCTTCGCCTGAAGAACCGTTACCGGTACGACTTCCAGATCCGCGCCGCCAACGCCGCCAGGCTCATGCAGGTGCTCGACAGTCTGCGCCAGGAGAAGATCCTCACGCCGATAACCCGCCACGTCCTGATCGACGTCGACCCGCTGTCCTTGATGTAGGCATCACCCGCGCATGAAGAAAGCCCGGCAATCGAGGTCGCCGGGCTTATCGTGTGTTTCAATGGTTGGCTGTATTCGGCCGGCCACGCCATATTCATGCCGAGCCGCTCTTGTGCCGTGCTGCCTTAATGCAACACCGGGTCCGTATCGAGCACGTCGCGAAGTTTGTCGAGCGCGATGTTCTGAATCTGGCGCACGCGTTCCTTGCTCAGGCCGATACTGTCACCGATCTCGCGGAACGTGAGTCGGCGATCCTCGTCCGACAGAAAACGCTTGGTCAGGATCTTCGACTCGATCTCGGTCAGCTCGCCGAGATTCTGCTCCAAGGCGCGGTTGAGGCGCTCGATGTACAGTTCCGTCTGCGTATCAGGCATGTTCGTCGGCTGCTCGAACTCGACGTCATGCTGAACGGGGAAAAGCCGGTTGTAGCGGCTGGTCTGTTTGCCGCGACGCATCAACGATCGGGCGATGACGTTGCACGCGTAGGTGCTGAAGCGGAATCCCTTCCACGGGTTGAACCGATCGACCGCCCGCGTCAGGCCGAACATGCCGTCACTCAGCAGATCGTCGTCGTCAAGATTCTGAAAGTTGAACTTGCTGATCATCGAATACACCAGGCCGAGGTTCTGCTCGACGATGTACTCGCGAATGGCCTGCCACCGTTTCGCCCACTTGTGGCGTTCGCGTCGCGTGACCTTTTTGCCTTTGCGCGGCTTCCGCGCCGCCTGGTACCCGCAGTAGTGCAAGGCGATGAACAGATCCTGCTCGCCCGGCTCTTCGTCGAGACCATCGCCCGTCATGACCCACTTGGCCACCGAACAACCCAACTCCGCCGTGGCCTTGGTACGCAGCTTGTGATGCGTCGCGTACCAGATTTCTTCAGGCTCAAGGTTTCGCGGAATGGTGTTCATACTGTGTGCAAGTTTTGTCATTCGTCGATCACTCGCCTTTCTCTGATAGCTTTGCCTAGCGGCAAGGGTGCCTGCCGGAGAGAGACTGTGTCCAGGACCTCTTGTGTTCAGGGGCTTTAATCATTGAGGGCGATCATGGGTTGTCCCCGGCCCGCTCGTGCCCTTTTTCACAATCATGCGCTGTCACGCATGTGCGTACCCCACGCCGAGTACGCATCAGGATCCTCACTCTCCAATTCCAAATATAGCACCATTTTAGTGCTATTACAAATCGAACTCCCAGGAATCGTACCCTTTTACGTAACTGAACCCACTTCGGGTTCAGTCTATTCCATAACTCTTAGCAATCCATAAATTTGTGATGAAGTATCCCGAATACCGCCACACCCGCAAAAACGCCACAACCAGTGTCTTAATTAAAGCCTTGGTAAATCTGGAGCGTGAGCAATCAACAGGTTTTTCATCATATCATCAGTGACCGCCCCATCGATCAGCCTCCAATTTGAGTCCGAGAAAGGAGGAGTTGGCCAGCGGACCCTTCATCGCGTGTTTCGATACCGGGCGCATTCTACTGAGGCAATCCTAATTAAATCCTGACTGGATTTGTGATTTCACACCCGGATTTCTCGAAATCGTGCTGATTGTGAAGATATTGTGGGTCGCGAAATCGGAGGTTTCGAAACCACAATCCCACTGGCTATGATGCATTGGCCGCTTCGTGAGATCCGCCATTGAGACAGGAGAAGATGCCTTGTCCCACGCCATTCAATTACGCGTTGCGTTGTTGGGTCTCCTCACGCTTGGGCTGATCGGGTGCATCTCGGGCGGCGGATCGTTGATCTCCGTGGGTTCGCCATTCGTCGTGAAGGGCACCGCCACCGTACTGCAGGGCGATGGGCCCTGCCCGGCGTGGATCGGCGACAACGGCGTAACCTACCACCTTTTTCAGGATCCGCTTCTGGAGAATGAAATCTTCGATCGCATTTCCGAGCCCGGTACGACTTCCCGCCTGGTGCTGGTCACACGATCGGATCTCGTTCTGTCCTGCGCCGTCGGCACGATTGTCGAGGTGCAGGAAGTACTCGAGATCGAGTAATCCGACGACGTCGATCCGAGGAACGGATCATGGCTCTGAACAAGTGGACTGCGCTCTTCGTATCGGTTGGTGGGCTTACCGCCGGCTGCATCGAATCTCCCGATACGCTGATCGACCCTTTGTTGAGCGGCTCCGTCGTCATCACCGACGTTCATGGGCTGGAGGCGCCTGCCGTCGACAAACCCGGCGTATTTCGCCCAACTCGGCAGTTCATGTTGCCCGGCACCTCGAACAACCATGACGCCTTCATCGCGTTCGCCCTGCATCTCATCACCGGCGATCCTGACGCCGTGGACATGCGACTGGCCGATGCCACAGCTCAAACGTCGTCCACATTTCAACGTGCGGAACCGCAATCCTTCGACCCCGAGTCGGACTCGACCGATCCCTCCATGCTCAGCAGCGACATCCGTGATCGGCTTGCCGTGGGCGTGGGTGTCTTCTGGCGAGACACCGCGACCACGCTCTTCAGCGAGGCCGAGTCTCGATGGATCGTTCTGATTCCTATGCGGTTACTCGGGACGTCGGTGAACCTGGACGTGTACACGTTGACCACCTCCGACGGATCGCCCCTGGCGGGCGACGGCATCGAACTCGCTCAGGACTTCTTCTACCTGGCGGTCATCGGTGACTCGGTCATGTGGGGCAACGGACTGCGCGAGCGCGACAAGGCGTGGCGTGATGTGGCGGCGGTGATCCAGGAACGCACCGGGCGACGCGTGATCAGCCAGATGCATGCCATCTCCGGAACGAAGATCGTTCCCGAAGAGGATGACGTCGTCTGCCGCGTCTCCTGCCACGGGGAGGTGCAGACCGCCAACACGTCGATCACCGTCCAGGTGGATCTGATCGAGTCGCCGGAATCCATGGATCTTCTGCTGATGAACGGCTGCGCGAATGATGTCGGTCTCGAGCAGATCCTCGATCCGTTCATCGACCAGCAGGTCCTGACGGATCAACTGCAGATGTTCTGTGGTGAAGCCATGTCGGGACTGCTGGACAAGGTGGCGGTGACGCTACCGAACGCGAACGTGGTGGTGTCGTCGTATTACCCGATCACCAGTCCGGAGACGAACCTCGAGGGGCTGGAGGATTTCCTGGCGGGCATCGGTGTAATCGAAGGCGATCTCGACGTGGTGAACGTGGTGGGTGCCCTCGCGCGGAACTCAGACATCTTCCGCAACGAGTCGGCGGCGGGAATCGCCGGGGCGGTGCTGGCCGTCAACGAAGGCACGGGGGCGGGGCGATTCATCTACGCCGATCCGGGCTTCGGCATGACCAACGCGGTGCTGGCGAGCGACCCCTGGTTGTACGGTGTCGGCATACCGGCGGGAGCGAGCCTGGAGGCGTTGGGCATCCAACTGGATGTGCTGCCGGAGGATCCGCTGGTGGGCTTTCGCATCCGCGGATGCCTGACGCGCGACGTGCAGGTGGGCCCGTTGAACTGCGTCTTCTCGTCTCTCGGCCATCCCAACCCGCGCGGCGCGCAGGCTTACGCCGAAGCCATTGTCGACGCGCTCGAATCGCGCGGCGTCCTTCCGCCGGCAGGGGAACCATGACGTCCAACCCGCGAGATTGAAGGCGACCAAGGGGGAGCCTGAAGCCGGTCGGGTGTGCGACGAATAGTCACGGGAGCGGCCTCGACGCGGCCCGACACCCTCGCCATTCGAAGCATTCCCGCATGCCTCAAAAACGTAAACACCTGACAGCGGAGATTATGTAACGTGCGTGACCTTACTCCCCAATTCATGCTAAAACATTACAGCCATCGGTTGGGTACCACAACTGACTCACCATCATACACGAATGCAACGCTGTGAACTGCCCTCGTAACCGCAACATGGAGTTTGTCTCTGGAGGATTCAATGTGCTTGAGGTCTCCGCTACGCAAATACTTCTTGATTGGATTGGTTGGGACGATCAACACCCGCTCGAATTCGAGGCCCTTCGACACACCGAAGTTAATCGCCTCGCACCCGTACGTTTTCGCCCTCTTGTCGTAACGCAGGACTTGCGGACTGAAGCGTCGGATATACTCTTCCACAACACTCGTGCTCACGAGGAAGACGCCGTCATGAGCAGTTGTGTCGCTTCGTCGGGATGTCATCGCGTCCATCTTCGGCCATAGCCCGTTCGAAAAGTCGCAGATCGCCGCGTGGCACCTGTGCGTTTCGCCCATGCACTCGACTGAGCACAGTCCATTCTTCTTCCACTTATCGACCAGATTAACAACATTAATACCGAGGAATTGTTTGTTCTTTTGCGATGGATTCGTGCTGTAGATGTGCTGCCTGGGATCTCCCACAAGCGTCACTCGAATCCCCGATTCCAGGAACATCTCGATCACTTCGTGATCCCATCCAGCCAAGTCTTGAAACTCGTCTATGTAAATATCCGTGTAAATCTGCCCAAGCCGTGTGGTCACGGCTTTCGACGACTTCTTCTCGCACTCTACAACGAACTTCGCGATCTTGTCTGAGTAGATCCAGTCGTCCTTCGCAAAATAGTGGCGTGCGGTATCAGTTTCCGCCACATACCTTGCGGACTGTTGGTTCACAAACAACAACGACTCAACACGTTTTGCTGCGTATTTGGACCGCTGGTACGGTCGCGCACATTCCCGGAGGAGAAACGAGAACCACGTCAATACATCCACATACTTCGGTACCCCCGAATTCTTCTCGCCAAACCGTTTGACAATCTCTCGGATATTGTTGTTCGTGTACGTGATGATCGCGATACGGCGATCACAACCGGTGAGCGCCTCGTTGACCAGCCGCGTGGTTTTGCCTGATCCGGCACACGCGATGATGACCTTGTTATCACTCGATGGCATTCGCAATGTATTCCGGAGGTGCCCACGGCCGCTCAGTCTCGAACATTTTCAGAGCGCAATCGGTCTTGTTCCCGTGCATGTACTTGAGCAAGGCCGCATTATCCCCGTGGGTAGTCCCGAGGATGGCGTTCAGTGTATTAAGTGAGTTTGCCTTCACAAGTTGCGGTTCAAGTGTCGGGCAGTCTTTATCCTGGTCGTAACAAATCCGAATCGCCGAATCCGCGCCATTCAGATAGTCCGCGTACTTCTGCTGTAGTGCCCCTACGTCGCCATCATTGTCCGTCACGACTCGCACGGCGAGCTTCATAAGACCAGCAATCTCCAAGAATCGCTTGAAGGCCAGCGAACCAATGGAAAGCACATCGACACCATCTTCAAGTGGAAGCTTGCCGTGCTTGTCTTTGTATGCCCGTTGGACGATCAGCTCATCCGACGGGCCTTCGACAAGGATGCTTTGCTTGGCAAGAATGAGCCGCAACGTGTCGTAGCCCGGCAGCTTCATGAAGTAGTCCTTGGTCTCAGGCGTTAACGCCGTGAGCGCAGCCGTTGTGCCGTCATACGAAAGAAGGCGGAGCTTATCGATCCCCAGCTTATTTAGGACAAACGCGCTGTGTGTCGTTACGATGACCTGTCGATTGCCACAATCGTTCTGAATATCATCCATCAGCATGTTCAGGTTCGAATGCGACAGATGGTTCTCCGGCTCTTCGATTAGGAGGACTCGTGACCGCTCCGCTCCGGCAATCGCAAGCCGCATCTGTACGCGACACTGCTCACCTTTCCCCGCGCAGTCAAACGGCAAGTCATCTAAGTGAGCAGTAATCGTGCTGTCCCACGATGACCGTGAGGACATGTCCATCTGTACGGATAGTTTCTTCTTCGTGGCAGGATTGCCCTGCTGTTCAAGATGCTGATTGATTTCCGTCACACCCGGTTCTTGTGTGAACCCATGGCGCAGCCTTTTGTAGGCAAATGAAAGCTCTCGCCGCTGATCCGCGCTAAGAACATCATCCACGACCTGCGTCAAGTACCTGTTCGGACCTCGATAAACCCGCGCAAGACTCGTGTCGATTGTAGCGGCCCTGAAAGGTAGGCTCCTGATCGTGACGCTGTTCCCGGCGAATGATCGCCAAGCGACCTCATAGAACTCAACGGGGAGCACCGTTGGATTCGAGTCGTCGCCGGCATAGTCCTTCAGCGCCTCGACGTGGTCGCTGTCTACGTCAATGGTCAAAGCCAACCCAGGGCAGTCTTCATTCCTCTTGTTGTTCGTGCCTTTGAGTTTGGCGACATCCGTATCACCTGAATCGTCATGGAGGTAGGCCTCGATCAGGATGCGAGGTGGGCTCGCATGCTCGCCATTCAGCCGTTTCTTGAAAAATGCGGCCACCGTCGGTGCGTTAAAGAGGTATGGATCGATTGCGTATTGAATGAGACGCCCATCGTACTGGCCAGTAAGCACGAGGCCGATCGCCTCCAGTACGGAACTCTTCCCGGTCTCATTATCGCCGACGATAATGTTGAGCGACTCTGTGAGTTCCAATTCAAAATTGGTCAGGCGCTTGAAACCGTGGATGACGACACGACTGATGTGCATGATAGATCGCCCTCCGTACAGGAACATGTAGCCTAGAACACGAGACACCTGGGCAACAGCACGTCACGGGTCTAGATGTCCCGGCTTCCACATCGGTACCATACCGGTCAGAATAACGTACGGCTTCTACCGGTCAATTCTTCAATTGTGGCACTCGCCCCGACATCGAGCGGGGTCATTCCAGTGAGCGATGAATTCTCGGTCGGCACGACAACGAGAGCTTTATCAGGACACTAAACAACGGCCACTGGGATCGATTGTCTCTTGTCCTGATATTTCTCGGGAGTTCAGGTTCGAGTGGAGCGAGGTTGAAGGGTCTGCCTGGCAACGGATTCTGGTGTTCTTCGTGGCCCACCTGGCCAGCATCGCGGTGTCGATCCTAGGCCGCCGTGTCCTGCTTCCGTTGGAAGTTGGAGAAACCCGCCGTTTGATTTACACCTCCAGGCGTTTATCCGCCGGAGGGATGAGTAAGCGAATGGATGTCGGGCAGCTTTCCCAGAGGCTTTCCAGATCTTCGTCCACGCGCTCAGAATACCCGCCATAATCCATTCTTGGGGTCATGGAGTCGGTGGGCATGGATGGGGATTCTTCCGAATTGACCCTCGGCGAATAGGAAGACTCATCTTTCTCATTTAACTCTCTCACTCCCGGATCTGCCCGGTTCCCGTGACGATCCACTTGTACGTGGTCAGGTCGGCGGCGCCCATCGGTCCGCGGGCGTGGAGCTTGTCGG
>CAZUAQ010000081.1:0-17287 GCA_964618455.1 uncultured Planctomycetales bacterium | reverse complement strand
GGACTTGTAAAAAAGCGAAAGCGGCCAATCGAAGGAAGAAACCTCGTTCTCCGCCGGCCAGTCCAACGAAACCACGTGAACGACCTGGTCGTGGCGTCGCCCCGCGGCAACGTACACGCCCTGCTCGACCGGCATCTGCAACGCCAGGGTGCCGCTGTAGCCGGCCATGCCCCCGATGTTGTCCAGCCGTCCCGGGGCGCGGGTCAGTACCGCCGGTGCCGCCTGACCTTCCGGCCAGTGCGCGGAACAAGCCGCCAGGAACGCGTCGATCTCTTGCGACATTCGGTTTTCAGTTCCCGTGACGTTCACCTGGAGCCTCTGTGATACGCGGCGCAAGTCTTCATGTGTGTCATCAATGAACCCGGCGCTGATCGAGCACGGGCATAAGAACCTCAGGCGTCTGATGAATCGCACACCTGTTGAAGCACGGACTCCGAGACGTAGATCGGCGTCTCACTGGCCACTCCCAGGGCAATGGCATCGGAAGGGCGTGAGTCAATCTCCAACAGGCTCCCGTGAGAGCGGATCACAAGCTTCGCGTAGAATACATGGTCGCGAAGATCGTGGATCACAATCTTCTCCAGTTCCCCACCCATTTCCGTGATCACGTTGGCCAGCAGATCGTGCGTCAGTGGCCGGGCAGTGGCGATATTCTTGACGCGGCGTTCGATCGCCCAAGCTTCATTCATGCCAATCACGACCGGAAACTGACGCGAACCCGAACGCTCTCGAAGATAGATGACTTGTTGCTCACTCGTCTCGCTGATCACGATCCGCGCAAGGTCCATTCGGACATCCATAACACCATGCTCCGGTTATAACCCGAGACTACACACGCTTACACCCAGTGTCAAGATGGCTTTGAAGCCGCAAGGTGTCCGTCGTGATCAGGGCTTTCCTCAGCCCGCGGATGACGTATTCCCGAGACGCTCAGGCCCGCCCGCGCACGGCAAAAAGGTTGTCGTGGCCCGGGATAATCACGTCGGCGATCTCCACGATCTCCCGAAACGACTCCTGCGCCCGTTCGAGATCCGCCACCTGGTCGTAAAGCCGCCCCGCGTCGTAGTGGTCCTGCGTCACGACCGCGTCTCCCGCCACGACCGTCGTCCGCGACGGCTCCGCCAGCAGCAGAGCGGCGTTGCCCGGCGTCACGCCCGACGCCGGAAACAGATGGACACTGGTCGTCAAACGATCCGGTGCACGGGAAACGCGCTCCAGCAGGCCCAGCTCCGATCGCACCATCGCCACCACGTCCTCGTCGTCCGCGTTGCGATCGATGGTTTCCGCCAGGTGGGGGCCGAGGGCATCGATCTCCCGCTCGTCCATCATCCAGTCGGCGTGATCGAACAACATCAATCCACGACGATGCACCGGGCGAAAGCACGTGAGAAAGACGATATCCACTTCTTCGGGCCGCAGGTGGCACCGTTCGTCCAGGCGCGCCACCAGAATTTCCGCCGGAAGCGAAGGATCGACGAGTATCGTCGTCTGCCCGTCGCGAATCACCGTCGTCGTCGCATGACCGGTGCGCTGCGGCTCCTTTTCTTCCCACATCGTATTCTTACTCAAGGTCCCGATGCTGACCACTCGATACCACAATGCCATGCCTGCATCCCCGATCTGTTACTCACATGATACGCCCGCGATCACTTTCTTCGAGAGGTTTCCCTGACAATGCCGTCAATCAGTCCCGCGGCATCGTGCGGATCCGCTTCGACCGCCTCCAGGAAGCCGGCGTCGCGTATGCATTGCGTGCTCACCGGTCCGATACTCGCCAGGTGAACACCGCTTAACAGTGCGCGGCGTTCCGGCCCGAGCAGCATCAGCAAGTTTTTGAAGGACGAAGGGCTCGTGACCGTGATCCATTGTACTTCTCCGGCATCCAGGCGCGACACGAAAGATTCCGGTAGGGCGCGTGGACACACCGTACGGTAGATCGTCAGATCATCCACTTCCGCGCCCACGCCTTCCAAAGCCGAAGGCAGATCGCGCCTCGCCAGATCGCCACGCAACATCAATACGGATTGGTCCGCCACACCCTCGGCAATCAATGCCTCGCTCAACGACTCCCCCACCGCCTCCGGAGGAACAAGATCGGGATTGATCCCGCGGCCGCGCAGGCGTGCTGTTGTGGCGGCGCCAACTGCCGCGACACGAACCCCCGCCAATCGGCGACTGTCCTCTCCCAGTGCGTCGAGCCGTCGAAACAACGCATCCACGCCATTCGCCGAAGTCAGCACCAGCCAGTCGTAGGCGTCGAGCGACTGCAGCGCGCGGTCCACCGCCGAGGTGTCCTCCACGTCGGCCAGCTCGATGGTCGGCGCGACCAGCACCTCGGCACCGAGCCCCATCAGCGGCGTGGACAGCGCCCCGGCCTGATCCTTCATCCGTGTGACGACGACTGTCTGCCCATGCAGTGGACGCTTTTCAAACCATTCGATCGTTTCCCGCATACGGACGACCTCTCCGATACAGACCAGCGCCGGCGGTTCGACGCCTTCCTCCGCCACGCGATCGGCGATATCCCCCAGCGAGCCCACCAGCGTCCGCTGCTGCGAACGCGTTCCCCAGTGGACCACCGCCACAGGTGTCCGGACGTCTCGGCCCGCTTCGATGAGCTGCTCGCAGTTCTCGGCGAGGTGCTTGATGCCCATGTAGAACACCAGCGTTTCCATCCGCGCCAAGGCGTTGAAATCCAGCGGTTCCTCATCCGGTGAAGCGTGCCCGGTTACCAGTGCGAATGAGCGACTCAATCCCCGGTGCGTCAGCGGGATTCCGGCCGATGCCGGCGCGCCGAAGGCGGCGGTGATGCCGGGTATGACTTCAAAGGGAACTCCCGCGGCGGCGAGGTGCTCCGCCTCTTCGCCTCCGCGGCCGAAGACGAACGGGTCGCCGCCCTTTAACCGCACCACACGCCTGCCCGCCGTGGCATGCCGCACCAGTGCCGCCTGAATCTCATCCTGCGTCCAGGAGTGCTCGCCGCGCCACTTGCCGACGAAGACGCGTTCGGCTTCCGCGGGCACGATTTCCAGCAGTTCCGGACCGATCAGCTTGTCATGCAGCACCACGTCCGCCTCGAGCAGACGGGCGGCACCGCGCAGCGAGATCAACGCACTGTCCCCCGGACCGGCCCCGACCAGCGCGACCGCACCCGGGCGAAATGGCCCCGCCATCGCCAGCAGGGATTCCAGAGAGGTCAAGGCAGGCTTCCCGAAGCGACCGGATGATCCAGACTCCTGATGTCCACGCGTCGTCACGATGCTTATTGTAACTGCGTCCTCCCCTCGCGAACATCAGCGACAAAACGTGTCACCGACGCGGCGTCGGTGGGTATACAGAGATGGCGGTGCTGTTCGGATTGAACGAGCGGGGCACGCCGGAATCGCCTCCTGTCGCGAGCCGGGCGGGAAGGTTAAAATAATCAGCCGATAAATAGAAAAGACACCGCGACCGAAGAGGAAGGACTCGTACCGATGGATCGACACACCGGATGCCGAAGCGGATGGGCATGGATCGTGGGGAGCATCTTGCTCATTTCTCCCCTTCACGCCGAGGATAGCGAGGATCAGCCGGCGGAGACGCAGGACGCGGAAGCCACGCTCTCCGACGGCGGGTTCGAATCCGCCCGCAACGCCCGGCCGACGCAGCCCCTCGACAAGCAGACCGAGCAGATCCTCGACCGTCTCGAGGCCAAGGGCAACGAGATCAAGACGCTCGAGGCCGAGTTGGATTACGTGAAGGTTGATCCCATCCTGGAGGACAGAACCGTCAACAGCGGCGTCCTGCGCTTCAAGGAAGACGAGCCCAACCCCAACTTCTTCATCCGCTTCGACACGCGAACCGTCAACAAGCGACGCCGCAAGGAGAAGGAGTGGCATATCTTCGACGGCCGCTGGTACTGGGAGGTGCGCGAGAAACTCCGCCAGATCAACAAGCGCGAGATCGTGGCTCCCGGCGAGAAGACCGACGTCTTCAGCGTCGGCAAGGGGCAGTTCCCCATGCCCTTCGGCCAGAAGAAGGACGAGATCCTCAAGTACTTCGACGTGCAGCGGGTCAAGGCGATCAATGACGCCCCCGCCCGCTTCAAGGGCGAGCAGCTCAAGCTGATCCCCAAGCCCGGCACCGCCATGGCCCGGGATTTCAGCGATCTCGATTTCTACATCGACGAGAAGTCGGGCCTGCCCGTGCGCGTCCGCACCACCGAGCGCAAGCAGGGCAACGAACTGGAGATTACGTTCAGCAACGTCAAGATCAATCCGAAGTTCGACAAGAACGCCATGGAACTTCCCCGCGAGGTAAAGGAGTACACGCTGATCCAGGAACCGTTGCCGAAGCGGTCGGGCAGCACTCAGCCGAGATCATCTCAATAATTTGAAGAGATGGGTTGACGCCGTGAAGCGGCGGGTCACGAGGCGTCTTCAGAGGCAGGTTCACCGGAAGCGGGCTCGGGTCGTCGTGTGGAAGCGTCTTCCGGGGCATTCGGTGCCAGCAACTCCACGTCGGACACTTCGGCCACATCCGAATCGCTCGACTCCTCCGTTGCCGGATTCAGATCGATGGCCTGCGGCCCCATGTAGTCGTCGATGAGCGACTCACGCACGACGATTTCCACGCGCTGATTCCAGCCCCGTTTCTCGAGGTCGTACACACCCTGGGCGGCGGGCTCATTCGAACCGGCGGCCTCGAGAATGATCGCCCGCGGGTCCACACCACGCAGCAGCAATTCGTTCCGAACGCTCACCGCCCGGCGGTAGGACAGCTCCGTGTAGTCTTCGTAGGTCCAGTCCTTGGGGCGCGGCTCGTCGGCGGCATGGCCGCGAATCTCGATCTTGTTGCGATGGCCGACCAGTTCCTCACCGATCGCCTGCAGCGCCTCCTTGCCCTCGTCGTTCAATTGGTCGGAAAAGGGGTCGAAAAGGATCGGTCCGCCGATGGTGATCTCCATCCCGTCGCGGATCTTGCGCAGCCGGAAGTGCTTCCCATAGATGCCCTCTTCATCGGTGTCGCCCCGGCTCTGCGGCTCACGCGGTTTGATGATCGACTCCAGCCGCTGGATCATCGACGCGAAGTCGACCGTCGGCTCGACGCGGCGGCCCACCTGCCCCTGCATGCCCAGCGCCTCGCGAATCGACTGGATGGCCTCCATGAACTTGTCGTGCACCTCGTCGAAGTTCGCCATCGACGCCAGCATGATGAAGAACGTCAGCAGCAGCGACATCATATCGCCGTAGGAGACGACCCACAGCGGGGCGCCTTCAGGTTGTTTCTTCTGACGTTTCATGCGTTACCTGATCGACAGAGGACGCTTCTCTCCATACGAACGCTATTCATCCTTCTTGGTACCCGGGCCCTCGATCGTGTCGCGATCCTTGACCGGCAGGAACACCGCCAGCTTCGCCTGCGTCACGCGCGGGTTATCCCCCGCCTGGAGCGACAGGATCCCCTTGAGCATGACCGTGCGCAGCAGCATTTCCTCGTCGTGCCGGTAGGCCAGCTTGTCCGCCAGCGGCAGGAAGACCATGTTGGCCAGGATCGCGCCGTAGAGCGTGGTCAACAACGCCACTGCCATACCCTTGCCGATCTGCGACGGGTCCGACATGTTCTGCAGCATCGCCACCAGGCCGACCAGCGTCCCGATCATGCCCATGGCCGGCGCGTACTTGCCGAAAGTGTCCAGGATGCCCTTGCCCTGCATGTGCCGGCCGTCCATCGCCTCCAGCTCCGCCTCGAGAATCTGTTCGATCTCGTTGGCGGCGGTACCGTCGATGACCAGCCGGATCCCGTTGGCGAGGAAGTCGTCCTCCACGTCATCCAGTGCGTTTTCGAGCGAAAGCACGCCTTCACGACGGGCCAGCTCACCGAGGCTGATGATTTTCTCGATCACCGCCACAATCGACCGCTTCTTCGCCAGCAGCGTACGCTTGAGCACACCCACCAGCGACAGGAACTTGTCGAGCGCCTGCGTGCACAGGACAACGAACATCGAACCGCCCAGCACCAGGATGATGGAGGGCACGTCGACGAAGACCCCGATTTGGCCGTTGCTGCCGCTGAACAACGCCCAGAAGAGCATGCCCAGTGCCGCCAGAAATCCAATGCCGGTTGCCAGATCCATGAACGCATCCCCAGGGTTCGCGAACGGCCCAACCCCACGTCGAGGCGTGGGACCTTGGGCGCGGAAGCTTCTCTGCCTCGGTGTTATCGACCTGTGGGCGAGGAGCCTTCACACTCGGGATGCCGACATCGGCGAATCTTGGCGTGGGATCACGCCAGCGGACGACGAGACGGGCTCAAACTCGACGAATCCGGAAGATATGCATCCGATAACACGAGATCACGAGTTATCGGATGGCATGGCCCCCACGTCATGAATCCTGAAGCTTTGCCCGTGCCCCGTGCCGCAATTACCATGCTCGCTCCCCTCGTGTTGCGGAACTGTGGCCTCTCGGGAACCGGCTCGTCATGACGTGGCTCTACCGATTCGCGATTCATCGCCCCTGGGCGACGCTCCTTCTCGGCCTGCTCGTGATCGGCGCGGCCGCTCCGGGCGTCCTCCGGCTGCGCCTGCGCACCGACGGCCATGCCCTGATTCCCCAGCAGGCCCCCGAGGTGCGCGTCGACCGCGAGATTCGCGAACGCTTCGGCTTGCGCGATCCGCTCGTCGTGCTCATTCGCACGGAACACCCCGAGGGCATCTACAACACAGCGACGCTGGGACATGTCACCCGGCTGACCGACGCGTTCCTGGATCTTCCCGAGGTGCGTCCCGCCGACGTCTTCAGCCTCCACACCGAGTACAGCCACCGCGTCATCCCCGGTTCGTTGAAGGCCCGTCCCCTGCTCGAACCGCTGCCGGACTCGCGTGAAACGCTCGATCGTCTGCGCGATGACCTGCGGACCTACGGCCTCTACGATGGGACGCTGATCGCGAAAGATGAGCAGGCCACCGCCATCCTCATCGGCGTCCCCGACGGCCGCGACCGATCCGCATTCATCCGCCGTATCCAGGAGATTGTCGCCGGCACCGACACGAACGATGACATCGACCTGCTCGGCGCGCCGGTGGCGGAGGGATTACTCGGAACGCACATTCTCGAGGATCTCGGTGTTCCGAAAGCGGTACTCGGCAACGACGCAATCGCCCTGATCGAACGCGATACGTCATTTGACGAAAACGCGAGCCTCTTCTACCGCCTGAGACTCGCCATCGCCCATCACGTCGGGCTCGTCCCCGTCGCCATCGGCGTCATGATTCTCGTCTTCGCGATCAGCTTCCGCCGCCCCGCCGCCGCCCTGCTGCCCATGATGGAGGTCGGCGCGTGTCTCGTGTTCGTGTTCGGGTGGATGGGCTGGTTCGGCGCGCCCATCTATCTGACCGTGGCGGTCATGCCCGTGATCCTCACCGCCATCGGCGTCGCGGACGAGATTCACATTTTCAAAGCGTATCTTCGCGAGCACGCCGCTCATCCTGAAGCCGACCGAAGGGCGATTGTCCTCGCCACGATGGACACGATTCATCGTCCCGTCGCCAAGACGTCGATCACCACCGCCATCGGGTTCTGTTCCTTCGCGCTGTCCCCGCTGACGCCGGTCAGCGTGTTCGGTATCTTCACGGCGGCGGGCACCCTGTTCTGCCTGCTCTGGTCGCTGACCATGATCCCGGCGATGCTTGTGTTGCTGCCTGCGCGCCTTATCGTGCCGGATCGCTTGCGGACCATGCCCGAAGGTGAGCCCTCCATCTTCGAACGCTGGGCTGGAGGCGTGCAGCGAAAACGCTCGGTGATCCTGTTGCTTCTGATCGCCGTCCTGGGTGCGGTGCCCTTCGGCATCGCCCGAATCCGCGTGCAGGACAGTTGGATCGACGGCTTCTCGCCCGAGAGCGCGTTTGCGCGCCACATGCATTTCTTCAACGATCAATTCCTGGGATCCCACCTGCTGCAGATCGAAATGCACACACACGCCGAACGCGCCGCAGGACGTCTGAGCGCGGACAAGCTCAACATGCTCGAATTCACGCTGCCTCCCGATCTCGTGAAGGACACGTCGTGGCTGCCGGGCAGCGCCATTCGGATGACCTATCACGGGGATCGGCCGGCGGACTTTCGCGGGCCGGTGGCGGAGGAATGGATCGGACGCATCGACCAGGCCACGCTCGAGAAAGATCACCTGCTGCTGAAGGTGACGGCCAAAGGCAGCATCGCGCAGATGGTGTTGAAACTCCGACCGACCGACGAGGTGGATTTCGAGATTCTGGAGCAACCGCTTAAGCGGCCTGATGTTCTACGTCAACTCTCAGACTTCGAGGCGTTCCTGAAGAAGCGTGAACAGGATCGCGTCGGGGGCGTGATCGGTATCGCCCGGCTGCTGCGCGTCGCCAATCTCATGGCCAGGTCGCTTCGCCACGGATCGCGACGATTGCCCGACGACATTGAACGCGCGGAGTGGCTGTGGAATCAGTACACCCGCATCCGCGGCGAGGACCGATTCCGGCAAACAGTGTCCGGCGACTTCGAACGGGGACTGACGACGGTTTACCTGAAGGAAGCCAACTTCCGGGATACGCAACGGCTGATCGATGCCGTGCACGCCTACGAGCGCGAGCATTTCCAGCCCGAGGGCATATCGCTCCGATTCGCCGGCGACGTGGCGGTCAGCCAGGCCATGATCGCCGCCATTGTCCGCACGCAGGTACGCTCGCTGCTCTTTTCGCTCATAGGCATTTTCGCAGTGGCATCGATCCTCAATCGATCCGTCCGATACGGCTTCCTGTGCGTCGTCCCCTGCCTGGTTGCCGTGGCGATCAGCTTTGCGTGCATGGGCCTGCTCGGATTACCACTTGGCGTCGCCACCTCCATGTTCGCCGGCATGACCCTCGGCGTCGGTGTCGATTACGGCATCCACCTGACCGATCGCTATCGACGCGCACGCGGAGCCGGATCGAATCGCCACGAGGCGACAACCCATGCCACGCGCGAGGTCGGCCCCGCCATCACCATCGACGGCCTGGCGGTCACGCTGGGCTTCGGCATCCTGATCCTCTCGCAGGTCCCCGCCAACCAGCGCCTCGGGATGCTCATCGCCATCAGTATCCTCTCCTGCCTGCTGAGCACGCTCCTCATCCTGCCCGCCCTGCTCGGCAGCCGCCGTGTCCCTGCATCGCCGGATGCCGCATTGCTCGAAGCCCGATCGCCCGAAGACGATGTACCACGGATTGCATCCTGAGTGACGCACCCGCTTCAGTTCGCAAGAACCTCATCTTCCACGCATCACTGAACGCCCCATGCGCCAAGTGCATTCCAAAAAACGTCGGCTTACTCCCCCTGGCCCATGGAAAAGCCCGGCTGGCCTTCAAACGTGCAGAGATTCTCGGTTTTGATGATATCCAGACCCGCGTCGGTGATGTTCGTCAGCAGCGCGATCACGTGATCGTAGGGAATGTTCTCGGCATCGGTTCGGAAGCGACATCGCCAATGATCGGTGCAGAAAGTTTCCGGCAATCCGTCGGGATAGACTTTCACGCCTCGGTTGGTAATCAGCTTGAGCTGGAGTTGATTGGTCTGGGCAGCGCGGAGCTTCTCGCCGAGCGCGTTGGCATCCCGGTGCAGGTCATCCCAGCAGAGAAAAACGTCGACGCCGACCAGTTTCTTGTCCGCCTTTTGCTCCGCCTGCAGCGGTGAGGTGTCGATCCTGATGGGCGTGGACTGATAGTGAACCGGAGTCAAGATGCGCGGCGCTTGCCCCAGACGTTCCGCGACGGCATCGGCGAACTCCGATGTCCCCACTTCACGCGAACTGACCGGCTCCTGGTACATGTCGGGCGTATGAACACCGTCCTCCAACGTGCGCAACCACGCGTTCTTGATCGTCTCGCCGTGCTTGGCCAGTTCGAGGTGGACAAGCATCTGCGTCGCGGCGACGAGAAGTCCCGAAGGATTCGCGACACCCCGACCGGCGATGTCCGGGGCGGATCCGTGGACGGCTTCGAACATGGCGGCCTTGTCTCCAATGTTCGCCGAAGAAGCAAAGCCGATCGAACCGGCGATCTGCGCGGCAATGTCGGAGAGAATATCTCCATACAGATTCAGCGTGACGATGACGTCGAACAGTTCCGGGCTGGCCGCCAGGCGCGCCGAGCCGATATCGATGATGAAGTGATTCGTGTCAATGTCGGGATACTCCTTCGCCACCTCGTCGAACACGTCATGAAACAGTCCGTCCGTGAGTTTCATGATGTTATCCTTGGTCATGCAGGTGACTCGCTTGCGACCGTAGGCCCGCGCATATTCAAAGGCGTAGCGGATGATCTTCTCAGATCCGGGACGGGTCACGAGCTTGAGCACCTGGTGTACTTCGGGAGTCTGGCGATGCTCGATGCCGGCGTAGAGGTCCTCTTCGTTCTCGCGCACGATCACGAGGTTCATGCCCGGATGCGAAGACGCCACGACCGGGGCGTACGACTTGCAGGGACGCACATTGGCGAAGAGGTTGAGTGTCTTGCGGATGGTGACGTTGACGCTCTTGAAACCTTTACCCTGTGGCGTGCTGATGGGACTCTTCAAGAGCACGCCGTTGCGTCGCATCAGGTCCCAGAATTCCGACGGAATACCGGAAGTGATGCCCTTGCCGTAGACCGCCTGTCCTAGCTCAACCTTGTCGTATTCCAGGGGGACCTCGGCGGCCTTCATGATGCGAAGCACCGCGTCCATGATCTCCGGCCCGACACCATCACCGGGGGCCACGACGATTCGCTGATGTGTACTCATATCTGCTCCTGCTCTTGGTTCCAGAGGAATCGACTGCTCAGGCCTCCCGGCCCGAAGGATGCTCGATGCGCTGGGTGATACTTCACGCTGTATACACTTTAAATACGAAGACAAATACACGAAACAATGTTCGTATAATAGTGGCGTGGGGCGTGCCATTCAAGACCCGGGACATACGTTTTTTAATGATTAATGGAAGACCGAGATCATCAATCACGCCTCGCTCAGCTTCGTTTATCGGACGTGCGGGCGTTGCGCGCGCGGAGATTGCCGATGTGATGCGGGACAGGCTCGTCGGTTATCGGAGGGGAGAAATGACCGTCAGGCGACGGCGGCTTCAGCATTCTTGCGCTGGCAGAGGTCTTCAAAGGTGCGGAAGTAGGCCCCGAAGGCGTCGCGGCAAGCCTTGGATACGCTGCCGGCGAGGTGGAAAGACTCCTGAATCTGACCTTTTAAAGTCAGTTCCAGACAGGACTTACCTTCGTTGTAGCGGACCGAAAGATGATGCCGGGGGTTGTGCAGCGGCCCGATGGACGGATCGTTGTAAACCAATGTCCCATCAGGAGCTACATCAAAAAAGTCACGTTTGAACTGCTGGATCATACTCATGGGGAAATACCTCAACTGCTTGTCGTCTAACAACTCATTTATACTCGGTGGACCCCTGATCGTCGCAGTGTCTTGGAGAAAAAAACTCCTCGATCACCATGTCACTGCCGGGAGTATAGTCCGATCATGCGGATCGGCCAAAGTCGCGGCCCCGTCTGGATGACTTGCTGCGGCAGCACCCTCGCATCTGAACATCGTCTTTGCGTGTCCCTTGCGCTGTCAGAGAATAAACGTGCAACCTGAGATTCACCTCGCGCATCTGGAGCGGTGAAAGGGAGTGACGGTCCATAGCGTCTGACGAGGAAGTGGTACAGGCCGTGTTGTCAGGGCGTCGCGATGAGTACGCAAGTCTTGTCGATCGTTACGCCCGGAATACGTATGCCCTGGCTTTCAGTTTTCTGAAAGATACCCAGGCGGCCGAGGACATCGCGCAGGATGCGTTCGTGCAGGCGTACTCGGCGTTGGGGACGCTGGCATCTCCCGGTCAGATCGGGGCGTGTTGGGGTGAGCTTCCGGTCAGATTTTCATCCGGCGCCGATCGGCTGAAGAAGTTGATCAGCATACTGTAGAAATAGCGTCGGTTGTCCGCCACGAAACCGATGTGGCCACCGCCACGGAGGATGATGGCAGCGACGTTGGGATTGTCGGTCTGCGCGATCATGTCGGCGACGTCCTGTGCGGGGATGAACGGGTCGTTCACCGCGGCCATCATCACCACCGGGATCCGAACCGATTCCAGCTTGTCGTCGGCGGGACGTGGCCCGTAAGGCAGGAATCGCAGGAAGCGATAACTGGGGACCACCTCGAACGACGGACCGAACTCCGAGCGGGCGAACTCGAACGCAATGAGGTCGCGCAGCTTGCCGCTGATGTTCGGATGCGCCTTGGCAATCATGCGTCGCCGGAGCGTCTCCTGGAAATAGTACGCCAGCGGATTGAGCCAGGCATTCTGTTCCCTGTCGCACAGGTCGACGATCTCTTCCCAGCGGAGTACCGGCGAAAACGCCATAACGCCGGCGCGGAATCGCCGCCGCTCGGGCAGCGGATCGAGATGCGCCGCCACCGATGGAATGATGCTCGGATGCTGTCCACCGCAACCATCGTACCAGGCGGCCAGCAGGGCGAGATTCCCGCCCCAGCAGTAGCCCGCGATCCCGGTGGAGGTCACGCCCGGCACCTCGTCCTCCAACCAATCCGACACGACCAGCAGGTCGCGCGTCTCGAGGACACCGAAGGTGTAATAGATATCCGGGTAACGTCGTTCGGTCTGGCCGTGGCCGCGCATTTCCAGGGCGAGGGCGTGGATGCCTTGCTCCCGAAGCGCCATGGCCACATCACGCATCCGCACCACGCCGTTATCGCCGAACAGGCCCGGCAGGATGATCACGCAGGGGGCGTGCAGGATCTCGCCGTCCCGCCGTGCCAGCCCGAGTCGGCCGCTCAGCGCCAGCGACGGGTTGATGGGAATCCACACTTGCTCGAAGCCGGGCCATTGTGATGCGGCCAGGTCGACCGCTTCGTCTCGCCCAGCCACCTGGGCCGTATGGCGAATGCCACTGAAGTTGAGAACGAGGTTCACGAGAGTGTCCGGGTTGCGACGGAACCAGGCATAGACGTCCCGCGCGCGGCCGCGATTCTCAGTCAGTTCCTCGGTCAAAAGGGCCCGGGCATCGCGCGGGTCCTGCCGGGTCAGTAGCGGCTCGAGGTGTTCATGAGCCGCGCGCAACCACGCCCGCGTGGTCGGCGTCTCCGATGGTGAGACGCCCTCGAGGCGCACGACGTCCCCGCGACGCAGAGGAAACGACTGCTGATCAAATCCGCAGCCACTCATGACCAGTGGCAGCGCAAGCAGAAATGCGCTTACCCGACAGCGCGTCCAGGAGGATCGAAGGACACTCCGCTGACGAGGCCGGCGCGTTGATCGCCATTCCAGGTTCATCATTTCATCAAAGTAACGCGGCCCCGCCGCGGAGGGAAACTTCCCCGGGGAAAAGCAGCCGCAGCGGCCGCGAAACGACACTCCGTCACGTCAGCCAGCAGTTGACGGTGAAGCCCTTCATGTCGCGCGCGTGGTCTGGATTGTGAATCTGAGGTTTTGTCAAGCACTTCCCCTGTCGGCAGGCATAGACCTGCCGCAGCCAGCCGACTTCGCCCAGACGCACCTTGTCAGCGCTCAGCCATCGCCCTATGGTGGACACTTTCGGGAGGTTTTTGATGAGTATGCGATCAACTTGGCTTGGATTCGTCGTGTTTCTCTTCGTGCATCACGCTGCGCTTCATGCAGAGTCCATCACCTACGCACTTGACTTCGATCATCCGATGTCGTGGGCGGACGATGTCGTGTTCTGGGGCATGGGCGGGGGCCAGATCTGGGAAACCGCGAAAACCGACGACGGCCGAAGCGTCCTGCGTATCGATACCGCGCCCTATGGCGTCAAGGTGACCAGCGAGATGCGCACGCTTCAGTTCAATCACAAGCCCGGCACGAAGGCGGTGATCGAATTTGACGTCCGCTCCCTTCACGCGCTGCCCGGCGAGACGTTTCGCGCGCGCTACTACGATGGCTATTGCACCGGTCTGGCCATCCGTGAGATTGCCGACGAACCGTTCCCGAAATTCCCTGCGCCATTTCTGACCACTGATGAAAAGCCTTTGAGCCAGGACTGGCAGCACATCCGGTTCGAGACGCCCGCCCTCGAGCACACGGTGTTGACATTGGCGTTTCACCTGCAACACGTTCGCGATGACGATCATCCTCGCGATGCGGTTATCGACTTGGACAACCTCAAGGTCACGACGACGGCACTCGATGAATTTAAGGATCCGGGCTTCGACTGGCACGGCCGGGAAGCATCCACGCAGCACCTGCGCAGTTCCACGTACGGCGCGATGCTTGACTGGTGCGATTTCGCCGACCAGGAGACCGTCAAGGTTGATGACAACAAAGAGATCCACTACACGCTGATGCAGTTTCGGGACACCGCGACCAAGATCGGCATGATCAACAAGCACAACATTCGTCATGAGCCGGCCAGCCCCAACGTCGGCGGCCGAAGCATCATCGCGCTTGATCGCACCAGCAGCGGTGACGCGAGCGCGGTGTCATGGGGCGTACGCCAGACGTTCAGCTACGCCGCCCTCGGCATCACATCGGGCGAGAAGGCTCGCATCCGCGTCTCGATGAACATGATCAACGAAGATGCACACCAGCATCGTGTCAGTGGCGTACAACTCGGGGTCGACCCGAACGGCGGGATCGTCACGCAACGGGCGACCTGGACGGAATTGCAGAAGAACGAATTCATCAGCAAGGAAGGCTGGAAGATCGCCACTCTGGAGTTTGATCGGCCCGTCGATGCCACCGCCATGACTGTCTACTTCCGCCATCGTGACGGTCAGCCGCGCGAGCCCTGCTTCAAGACTCACTTTCCCGAGCCGCAATCGGCCGGCACGCGATCGGGTTCCGTCGGGATGGCGGACTGGGTGATGGTCGAACGAATCGATTAACACCTGGTGCGGATTTCGCCTGTCCGGGCAAGACATGGAAAACACTCTACTCCGCAATAGCAACGCCCACAGTAGGGAGTAGAGTTTGCGCGTGGCGGCCCATCCGTGTGGGTGGCTACTCATTCTGCTGATTTCGAGTCGACCCACTTCCGCTTCTTGAATAAGTGTATTACCTCTTATATCTATTTATAAGACCTATATAGCTCACATTGCGGCCCATCATTCATATTGGCGATGCAGCAGGCATAAGAGCACTCCATGTTGGCATAATTCCGAGCTATATCGAACCCACGCATGCCCCCGACCTATTCAGTACCCCTTCATCCGCGTCAGGATGCGTGCCTCACACAAGTATCCCCAGCAGACATCGGAGAGATTATTCGGGTGCAGGAGTGTTCAAATCTGTAAATCAATGAACCAATGCCAGAAGGGATGAAATGGGGACGATGGGATTCCTACCCACGACTTTCGCTTTGCGAAGCGCGTTTGGGGTCTCTGCCACATTGTCCTATTATTTTGCAATTCGAATAATTTATGCGATCTCGGGTTTTTCGCTATCCTTCGCATTCGATTGCAATCCTCCGCACTGTATCTTG
Organism: uncultured Planctomycetales bacterium; assembly: GCA_964618455.1. Taxonomy (GTDB): domain Bacteria; phylum Planctomycetota; class Phycisphaerae; order UBA1845; family PWPN01; genus CAZUAQ01. The sequence continues at coordinate 1,812 of CAZUAQ010000081.1, read as the reverse complement.
ATAGTCGATGGTAGTTTAAGTAGTGTAAGATTCGAGTACCAACTGGCCAATTTGACCGCCCGATGAAACGGGTATTACACCTCCAGTACACCTAAGCAAGTAATAATACTGACCAGCCCCCTGGCACAGGTCTGAGCGGTGTCGCGATACGCTCGAACTCGTGACAGGGGGCAGGGTCTTACTCCACCTTAATAAGGGTGAATTGGCTGCGCTGCCAGTTATTCACATAGGTCTGCGACTCCATCCTGATTGCTATCTTCGCCTGATATAGCATACAGATAGGCTGTATCCGTATCTCGGGATCCTGAAGCGAGCATCCCTTCATGGTAGGCGATCTCGAATACGGGGTTATTAAATGTCTGATGCAGTGACCATTGGGCTCCGTCGTTGTCATAGACGAGAATCTGATCTGCTTGCTGTTGCACGATGGCGAGTATGCCACCTTTTAAGCCCAGATGAAAACCAAAATACCCATAGCTCAAAGATCCAGTAAGTTTGTCGCGCTCGACCCACGTGGACCCATTATGCTCGAAAATATAGACGGCCCCTGATCCCGGATAGTAGGCGCCGACAGCTATCCGGTCATGATCGATGTCGACGCTATAGCCAAATCGACCAGCATCAGTGAGTCCGTCAGATGCGCTTAATTCCTGTTCAAGCGGCCAAGAAACGCCATTATAGCGATACACATATGCTCTCCCCTCTCCATTATCCCAATCTCCCACGACAAGACGGTCGCGGTCGATTGCGATATCCTGGTGGACGTTACCGAAATCAACGATGCTCAACGTATCAACAAGCGTGGTGGAGCAAGTAGATGGATTCCAATCATACAAGAAGACCTTGTTTGACCAGGATCCAATTGCTAGATGTGATGAATTGCACGCGATTTGAATACCGAATCTCGTAACGCCTGCCCCTTGAGGCTGGGTGAGTTCCTTGCAGAAAACCCATGTAGTGCCATTAAACCGATACCAGAACACAGCTCCAGCGCCAGAGTTTGCGCTACGTGACCCGATCAACAGATTATCTTCCTCCAAAGCCAATTCATCTCCAAAGTTGATGCCATCCTGGTCCCCATTAATCCTCTGGAACTCGATCCAAGAGTCTTGTTGTCTCTTATAGACGTATACCGCATCAGCTGAGTCATCAGCCGCTCCAATCACCATCCATCGACTGGATAATGCCACAGCATCCCCGTAATTATTGTCAGATTGACTTGGTTCAAAGCTCTGGAGGAGACACCCTTGAGAAGGTTCACATGAATCGGGGGTCCCATCACCATCATCATCAAGATCGCATTCGTCGGGAATTCCGTTGCTGTCACAATCAGCTGATAATCCGCATCCTTCGATATCGCACGATCCCCCGGAGACCCCACAGGCCAAGTCGCAGCGGTCCTCGATTCCATTCTCATTACAGTCTGCGTCTCCTTCCCAGCACGATGCAAAGTGTCCTATCTGTGCCTTCGCGTCGCTCAAATCAGTGACAGTGATCCCATCAGTGAGATTGATATCCGCATTCGCATTATTGGTGTGCACTCCTCCTCCCACTATGATACTTGACTTGATCTCCGATAAATCGAGAACCGTGACTCCACCACTGGCGTTAGCGTCTCCCTTAATTGCAAGTGCATTGATGAATACCGGGCTCTCCATCTCAAGTTCCATATTCACGAGTTCAATCTCAACGCATCGTTCGTCGATCGAGTTGAAGAATGTCACTTCATATGAACCATTACCAAGATCTGCCACCGAATTGACCCGCCCCCAACCATGATACCACTTTCTATGTAGGTCCCTCCCGGCTTTG
>CAZUAQ010000080.1:0-19476 GCA_964618455.1 uncultured Planctomycetales bacterium | reverse complement strand
AACCCACGACCTTCGCATTGCGAACGCGACGCTCTCCCAGCTGAGCTACGTCCCCTGGAACGCGTCTCGATGCCGCCATCGGGCGGTTCGGACACTTAATGTGTCAGTTTAGCCGAGGCCGCGGAGATCAGCAAGAGAGCGGAACTCTCACGCCCGAGCCTGAACTCCGGTCCGCAGCGGCGGAACATAAAAAAACAGGCCGGCGGGCTTCACTCCCCTCCTCACGCCTCCGCGATGAGTCGGCGGGATCCGTCCCCCCTTGCGCGAGTCGAAAGCCACGCCGGGCCTGTCTCCTGAGAATCTCTTGTCCTGCCGGCTCCAAGCTGACCATCATCGGGCCGACACCGCTGCCTTCATCGCCACAGGCGGGCGGCGCGATGATCCCTCCGTCAATGGTGATGGCCGTCTTCCATGTCGCACCCGCTACCGAGCAGCCGCATCGGCAGGTGGAAATCGTCCTCCGTCCCCGCCACCGACAGCACCCGCTCCCGGGCGAGGGCCTTGTCGATCACGTTCCGGGCCGGTAACGATCCTCCCAGCGTCCACGACAGCATCGAAGGCGCATCCTGCACACCTACCGGGAGGACACGTTCGTACAGCGGCGAAGTGGTGAAGAACTGATCCTGCATCATCTGCCGGGCGCTGGCGGTCACGTCCATGATCCCGGCGGGATCGGAGGTGTGCCGCAGGCCGACCAGGTGGCCGACTTCATGGCTCGCCACGTTTGCCAGCACCTGGGCCATCTCTTCGACGCTCGGGTTCAGGGCAGTGAACAGCGAGAACGTGTCGGTGTAGAGAATCGCCGCCTGTACGGGATCTTCGTTGAACGGGTCGATGTTGTCCGCCAGGCCGAGCAGGCTGGCATCGTACGTTCCGAAGTACACGATCGAGTAGTCGCCGCCGGGTATGCCGGGATCCCCCGAGCGGTAGATGTCCACGTTCAATCCGGTGTAATCCGCACGGACCTTCTCCACGATGAGGTCGATCATCTCCTCGGTCTGCCCGGCGAAGCTCAGCCCGATGGTGGCGGCATCAAAGCGGGGCACGTTCACCGGCGAACGATTGCCGATCTGCACCGCGTCGCCGCCCTCGAAATCGAGCACAACGACCTGCGGATGGAAAGGCCCCATCCCGGAACCCCGCTCGATGGTGATCCGAGCCTCGTAGGGTTGCGAACTGGAGAATGCGGTCCGCGTCGACAGCATGACGTACAACCGGTTGGTGTCTTCGTGGATGACAATATCGATCTCGCCCGGTCCGCTCGTGCTACTTCGTGGATTCACAAAAGCCAGCAGGCGGCCGTCTTCATCGAGCAGACCCATGACCACGTCGAGGTTGGAGTCGACATTCAGCGTGCCGCGAACACGATCCCCCGCCGCCACCGGACCGAGTTCGTACATGTCGCGGTCGGTGACATCGCCGTTGGCAGGTCCGATTTCGCCGGTAAGCGTGACTTCGCTGGTGATGAAGAGCACCTCGGCGGCGGCATACTCGTTGTTGGGCTCAATTTCATTGTGGGCATCGACCGGCGATCCCGAGGCAACTTCCTCGGGAGGCGTGGAGGCCGATGGATCGGAATCGATGGCCTCCGGAATACATCCGGAGGCACAGATCCAGGCGCAGACCGCGGGCGCGGCGGCCCACGGCAATCGCGTGGCGCGGTGCATGCTTCTCACCCTCGTACGGCGATCTTCTCAGGATTGGGAATCACCGGCGCGATGCCGGTGGGTGTTGCTTCCCGTACGCATGGCGTATGTACCAAGCAAACGTACGATTCGCGAAGCGGAGAGAGCAAACGGAGATGGCGTGGAAAAAACTACGACCGATAGGAATACGGTGGGTCGAGAGCGTGGCTGAGCAGTCATCCACTACGCGATGCGCACTTGTGCCGTTAGAGCCCTCAGGAGAGCGGGCGAAGGTAGTAGACCCAGAACGCCGCCACTTCGCGAGCGAGGTTATAGGGCAGCATCGTCAACGTGTACTCCTCCTTCGCGGGGACCGTGTACACATTGAAGCCTTCCCGCCGATAACACATCTTGACGCGCGGGAGATGGTAGAAGTGACTGACCGCCAGGATGCGTTCGAAGCGATGCCTCTCGAAGATCGAGGCCGAGTTGCGGACGGTGGCTTGCGTGTTGAGGCCCTGCCGATCCTGGATAATCGCACTACGTGGCACACCGAGGTCGACCGCCAGGCGCGTCATGGCTTCGGTCTCATGGACCTCTCCGTCGCCGGGTCCGCCGGAAAAGACCAATCGAGGCGCCAGGCCTTCCTCGTACAGAGTGCAGGCAGTGCGAACACGGTCACGAAGCGCGTCGCTGCATCGGCCGTCCGCATATGCTCGCGCCCCAAAGACGATAATGGCGTCGGCGGGTCGTCGGTAGTCCGTTTTTCCGAAGCAGTACATCCACGCGAGAGGAAATCCGACGACGCATACGAAGAGCGTCGCGGAGGCTGTGGTGATCCGAAAAAAACGCGGGGCATGGGAGGACTTCGATGTCGAACGTGAACGAAGAACATCTGTGAGGATGACGGCGAGCGTGAACAATACGAGCAGGGAGAAGGGAATCGGCACTCCGGTGGTGATCCGTTCGGCTAGCAACAGGGACGCGTACGTCCCCATATTCAGCAGACTCACGGCCATGATGCCCAGTATGCACGCGGCGGTGAACAAGCGTCCGATCCGACCCTGCCGCGGTCTTGCGGCATAGAGGAGCAAGATGCCGGCGACGATGATCTGAAGACCTCGCTCTGACCAAAGGGGAAGTGCCCGCAGATCCAGCCACCAGACGGTCGCATCGAACCCGGGATGCATCGCGGCCCCGATGAGATTCAGCAGCGTGAACCCGCCCCAGAAGGCCGCCAGCGTCCGCGCGGCCACGTGGTGGGCCTCACGACCGTAGCGTCGCAGGAACGCGGATCCCGTTCCTTTCGCCGTCCGTGATTCGATTCGACCATCTGAGTTCAGCCGCGTTTGCAGCGACTGGGCGAGTATTGCGGCTGTTTTCAAGTGCATTGAATGGCCGATCTGCATGGTTAATGCTCCCTGAGACCTCTGTCCCATCGTCATCTCTCGGGCCGAAGCTTGAATACGGTAATCGGACGTGTCCCGAGCGGCCACAAGGGAGCACTCCGCCGGCACCTTGGAATCTCCGGGATTTCGCGCTTCAATCCGCCGTCCCGTCGGGTATCATGAAGGTTCGTTGAAAGGGGGCACGGCGCGACCGTTCTACCGGCGGTCGCGTGCGAAGTCGCGGACCGACGGGCTTTCACTCGAACAGTTTACTTGCCGAATCGCCGCACGCATACGGATGCTCTCGCGGGCTCACAATTGCAGCACGCGGGCAGGGGCGTGTCGATAGCGCGGACTTTATGGAAATGGATTCAGCGATGAAGTGGATGTATTTCGTTTGGGTCGTGAGCCTCGCAGGTCTTGTCACGCCGGTGATGGCACAATCGACGGATGAGACGACGCGGATGCGTTCGCGCGTGCACACGTGGGACCCCGCCTCGGACACCGAGGACGCGGAGGTCATCCTCGACGCCCCGGAGCGTGTGCGCACCCACGCCTTCGAGTACAAGATCGCCGACCGTTTGCTCGATCTCCGTGATCGACTTCGTCAGTCTCGCGCCGACGGAGAGGGATCCAGCGGCACCTCACTCAGCCGTCCATCACTTCGGGTCAGTAACAATGGCCGGATTCAAGTCTACGTCCATGTGACCGAAACCGGCGCCGGCATTCGCGCCGCGTTGGCGAACCGAGGCCTGGTGGAAGACCGCGCCAGCGCCTCCTTGGGCATCATCCAGGGCTGGGTGAGTGAAGCGGCCCTGGATCGCATCGCGCGGCTGGAGGCAGTGTCCCGCATCACCGAGCCCTCGTACGGTCGACCGCGCTGCAGCGGTTCCGCCTGCACCGAGGGGGACGCGATTCACAAGGCCAACATCGTGCGATCGCTCGGGTTCGACGGCACGGGCGTGAAGGTGGGCTGCATCTCCGATGGCGTGGACAGCCTCAACCTGGCGGTGCTGGCCGGTGAGTTGCCCGCGGGCATTCAGGTCCATCCGACCATGGCGGGCAGCGGAGACGAGGGCATCGCCGTGATGGAGATCGTCCACGATCTCGCGCCGGGTGCGGACCTGGCGTTTGCGGGTGTCGCCACGACGGTCGAAATGGTCGATGCCATCACGTGGCTGGCCACCACGGCCGGCGTGGACGTCATCATCGATGACATCGGATTTTACGGAGAGCCGTACTTCGCCGACGGCGGCGTGGCTCAGGCGGTGCGTGATGCCGTCCAGAACGAGGGCGTCGTCTATGTCACGGCGGCGGGCAACGATTGCGGCTTCCATTACCAGGGCGATTACGTCGACCGCGACGGCTTCGGTTCGAGCACGTTGCACGATTTCAAACTCGGCGTCGACGAGGATACGGTGCTGAACGTCGATGTCTTCCCCGGGGAGACACTTGATGTCTTTCTGCAATGGGACGATCCGTTCGGCGCCAGCGGCAATGATTACGATCTGATCGTCATCGACGCTGAGACGAGTGTGACCATCCTGGGCGTCGGCGGACGTGTCCGCCAGACCGGCACGGAGGATCCCGTCGAGCGGATCATCTGGGAAAACACCACGGCAGAGATCAAGAACATCGGCATCCTGGTGAACAACTTCGAGGGCGATGCCGCCGACCGCACGCTGGAGATCTTCTCGAATCTGCCCTTCGGTGACGACGATGCCAACTGTGACGACAGCATCTTCGGACATGCCGCCGTCACCGAAGCCATCGCGTGCACCGCCATCGACTCGGGTCTCGTCGGCCACGGCTTCACCCAGGGCGACAGCAGCCAGGGTCCGTCCACACTTCGGTTTCCGAGCACCGTCGTTCGTGACACACCTTTTCTCGCCGCCGTGGACAACGTGGAAGTCTCCGGCACGGGCTCCTTCCCGACACTTTTCGGGGGGACCTCCGCCGCCGCGCCGCACGTCGCCGCCATCTCCGCCCTCCTGTTGGACATCGTCGACCACAGCTACACCCCGGTGCAAGTCATGACTGCCCTCGCCGATGCCACCGCGGATATCGACGACGCCGGCTACGACTTTTCCTCCGGCTTCGGCCGCGTCGATGCCCTGCTCACCTACTTCGATCTCTTTCCACCCGAGTGCTGCCCGACAACGATCAGCAGCTATCCCTACGTCGAGGACTTCGAGTCGGAATCGACCTGTATGCCCGAGTGTGGCGAGTTCTGCACCCTGACGGGGGACTGGTTCAACGAGTATCCCGATATCGACGGCGACAAGGAAGACTGGATCGTCTTCGCCGGGCCGACCCCCTCATCGGACACCGGCCCCCCCGCCGATCACACCACGGGCGCACCTTCAGGCAAGTACCTGTACACCGAGGTCTCCAGCGCATTGTGTGCCGAGACCGCCTCGCTCTTGCTGAGCCCCTGTTTCGATCTCACCCCGCTGGCGAATCCGGAATTGCGTTTCTGGTACCACATGGACGGCGCGTCGATGGGTGTGCTTACCGTCGAGGTCAGCGAGAATGACTGCGACACCTGGACACCCGTCTTTACGATCAGTGGCGACCAGGGTGACCAGTGGCTGCAAGGCGTGGTCGATCTAGCCCCCTTCGGAAATGACATCCGCATCCGGTTCGTCGGTCAGCGCGGATTGACCTTCTCCAGTGACCTGGCCATCGACGATATCTCCATCGGTGAAGCCTGCACACCGCCTTCCCCTCCAACGCAGGCGACTTTCACATTGGGTAACTTCTGCCCTGACCCGGCCGGCGTGGAATTGCAGGCCACCGGCGGCGCGAACGGCGATGTCCACTGGTACGAAACCGGCTGCGGGATCGACGCGGTCGGCACGGGTGACACGATTCGCGTGCCGGCGGCGGACTCCCCCATCACCTACTACGCCCGCCGCGAAAATGCCTGCGGCGCGTCCTCCTGCGTCAGCGTGTTAGTGCCCGCCGACACGACCGCCCCCACGCTCGCTTCGGCAGTGTCACGCGTTACGCACGGCGCAATGGGATCGCTCGATCTTTCGTTCGTGCCCGGCGTCTTCACTTCCGAGCCGCGCACCGGCGGACCCGAGTCGATCATCCTGACGTTCTCCGAAGCCCTCATGGCTGCGGACGGCTCGGTCGACGCAAACGACGAGATCGTCATCGAGCGCGACGGCGCACCCGATGCGGCACTGATCCAGAATGTCTCGCACACATGCGACACGATCGAGATCACGCTGAACAGCGTCCCCGACAAATCCTGTTTGCGATTCGTGCTGAGCGGACTTCAGGATGCGGCATCGAATGCGGTCACTCCCGCCGGGAATCTTGAACTCGCGATCCTCGAAGGCGATGCCGACAACTCGGGCGGTGTGACTGTCATCGATCTGAGCACGATTAAGAGCAAGCTCGGGCAGACACTCGACGCCACAACGCTCCGCGCCGATATCGGCCACTCCGGCGGAATCACTGTCATCGACCTGAGTGAGTGCAAGGCACAGCTCGGCAACAGTGTCCCCTGCCAGCCGTGATCGCCGGCTGCCCTTGAGTCCGGTCCGACCATCGCATACAGTCCACATCTCGTTCGACAGGCTACGATTCGTGTGTCGTTTCGTCCCGCTGTAGCGCCCTGAGGAATCCCATGATGTTCTTCTGCTGCTCCCCTGCTCGTTATGCCGTGGCGATCGCGCTCACGCTGCTCATCGGTGGCATGGATTCATTGCGTGCCTCCGATTTTGATGCCTTGACGCGTCCCGTCGACGGGCGCTCTAAGCGCGTCTCCAGCCATGATCCCGAGTGGCAGAACGGCAACGAGGATTGGCGTGTGATCCAGCCCGGCGAGACGATCACGCTGGCCGACATCCAGAGCCCGGGCGTCATCCGGCATATGTGGTTCACCGTCAACGCGTACGACGCGTACTTCCCGCGCTCATTGGTCATCCGCATGTACTGGGACGGCCACGATGTGCCGTCGGTCGAAGCGCCGTTCGGCGACTTTTTCGCCGTCGGCCATGGCATGCGGCGGTGGGTCGACTCTGAGCCGGTGTCAGTCGTCTCGGAAGGTCGCGCGTATTCCTGCTTCTGGGCCATGCCGTTTCACAAGTCCGCGCGCATCACCATCACCAACGACCACCCGACGGCGTTGGTGCCGAAATTCTATTACTACATCGATTATGACGAGATAAGCTCGCTTCCCGAAGACACGATGCTCTTCCATGCCCAGTATCGCCAGGAGTACCCGGCGAGGCCCGGTGACTACCTGATCTGCGAGACGAAGGGGCGTGGCCACTACGTCGGCACCGTACTCAGCGTGCAGAACCGCACGCGTGGCTGGTTCGGCGAAGGGGATGACCGGTTTTATATCGACGGCGAGGCGCGACCCTCGCTGCACGGCACCGGTACCGAGGATTACTTCAGCGACGCCTGGGGCTTCCGCGAAGTCATGCGGCCCTACTACGGCGTGGTGCTGATGGAAGGGTTCGAGTTCGGCGACCGCGCGTGCATTTACCGCTGGCACGTGCACGACCCGGTACGCTTTAACACGTCACTTCGCTTTACCATCGAAGACAAGGGCACACTTGTCGATCACGACGAAAAGAACGTCAGTGGTCACGGCGAGCGCAAGGATCTCTACAGCTCCGTGGCGTACTGGTACCAGCAGGGTCATGCGAAGCGCTTCACCGAAGTGCCGCCACTCGAAGAACGGATGTTGACATGGAAGCGGGTCGAGTTGGAAGCGTTCAAGGACCAGGCGAAAGTGACGGCTGGTGAAGCGACATTCGACGTCGGCCGTGGCGGTGAATACAGCGGCGGCCAGGGGCTGCTCGTTCGAGGTGCGACTGCGGGCACGGTCGTTCGCGTGCCCTTCATGGTCGAGGAGAAACTCACCGGCGCCGGCCGGCTCGCCCTGCACCAGTCGATCAGCGCCGGCGTGTGGCGGGCGTGGCTCGACGACGAGATCATCCCCCGCATGCGCCATACAGATCTCTACAGCAAGGAATACCTCTCGACCGATTTCAACCTCGGCTACGTCGAGTTCGAGCCCGGCCGCCACGTCCTCAAGTTCGAGTGCCTCGGCAAACGCGCCACCGCCCGCGACACGATGCTCGGCATCGACGTCATCAAGGTCGAACCGCTGACGTATTTCTACTCAAAATGAGCTGATATTGGGCTCTCATCTCTAAGGCTCAACTATTAATGGAACGGATGCAGCCCCCGTGCAGACAGTACATTGACCGCGTACCCTGAAATGTAGACAATACTGGGTATTGGTCAATCCAGGTGACCGTTTCCGAAGGGGGCAACAAGATGACACATCGCACTCTACTGGCGGCCGGGGCATGGTGGGTTTGCAGCGCAGCGTATGCTCTGGCGAGCATTCATTTCGTGGACCCTACCGCCACCGGCAATGGAACCGGGGCCGATTGGCCCAACGCATTCACTGATCTGCAATCGGCACTCGACGCGGCAGTGGATGGTGACGACATCTACGTGGCGGAAGGCACGTATGTCCCCACGGTGCCTGTGATCCCCACGCAACCTCGCACTGCGACGTTCCGCTTGAAGGGCGGGGTTCGCCTTTTCGGCGGATTCCCTGCGGGAGGCGGAAATCTCTCCCAACGAGATGTTGATGCCTACGCGACGGCTCTCGACGGGAACATCGGCGATCCGGCATCATCCGGTGACAACTGCTTTCATGTCGTCTATGCCAAGGAGCAGCCGGTAGAGATCCTCATCAGTGGGCTGACGATTCGAAACGGGCACGCCAACGGGTCCGGCGAGGATCCCGATCTAGCAACGTTTGCTCCCGGTTTCGGTGCAGGACTCTTTATCGATGGTTGTACGATCACGGTCGAGCACTGCCGTCTGATCGACAATGAAACCGCCATGAGCGGCGGGGGGATCTACGGCACCACATCTACGCTCACCTTGACCGATTCTTATCTGCAGAACAATACGGCCGACTCGGGGGGAGGTATACATCTCTCCAGTTACACCGTCGCACGTCTGGAGAAATGTGGATTCGTCTCCAATCACGCCACAAGCGTTGGAGGCGGTGCGTCTGGAATAAGGGGGCCGGTCATCGAATGTGAATTCATCGGGAACACCGCCGAATCGGGGGGAGCGCTTGCCCTGGAGAATACCAACGGCCAGGTCATCGTCCGGTGCCTCTTTGAAAACAATGAGGCGACCTTGTCTGGCGGAGGAATGTTCATTCCTTCGATCGCGGACCCCATATATTATTACGTCGTCAATTGTGAGTTCATAGGAAACCGCAGTCGGTATGGCGGGGGCATTCGCACCGGTCATCGCGGCACTTGTGAAGTAATCAACTCTTTATTTGCTGGCAATACTGCCTACAATGGCAGCGGAGGTGCGATTAGCGCTGAAGGCAAGTTGATCGTCTCGAGTTGCACCGTCTACGCCAACCAAGCTACGCAATATGGAGGCGGTGTGGTCGGCTATACCACTTCTCCGGGCAGAGGACTTGTTATTTCGAATTCCGTCTTCTGGGCCAATTCATTGGAACTGCCCGGGCGACCGCCCTTCGAAAGCCAGATCTGGGGAATCGGTGGTCCTCCGCAAATCCAGCACTCCTGCATACAGGATTTGCCTTCCGACTTTCCGGGGGTCGCCAACATTGACCTTAACCCCAAGTTTGTCGATCCCATCGGTCTTGATGGCATCGCGGGTACGGCGGACGACGACTTACGCCTTGGTATCTTTTCTCCCGCCGTCGATTCAGCGGATAACCGGGGCATCAAGGCCGATGTCGCCGATCTCGACTCGGATAACAATGTTAATGAACAGGTTCCCTTTGATCTGGCCGGCCAGAGTCGTCGTCTTGCTGATGCCGCCATCGCCGATACCGGAATCGGCAATGCACCCATAATCGACATGGGCGCTTACGAACGCTTTGCCGACTGCAACGGGAATGCGATCCTCGACATCGATGACATCATTTCCGGCTTCAGTGAGGACGTGAATGAGAATGCCGTCCCTGATGAATGCGATGAGGACTGCAACACCAACGGGACGCCGGACGATCTGGATATCACGTCCCAGTTCAGTGAGGATTGCGACGGGGATCTCGTGCCTGACGAGTGTGAAACGGATACCGACGAAGATGGACTCATTGACGATTGCGACAATTGTCCGCTTGACCCCAATGTGATCCAAACTGACGGCGACGGAGACGGCACAGGCGATGCCTGCGATACATGTCCTGGCTCGCCGAATCCGGACCAATGCGACCTCGACCAGGACGGCATTGGTGATGACTGCGAAACCGCACCATCGGATATGGCTGTCGCGTTCGACGGTTTTCAGGATTATGCCGTCCTCCCCGATCATCCGGCGTATGCCTTCGGAACCGGTGCTTTCACATTGGAATTCTGGTTCAAGACGATCAGCTTCAACTCCAACCTATTCGATAAGCGAGTCCCGGCTCCCGAGTTCGCGGCACGCGGATTCTTCATCTCCATCACGGATGAGCAACGGGTCCGATTCGGCCTTGATGTCCCGGAATTGCTTGGGGGTGAAGAATATGTGGATTCCGATACGGGATACAACGATGATGCCTGGCACCATATCGCGGCAGTTCGCGATGATTCGGAAATGTATCTGTACGTTGACGGCGTATTCGAGGGCAGCACGAGTATTGATCCTGCATATGATATCTCGAACTCGGCGCCGATTCTGCTTGGCTCTCGATACACATTCTCGAGCTATTATCAAGGGCAGATCGATCTCATCCGGATCTGGAACGTGGCGCGATCCGCCTCGGAGATTCAAAACACATGGGCATCCCCTCTACCCAATGACGCTCCGGGACTCGTCGGCTTCTACGCGATGACCGGCTACTGCACTGACCAGACGCTGAGTGATCTTAGTATCCACGACAATCATGGCTATCTCGGTCAGTCTTCGGGTGGTGATGAGATTGAGGATCCCACCTGGGTTTTGTCCACGATCCCGGTGCAGCCGACCATCGACGGCGAGCAGGATGGCGTTCCGGACTGGCTGGACAACTGTCCGGCTCATGAGAACCCGGGCCAGCTTGATACGGATATGGATCTATTCGGCGACGCATGTGATAACTGTCCGACCCTCGACAATCCCGAGCAGGCCGACCAGGACGAAGACGGGACCGGAGATGCCTGCGACAATGACATCGACGGTGATGGCGTTTTCAATGTGAACGACAATTGCCCTCTCACCCCCAACGCGACTCAGATGAACGAAGATGAAGACGCTGTCGGGGATGCGTGTGATGCCTGCCCGGGCACGATCGCGGGGGTGAGCGTGGACTCGCTCGGGTGCCCGATGTCGGTTCCCGGTGACTCCGACCTCGACGGCGATGTCGATCAGGCCGATTTCGGTCGCTTTCAGGCCTGCTACACAAGCCCCGACAGTCCCGTCGCACCCCCGGCCTGCGCATTTGCACGCATGGATGCAGATCTGGATGTTGATGGACAGGATCTGCTCAAGTTCCTGGACTGCATGAGCGGTTCCGGCATACCCGCCGATCCTCAATGTGCGGAATGAGAGACAGCATTGCTCCAAGCAGGTATGATCTCTTCGCGTTTGCGGGAGCTCTTCTGTCATACACATTCAATTCGTTCATCGTCTCAGGTGCGAACATGTCGCTTCAACTGCTCAGCCGTCGTGTCTTCGGCACGTTCATCATAATTGCCATACTCTATGCTAGTGCCAATATGGTCACGGCAAAGGATCGTCCTCCCAACATCGTCATCTTCCTCGCCGACGATCTCGGCTACGGCGATGCGGCCCGCCTGAATCCTGACTCCAAGGTACCCACACCGAACATGGACCGCCTCGCCGATGAGGGCATGCTCTTTCGCGACGCACACTCGCCGTCGGCGGTCTGCTCGCCGACGCGCTATGCCCTGCTGACCGGGCGGTACGCATGGCGAACGTCACTGCAGCAGGGCGTGCTGCGGCCCTGGGATCCACCGTTGATCGCCGCCGACCGCCTGACGCTGCCGAAGATGCTCAAGCAGCATGGCTATGCCACCGCCTGCGTCGGCAAGTGGCACCTCGGCTGGGATTGGGCCGTCGAGGGCGACCGCGCGTTCCTGGGCGAACTCCGCAAGCACCGGCAGCAGAAGGACGTCAAGCTTGAAGATTACGCGCGGATCCGGTTCGACCAGCCGATCGCCAACGGGCCGACCACGCGCGGCTTCGACAGCTACTTCGGCACGGCGGTGCCCAACTATCCGCCCTACTGCTTCATCGACGACAATCGGACCGTCGGCATCCCCACGATACTCAAGCCCGCCGACATGTTCGGCAACCCCGGCCCGATGCTTCCCGGATGGACGCTCGAACCGATCCTGCCGACGCTGGCGGCCCGCGCCGTCACCTTCATCGATCGCCACGCCGCCGCCCACCGCGACACGCCGTTCTTCCTGTACTTCGCCTCGACCGCGCCGCACACGCCGATCGTGCCCGACGCGCCCTTCGTCGGCAAGAGCGACGCCGGCCCCTACGGCGACCTCGTGTACCAGGTGGACTGGACGCTCGGGCAGATCCTGGCGGCACTGGATCGCAACGGCATGGCGGAGAACACGCTCGTCATCATGACCAGCGACAACGGCTCGCCCGCCCGCGCCGGCGACCCGTTCAAGCACGGCATGGAGTATCGCCACACGAACACCGTGACGTCGATGTTCGGCCACACACCCAACGCCCCGTGGCGCGGCATGAAAGCCGACGTCTGGGAAGCCGGCCACCGCGTGCCGATGTTCGTGCGCTGGCCGAAGCGTATTCAGGCGGGCACGACCTCGTCGCAAACCGTCTGCCACACGGACTTCATCGCAACTGTGGCGAAGGTCATCGGCCACGCCCTGCCCGATGACGCCGCCGAGGACAGCGTCGACCTGACACCTGTGCTCTTCGGGAAGTCCATCGACGGCAACCTGCGCGAAGCCACCGTTCATCATTCGATGGGCGGCATGTTCGCGATTCGCCAGGGGCGGTGGAAGCTCATCGAGGGCCTCGGCTCCGGCGGATGGACGCAGCCGCGCACGATGAAACCCACCGCCGACGGTCCGAAAGGCCAACTCTACGACATGCAGGCGGACCCGGGTGAAACGAACAACCTGTGGCTCGAGAAACCTGACGTCGTGCAACGCCTGACGACGCTGCTGGAGAAGTACAAGCGCGACGGCCGCAGCGTGCCGCATCGTCAGGGCGCGTGAACAATCAGCACCATCGATACTCATAGGTAAATGTTGCAGGGTGTCCCTTCCACCGCGAAAGAACGGTGGACTCGCGATGATGGGAATACCCGATCCTCATTCGTTCGAGGGTGACGATTGAACGGTGATCGCGGAAAGCATCTCCTCGAACTCCCCCTCGTGCATGCCCTGCCCCACCAGCTTGTAATGGCCGCCGTTCCATTCGAACCACGCGTGCAGACTCGCCTCCTCACCCGACTCTTTGCACCGGCACACCCCGATGGCCAACGTCTCGTGCGGAACCTTCCATTCACGCTCAATCACCAGCGGCTGGCCCGGGTAGGGCACGCCGTTGGACCAGTACCGGATGAACAGCGAGCGGCCCGCCTCATCCTCCCATCGGCACCACACGCCGCGAGTCTCCATGCCGGGCAGGTCCAGGACGTTCATCGTCTCTTCCTTCGAATCCTGGAGCGCGTACGCCGCCGGCAACGCCAACGTCACTTCCGACACGCGATAGGTCTTCAGGGTCGCCACGTTCGCATGCCCCCTCACATCTTCGCCATGGCTTCGTCGAGGGTCAGGTGCGTCAGCTTGCGGGCGGCGTCGATGTGTTTCGGGCAAAACCACGCCAGATACGGCGGATGGCCGACGAATCCTTCCTGCTCGCTCATGCGATCCCACTCCTCGTCCGAGGGCCGCCGCTTGAAGCTGACGAGACCATCCATTTCACACATATCCATACAGATCGAACAATATGGCGGCATCATGTCGAAACCCTCCCGGCGAATCCCTGTTCACGATGCATAATACGGCTTGCCCCGATGTTCCACCTGGAAACGATCGTTGACCACGACGGCAATCGGAGACACATCTCCATATTCCGACGCCGCATCATCCGCGTACCGCGCCGCCTCCGCCAGATCCTCAAAATCCTTCGCGCTCAACCGGTCATCCGCCTCCAGCACGACGACGCGATACGTCCCTGCCGCCAACGGCCCGAGTTTTCTTGCGTGATCAATCAGGATCTTCACTGCCGGCCTCCGCACTTCATCACAACGGACACATTCGCATCTGAATCATCTTATTGTACCTTGCCGCGCAACGCTTCGCGTCTTTCGCGCCTTCGTGCGAGATCACCTCTTGGCTGCCACATCCGAACAATTGCCGAAATTCCGCGCGTTATCTACAATGCCCGCCATGCTCTCCAGAATGAACAGCGTCGCTTTGGTGGGGATTCAGGCGATATCCTGTGAAGTGGAAGTGGACGTGGCGCCGAAGGGCTTCGCCGGGGCGACGATCGTCGGTCTGCCTGACGCGGCCGTGAAGGAATCCCTCGAACGCGTCCGCAGCGCGCTGAACAATTCCGGCTACCGCTGGCCGCAGTACAAGACCGTCATCAACCTCGCCCCCGCCGATGTCAAGAAGGAAGGCCCCGCCTTCGACCTGCCCATCGCCGTCGGCATGATCTTCGCCGACGAATCCGACTGGCCACGGGCGAAGCTGCGCGAATATGTCATTGCCGGGGAACTCGCCCTCGACGGCCGGGTCCGCCCCATCAAGGGCGGGCTCTCGATGGCCATGCTCGCCAAGGACAGCGGCATGGCGGGGCTCATCCTCCCGCGTGAGAACGCCGCCGAGGCTGCCGTCGTCGACGGCATCGAGGTCATCGGTATCGGCACGCTGGCCGAGGCGGTCGGCTTCCTCAACGACAGGCTGCCCCTCGAGCCCACCTCGATCGACGTGGACGAGGTCTTCCGCCAGGCGGCCCGATACGACATCGACTTCGCCGATGTCCGCGGGCAGGAGTCGGTCAAGCGCGCCCTCACCATCGCCGCCGCCGGGGGGCACAACATTCTCATGATCGGTCCGCCGGGCACCGGCAAGACCATGCTCAGCAAACGGCTGCCGTCCATTCTGCCGCCGCTGAACCTGCAGGAATCCCTGGAGACAACGCGCGTGTACTCCTCCGCCGGGCTGCTGCAACCCGATCAGCCGTTGCTCGCGCGGCGGCCGGTCCGCTCGCCGCACCACTCCGCCAGCGGGCCCGCACTGGTCGGCGGCGGTACGATCCCCCGCGCCGGAGAAGTATCTCTCGCTCATCACGGCCTGCTCTTTCTCGACGAGTTCCCCGAATTTCCCCGGACGATCCTCGAGACGCTCCGCCAGCCACTCGAAGATGGCGTGGTGACGATCGCGCGGTCGTACGCCTCGGTCGAGTTCCCCGCCAAGTTCATGCTGGTGGCGGCGATGAACCCCTGCCCCTGCGGCTACTTCACCGACCCGACGAAGACGTGCAAGTGCTCGCCGCCGCAGATCGAACGTTACCTCTCGCGCGTCAGCGGACCGCTCATCGACCGCATCGACATCCACATCGAAGTGCCCCCGGTCCCCTACCGCGAACTGCGCAGCCAGGCCGCCGGAACCGATTCGGCGACGATGCGCGACCAGGTTGTCAGCGCCCGCGGCGTGCAGCGCCGGCGGTTCGGCTCCGCCTCGACGACGATCAACGCACGCATGGCTTCGCGCGAACTCCGCAAGCACTGCACCATCGACGACGCCGGCGAGCAGTTGCTCAAGCAGGCCCTCAGCGAACTCGGCCTCAGCGCCCGCGCCCACGACAAAATCCTGCGCGTCGCGCGAACCATCGCCGACCTCGCCGAAACCGATGCCATCGCCCCCGATCACCTCTCCGAAGCGATCATGTATCGCCGCCTCGATCGGCGGTTATGACCTTCATGCATGCAAATGGATCTGATCGAGGTCCGTTGACTGGGCTATATCTGCAGCGGAATGGTATCGTGATATACATGTCGAACTGAATCGAAGGTATCATGCATACTTCCAGCCATGATTCGCACGGTCCAGAAAGCCGTTCCCTTCAAGCCCTTCACACACGGACTGGCGGACGGCAGCAAGGTCACCGTGCGCATCCGGAACTGCTGCTGATCACACCCGGCGGGCGCACGGCCGTCGTGGTGACGGGTGACGATGCCGTCAAGATTATCCATCTCCTGCTCGTGACCGCCATCGACATCGACGGCGATTCATCGGCCAACGCTGACAATTCGAACTGATTGTGATCCCAGGAGTGCGTGAATGCGTGATGGGGATGGATCTTGCGCGCAACGCGCTTTGTCGATTGAATTGTTCAACGCGTGAATTCAGTGCCCCGGCAGCAGCTCAACCAGTTGATCGATCTCCGCGGCGGTGTTGTAGAGATGGGGGCTCGAGCGCAGCCGACCTTCGCGACAGGCGATGACCAGCCGATGTTCGCGCTCGAGGTGGCCGCGCACTTGCTCATGATCGTGCAGGTCGGATGTGAACGCCACGATGCCGCTGGCCTCCCCCGGCCGGCGGGACGACACGATGCGGTAGCCTTTGTCCTTCAAACCGCGGACCAGCCGATCCGTCAGCATCAGGATGTGCGACGAAATCCGGTCGATGCCGATCTCCAGGAACATTTCCAGCGAGCCGCCCAGCCCGTAGATCCCCGCCAGGTTGTAGCTGCCGGTGTCGAACTTCGACGCCGTGTCCTGGAACTCGTAGCGGTAGTCGCCGTAGTTCATGGCGTCCTTCATGCCCAGCCACCCGCTCATCACCGGCTTGAGATGGCCGATCAACGAGTGATGACAGTAAAAGAGGCCGCACCCTTCCGGCCCGCAGAGCCACTTGTGCCCGTCGGCGGCGAGGAAGTCGATGTTCATCTCGCGCACGTCCACGGGGAACGCGCCGAGCGCCTGAATCGCATCCACGCAGAAGAATACGCCACGCTCCTTGCAGATCCGCCCCAGCGCCGCCAGATCACAACGGAATCCGCTGGCGTACTGCACCGCCGAGACCGTCACAATACGCGTATTGGTGTCGATGGCGTCGGCGATCCGCTCGACCGGAACGCGTCCGTTCTCTTCGGGCACCATTTTCAACTGCACGCCGCGATCGTTCAGGCTCATCCAGGGATAGATGTTGGCGGGGAATTCGACATTCGAGGTAACCACGTTGTCGCCGCGCTTCCAGTTCAGCCCGTTGGCCACCCAGCCGAGACCTTCGGTCGTGTTCTTGACGAAGGTCACTTCCTCGGGCGCGGCGTTGATCAATTGCGATGCCAGCTTGCGGACGTGTTCGGCGTGACGGTAGAAGCCGCTGCGTACACCGCCCGTGTCGCGAATCTCCTCCGTGTAGCGCACCATGGCCTCGGCGGCCGGCGCACTGATCGGAGCGACTCCCGCATGGTTCTGGAAGTTGTAATTCCGTGTGACCGGAAAACGCTTGCGGATTTCTTCAAACTTACGCATGACCGACCCCCGCCTCATTCCATCCGGGGTTGTCCTTATAGGCACCCGTACATTTATATGTCGGCAGTCTGGGGATGCCAATTTGTTTTTTCGGACGTTTTTCAACCGCAGGATTTCGCCCCCGGCACGAAAACCCTCCTATACGATTCTACGCGGGTCAAACCCGCAGGATGATCCGAATTTCGATTTTCGCCGCCGCGCGCAGGAAATGAAGTGGAGGACTACGTTTCGATCAACCACTGTTCAGGAGAAGTCGGCACCTGGACACTCAGGGCCTGTTCCAGATCGTTCCGGCCCCTCAGCAACTCGTGTCCAAGGCAGTCGACGGCCGCCCCGGCGACGTCAGGATGAAACTGTGTGCCCGATTCGCGCTTCATCTCTTCGAGCGCCTTGCTGATCGATCGCTTCGCCTGATAGGGCCGGTCCGAGATCATCGTGACAAAGGCATCCGCCGCGTTCAGGATGTTCGCCCCGGTAACCCGAACAGCATTCGGGTCCTCCTCTTCGGTCCTCTCGCTGTAGAATTGATGATGAAGGCGAATCCATTCGGCGGCACGCTCGGTGGCGCCGAGTTTCCGGCTCATCTCCGCCCCTTCGCGCGAGTGAAGCGAAATCAGATAATGTTCGGCGGCATTAAGGATCCCGGCCTTCCCCAGGATCGCTTCGGGGATGATCAGCTTACCGATATCGTGAAGCAGCCCCGCGATCCGGAGGTCAATGAGCGCTTCCTCGGAGAACGCGAGGTGACGCCCCAGTTCCAGAGCCACAGCACAGACCGCCTCACTATGACGAGTCAGATGCTCGAGCTGTGCCGGCCCCAGGCTATCCCAATACGTCGAAAGGACCTCTTGCCAGCGTGCGAGGACCTGGGCTCCCCGGCCTTCGGTTTCCGACGCACGCCGATTGAATTCCACATGCTTCCACTCACGGACACGATTGCGACCACTCTCCTTGGCCAGGTACATGGCCATGTCCGCACGATCGATCGTGTCGCGGTTGAAATCTCTCCCCGCCTCCGTCACCACTCCGAGGCTGCACGTGATAAAAAGTTGCTCCCCCTTGTGAATCAACGGGGTATCAGCGATGCGCTGCCGAAACGATTCTGCCCAGTACACCGCTCGGGCTTCACCTGCACCCGGAAGGATGACGATAAACTCCTCGCCACCCCAGCGTGCCGCTTTCCCGCCGTCGGGCAGGTAATCCCGCACCAGTCTGGCCGTGTGCATCAGGACTTCATCCCCGCAACGATGGCCATACGTGTCATTGAATCCTTTGAAATGATCCAGGTCGAAGAGGATCACCGAGACCTGGCCGCGACGATCAAAGACGGGGCGATCGGATTCATCGAGCCACTGATCCACGCATCGCCGGTTCGCCAGACCCGTGAGGGGGTCCGTCTCCGCCAGGCTGGCCAACTCGTCGGCGCGACGCACCAGGCGGCGGCGGTCCTGGAGTTCCTGACGTTTCTGGCGCAATGCCGCATCGATGCGCTCCCAGAGGATCTCGCTTTGCACAGCGTCATCTTTGGGAACGAAATCCACACTGCCCGAGCGAAGACTGCGGACCACGATGTCCTGCCGATCACTTCCGGAAATCACGATGGCAGGACAGTCCGGTTGATGATGGTGCAAGTCGTGCAGAAGTTGATCGGCCTGACACTGGGCGGTGAGGTGAAAATCCAGAATGGCGAAATCGAATGATTCCTGAATTATCAGCTCGTGATAGTCCTCCGGATCGGAAGCGACCTCCACCTCGACGCCGGGACGCGCGTCGCACAAAACCCGCATCATCAGGTACTGATGACCCGGATCGTCTTCGACCAGAAGTATTTTGAGTGCCTTCATGCACACATCCGGACGTGGTTATGCTCATCTCGTTGACCCCGTTGGAAGTATCGATTGGATGTGGGACAGGCTCTGTAGAAAACCCTTGATGTTCGGCGCCTGTTAGGTTGCGCCCTTGGAGT
>CAZUAQ010000079.1:0-20034 GCA_964618455.1 uncultured Planctomycetales bacterium | reverse complement strand
CGCGTGATTTCCTTCGATCACGCAGCCAAAGACAAACGAGGTTCCGCCGGTGAGCATGACCCCACCCCCATCGTAGCCTGCCGCATTGCCTCGAAACGCACATCGATACAGGAATGAGTCTGCCTTCTTCTGCCCAAGACCCCCGCCGTACGATGATCGGTTGTTCAGGAAGGTACACTCGGCGACCATCGGCTCGCCTTCTTCCAGATACAATCCACCGCCACGCTCGGAAGACTGGTTGCCGACGAATGTACAGTTTCGAATGAATATGTCACTCGCCATCACCCTCATGCCGCCACCGGTGTCGTCATCCGGCGCGAGATTCGCGTTGCCCCCCGTGATCGTGAAGTAGTCGAGAATCGTATCGACATTCTCGGCATAGACGACGTTCAGGCTGTTCTCTTCCGTGTTCGCGAACTCGGGGCCGTCGTTGTCGTCGAGGTCGCCGCTGAGGATGGCGTCGACGCTGAGATCGAGGGTCTCCGGGTCGGGGTTGCGCGGGCGGTGAAGGAGGCTTCGTTCGTGGCCGAGGAATCCACCATAAAGCCGAACGCCGTCGGGAATCTCGAAACGGGCGTGGCGGTCACCGGGGGTGACGTGGCCGCCCTCGCTCTCGTCGGGATGGTACACCCCCGCCGCCACCCAGATCATATCGCCGGACGAGGCGTCATGAAGGGCGTCCTGCAGGTGGCGGTACGCCGTGGCCCACGACTGGCCGTCGCCGCCGGCAGCCGCGTCATCGTCCACACGCAGAATGCCGCCTTGCGCACCGCAGGCGACGATCAGCACGATGCCGATCAGAGTCCCGCTACTTCTCATGACTCACGTCCTTTCACAATGATGCGGAATGAAAAGGATGAAACACCGCAGGGGGATTTCCAGGAGTGAGGGAAATCACCCATCCGGTGGCAAAACTCAGGTGGGATGTCGGAGTAGGAGGAATCCGGGTCGCCGCAGACGGAAACGCCCCACGGGGGGATCTCCTGCCTCGGGAATGACGGATTTCGGATATTGCGGACCGGTTTGCGCGGTGGAGTCGTGCTGGTGAGCCCCAAGGCGGAACCGGGTGCGGACGCCGCGGTTGCTTCGGCATGCCGTGTCTCCCTGCCCTCTGCCCGATACGACATGCTATGCCCGCACCACGTGGGAAGTCGAGGCGTGAATCTTTAATTATCGTGATTTAGTTGGTAATAGGAATGAAGTAAAGGTTAAAGAGGCTCACTGATGCCGAACTTTGGTGAGGCCAGAAAGAACGCAGGGCATTCCCTGAGGTGGAATACCCTGCGCGAATAGGTGACCGATTCGTTGAGAGCGGCGCTAGCGGCAATCAGCTGCCTTCGGCTTTGATCTTGTCCTCGGAGCCGCCGAACTGCGGCAGCATGGCGAGGTACTTGTCGGTGTCGGCTTCGAACTTCTCGATGCAGCCGTCGCAGCAGAAGTAGACCTTCTTGCCATCGTGCTCGACATGGGAGGCCAAGTCGATCTTGTGGCCGGAGACGGGGCAGAGCGTCTGCTTGGCGGCCGATGCCGATTCCTCGCCATCACCTTCCGCCTCGTCGCTGCCTTCGTCACCGTCCTCGCTCTCGCCCCCGGCGTCCTCGTCCCCGGCATCGCCCTCTTCGCCGTCCGTGCCCGAGTCGGTCTCGGCCTGGCTCTCGCCACCCTCGGTCTTGCCCGAATCGTTGCAGCCGACCGTCCACATCCCGAGCGCCAGCACGAGGGCCAGCATGTACAGGTACTTCATCATGAGAATTCTCCTTTGCTGATGGGTTCGTCCAATGTGCTTCCACAGATCCGATTGGGTGCCGCCAAATGCGCGGCATGCCTGAGAGAATCACCCACTTACGAACGGGTGCCTTCCCCCGAGTCGCTGTCCGGCACCAGAATGATATGGCCCTGGGGATGAATGTGCCAATGCCAGCCGGGCGAGATCAGCGTGGTCGCGTGCGATTCGGTCACCACCGCCGGTCCAAATGCTTTCACGCCGGGGGAGAGGGCCTCCCGGGCGAAAAACGGCGTCTCCACCCTCGCCGTCTTGCCGTCGCTCGCGAACACGACCGGGTGCCGGGCTTCGGGAGACGGAGGCGTCACCTCATGCACCGGCTTCCGGTCGGGCAGATGCGGTTTGGAAGTGGTCACGATGCAGCGCGTCCGCAACGTGACGATCTCCACCGGTGCGGCCCGATCCGCATAGCCGTAACGCGATTCGTGCATGTCGTGAAACGCGGCGGTGAGGGCATCGAGATCATTCAGAAATTCAACGGAGATGGTGAGTTCGTGGGATTGGCCACGGTAGCGCATGTCGGCGTAGCGTTCGAGCACGGAGTCGTCCTGCTCGTAGCCGTCGGACTGGACATCGGCGGCGGCGCGTTCCATCATCTCGGCGAAGTGGGCGCGGAGCACGCGCGGTTCGAGTTCGGTGTGCTGGGGAATCGAACGGGTGTAGTCACGCACGATGTCTGCCAGAAGCATGCCGTAGGCGGAGAGAATTCCGGCATGCGCGGGAAGGATCACGCCTTTCATGCCGAGCGCCATCGCCAGTTCACACGCATGAAGCCCGCCCGCACCACCGAAGCTGACGAGTCGGCACCCGCGCGGATCGCGCCCGCGCTCGGCGCTGACGGTCTTGATCGCCCGTTCCATGTTGGCGTTGGCGATACGAATCACGCCCAGGGCGGCGGTGATGCGATCGGTGTTCATTCGCGCCGCCAGTTGATCGAGCGCGGCTTCGGAGCGCGCGGGATCGATCGCCATGCGCCCGCCGAGGAAGAACTCCGGACGAATCCGCCCGAGAACAACGTTCGCATCGGTCACGGTCGGGCGATCAGATGTTCCGTAACAGGCGGGGCCAGGGTCCGCGCCGGCGGACTCGGGACCGACCTTCAGCGCACCGGCGGGATCGACCTGGGCGATCGATCCGCCACCCGCGCCGATCGTTTCGATGTCGAGCATGGGGACTCGGATCGGCCAGCCGTCCACGTTCGTCGTGGTGGACCACGCCGGGGTATCGACGCAGAGCGAGACGTCGGTGCTGGTCCCGCCCATGTCGTAGCTGATGATGTGATCCTCGCCGAGTTGTCGTGCCACCTGCCACGCGGAAACCACACCACCGGCGGGTCCGGAGAGGATCGTCCGCACAGCGTGCCGCCCGGCCACGCGCGCCGAGATCTGGCCGCCGTTGGACTGCATGATCCGCAACTGGCGACTGCCGCGTTCGCGCAGCGCGGACTCCAGCCGCGCGAGGTAGCGCTGCATGAGGGGGCCGACGTAGGCGTTGATGGCGGTGGTGGAGGCGCGTTCGAACTCGCGGAACTCCGGCAGGATCTCGGCAGAGGTGCTGACGTAAAGGCCCGCAGCTTCGGCCATCTCCGCGAGCCGCGTTTCATGATCGGGGTTCAAGAAGCTGAACAGCAGGCAGACGGCGAGGCTTTCGATCCCGGCGTCGCGGATGGATTGGATAACGCGTTCGGCTTCGGCGTCGTCGAGCGGAGTGAGAATGTGGCCTTCGCTGTCGATTCGCTCGCCGACTTCGAAGCAGGCGTCATGGGCAATGATCGGCTCGGGCTTGCACACGTGGAGGTCGTAGAGCTTGGGTCGATTCTGCCGCCCGATGCGCAGCAGATCACGGAACCCGGCGGTGGCCAGGAAGGCGGTGCGTACGCCCTTTCGCTCGAGCAGGGCATTGGTGGCGACGGTGGAGCCTTGAACGACATCGAACCAAGGGCGATCGGTCGAGGCCGCGGCGAGCGAGGAAAGATCGAGCTGATCCAGTGCGTCGAGGACGCCCTGAACGAAATCATGTGGGGTGGTAGGCGCCTTGGCGGTGCGTAGCATGAAGCCGTCCCACAGGCAGGCATCCGTGAATGTGCCGCCGATGTCAATCCCGATGAGCGGTACGGTTGGGCCGGAGTTGGTCGAAGCCTCAAACACGCGAAGATTCCACGAAGGGGAGGAGCTGTCCCGAAGACTCACCAGTTGCCGTCGATGAAGAACGTCTGAATCATCATGAAGGCGACAATATTGTTCAAGGCGTGGTATACGATGCAGGGCACCAGGCTCCTGCGCCAGACGAACAGGATTCCGAGAATGTTGCCCATGATGAAGGTCATGACGATGCCACCGATACCCTGGTACGCGTGACAGAGTGCGAAGATCAGTGCCCCGAGCGGAATGGCCAGCAGCCAGTGCCTGACGATCGGCTTCAACCGGGTGAGCAGAAAGCCGCGAAAGACGATCTCCTCCCAGAACGCCACGAACGCCATCAGGGGCACGATCATCGCGAGCGACATGGGCGGAAAGGTCTCTTTGATGGTGGTGATGTGTTCGGGCTCTTCCTCGATAAGGTTGGGGAGAAAGGGGCCGAGCAGAATGAGAGCTACGATCAGCACGCAAAACGCCACCATGTAAAACGTGGGAAGAACACTCGCGCCGATGATGGCGTTGAGCAGTGCCTGCTTCCAGGTGAGTCCGATGGACACCGGCTTGTGGCGGGCGAGAGCCATCACAAGCAGGACGGTCAACGTCCCCGCCAGGCCGGTGCACCCGGTGACCAGGAGGACCTCCCACTGTTCCGGGGCGATGTCGTACAGAAAGGCGGCGAACCCGACCGCGATCATCGTCGTTATCACAACGAAAAACACGGCGAACAACTCGAGCAAGCACCGCCACCAGGGAATCGACAAATTGATCGGCGACGGGGGCCTCACCGGTAGGGGCTGGAGCGCGTATCCGAAGGGAATGATCGCCGACGGCAGCAGATCGTAGCGCACGGGACGCGCCAGTACGACCGATTCTGATCCGAACCGCGCTGCCGCGGGCGCGGCATGCTCTCTCGAGTCATCGGTGGGGCCGGAAGAATCAGTCGGGTATTCGTTCATCGACTCGATGGGTTGGGATTTGGGAAATTCCGGTCGTTCGTCACAAGCACGTCATTCTAGGTCAGCCACGCGCGGGGGCCAACGCTGGCGATCAGTCCCTCGTCGGTAATGGGACAGCGCTCGAGATACCGCGCGAGCGCATCGGCATCGATGGCGTCGACTTCCTCGAGTCGTTCCTCCACCGTCCGTAACCGGCCGCGGTAGTCGGCATCGTCGGCGAGTTGTCCGAGCCGGAAGTACGGCGCTTCGGACTCGATGGCGATGGACGTACGCCGCAGATTCTTGACGCGTTGGAGTTCGCGCGGTTCGGCGCCGTCTTGCGTGAGTTGCGCCGCCTCGGCACGCATGGCATCGAGGAGGCGCTCGCTGTTCTCGGGCTCGCACAGACCGTACAGCACGATGTTGCCGAAATCCTCGTACTCTTCACGGTAGACGCCCGCGCGGATGCTCAGCCCTTTCTGCATGATGTTCCAGTAGAAGCGCGAGTTGGAACCGCCGAGGATGGCGGCGAGCGCGTCGGCGGTGGCATTGAGCGGGTCCACAGCGGAAAGCGAGGGCAGGGCAATGATCACGACCTGCTGGTGAAATCGCTCCAGCCGCAGTTCGGCTCGGCCGACCTGCAGCGTCGGGGGTGTTCGCGGCGGGCCGAGGTCGTCCGCGGGCTCCCAGTGACCGCAGTATTGCTCCGCCAGGGCCATGACGCGCTCGGGATCGAGATTCCCCGCCACCACCAAGATCAGGTTGTTTGGGGCATAGCGCCGGCGGAAGTACGTATGCATCTGATCGCGCGTCAGATCGCGAATGGTCTGTTCGTAGCCGAGGACGGGCCAGGCGAATTGGCTTCCGGGCGTCAACCGTTCGTAGAGAAAGTCGTAGGCACGCGAGGTGATGTCGTCCTCGGACATGGCGATTTCCTCGAGGATGACGTTCTTTTCCATGTCGAACTCGTCGGCGGGGATTGTCGATTCCATCATGTCCGCCAGCAGGGAAAGCTGCCGCTCGAAGTCTTCCACGCGGACCCATCCGTAGTAGAACGTGCGGTCTTTGCTCGTGTACGCGTTGTACTGCGCCCCCATGTCGTCGAAGGCGATGTTGATCTGCTCGCAGGTTCGCCGGGGCGTGCCCTTGAACATCATGTGTTCGAGGAAATGGGAGACACCGGCGCGTTCGGCGGTATCATCGCGCGCCCCGGTGCGGGAAAGGAATCCACAGGCGGCCGACTGCACGTCGGCCATGGGTTCGAAGGCAATGGTCAACCCGTTGGCAAGCTTCTCGTGAACGAATTTCTCAGGCATGGTCATGGCTTTCAGCTTGAAGTTTCCCGGGAGCGGAGATGCCGAGCACAATCAGCGGGCGTTCCCTTTCGGTCCGAGACTGACGATGCTCAGCCGGTCGCGCGGATGATCTTCCAGGTAACGGTGAATGTCGTCGACGGTGACCTGCCTGACGCGACGGAGGTACGCCTCCCGCGAGAGCGGGCGGTGATGGTAGAAGAGATCGTCGGCGATCCGGTTGGTCCGCACACGCGAGATGTCACCTCGCGTCTGCGCCTGGGCGACGATCCCGGTAATCGCGCGGTCCACCTCTTCCTGCGTGAGGTCTTCGGCCACGCGGTCGATCTCGCGGAGGATGGTCTCGAGCGTGCGATCGGCATTCTCCGGCGTCGACGAGGCCCCCACGTGGACAAGGCCGCCCCCGCGCGGATGGTCACTCCACGCATCGATCCAGTACACCAGTCCCTGCTTTTCGCGAACCTCGGCAAAGAGGCGACTGCTCATGCCTCCGCTCAACACGCCCAGCAGCACTTCCCCGACCGGATAATCCTCGTCGGTGCGTGACGCCCCGGGAAAGCACAGCAGTATCTGCTGTTGTTCCGTGTCCTGGGGCACGTGCTTGGTGACCGCTTGGAACTCGATGGGGAAGGTCGGTACTTCGCCATTGTCCTCGGCGCGGGTCGCGGCGGATCCCCGGGCGAACGCGGCTTCGAATCGCTCGGCAATGCGTTCCGGATCGACGTTGCCGACGAGAGACACCATCATGCGGTGCGGGTGAAAAAAGCGCTGCCAGTGGGCCATCAGATCGTCCCGGGTCAGCCGTTCCAGCGTGGCGGCCTCCCCGAGCGGATGCCGCCCGAGAAACGGGCCAT
Source organism: uncultured Planctomycetales bacterium (assembly GCA_964618455.1). GTDB lineage: Bacteria > Planctomycetota > Phycisphaerae > UBA1845 > PWPN01 > CAZUAQ01. The sequence goes on along the minus strand of CAZUAQ010000079.1, from coordinate 13,011 downwards.
ACGCCTGGCGGTGCAGATGCTTCTTCGCCAGTTCGCCCGGGTCGTCGTGCAGCGCTGCCAGTTCCTGACGCGTCAGATCGATGGCGACTTCACAGGCTTCTTCGGGAAACGAGGGGGTCAACAGGAACTCGGCATGAAGATCGATGCAGCGATCGATGAATTCCGCCAGTCCGATGGCACTGAAGCCGAACGTCTCGCGGCCGACATACGATCCGTGCGACACGCCGATCTCATCGAAGGCGTCGTTGAGCGCCCGGCCGTCGCGCCGGGCCGTGCCCTTGGTGATCACCTCGTCGAGAACGTGCGCGCCGCCGAGCGCATCGCCGGCCTCGAACGCGTAACCCGCGAGATACCGAATGTGCATCGCGGCGACGTTTCTTGCCGGTAGCGGCAGCACCGCCAACTCGATGCCGCAATCGAGTTTCCGATGGTCAACGGTGTCATCAACAATCATGGGAATGGGTGGGTTGCTCCTTGCGTCCCCGGAGGGAGAGTCATTCCTTTGAGCACGTCGGTCCTGGCTGCTCAGTCCGTCACTGGTTCACCGAGAAGCGGGGTCAGATCCTCGAGCTTGCGTTTCAGTAATTTGGCAGTATTCGCCTCGGCGTTCAGCCGAAGGTACGGCTCGGTATTGGACGGGCGAACGTTGAACCACCAGTCGTCATACATCACAGTGATGCCGTCGAGGTAATCGATCTCCCCGTCGGTGTACGTCTCCGCCAGTTGCGCGAGCGTCCCTGCGGCATCCTCGTTCCTGAAATTCATTTCGCCGGACATGGCGTAGCGCTTCAGCGGGGCCACGAGCGATTCCAACGATTCGCCACTCGCGCAGAGCAGGTTCAGCACTTCCGCCAGGGCGATCATACCGGAATCGCAATATCCGTTATCCCGGAAGTAATAGTGTCCGCTCAACTCGCCGCCGAAGATGCCCTTGCCGTCCTTGAGCGCCTTGCGGATGAACACGTTGCCGCACCGCTCGCGCCGGGGAACGCCTCCCGCTTTGCGAATCTCCTCGGGAACCACCCGCGACGAGCGAAGATCGTACACGACGGCCGAGCCGGGGGCATCCTGCAGGAAATGCCGCGCCAGCAGCGCCGTCACCAGATCCGTGGGCACCACCTCTCCGGAACCGTCCACGAAGACGATCCGGTCGGCGTCCCCGTCGAAGCAGACGCCCAGGTGCGCTTTCGAGCGGATCACGCGATCCTTGACCTGGGCGAGGTTGGCCTCGACAAGAGGATTGGGATCGTGAATGAACTGGCCGTTGTGTTCGAAGTTGAGACGGATGATGTCCAGCCAGTCAAGATCGTCGAAGAGGAAGGGCAGCCATCGCCCCGCCATGCCGTTCGACGCGTCCACGACAAGGCGCATCGGCTCCTCGGTGTCAAAGCCGACACCGTCGGTCCGCAGGAAGCCCCTGACGAACGCCTTGTATTCGTCGGAGAGATCCACCTGTTCGAGTTCCGCCATCTGCGTGGGGGCATGCTGGATCGTGTTCTGAGCGATCTTGCGGATCTTCGCCAGGCCGGTGTTGTCGCCAATGGGCTTGCCGCCCTGCCCGCTGATCTTGAAACCGTTGTAGCGGTCGGAGTTGTGGCTGGCGGTCACCTGAACCCCGCCGCAGCAGGACAGATGGTTGATCGCGAAGCAGAGCTGCGGGCTGTCAATCATGCCGATGTCGCGCACCACGGAGCCTCCGGCGCGCAGCCCTTCGATCAGCGAGCGGGCCAGGTCCGGGCTGCTCTTGCGCATGTCGCGCCCGACGAGCACGGCAGACATTTCCGTCCGCGTCCGGTCGTATCCGCGGAGTTCGGAGCGAAGAAACTGCGCCGTGGCCAGTCCGATCCGCCAGGCGATTTCCGCATCGAGCTGCTCGGGCACCCGCCCGCGAATGTCATACGCTTTGAAAATGGCGTCGATACGCTCACGTTTTTCTTTTTCCGCCGACAGCAGACTGGTCTCCGCCGACGAAGGGATCACGGCGGTGCCGGTCGCCTGGGTATCGTCGTTGAACTGGCAGCTCTTGCACTTGTGGAAATTGGTGCGACGCCTCCCGAGGCACATGGCGTCGGAAATCTTGATGTGCTCTTCGCCCGGACAGTAGCGGTAGTATTCTGTGATGTTCTGTGCCGATTGACCCACGTTCGCCCTTCTTGTGCGTGACTGGACTTGCCGCTTGCGTGATTATACCGCGCTGGGATGGGAATGCCCGTCCTCCGCCGCACCGGGGAACCCCGATGCCCCGTGCGTAAGCGTCACCGGCCTGCCCGGAGACCGCGTTGACAGTGACTCCGTCCCATCTACAATACGTTCCTGCGCCTCAAGCAGATGTGAAGATGGGTGTTCGGGCCGTGGAAGCAGTGGCGCGGTTCGGAAGCTGAGACGCACTTTCTCGCGAAGGCTCATCCCAGGGTATCGATTGAAGGAGTCTCTATGGGCAGGTCCGGGCAGTTCCGTGGGAACGGGTTCCTCGTGATGGTGGGCCTGATCTTCGTGTCGGCCGGTCCGGCCGCCGGCGAAAGCGCCACTGCGGAGATCGATCAGGCCGAGCACGCACGCACCCCGATCCAGCGTGCCCAGGCCATCGCCGCCGCGCGTCTTGCCCAGGCCGAGGACGTGGCCGATCCGGTACCCTCCGATCCGGTGCAAACGATGACCCCCGGCCCCGGCCCGGATCCGCAGAGCGTGCAAGTCGAGATTCCCTCGCCACAGGAAGCGCGCGATTGGGTTCGGCGCACGCCACCGGAGGATGACGAGGAACAGGATGAACGCGACCGCTTCCTGAATCGGCTTGACCGGCTGGATCAGCCGAAGTCGGTCCGCTTGACGCTGGATGAAGCGATCCAACGGTCCATCGAGAACAATTACGCGATCCGCGTGCAGACCTACAACCCTGCCATCGAGGCCACGCGTATCGTCGAGGCCGAGTCGGCGTTCGATGCCGTCTACTTTGCCAACATTTCGTACAACAAGCAGGATCGACCGAGTTCATCGGCCCTGATCGGCACCGCCTCCGATGCACGCAATCTCGATACCGGGGTTCGCAAGCTGCTCTCGACCGGCGCGACCGTCCAGGCCAGTTATGCCTTGAACCGGCAATCATCCAATCTCGCTTTCCAGACGTTGAATCCCGCGTACTTCAACCAGTTCATCGTCGAGATGCGCCAGCCCTTCCTCCGGGGATTCGGTCTGGACTTCAATCGCTCGCGCATCGAACTCGCCCGGCTGGACCAGTCCATCACCACCGAGCGCATGCGACGCGAAATCCGCGAAGTGGTCTACAACGTCGAGCAGGCGTACTGGCGCCTGGTGCAGTCCCGTCGCGAAGTGGTGATCGGATCACGCCTGCTGGCCAGCCTCGAGACGATCCAAAGCGACCTGGTCGCCCGGCAGGATCTCGATGCCTATCCCATTCAGATCAACCAGACCAAGAGCCGCATCGCGCTGAATGCCGCGGACTTCAACACCTCCGTCAACCAGTTGCGCAACGCCGAGACGGCGCTCAAGTCGCTCATGAACGATCCGGACCTGAACCTGGCGGATGACGTCGAGATCATTCCCGTCACGCTGCCGAGCATTGAGCCGATGGTGATCGATCAACTGGGCGAAGTGACGACGGCGCTGGCCCACCGGGCGGAGCTTCACGAAGCCAAGCTGACCATCGAAAAAGCCCAGATTGCCATCGGGGCTGCCAAGAACCAGGCCCTGCCGCGACTTGACCTGCTCTTCCGGTACATCGTGGATGGTCTGGGCGGCAATGCCGACCAGGCTTTCAGCCAACTGAGCCGGAACGACTTTCACGAGTACCTGGTCACGCTCCAGTTCGAATGGCCCATCGGCAACCGCGGTCCGGAAGCGGCAGTGCGCCGCGCCCGGCTGCAGCAGGCCCAGGCCATCGCCGCGCACGGGGCCGCCATTGAGAACGTCATTCGCGAGGTCAAGGTCGCCATTCGGGATCTCGTGACCGCCTACGACCAGATCGTCCCGACCCTCGAGGCGTCACAGGCTTCCGTTGATCAGCTACGGGCGATCAAGATACGGCAGATCCGCCGCGACGCCGCCGCGTTGCAGGTCGAACTCGACGCGAATCAGCAGCTGGCCGGGGCGCGTCGCCAGCTCCTCCAGGCTATCATTGAATACAACATCGCCATCGCCAATCTGGAGCGGCAGAAGGGCACGCTGCTGAACTACAATAACATCGTCATCAAAGGGCTCGAGGACTACGACAGCGACAGCGTCGAGCTTCTGGCGCCCTGAACCGAACGATAGATCGTCCGAAAGCCCGGACTTCCTGCCCCAAGGTTCCTCCCTGTTTCCGCGCTATAATGAATCAGGAATATCTGCTCGCGCATCCTGCTCGGAAATGCGGTGCAGACCACTTGATGATCGAGGAATGCATGACGGACGAACCCACCATCTCGACGACCTCGCGCGAGATCTTTCGCCAGCACACGCGGAACTGGCAGGAGAATCTTTACGTCTATCCGGTGATCAGCCGGCGGAGCAGCGGTCTGTCCATCGGAGTCAATCTCAACCCGGATAAGGCGTGCAACTTCGATTGCGTCTACTGCCAGGTCGATCGCACCGTCGAACCGCGCGTGCGACGCGTGGAGATGGATCGACTCAAGGCCGAAGTCGAACACCTTGCCCAACTCGCTGTCAGCGGTGATTTGTTCAACGACATGCGGTTCGGCAACGTTCCGCCGCATCTCCGCCGCTTCAATGACATCGCTTTCAGCGGCGACGGTGAACCCACGACCTCCCCACATTTTCCGGAAACTGTCGATTTCGTGGCCGCCCTGAAGCGCCGGATGGGCCTGGACGACGTGAAGATCGTGCTCATCACCGACGCCGCCTACCTCACCCGACCTGGCGTGCGTGACGCCTTGGCAGTCATTGACCGGAACCAGGGCGAGATCTGGGCGAAGCTCGACGCCGGGACCGAAGACTACTACCAGCAGGTCAATCGCCCGAACGTCCCGCTGGCCACAATCCTCGAGAACATCACCGAGACCGCCAGGGTGCGGCCGATCGTGATCCAGTCGCTCTGGATGCACGTTCGCGACGAGCCGCCGCCGGAGGCGGAAGTGGACGCCTTCGCCCAGCGACTGCGCGACATCCGCGATGCCGGCGGACAGCTGAAGCTCATCCAGGTGTACACCATCGCGCGCGATACCGCCGAGGACTGGGTCCGCCCGCTCCGCGTCGAACAACTCGAGCAGATCGCCGACCGCGTACGCGCGAAGGTGGATACGCCGGTCACGATCTATGGCGGCGTGGAGTGAGAAGGATCCGTCCCCACGGAAAGCGGCTTCCCGGAAGATCCACGACGTTCATCTGTTCGCTTCAGGAAGCGGACGTCTCGGGAGTTGGCGTTCCCCCCGCCGTCATTGACTTTGCCCGCCCCCCCCGGAACAATGACAGGACAACCGGGGCATCACATGCCGCCACGACACCGCACGGGGCGTAGCTCAGCCTGGCAGAGCGCCTGCTTTGGGAGCAGGAGGTCGCTGGTTCGAATCCAGTCGCCCCGACTTTTCTTCAAAAACGGCCGTTCGGCGAGAAAGTCGAACGGCTTTCTCTTTGTCAGAACGAGAGTTACGTCGGTCAGAGTGCGGTTCAAACTCACGCACTCAAGGATCTCGCGTTTACCTGCCGAGTTTGAACCATTCCAGATAGATACCAGATTCTGGCTAAAATCAAACGCGGCGAGCGCCGCCTGGCCGAAGGCAGGATCGAAGTTGCCGGCCTCGTCGAGCAGGCGTTCGACGTCTTCGGCCTGCTGTTTCAGATCCACCGTCTTGGCTTTGAACGCTTCCTCGTCGATGGTCCCGGCGAGATAGCCGTTGAGCAGCCGGTCCTGCATGTTGCTCAGCTCGGTCCGACGTTTGGCCAGCGTCTTTTTCTGTTGGGACTGGGCGGCATCCACGTCGTCGAAGGCGGCGGCAAGTGCATCACGAAACCACTGGCTGTGACGGGGCGTGGGCAGGCGGAGGGATTCCAGTTCCTTGATGATGGCTGCCTCGACATCGGGTTCGCGCCACCGAACCTTGGAGTGATCCGGCTCGGGATGGTTGTTGCCGCATCGGTAATAGACATGCGTGTTGCAGTTTCCGTTGCGAAGCTTGCGACGGATGCGCTCCCCGGTGATGGCATGGCCACAAACCCCACATCGGAGCACGCATCCGGAGAACATGAGGTCCGGATGACCCGTACGCCGGTTCCGACCGTTCAGGATGTCCTGGCAGGCGTCGAAGGTACGCCGATCGATCAGCAGCCGGTAACTGCCTTTGAACACTTGCCCGTTGCGATGCAGCTCACCGATGTAGAAGCGGTTGTTGAGGATGTACGACAGTGACGTTCGATTGAATCGCGGCTGGCTGGGGCGATGGATGTGGCCTTCCTGAGCCAGTTGGTTGGCCAATCGTTCAAAGGTGTACCGCCCGCTGGCATACAGCTCGAAGATGCGAACGACCGTCTTGGACCTGTCGGGGTGCGGTGCCACGGGCTCGTTGCGGTCGTCGACGTTCGAATACCCGTAGGGGGCGAGACCGGTGGGCCAGCCCTGACGGACCTTTTCATCCATGCCTTTGAGAACCTCGGCGCGGAGATTGTCCGAGTAGTACTGGGCGACGGCCGCCATCACGTTGAAAGACAGCGCCCCCGCGGCACCGGGTCCGAACTGGTTCTCGACGAAGGCCAATTGTACGCCGCAGGTGTCTTCGAGCTCCTGGAGGCGCACGGCGTCTCGCATGTTACGACACACGCGATCGAGCTTGTGGGAGAGGATGGCATCGATCTTTTCTCGTTTGGCGTTGGCCTTGACCCACTTGAGCATCTGGTTGAAAGCGATCCGTTCCGCGCCTCGTTTGGCGGATTCGGCAACGACGAACTCCCGCACAATCGTGGAGCCGGATTTCGCAGCCTTGTCCCGCATGGCACGAAGCTGCGCGTCGATGGAATAGCCCTCCCGTTGCTCGCGGGACGAGACCCGCGCCCAGGCTACGACGTTCATGTTCAGTTCGCCTCCCTTCGTACCTTCAGCAACACCTCACCCAGTCGTTTGACATTCATGAGTATCTCGACGGCCTCTCCCTCGCTGACCGGGCGGCCGTAGGACTCCGACCAGAGGTCGATGGTCTCGGCGAGCAGTTCGTCCGAAATCCACGCCATGGATAGCGGATGCCGTTTGCGTCGCCGGTCACTCGCATCTACCTCATCCTGGCCCGAAAATCCAGGCATTTCTGAACCGCTGTCGTTGGCGGTGAATCTGGCCGGGCATTCGGAGAACGTGTCGTGATTGAAGGAACGATCCGAAGGATGACTCCGGGCGCGGGATTCGCAAACAGCTACCATCCGAGTGAGTCCTTTCACAAGGTATGGGGGTTGAAGATTGGGCCCACAACGCGACGTGTCGCGAAGTGGGGAGACTGGTAGTGGCGGGGCCAATATGAGGCCAAAGTCGCCACACAGGGCCAACGTGGGCGAATACGGGCGTATCCTGTGACTACGGGGGAAAGATCAGGTCCTGGCGGGTTGGACCCTGGCCCTAAGCGAACGGCCGACGCGAAGCCGCTTGCGATAGGCCCGCTGGCGGCACGCGGATCGGCAATACCGGGCCTCGGGCCGACCGACGAAGAAGAGGATGCCGCACACGATGCACCTGCGGCGGTAACAGCCGCGATGATCGCCACAGCGGTGCCAGGTGATCTCCAGCAGCATGCGGCGGGTCATGAATGCAACCATGGCGGTCTCCAAGTGTGATGTGGGTGCAAACGGAATAACGCCAGCGTGGGTAAGGCCCTCGGCCGAGAGCTGGAGGCCACTTCCGGGCAGGGCGCGTTACGCTTAAAAAAATGCGTTCACAACCAACTCTCTCTGGTGACGCGGCTGTTCCCGCGGCTATCAGGACCTTTTGTGTCACCCGAGGACCCATGCGGTCAACTCCTGTCAGAACCCTGGGCACCCGGCCCGACCGCCAGGCTGGACGATCGGACCGGGGTTCCAGGTTGACTCCTTTGCCACCCTAAACGGCTAAATGCTCCATCACCTCCCGTTGACGGAAGCTCAACGACGACACGTCGGTGCCAGCCTTGTAACGCAGCGAGCTCAATCGCTCGAAGATCGCCTGCCACGACGCGATCTGCTCATCGAACTCGATGATCCCGTCGTCGTATTCGGCCAGATCGTCGACATACGCTTGTCCCTGGACCGGCGCCTCGCGGAGGTAGGCGCTGTGTTCGCGGGCCAGCGCTCGCTGCGCCTTGGTGAACGCCTTCTCCCGCTGTTCAGTTAGCTCCGCGATCTTGCGGGCAACGTAGTTCTCCAGATGCTGCAGAAGGCTCTGCCGCTCGTTGAGGGCGCTCCTGAGAGTTGCCAGCACATCCCACGATTCGTCGACCAGGCGACGGTACGCATTCCGGACCGCCTTGCTCGTGCGATCGAACCAGTCCTCGCTGTGGTCTCGGACCGCGCGATCGGCGGCGAGTCGCTGGAAACGTTGTCCCAGTTCGACGAGGCCGGCGTTGTGCTTTTCGACCCAGGCGACGAGTATGGGATCGTCTTCGAGGTAAGCGACATCCAGAAGTGAGCGGTCGATCCGCTCCAGGAGTTTGGCGTCCAAATGGTTTTCAGAAATCCAATTCATGAGAATGACCTCACGCAGACATAACTTCGATAAAGCCTGCACCCAGCGGTCTGCGGACCGGGCGCCGGCGAGATTCATAAACGTTCACGATTTGCCGGAGCATGCCGGCAGTCAGATGAGTTGGGCGGCGCGCAGCTCGTTTTCGATCCGCGTTTCGATCACTTCGGACAGGACATCGAAGCGCCGGGCGCAAGAGTCGCAAAGCGAATAGATGATCATGCGATGCTTGCCCGGCGGAGCGGCGGCGGGCGTGCCCTTGCCGGGAAAGTAGACATTGGTAAATGCGGTGGTCCCGCCGCACAGCAGGCACTCGGGCTTTCGCCGCTGAGCGAGCCACTCGGGCGCACGGGGGGCGCGATCGATATCGATCATTGGTCGACCCTTTTGGTAAGATGGGTGGTTTGGAATGCTTGGGCAACGATTGGCCCAAAACTTGGAAAAACGGCCCGAGTGTTTCACTTATCCTTATATATATTAATAGGTAAGTGAAACACTTTTCGGAAAATCGAGCGTTTTTGAACGTAACACCTTTGTTGACAAGGAGTTAAAAACTTGGAAAGAACCCGTCCGACCTGCCCTGGCGGCTCACGGCGGACGCGGCATTTCGTTCGCTAACTTCCTGTAGCGAAAGCCGTTACATTCCTTGATGCCCATCGTGGCACACACTGCCCGGTTGGTGGGCTCCTCGCCGGCCGCTTCCAGGGCTGCCATGGCCTCCGCGTACGTTTGAACCCTCTGCCGGAAGTCGCCGCGACGGGTCAACGGCGCGAGCGAGGAAATGATTTCACAGGCGTACACGGCGGTCACGTCGAGGCTATCCGGCAGCATCTCGTTGGAGAGCACGTAGACAGTCGCGGGGTTCGTCAGCGGCCGGAGCCTGCCGATCGCCTGCATCAGCTCGCCGGTCACCACGTGTCGCCAGACGGCCTGCCAGCGCGGGTCGTCGTACCGTTGGCAGCGGATCGTCCAGGCGTCCGGGCCGATGTCACGTGTGATCAGGCGCCAGTGAAGCTCGGGCGGCTCGAGTCGATCGTTGAGTGCTTCCCGTCCGAAGGCAGCGACCGCGAGCAACTGAAGCTGGGCCTCGTTGGGCATAGGGCGACCGATGATCAGACCGGCATCGAAATTCTCGAAGGCATTCAGCCCGCGCAGGCCGCCGTAATGAATCACCGTGGCGTTCCCATGTTTCCCCTCCATCAGCTCGGCAAGCTGCTGTTCGTCATCTTTAAACGTGACACACAGCAAGGCCCGGCCCGCATGTTTCTGGGCGATCTCGGTGGCGACTTGGACCGTCCAGCTCTGCTCGCTGGCCAGATCCCGGCGATTGGCGGCCCGGGTGCCGATCCGGTCCATCACCTGGTAGATCGTGGCCTGCTGCTCCACGGCGGGCGTCGTGATGACTTCGATGGGCTCCGATAGACCCAGTACACCCTCGACGACCGACGGCTCCGCTGTGGCATCCAACATCAAAACATCCCGATCCGGCGGAATCATTGACTGTCGGGTCCACCGGCAGGCGCCGACCGACAGGTGCACTGGCCGGGGCTCGAGAACGAGATCACGCAGGTCGGCCAGCATGTTGGGCAGGGACGTGCCGCGCTGGACGACGGCATAGGCACTCTGAACAACGGCGCTGAAAGCATCGCGGTCGCTGATCCAGGCGCGATCGTTATCCATTCCGATCTGCTCGAAGATGCTTTCCGAGGTTCGCCACGTACCTTTCCCCGCGATGGCGCACGCCTGCAGAAGGCACTCGACCATGCGGCGAAAGTCCTCGGCCATGGCGAGAGCGGCTTCCACGTCGGTGTCGGCAGTTTGCTCACTCGCATCGCCGGCCGGCTCTTCGTCGCCAGGGGCGTTCAATGCCTCGCAGAGGGCCGGGAAATGCTCCAGAAAACGCTGGAGCCGCTCGACGGTCAGTTCCACCGGCGCGGCCAGGGCCGACAGGGCATCTTCGTCCAGGATCACGAGGGGACGATCATCGAGGGGCTTGAGGCTCCAGAGGTCGTCGCGCCGCAGGTGCCAGCTGGTAATAATCAATACTTGAGCCGACTGGTTCACCTGACACGTGAACAGGCGGCGGTACGTGCACTCCCTGCGTTTCGAACAATTCAGGCAGGGTCCCCGGCGGATCACGTACCCCAGGCCGCGGTAAAACTCGACTTCGTCGGGCTTGATGCATGCATCCTCTTTGGACGGCCCCTGGCGCCAGTAGTGCGTGCTGACCCCCGCGGCTTCGAGATCGATCTGCACCTGCTGGGCCAGGTCATGCGTGGGCGTCACATACACAGCTCGCGTTCCGTGGACTGCGAGGGACTGGATCACCGCATGGGTCTTCCCGATGCCCGGAGGTGCCGTCACCAGAGCCGCCGAGGGCAGGGAGACACCAGCCGGAACGTCGGAATCCCGAGCGTCCGAGGGGCGAGGCGAGGGCGACTCGTTCGTTAATGGCGGCGGCGATAAGTTCACGGGCATGCTCCAGCGAAATCGGGGGGACAGGGGACCACTGGTCGTCGTGTCGGAGGCGAAGCGAAAACACCTGACGTCGGCTGCGCTGACGGACGACCGGACAATCGTTGCATGCCGGCTCGGTCCCCGCGGCGCGCGCGGCGGATCGGGCTGCGACACAACTGAAACCGTACCTGGCGTTGCCATACACGCTGCGAATGATCGATTCGGCCTTGCGGCGGGCATTGTCGGCCGACAGCTCCGGTCGATTCCGGTCTGTCCAGGCCGACAGCATCGCCAGGGCCCGGTCGCGAGGGATCTTCGCGGACTTGGCCCAGCAGGCGATCTGAAGCTCGCAGCGGTTCCGGCTGCCGGCGGGCACGTTCGCATCAAAGATGGCTTTAATGCAAGATGGCATCTTCGCGCTGGTCAATTCGTCCACGACATACCCATCCGGCCGAACCCTCAGCCCGGCGACCTGGGCGGTCTTGATGCGGAATTCGCGTGGCAGCTGCGCCCGGGCCAGCGCGGATGACCACCAGGCGGCGGCCGAGGGATGCGGGCGCGCCGGTAGCTCTTCTGCCAGCCAGAGGGCGCCTCGGGGCTGGCCAGCCAGGGCGACGATCTCATCGATCGAGCATTGAAACAGTTCGCGGTGCGACAGTTCGACCTTGTAGAGGCCGCTCCTGGGATGGAACTGGTCCGGCATGCGGAGCATGCGCGGGAGAGAGTACACACTGGCGTCAATCGTGATCTTCGGGGCCCCCTGGGATGTCAGATGGTTGATCAGGCCGAGGGCCACGAGTTTCATGTCGGCGGTCAGCGTCGCGCTGGGCAGGATCTCCAGCGCCGTCGCGTCTACCAGCACGTGGGCGCCCTTGGCGCCGCTGAACCACACCCGGACGGCCGGCGCGGGCAGATCGAGCTGATCGGCAAAGAAGCCGACCAGCTCCCTCGCCCACAGCAGGGCCGTGTCCAGATCCCCGTCGGCATCGATATCGAAGAAAAGAGGCGCGCCGTGGGGCAGTGCCCGCTCGCCGCTGTACTGCTCGCGGACCTTCGTCCAGCGGGTCATGCCCGCCAGATAGCGTGGGGCCGCGAACGTCTGCACACTGCAGAACAGGACCTGCCCTGCAGCAGCGGCCTCCGAGGCCTGGCGGGCATGCCTGGCCGGGGTATCCGGGCCGAAGCGCCAAGCCCGCCACCGGCCGCGGCGGTCCATGAGGCCATAACAGCGGTAGGTACATTGATCGTGTCTGGACACCGGCCTGCTCCTTGCGTGATAATCGTCGCCCGTGAATAGGGGCAGCTATCCCGCCGCTTGGGCCGGGGACGATGTAATGACAAGGGTTTACAATCGGGGGATGTCCCGGGACGCTCCCCGGGGACGAACGGGGGATTTGCTCTCTACCCAGACCCGACCCCGGAAACATGACTGATCACCGATATGTTGGGGGCGATGATGATGCCTGATTGGTACTCGACCAAGCCGACGCCTGAGGACGACGGGGCGGCGATCTGGCGTTGGCTGGAAGGCGCGCCGCAGCAGTGGACGGATCTCGACATTTCCGATCTCACGGCGACCCAGAATTCGGCGGTCACCCGCCTGGTGCGCACCGGTCAGTTTCAACTGCGTCTTCGCATCGTCGCCCGCGGGGCTGCGGCGGAACCGGTTGTTCATGCCACCTGCGTTGTGATGGGCGACTACAAGCAGGCCCTCGTGCGAGCCATGCGCGGCGCGGTGCCTGAGTTTGGCGAACGGGTGGTCATTCAGCCCCCCTCGAAGCTCGAATACCGCCTCAGCGCCGCCGGCGCGGCCACACAAGCAGAGGCTCGTGAGTTTGGCGGCGGACCCTGGGAGTGACCTTGCCCCCTGAAACGAGTCCGGGTGGCATGTCGTAGCCATTCCACCTGTA
>CAZUAQ010000078.1:0-21127 GCA_964618455.1 uncultured Planctomycetales bacterium | reverse complement strand
GGAGTGTGTATTAGGCGCGTCGCCTGACTCTCCAATTCAGGCTGAACCATTACATCTGGAAGTGGGGTTGTCGACGACCAACTCGCAATGGACCCATCAGCATTAGTATGCCCTACATGCACGGCATCAAAGTTTGTTCCATTGTATCCACCTACCACATAGATCCGACCATTGTGCGATACAGGATCATACTGATAGCCCGTTAGGGGGTAGGATTGTGCACATCTCCAATCAACAAGATCCTCTGCATGCGTGCCCGAAGGGGAGAATAGTGAGGCCCCCATGTAGGCTGTGAAAGTAAGGGAAAACGCAACTTTGGGCATTAGCATGTCCAATCCTTTCAATAAGAGAATTCTATGCAGCTGATACAGAAACCTCTGTATGAGAAGAACACCATGAAAGATAGCTAACGTACTACGCTTTAACTGAATTGCAAGAAACAGTTTTAAAAAAAATATGCAAAAGTCGCAATGATATTGGTTTTTATCTGTAGCTGGGGAAGCTGTTGATATTCTGCTGTCGACGTTGCGAATACTGAGGGCGAAAAATCCACCTTTGGTAGCCTGTGGAATAGCTATAAAAACACTTGGGCTACGCGTTCAATGTAACATGGCTCACCAGTGCTTAGGGTGTTTTGCCTACGTTGCCGTGGCAGTCATCATGAGTATCGCAACTGAAGTAGTCAATCCAGACAGTCATGACTCGAAGAGCAACTCTTGAGGAAGTGCAAAAAGTTGTACCTAGGTGTCTAACTGAGCATCGACCGTAACCCGGCCCGGCGTCGCGCGTTGAAAATAGAGAAGGAGCTCATGGCCGGACGCACGAATTGTAGTCCGTCGAATATCGTGAACCTTAATTTTCCGTTCGACGTACAATACTTCATGAGAAGAGCAATTCCCATTACGTTGAATGAATCGGAGCGTCTCCAACTGAAACGGCTTGCGCGGGGACGTCGCGTGTCCGTTCGCCTGGCGGAGCGCGCGGCGGTGGTGCTGCACGCCGCGGACGGACTGGAGAATCGGGAGATCGGGGAGCGGATGGGGATCTCCCGTCAGAAAGCGGGGCGCTGGCGAAATCGCTATGCTGAGCGTGGCCTGGCCGGTATCGAGAAGGATGCGCCGCGTTCGGGACGCCGTCGCCGGATTACCGACGAACAACGTGCCGAGGTGGTTCGCAAGACGCTGCACGAGAAACCCGAAGGCCAGACGCACTGGAGCCGTTCGACGATGGCGGCGGCCACGGGGCTGAGCGATTCGGCCATCGGCCGCATCTGGGCGGAGCACGGACTCAAGCCGCACCTGGTCGACACCTTCAAGCTGTCCAACGATCCCCGCTTCGTCGAGAAGCTTGAGGACATCATCGGCCTTTATCTCGCGCCGCCGGAGCATGCCGTGGTGCTCTCCTGCGACGAAAAGAGCCAGATCCAGGCCCTCGACCGCACGCAACCGGGCCTGCCGCTCAAACGCGGACGATGCGGAACGATGACCCACGATTACAAGCGTCACGGCACGACCTCGCTGTTCGCGGCATTGAACGTGCTCGACGGGACCGTCATCAGCCAGTGTCATCCTCGCCATCGGCATCAGGAATGGCTCAAGTTCCTGAAGCTGATCGATACCCAGATCCCCGACGACCGAACGATTCACCTGATCTGTGACAACTACGCCACGCACAAGCATCCCAAGGTGCAGGCGTGGGCGAAACGTCATCCACGCTTCGAATTTCACTTCACACCCACGAGCGCATCGTGGTTGAACATGGTCGAACGCTTCTTCCGGGACCTGAGCGATAAAGCCATCAAACGAGGAAGCTTCTACAACGTGAACGACTTGATCGGTGCGATCACCGAGTACATCAATCAGCACAACCGTAACCCCAAGCCGTTCATCTGGACGGCCACCGCCAACGATATTCTGGCCAAAGTCAAACGCGCAAGAATGGCGGCGAATAAGTTATGAACTGTCAGACGGACTACAGAATGCAGTATCGCCAACTCATGGATGTCTGCATAGAGGTATCAAAAGGGCAGGGCACGACAATAATAGTACGCGTCCAGCTCAGTCTGGGATGCATCAACGTCGGGGGAGAATCCGCCTTCTCAGCTTGCCACAGCATGTTGACAACGTAATACAGCCATTCTACGATTGAAGTAGTAGGATACAAGGTCCCCGAGGCGGCGCTGCATGAGATTCCCTGCAGCCCAGACTCGATGCGGCTCAGACGATGAGCCTGGACCCGTGCTTCACGCGAGACACTCCATGAGCGAAACTTCCCCATCCCAACCGCGAAGTTCCCCCTGGCTGCTGACCGCCGGCATCGTCGTGCTACTGGTGGCGGCGCTGCTTCCCTCGCGCTGGCCGACGGCCGACGATACCCCCGGTGAGACTACGCGGATCGTCTGCACCTTCCTGCCCAGCTACGTTTTCGCCCTGAACGTGACCGCCGGTGTCCCGGACGTGGCCGTCGAGATGATGGTCGATCCCAACGTCGGCTGCCCCCATGACTACGCCTTGCGTGCCCGCGATCGCAGCCTGCTCGAGCAGGCGGACGTGATCGTTGCCAACGGGCTCGGCGTCGAGGGCTTCATCGAGCAGGTGCTCGAGCGTTACGCCGACCGCGTCATCGTCCTGGGCGAAGCGTGCGAACTCATCCCGCGTCGCGGCGCGGAACCGGCGGAGAGCGGCGGGGGGCATCACGATCACGCATCTCATGACGATCACGAGAACCATGATGCAGAGGCCGCCCAGGCCGCTGGTCACGTGCACGACGAACATTGCGACCACGCGAACGAGTCCGCCACGAAGGCGACGCTCGCGTACGATGCGATGCCCTCAGCGCACGACGGACACATCTGCGACGATCCTACGCACCATCACCACCATCACGGCCACGCCGCCTCCCCCTGGAACCCGCACGTCTGGGTCTCCATCACTGAAGCCATGACGCAGGTTCGTGTGCTCACGGATGCCCTGAGCCGGCGCGACCCCATGCACGCCGAGCAGTACCAGGCCAACGCCAAGGCCTACCTCGACCGCCTTAAGCAACTGCGCATTGAATATGAATCCGCTGCCGGCACGCTCACTCGCCGCAACATCGTCACGCTCCACGACGCCTTTGATTACCTTGCCCGGGACATGGGTCTGAACGTGGTTACCACGCTGGAGCGGCTTCCCGGTGTGGCATCCTCGTCCGGCGACCTCGAAGCGATCAATCGCGAGATCCACGAGCACGATGTGGCCGCCATCTTTACCGAGCCCGCCTACTCCGACCGCCTCGCCCGAACGGTCAGCCGCGGCACGGGCGTGCCGATGGCGACTCTCAACCCCTTTACGAGTTACGGTGAATCCACCATCCCCCCGGACGCGTATGAAAAGGTGATGCGGCAGAATCTCGACGTCCTGAAGCGCACATTGGGTTCGCAACCATGATCGATTCGGCCAACTCCGATACCGTGACGAAGCCGCAACCAGAGACGTCTTCGACCAGTGGCGCGGACTCTGCCGTCCGGCTGCGCGACGTTTCGGTCACACTGAGCGGCACACCGGTCCTGACCGCCGTCTCCTGCGACGTCCCACGCGGCAGGCTCAGCGCCGTCATCGGTCCGAACGGCGCCGGCAAGACGACCATGCTGCGCACCATCCTCGATTTCGTGCCCTACACCGGTTCCATCGAGGTCGGCCGCAATGCCAAGGGGCGCCCGCTCCGTCTGGCGTACGTGCCGCAGACGCTCGATTTCGATCGCGGCATCCCGCTGAGCGTGCGGGATCTCTTCGCCTCGGCACTGCAGCGGCGGCCCTTGTGGCTGGGCACGCGACGGTCGGTCCGCCGGATCATCGCGGAGAAGCTCGATCGCGTCGGCGGCCACGGTTGGGAAGGGCGACTGCTGGGTAGTCTCTCCGGCGGCGAGCTGCAGCGCGTCCTGCTGGCGGTGGCGATGTCGGACCGGCCGGATGTGCTGCTGCTTGATGAACCGGTGTCCGGTGCCGACGTCGTCGGCGAGCAGATGTTCTGCGATCTGCTGGGCAGCCTGCAGCAGGAGGAAGGCTACACCATGCTGCTGGTCAGCCACGACCTGAGCATCGTGACGCAGCACGCCCAGTACGTGATCTGCCTGAACCAGTCGGTGCAGTGCCAGGGGGCCACGGTGGAGACACTCACGCCGGACAACCTCAAGGCGCTCTACCAGCACGACATCGGGCTTTACACGCACGGCGGGGAACAGCATGATCACCTTCACGGCCACCACGGTCACGGCCACGGCCACCATTGTCACGAACACACGCATTGATCGTCCGGCAAGGCATTCGGGGTACACGCAGACATGATCGATCCCCTGGCAATCTGGCACTGGTGGACGCAGAGTGCGTTGCCCGGTATCGAGTCCGCCATGGTGGCGGTGCTGCCCGCGCACCTCACGGACTTCGAGTTCAAGCGGTTCGCGCTGCTCGAGTGCATGCTGATCGCGCCGATGTGCGCTGCCATGGGCGTGAAGGTCGTCAACTTCCGCATGGCGTTCTTTTCCGACGCCATCGCCCACTCCGCCTTTGCCGGTGTGGCGTTCGGGTTTCTGCTTGGCGGGCTTGGGTGGTTCGGCGACGTGGACCCGCGCATCACGCTGATCGGCTTCGGGGTGATCGTCGGGCTGGGCATCGCCATGGTCCGCCGCACGACCGATCTCTCCAACGATACGGTCATCGGCGTCTTCTTCAGCACCGTCGTCGCCTTGGGGATCGCCATCATCTCCATGATCGAGAAGACGAGCGACTTCGAGCGTTACCTGTACGGCGATATCCTCACCGTGGACGAGTCCGATCTGGCCATGTCCGCCGTTCTCGTGGTGGCGGTGATGCTCTACATGGCGTTCAGCTTCAACCGCTTGACGCTCATCGGCATGAATAGCGAGCTGGCCTCCAGCCGCCGCGTCCGCGTTCGGCTGCACGATTATCTCTTCGCGGTCCTGCTGGCCCTGGTGGTCAGCGCGTCGATCCGGGCGTCCGGCATTCTGCTGGTGACGGCGTTGCTCGTCGTCCCCGCCGCCGCCGCCCGGAATGTGGCTCGCTCGGCCGCCGGAATGTTCTGGTGGGCCGTCGGCCTCGGCCTGGTCAGCGGATTCTGCGGCGTGGCGTTCAGCTTCTCCTGGCTGACCGACGTCAGCGGGGGCGCCGTCATCATTCTCACCGCCGCCTTCCTCTTCGTCCTCAGTTTCTTCGCCCATCGGGACCGATGAAGGTGCTCGGCCCTGGAATATTCCGATATGGATTGCGGGAATTGGGCGGACCGGAGCGGGCTTGTCTTGATCGGCCTTTACAGGTACAGTATCTCAATTCTGGATGGACCGGCCGACCGGTCCGGGCCGAGGGCGGTCCGGAGGGCGGTCGGGTTGCGATGACGGAGCGTCCCATGGCCGAGACCCCGGAATCCGGCTCCAGGGAGAGTGTCTCCCAGGAGATCGACCCGAAGTTGATGGAAATCCTCGTGTGTCCCGAGAGCAAGGCCCCGCTGATTCGTGAGGGCGACTGGCTCTACAGCACGGACTCGGCCACGAGGCGGCGCTATCCGATCCGCGAGGGCATTCCCATCATGCTCATCGACGAGTCGGAAGTCGTCAGCGAAGAGGAACACCGCCGCATTGTGGCGCAATCGGACAAGGAGAATGCGTAGTTATGGCTGGACCTCCCAAAGCGCGAGGAAGGAAGCGGTCGCAGAAGTCGCGCTTCCCGGATCGGAACAAGAGTGAATGGAACGGGCCCATTGTCGATTACAAGGAAGTGGACCTGCTCCGCAAGTTCATGACGGTCAGCAACAAGATGATGTCGCGGAAGCGTGCCGGCACCAGTGCCGGAGAGCAGCGTGATCTGCGCCGGGCGATCAAACGCGCCCGATTCATGGCCCTGCTGCCGTTCACCGGCCCGTAAGTCGTATCCACCGAGGGAGCGACGCCTGGGCGATCGCTCTCGTCGATCCCGGCCCCCGGCAGGCGCATGCCGACGCACCCGTAGCTCAACTGGATAGAGCATCGGTCTTCGGAACCGAGGGTTGGGGGTTCGAATCCCTCCGGGTGTATTCTCGGACGTGGCGGCGGTTTCATGAAGATTTCATCATGCCCCGGTTGACCTCGGGCCCCGCAAGCGGCAAGAATACATATGGACTGAATGCGATTTCAGGCGAGTTTGTACGCATGAACACGATCAACGCTATACCGAGCACGCGTGCTGCCGACACCTTTGGCGCGGTCCGATTCCCCAGCTATAGTTTCGCTTTTTCCTATTTCTGGTTTACCGGAGATTCATCGCGTCATCGGGCCTGACTGACACGTTGCACTGAAGTCAATCACAAGCCCCGGGACGCGAAGGAGTCTCGGGGCTTTTTTGTTGCCTTGCTGATGACAGCTTCCACGTACGCTCAACCGGGACAGGGACGGACACTCGAATCATGATCGACATCAAACGCATACGCCAGGATCCCGATGCCTTCAAGCAGGCGGCCCGCCACAAGCGGATCAATTGTGACGTGGATGCGCTGCTGGCCATCGATGAACGCCGGCGCGCGATCCAGCAGGAACTCGATCAGCTCAAGAACCAGCAGAATGAGACCGGCGGGCAGATTGCCCAGTACAAGAACCCGAAGAGCAAGGGATACCAGAGCGCCCAGGCCGAAGGAATGACGGACGAGCAGATCAAGGCGGAATCCGAAAAGCTGGTGCAGCAGATGGCGGAGATCAAGTCCCGCGCGAAAACCCTGGAGGAGGAATCGCGCGAGGTTCAGGAGCAGCTCGATACCGCGCTGCTGACCATTCCGCAACTGCCGTCGGCGGATACACCCATCGGCGAGGACGAAAGCGGGAACGTCGAGGCGCGTCGCGTCGGGACTCCGCCCGAATTCGGTTTCGAGCCGAAGGACCACGTCGCACTCATGACCGGGCGCGGCATGCTCGATCTCGAACGGGGGGTGAAGCTGGCGGGCACGCGGAATTACGTCCTGCGGGGCGACGGCGCGAAGCTGCATCGGGCGATCCTTCGCCTGGCGCTGGACATGATGGTTGAGCGCGGCTTCGTCGAGTTGTACGTGCCGGTACTCGTCCGGGACGCCATGATGGTCGGCACGGGCTACTACCCCGGCGGCGAGGAGCAGGCCTACCGCTGCGAGCGCGACGAAATGAGCCTGGTGGGTACGGCGGAGGTCTCCCTGACCGCTTACCATGGCGACGAAATCCTGAACGAGGCGGATCTGCCGCTGAAGTACGTGGCGCTCAGCCCCTGCTTCCGTCGCGAAGCGGGCGCGGCAGGCAAGGATACCTACGGGCTCTACCGCATCCACATGTTCGAGAAGGTCGAGCAGGTCATCGTCTGTCGCGACGACGAGGAAATCTCCCGTCAACATCACCAGGAGATCCTGCAGAACGCCGAGGATGTGCTGGCCAAGCTCGAGCTCCCGTACCGCGTCCTGGACATCTGCACCGGCGACATGGGACAGGGCAAGGTTCGCCAGTACGACATTGAAACCTGGATGCCCTCGCGCGAGAGCTACGGTGAGACGCATTCGGCATCGAGCTTCCACGAATTTCAGGCCAAACGGCTGAACATGCGATTCCGCGACGGTAAGAAATCCGTGCGCACCTGTTACACGCTGAACAACACGGTGATCGCCAGCCCGCGGATCCTGATCGCGCTGGTGGAGAATCACCAGCAGCCGGACGGCAGAATCCGGATTCCCGACGCGTTGCGGCCCTACATGAGCGGGCGCGACATAATCTAAAGGAGAGTACCCATGCCGGTCAGTCCAACCTTCGACCTCTCGGATCCGGCCCGAGTCTCGGCACGGATGAGCGCGGTGATGAACGCCGCCACTCATCTGCGCCGGCGTCTCGACCGCATCATCCACGACCTGCGGAGCCACCGCATTTCGGGTGAGGCGACGGAAGATGGTTGGCGACCCTGGCGAGGAGCGAGGTGAACCGTGTCGGATCGAACCGACATCCGCGAACAACAAGGCTTGCCGCGATGTGGGCGAGGCGTCTTCCTGTTTACCAGGCCGCCCCTCGGCGCGTGCCGAGGCTACGGTGGCCCCCAAGCAGCCGAATCGTCCACGTACCCCCCGAATACGAACAAGCGCGCGTAAGCCAACTGGACCACAAGGAGAGAGTGAAATGATTGTCGTCATGCAGGAAGGCGCCTCGAAAGAGCAGGTGGACCACGTCGTCCAACTTGTTCGCGAAATGGAACTGAAGGACCACGTGATTCAAGGCACCGAGAGAACCGTCGTCGCGGTCATCGGTGATGAACGCCACAAGGACAAGTCCGCCCTGGAGACCTGTCCGGGTGTGGATCGCGTGTTGCCGATTCTTGCCCCGTACAAGATCGCCAGCCGTCAGACGCGGCCGGATCCCTCGATTATTCCGCTCGGAGGCAAGCTCGGAGGGACGGTCGGCGGAAAGAAGATCTCCGTCGTCGGCGGGCCGTGCAGCGTCGAAGACCGCTCGATGATTCTCGAAACCGCCCATGCCCTGAAGGAGGCCGGCGCGGTCGGACTGCGCGGCGGGGCGTTCAAGCCGCGCACCAGCCCGTACCAGTTCCAGGGACTGGGAGAGCAGGGCCTGCAGTATCTCGCCGAAGCGCGCGAAGAGACCGGCCTGAGTATCGTGACAGAAGTCATGAGTATCGACCAGGTCCTGCTCGTGGCCAAGTACGCCGACGTGCTTCAGATCGGCACGCGCAACATGCACAACTTCAACCTGCTGACCGCCTGCGGCCGAACGGATAAGCCCATCCTGCTCAAGCGCGGCTGGTCTGCCACGCTCAACGAGTTCCTGCTCGCCGCCGAGTACATCATTCAAGGCGGGAACGACAAGGTGATTCTCTGCGAGCGCGGTATCCGCACCACCGAGGAATACTGCCGGAATACGCTGGCTCTGGGCATCATCCCCGCCGTCAAGCGCGAGTCGCATCTGCCGATCGTGATCGACCCGTCGCACGGTACGGGCCACGCCTACATGGTCCCGTCGATGTGCCGGGCCGCCGTGGCGGGCGGGGCGGACGGAATCATCCTCGAGGTGCATCCCGATCCGGAGCACGCCATGACCGACGGCGCCCAGTCGCTGACGCCCGAGGCGTTCGCCAAGACCATGAAGGAGATGCGTGCGGTGGCGGCGGCGGTGGATCGCGAAATGTGATCGAACGTGAGCAGGAACCTGAAACGAATCGACGCCTCGTTGCCTGGATAATGCGGCAGCGAGGCGTTTTCATATCTCCCCATATCGCACACCGCCTCATGGTTACCTGAAATGAGAGAGGCTACAATGCCGCAAGATCACCGGGAGTGCGGCCCGGCGATCCTGTTCGGGTAAAACAATCAAGCGACTTCATCCAGGTTGCCGACGCAAATCGTTCCTTGCTCCGGCAGCTTTCGGGGCGAATATTCGCCGATTGACCGGGAATGAAACATTGGATCAGGGTCGACGACACCAACACGGATGGAACACATGAATCTCTGGACTGGAAAATGGATTGCTGTACTGAGCCTGAGTATTCTCTGGTTCGCGGGTTGCACGCCGGGCGGCGAAGGCATCGAGAGAGATCCTCAGCGTGATCCGTCACCGGCTGCATCGACCGAACCACAGCCCGAGCCGGATCCACCACCCACCGTGATCACGGAAAACGCGGCCGAACCACCTTTGGAAACGGTGATCTCATCCGAGCCCGACCTCAGCGAGGCTCAGCGCATCGAGCAGGACGCCGAAGCGTACATCCGCGGGAAACTCGAGGAATGCAAGCAGTTCGAGAAGTACACGTGCCGCTTCTTCCGCCAGGAACGGCTCGGGATGATCCCCAAGCTGATGTCGCTCGAGGAGATGCATGTGGACTACCGCCGGGATCCCTTCGCGGTGAAATTCGAATGGATCGAGCCCGATCGCTACGACGGGCAGTACTTCGAGTCGGTGTACGTCGACGGTGAGAACGATGACAAGATCGTCGTACGCGAAAGGAAAGGCTTGTTTCCCTTCAAACCGCAGGTGCGCCAGGTCCCGATTGACCTGCCCGTCAAGGTGGGGCGGGCCAAGCGCCCGGTCACCGACTTCGGAATGGCCTCCATGCTCATTCGCACACTGGAACCCATCGAGGACCCGCTGCTGCGTGACGACATCCGCTTCGAGTACAAGGGCATCGTCCAGGACGAGATCATCGGGCGCGACCTTCACCACCTCGCGATTCACCGGCCCATCCGCGGCGATTGGGTCCACAAGCGGCAGGATCTCTTTTTCGACGCCGAAACCACACTCCCCGCCGGAACCGACCTCTGGCTCGCCTCCGATGACCTCGACGGCCGCTACCGCTACACCGAGGTCGACCTCGACACGATGTTCGACGACAAGACCTTCCGCCTCGACCAGGACCATCCGGAGCCCAAGCCGGCCAAGTAGCCGGAGGCCACTGCGCACTCCTGTGAAAGCTTGGGGACGGCGCTCCATCTTGATACGCACGTATGCTTAGAAAATCGTAACCTGATAAAAGTGTCTTTTGATCCCCATAATCACTTGGCAGGGCCGGCCGTCCTGACGATAATACGTACGTCCGCCTGTGGATCCGTGGCCGGAGATTCAGGCCCTGAACATCTTGGAAGGCGTGCCGGCCGAATTTCCTGAACATAGCTCAGGGAAGGGCGGTCTTGGTTTTTACCGTTCGCCCCGGGTGGCACGGCGAGATTCCGGGTGTTTTTTGCTCCACACGCTTGCAGGCCCCGTCCCGGACGGGTAGGCTGATAGAGTGATGGATATATCTCTATTCACGTCATGAGGTCAGGAAATGTTCAGCAAAACCGGCGAATACGCACTCCGAGCGGTCTCGGCCATTGCCCGCGTCAAGGAGGACCGACCCGTCCTCGCCAAGGAGATCTCCAAGGAGGGCGACATCCCCTCGAAGTACCTTTCGAAGGTGCTGAGAGATCTGGTTCGCGCGGGGATACTCAGCTCCAGCCGCGGCATCGGCGGCGGTTTCCGGCTGCGTCGCAAGCCCGAATCGCTTCGGCTTATCGAAGTCATCCGACCGTTTGAAGACGTCCAGGCCTCACGTCGCTGCCCCTTCGGCAACGCCCGATGCAGCGATGAGAAACCTTGCTCCATGCACGAGCAGTGGAAGCCGGTCAAGGAATCCTTCGAACATCTTCTCGAGCGGACCACGGTGTCCGAGATCATCAAGAATCAGCCCGCGTAACGAGCATCGCCACCCATCGTCCGGCGGCACAGCTCGGGAACAGCTTACGCCTTCATCGCTTCCAATCGCTTGAGATGATCGATGAGGACCAGGGCGGTCATGGCTTCGATCACCGGGACCGCGCGGGGGCAGAGGCATGGATCGTGCCGGCCCTTGGTCTGAATCGTGGCGGATTCTCCGGCAGTGTTCAGTGTCTGCTGCGGCTGGCTGATCGATGACGTCGGTTTGATGACCGCGCGGAACACCAATTCCGCCCCGGTGGAGATCCCGCCCAGCACGCCTCCGGCATGATTCGTGGCGAATCCCTCAGGGGTCATCTCGTCGTTGTGCTCCCGCCCGGTGAGATCCGCCGCGCCGAATCCGGTGCCGAACTCGATGCCCTTGATGGCGGGGATGCTCATGACGGCCTTGGCCAGGTCGGCATCGAGCCGATCGAAAATCGGCTCCCCCAGCCCGACGGGTACACCTGACGCACGGCACTCCAGCACCCCGCCCACGCTGTCGCCTGCGGAGCGTGCCTCTTCGACCTTGGCGATCATGGCCTCTGCCGCTTTCATGTCCGCCGCGCGCATCGGGTTCTTTTCAATGACGTCCAGATCGATCGCTTCGCACTGCACACCTCCGGCACGAAGCGTAAACGCGTTGATGGCGACACCGTGCGTGGCCAGCAACTGCTTGGCTACGGCCCCGGCCGCGACCCGGGCCGCCGTTTCCCGCGCGGACGAGCGCCCGCCTCCGCGATAGTCCCGCAGGCCGTACTTCCGCAGGTACGTGTAATCCGCGTGGCCGGGCCGGAACATCTCGCGGATCGGCTCATACGCGCCGGGACGCGCGTCCTTGTTACGAATCATCATGGCCAGCGGGGCGCCGGTCGTCTTTCCCTCGAACACCCCGGAGAGGATCTCGACCGAGTCGGGCTCTTTGCGCTGCGTGACCACCTTCGACTGTCCCGGGCGCCGGCGTTCCAGCTCGGACTGGATGAACTCCGTATCCAACGTCACTCCCGGGGTCACCCCGTCAATGACCACGCCTACGGCCGGCCCATGCGATTCCCCGAACGTGGTGATCCGGAAATACCTGCCAAAACTACTCCCGGCCATGTTCACACTCCTCAATGGTGGCCAACACACCATCCACGCACGACGCCACGTCCAACCCATCAAGATCGACGACCACGTCTGCCAGGCGTCGGTACTGCGGCTCGCGCTCATGGTATAGCTTCATGAATGCGGCCGCCGGATCGGCTCCCTGGAGAAACGGGGGAATCCCCCCTTGCTCGATCCGTGCGTAGAGGGTCTCCGGCTTCACGCGGAGGTAGACCTTCATCCCGAGGGCGGGAAGGAGATCACGCACCCTGGTGTTCAAGGCCGTTCGCCCCCCAAGCGCGATCACCGCCCGACGGTCCGTGCGGCCCAGCTCGGAATGCAGTTCGTCGACGGCCTCAGCCTCAAGCCGATGAAAAGCGTCTTCTCCGTACCGGCTGAAGATGTCCCGTACGCTGAGACGCACATTCCTGTCGCGCGCGTGCATCTCTTCGATCAGGGCGTCCACGTCGTAAAAGGCGCATCCCAGTCGTTCAGACAGGGCGGTGCCGACCGTGCTCTTGCCGCAATGCTTCATGCCGATGAGGACAATGTTCATGACGTTCCGATAACCGCACACACCGTGCCGAACCGATGGAATCCTCCAGGGAGGGGCGTGTTAAGGCATCGTAGCATTATCGCGAGGGGGCGACAATCGGCGGCAGGGCGTGCGGGGCGATCAATTGGCGCTGGTGTCCCCGATCGCCTCGAGGTGATCGATCTCCCCCCATGTTTCGATCCGCCAGCCATCCTGGCCCTGTCGAACCACGTTGATCGAACCATTATACAGGCTGAACCGGCGCGGCCCTACACGCGGCACCTCGGTGACGTATCGAAAGATGCGGTGGAGAACGCCCCCGTGCGTGAACACGGCGATGTGGCCGCCGCGATGACGGACCGCCAGTTCTTCCATGCAATCGATGACGCGATCGTAGACCGCATTCGAACTCTCCCGTTCGGGCATGACATAATCGAGGTTTCCACTCTTGTACGCCGCGTATTCCTCGGGGAATCGCCGGATGACGTCCTCCCACAGCAGCCCGTCGAAGACGCCCATGCTCCGTTCACGGACTCGCGGTTCGGAACGCACCTCGACCCCGGTGAGATCGGCGAGATAACGGATGGTCTGCATCGCACGGCGAAGATCGCTGGAGTAGACCGCGTCGAAGTCGATCCCGGCCAGCTTTTTCGCCACGGCTTCCGCCTGGCGATGGCCGAGCGGAGAGAGTTCGCTCGGTAATTGACCCTGCAGGCGGTCTTCGGCATTCCAATGAGTCTCACCGTGGCGAACCAGGGTGAACAACGTATGTTGCGGCGAACGCGATGGCAGGGTCATGAGGGTTTCCAATGCGGACTGAGATCAGGCGGATTCGGCGGTATCGATCGATCCACCGAGGGATCGAAGGCTGTCGACAAATGTCGGATAGGTCACGTTAATCGCTTCGGCAGTTGTAATCCGCGTTCGGCCGGGGACGCGCGTGCCGGCGATCGCCAAAGACATGACGACGCGATGGTCATCGTGGCCGTGGACCGCGGCACCGCGAAGATCACGCTGTTCGATCTCCAGGCCATCGGGCATCTCACGGATTGTCGCGCCCATCTTGGTCAATTCTTCGCACATGACATGGATCCGATCGGTTTCTTTCAACCGGGCCTGCGGTACGTTGAGCAGACGCGTTCGTCCACGAGCAAAGCACGCCACGACGGCCATCATCGGGAGCGCATCCGGGGTGGCGTTGAGATCCAGGTCGCAACCGCGTAGTTCCCCCGGGCGGACCTGGATGCCCTCTTCCGTCACCACGAGGTTGGCCCCGAGTTGCCGAAGGTAATCGACGACCGCCTTGTCTCCCTGTGTATCGTTCATGTCGAGGCCGCGGACAAGGATCGCGTTGTCGCCGAGGGCTCCGGCGGCGAGGAAGAACGTCGCCGAGGAGAAATCAGCCGGGACGCGTACGTCGAGCGGCCGATAGCTTTGCTTGCCCGGGACGCGGAATCTGCGCAACTCGTCCCGTTCGAGCGTAATCCCCCCGCGTTCGAGCCAGTCAAGGGTGATGTAAACGTAAGGTTTCTCGTGCAGCAGGGGGACGTCGATTTCGGAGTCCCCGTCCGCCAGCGGCGTGTTGATCAGGAGACTGCTGAGATACTGGCTGGTCACGGCTTCGATCCGCGTTCGCCCGCCGCGCAAACGCCCGCCGATGCGTATCGGGGCACAACCGTTGTCTTGCAGACTGACCGCCTGCGCACCGAGATCATTCAGTGAATCCAGCAGGGGGGCAATCGGACGTCGGCGGATCTGGGCGTCTCCGTCGAGCGTGAGCGTGCCCTCGGTCAGCAGGGCCGACGATCCGGCTGCGATGCGGAGCGTCGTCCCTGAATTGCGAACATCCACGGCGTCGCCGGCACAGGCGGGGCGTCCATCAAAGCCCTTTACCGTCCACTGCTCGTCGGCGTCATCGATCTCCGCGCCGAGTGCCCGGTAGGCGGCGATGGCGGCAACCGTGTCCGCCGAACGCAGCGGAGCCGTAATGCGGCTTTCCCCGGGAGCCAGGGCGGCAATCGCCACCGCCCGGATGGTATGCGACTTGGAGCCCGGAATGTCCACGCTGCCGGAAAGGCGGGAGGGGGTGACGATCAGGTCCATGGGGCAACAGATCTCCATCGAACGTTGCACTCCGAGAGGCCGGATGACACGTTCTGCATGGCATTATATCGGCGTGCGCGCTTACGAAAAGGAAACGGCCTTCACCGTTAGGAGACAAAAAAGAAGCGGCGTGCCTTCGAAGAGGAAGGCACGCCGTGGGAAAGCAAAAAGTTGTATGGCGACAAGCTCAGCGACGACGACGCAGCATCATCAGGCCGCCCATGGCCAGCAGGGCCAGCGAGGCAGGTTCGGGCGTCACGATGAATACGCTGGTGAACGAAGCCGAATCACCGGGGGTCAGCGTGAACTTGTGCTGGATGCCGATCGAGGTGATGGCGGGAGGACCGGGAATCGTCGGCCCGGGAAGCCCCGCACTGACCGCCGGGATGCTCGCACTGCCCTGATCGAACGGTGCACTGACGGAGTAAGGATCCGCGTAGAGCGGAAGCACGGGAACACCGTCGATCAAACCGTAGTAAAGCGGGTCGCCGCTCACGGGATCTGTCGTCAACGTGGCCAGGCTGCCGTCCAGGACGTTGTCGGTAATACCGCCCTGGATCGAGCCACCGAAGAGAGTCCCGCCGGGAATCGGGGGAGCGATCGGCAGCGTTGCGATCAGCGTGTAGGTCTGAGTCAATGCCGTGTTGTTGGTCACCACCAGCCCGGCATTGATCAGCGGATCAGGATCAACGGTCATGTTCCAGTCGACGGTCCAGCCGCTTGTGGTCTGCTGCCCGACGAAGCTGTACGTACCATTGCCATTGGCCTCACCCTGGGGACTTCCGTTCCAGGTGTTGCCGCCTTCCACCTGCATCATGACGGACAGATCCGGATAGGTCGAATCAGGACCGGCCAAGGCCAGTGCAGGCAAGAATAAAACACAGAGACCAACAATGATTTTTCTGAAATGGCGTTGAATCATTTTCCCTTCGCTCCTCCAAATACAACGGTTTCCGATGTGATAAGAAACCGTCTCCCTTCCTCTCGCAATCTGCTGGATAGGCAGACTTGCGTGCAACTGCGTATATTGTAACCGGAGCGCCCTCTGATGCAAGGCTTTTTTTTCTTTGGATGCACGATGTTCTACGTAAAACCGCCGATCACAGGCAAGTCCTTTGTGCGAAGTGACTTACGTGCTTCCGGCATCAGTTCGAGCCGGCGTTGCTGCCGTAGATCAGGTAGCATTCTCCGGCATCGATCCGCCGCTGATTGGGTTCCAGGGGATTGACGAAATCCGCTTCGCTGACACCCACAAGCAGATCATCGAATCCATCGCCGTTCACGTCGCCGGCCGCCCCCGCCCAATCGATCGGAGCCTCGTCCGCCGTATTGGCCAGGTACGGGCTGACGAACACCACGCCGGGCAGTTCGCTTGTCCCGACCGCGTCAAGTGTCAGCTCCTGGCCGACGAGATTGGCTCCGCCGAAGATGACGTAGGCGACGCCGCGGCGCGTCTGACCGTTCACCACGCGAGTCTCGTCCGGGGCGACGATCACGAAGTCGTCGGTCGAATCCCCGTTGAAGTCCCCGATATTGTTGATGCTGTGACCGGCCCGACCTCCCGCCTGGGAGCCGTAGAACCGGGCACCCGGCAATTGGAGCGAAGCCACCTGATCCACGGAGAAAATGCTCTCGCCCGTGAACGGCTGGCCACCGAAGATGATGCCGACGAACCCGGAGTCCGCGCCGCCGGGCCCCTCGTCGCCCGCGGTAGGCGAGGCGAAACCGATGTCATCGATGCCGTCGCTGTTGATGTCGCCGAGAACCGTCTGGACCATGCCGAAGCGATCGCCGTCCCGCGCGCCATGGATTTCCATGCGCGGCGGATTGTTATCGACCAGGCTGACGTCACCGAAATCGAGTCGGCCATAGAGGATGTAAATGATGCCGCCATTCGACACGCCGCCCCGGTCCGCGCCGGGGGCACCCATCAGAATGTCGGGGAAGCCGTCCAGGTTGTAATCGCCGGCAGAACTGGCATAACCCAGTCGATCGCCGACGGCACTGCCCTCAATGGTTCGGTCCACCGGATAGTTGGTAGATCTGGGTTCGGGAATCGAACTCACGTCCCCATCCCCGTACAACGAGTATTCTTGCCCGAAGATCAGGTGAACTGCTCCACGCCCGCCAAAACTATTTGGAGCAGAGATCAGCAATTCCGCGTCTCCATCCTGAACCGGGCTGAGACTTCCATTCGTCATGTCAGGTATCGAAGCCACGGTGGTCCCGAACTCGTTATCAGTGATCAGCGAATAGGGCTGAACGGACTGCGTTTCATCGAAATCGTCGTACCAGCCCCCACGGAAGCGTGCTCCGTTTGCCGCGCCGCTTGTAAGGAGTCTTTCGTCGGTCAGCAGTCCTCCTGGGTCGAACTGACCAACGAAGGGCAACTCGATGAAAACGTTTTCGAAATTGTTTTCGCTGCGAACGTAGATGACGTAGCCTTGGTTGATCGGCGTTGCTGCAAAGAGATCAAGATCGTTCGAGCAGATAAAGCCGATCTCATCTTCATCATCGCCACCGATGATGCCTTCGCGGATATCGAACCCGGTCATGTCGTCATTGCCCCCGCCGGTCGAAAGCGGATTGGGCAGCAGGTCGCCGTAACAGACCTCGTCGTCATCTGCCGGGTCATCATCGAAGTAGTCATACAGTTCCTCGATGTAGGGCATGCCAAAGAGGATTTCCGGAAGTCCGTCCCCGTCGAGATCGGGGATGGTGCTGATCGTCGTGATGCCCTCGGTAGCAGGGATAGCGCCGGGGAAGCCTCGCCCCATCGCGAAGCCCGCGCCTCGATAGCTTGTACCCATCGCGTTCAGGAAAATCTCGCTGGCGTACTTCTGGCCGGGCAGGCCGTAGACCAGGAACGCCGAGCCGATGTTGCCGCGTTCGAAGGGACGGCCGAAACGGTTCACGATGATGAAATCGTCCGCACCATCTTCATCGAAATCGCCGAGAGTCGTGCCGGTGAAACCGGCCCGCGCCCCGGCGTCGAAGCCGATGAACTTGGTTCCACTGATCGTGCGCCCCACGAGACCGAGATCGATGAAGCCCGACCCCAGCGCCGTGACGCTGATCGAACCTCGTGCATAGGAGTGAACCGGGGGATTCGTGCGATCCCACATCGTGACGCGAACGCGATACGGGTTCCCGTCCGCACGGGGCGGAATCTGTCCCACATCCACGGTCAGGTTCAACTCCGTGCCGCCGGCCACAGGATCCTCACAGTCGTCGTCGTTGAAGCACCCGATGACGAACGCACCGTTCACCTCTGCCGGGAAGAAGCCCGAAAGGCAGACGTCGTTCAGATTCTCTTCGGCATCCGGCCCGGTCAGATCGAGGTCGTTGGTGGCGTTGTTGTCGCGATCCAGAATCACGATGACATCCGGAATCTCGCCTTCCGCGCCGTCGTCCACATCGCTGCCGCAGTAGCTGATCAGGACCTCATCGCCCTGCAGCACACCGATGTTCTGTTGAGGTTCGATGGCGGTAATCACCGGGGAGCGGTTGCCGGGGAGGAATCCACTGCCGAAGAGATTCAACGTTCCCGGCGCCACGCGGATCAACTCCGGGTTCAGTGCATCGTTGACCCGGGCCACGATACGGTACGTCCGCGGATCGAGACCGGCGGTGTCCAGCGAGAAGGAGTTGATATTGTCATCCTCGAAGATCACCGGGGCGATGACCAGCTCGTTGCCATTGCCGAACTCGTTGTCCGGGTCGAGCAGCAGCGTGATCAGCGCGTTGCTGTCCTCGTCTTCCGTCGTCCAGGCCAGCGTGATGACATCGCCCACGTCCGTGAAAATGTCTTCCAGCGGCTCGGTGAAGGTGAACGTCGGGGAGCCATTGCCCGAGCTGCCGCCGCCGCTTCCCGAGGGAATCGTCGGGAGTGGTTCGATGGTGTTGTCCGGATTCTCCGCGGAGCGAAGGGGGCAACCTTGCCCGAGAATGAAGGGAATGACAGCCACTGCTGCCAGTCCGACCATCCACGCGTGCCTGTGGGTACGATCAAATCCTGCCATCGAGGGTGATCCTTTTCGTGATATCGGCAGTCACTACGGATAATTATCGGGAGTGTTCCGTCTCCCGGCGCGACCCCGCGCTATCCTTCACGCGCCATGCCCCCTGTCGTCGAGGTCATCTTACGTGAGGTGTAAAAGTCAGGTCAAGGCGGCGCGCGCCCGCTTACCGAGGTCGTCCAGAGCCGCCACGGGATCGTCCCGGCCGAAGATGGCCGAGCCGGCAACAAAGGTATCCGCACCGGCCGACGCTGCGTCGGCAATGGTTTCCGGACCGATGCCCCCGTCGATTTCCAGACGTTGGTCCGGACGCAACCGGGACTTGATCGCCCGGACACGATCCAGCGAGTCCGTGATGAATTCCTGCCCTCCGAACCCGGGCCAGACGCTCATGACCAGGACCATGTCCACCCGATCGATCACCGGGTCGAGCGCGTCGACCGGCGTGCCCGGGTTCAGCGTCACACCCACGTCCGCGCCCAGCGCGCGAATGTGCTCGACACATTTGACGGGATCCTCCGCCACTTCGATGTGGAATGTCAGCAGATCACTTCCGGCTTCGACGAAAGGCTCGGCGTATTTGAGTGGATCAGTGATCATCAAATGTGTGTCGAAGTACAGCTTCGAACGCGGACGCAGTTTTTCCACGACGGGAATGCCGAAGCTGATGTTGGGCACGAAATGACCATCCATCACGTCGAGATGGAGGATCTCCGTCCCGGCGGATTCGATGCGTGCGATTTCCTCGCCCAGCCGACCGAAGTCGGCGGAGAGGATCGATGGAGCCATGCGGATCGCCGGATCCGCGAAACGCCAGGGGGTTCGATTCGACGACGTCATGCCTGCTGTCCTCACGTCCGGCGGTCCTGATGATCGCAAAGAATACACTTCAAGCGTCGGGGGCGGTTCTGTCAATGCCGCGAGGACGTCGGCTGGATGCCTTGGACGACGAAATAAAGTCGGATTCAGCGAACTCGGGATGATTCAATAGGTTTCCGCATTGCCGCGGCGGGCGCCGATCCAGAGGTTCCGTTTCGGGGTCGGCTTGTTGTTGTCGGGGTTAATCGGATCCAGCGTGAACAACTGGTGCGGCGCCAGGCGCTCGACGTGCCCGTCCAGGAAAGCGGCATTGGCCTTCTCCCGGGGTTCGTAATCGTGGTCGGTGGCCTGGGCAGGCTGCGCGAAACGCTTCGTGAACAGAGATCCAGGACCTCCGATGCCTTCCACCTGGATGCGCCCGCCATGGCGGAATCGAACAGACTTGCCGAGGTGGTCGCGGGGATAAAAGCCCTGGCTCGTCACGTTGAAGCCTTCCGGGAAGACTCCGAGCTTGGCCGCCTCGATGATTAGAATCGGCATGCCCTGCACACCCTTGATGCCCGCGGCGGCATTGGCCCCATAGCTCATCCACAGGATCGGCATGTCCACTTCGCCGCTGGTATTGTTGTTCGACCAGAGTTGCTCGCCCCGGTACGAGTAGCCATTGTGCGATCGGTTGGTCACATCCACCTTGGCCGTGGCCCGGACGACCGTATCCCCCGGACTGGCGTCATATTCCACAAGGCAGTCGCCGGTGTTTTCGGTATAGGCATCCCCGCCGAAATCGTCGCCGATGACCTGGTCCTGAAAATCGGTGACCCAGCTGTCACCGCCATACCGTTTCACGCGGTTGAAGATGGCGTCGCCGGACGACGTCCCCCGGTATTCGCTACCAAGATAGATCCGGTCGTACACTGCGGGTACCGGCAGGGGGTTGGGGTCGGACGCGCAAGTGAAAATCTCGGTCTGACCCTTGTTCTGCTTGAGCGAGCTTGTGGCCCAGCCGAAGTTGGTGCTCCATCGCTCCTTTTTCATCTGACTCTCCACCTGGTGGAGAATCGCCCCGCTGACCGCCTGACGCATGTTGCTGGCGCAGGCGATGGCCCGGGCCTGGTTGCGCGCCCGGTTCAGGCTCGGGATCAGGATCGCCACGAGAAGGGCGATAATCGCCACGACCACGAGGACCTCGATCAGCGTGAATCCGCGATATGCATGTCTAATGCGCATTTCGAAAACTCTGGCCATGGGTGCATGGACAGTACCACATAATAGCCTGAACCTCAGAAGTCTGAAAAGGTTTCACAAGTGGCTCTGTAGAAAACCCTTGATGTTCGGCGCCTGTTAGGTTGCGCCCTCGGG
>CAZUAQ010000077.1:0-21250 GCA_964618455.1 uncultured Planctomycetales bacterium | reverse complement strand
AGAGGGGGTGGTGGTCGTGAATGACGTACCGGACAAAAACGCCGTACAGCCCCAGCACATGCCGCAGGCCAGCAGAATGACATAGCCGGTCAGGGTATTGCCATCAGAAGAGGTCTCGCCTCCGGTGAAAATCAAAAGGAATCCGCACGCGAAACAGAGAGTGCCGCTCCAGAACCACGGGCTCCCGGCGAGGCGGCGCTCATCGGGAAACATCAGAAAGGCGGCCAGGATGCCCCAGACGGTGGCCGTGGGCCCGACGAAGGCCATGGTGTTCGACTGAAGGTAGTACGGAGCCCATGCCCAGAGCGTCTGGCCGATGATGTTTACCGAGGCGGGTATCAGTGCCGTCAACCAGATACGGGTCATGCCCTTGCGCCGGACGACAATAACCATCAGCGGAAGAAACAGGAGCGTTGCCGCCGGATATCGGATCAGGTTGGTGGTGAACCCGTCGTCCACGTGGTGGCGCAGCCAGCGCAGCATGACCGGCACCAGGCCCCAGCAGAGCGTGACGCCCATCAGCGAGAAAACGGCGACGGTTTCCGATTTGCGAAAGATGGTGAGGCTCCGTTCATGCGGTCGAACCCGGTGGAGGGCGTGAAGATCGCTGGCGATCCATCGGGTGGGCGGGCAGGCCTGGGGTCGAGTGAGGCATGGTAGCGATGGTGCCGATGCGTGTCCACGCCGGCGTCGAACTGCGACGCGTCGGCATGACGGAGTACAATCGAGACATGGACCATGTCATGATCCAGGAAGTGGCCCGGCAACTGGCGGCGTCGAGTCAAGCAGTGGTGTTCACCGGCGCGGGGATCAGCACGGAGTCGGGCATCGCCGACTTCCGCTCGCCCGGTGGCGTGTGGACGCGCTACCGCACGATCTACTTTGACGAGTTTCTCGCCAGCCATGAGGCGCGTGCGGAGTACTGGAAGATGAAGCGCGAGGGGTGGCCCGAGATGGCACGGGCGACACCGAACGCCGGGCATCGCATCCTCGCAAAGTGGGAGCGGCAGGGCCGTTTGGCGGGCGTGATTACGCAGAACATCGACGGGCTTCATGCCGAAGCGGGCAGCGCGCGGATCTATGAACTCCATGGGACGCAGCTTTTCGTCGACTGCGTTCAGTGCGGCAAGCGCTGGCCGGCGCGCGTGTGGTTTGAGGAGAACGTCAACGATGCCGTGCCGCAATGCGACGCTTGTGGTGGATGGCTGAAACCGGCAACCGTGTCCTTCGGCCAGTCGCTGCCGCAGGATGTTCTGGAGAAAGCGCTTGAGCTGGCGTGCGCGTCGGACGTGTTTCTGGCGATCGGTTCGTCGCTCGTGGTTGAGCCCGCCGCCTCGTTGCCGGTGTATGCCAGGCGGAACGGCGCCACCCTGGTGATTCTCAATCGCGACGAGACGCCGCTGGACGAAGCGGCCGACGCCGTGCTGCGATCGCCCATCGGCGTCACGCTGGAGGCGATCGACGAGGCACTCTCGTAACAGGAGTCTGCTATGGCGTTGAAGCTGCAGCGGACTCGGGCGTTGCGGCCTTCCGGTTTCGCAACGTGAACGGAAACACCAACGCCATGAGCAGGAATAGCGGCGCGAGTAGCGAGAACCCCACAGCCATTGACAGCACACTTCCGACGATCAGCAGCAACCACAACCCGAACTGAACCGTGGCCAGTGGCACCCGGCGTTTCTGCATACGCCGATGTCGATGCTTCCAGCGCCGCCAGCCGGTAAATAGCAGAAGGAGTCCGAGGCCGAGATAGAGCGTGAGCACGATCCAGACGAACGGGGGCAGACCGCCGGCTTTCGTCAGCGTGACGTGTTCGCTCATCGGCCGCGTCAGGGCGTAGAGCACACCGACCTCGCCAAGGTAGGGTGCGTCGGTCGCGTTGGAAAGCAGGCGGGGCAGCAGCAGCGTGTGATTGGGAAGCGGCCACGACATCAGGATCATTTCGACGGTCAGCGGGTAAGCGTGATCGATCCGACCGTGCGCCCGTGCCGCCCCGACACCGAAAGCGCAGGCGGCGATGCCGTGTCCGGCGATGACCGGCCCGGCATCCACGTCGGCGTACCAGTCTCGGTTCGGCTCATCCTTGGGGAACTCGCGGAATCCGACGGCGGTCCAGTTGTGCTGCCAGAAGTGTGTTTCGTAGGCGTCGTACCAGACCGGCGCGAGATCAGGCCAGAGGTCGGGCAGGTGGATGAGCATGAAGGAATTACCGCAGCCGCGTGAACGGCCATAGATCTGGCCGGTCAGGGGGTTGGCAGCGTAGGGCGGAAGACCGACCGGATCGAGCAGCGGTCCGCGAAACGCCCGCTGCGCCCGCCGCGCGAATGCCGTATGATCGGTGCCGAGAACTTCGTCCGCTTCACGGATCACCGCCCACGCAGCCAGGATGTCCGTGGGGTAGCACTCGCCGGGGTAGTCGTCGAGCAGTCCGAAGGGCGATGCATCCAACTCCGCCGACAACGTCTCGACCTGCTCGCGGAGTATCGGCTCGTAACGCCGGTCATCGGTCAAACGGATATGGCTGGTGATGCCGCCGATGAGCAGCATGCGGTAGAAGACGTTTTCGCGCGTGAGATACGCTTCCCCCCAGTGTTGCTTGACCCAACTCGCGTGACCGGGATCGATGACGAGGCGAATGGCGGCGTCGATGGCACCTTGGGCGTACTCCTTCGGCGGAAGCTTCGTGGATCGCTGACCGCCATCCCACGCGTCCTGCAGTGATTCAGTCGCCCACAGGTAGAACACGGTCCCGAAGAGCGGCCACTCCGTACCGGAGATGTCATGGATCGAGAGTTGCGTCGCATCACCTCCCGCCACACGCGCCTCGGCCCAGGCTTCATACTTCGGGGAGAGCGTGCGATGCCATGCGAAGGCCGGCTCGGGTATGCGATCGCTGCGACTGCCCGGGTCGCGGATGAATCGCAAAGCGGTCAGTCCCGGGGCGAGAAAGAAAAACCACGCAAGACCCACGGCAATCATCACGTTGACGAAACGCAGCAGCCTGAGCGGGAACGATTCGGGTTGGGCGATCATCGACACCGCGTTCATGCTCACTCCGCGTGCTTGGCAAAGAATCGATCAACCACGTGGCAGAGCAGGGTGACGCCGATCGGCAGCGCGTCGTCGTTAAAATCGAAGAAGGGGCTGTGCAATCCGGGATAGGTGTCCTGATCGACCGGTCGCACGCCGAGGCGGAACATGCAGGCGGGCACCTGCTGCGCGTAGAACGCGAAGTCCTCGACGCCCATGCTGATCGGTTCGTCGGTAATGATCCGATTGTCGCCGAGGGTATCGGCCGCGCATTCGTGGACGAGTAATGCGAGGTCCGGATCATTGGACAAGGGGGGATAGCCCGGCGCGATCTCGACGTCCGCTTCAGCGCGATGGGCGGCGGCGGTGTGCTCGACGAGGCGCTTGATGCGTTCGGTGAGTTCCTCGCCCAGCGCGGGATCGGTGAAACGGATCGTTCCACGCATCGTGCAGGTGTCGGGGATGACATTCGTCGTCGCACCGGCTGTGATGTGGCCGATGGTCACCACCGCCGGTTCGACCGGGCTGACGGTTCGTGCGACGATCGTCTGCAGGGCGGTAACGATGTGCGCCGCCACCACGATCGTGTCCACGCCGCGGTGGGGATACGCGCCGTGCGCGCCCTGCCCGCGCACCCGAATGAACAGCGACGAATTGGCAGCCATGGCCGGGCCCGGACGAATGGAGACCGTGCCCACCGGGCGGTTCGGCCACGCGTGCAGGGCGACGATCGCGCGCACCTCGGGATCGCGCAGGACGCCTTTCGCGCACAACCGCTGTGCCCCGCCGTCACCCTCTTCATCCGGTTGGAAGATGAACTTGATCGGTCCGGGGAATCGCTCCGCCACCGACGCCAGCGTCCGCACCGCGCCAAGCAGGATCGTCGTGTGGCCATCGTGTCCGCACGCATGCATCACGCCTTCGTTCCGCGAGGCCCAGGGTTTCCCCGTTTGCTCGTCGATCGGCAGGGCGTCCATGTCCGCGCGAAGGGCAATGCACGGTCCGGGGCGATCGGCATTCAGTACCGCCACCACATCCGTCTCGTCGAACGGATCCAGCACACGCAGTCCAGGAACGCCCGACAGGATCTCGCGCACCTTCTGCGACGTGCGATGCTCGTGCCGCGACCGCTCCGGGTGCATGTGAAAATCGTGACGCCACGTGACGAGGTCGTCGTTCAGAGCGGCGATGGTGTCGGTAAAGGGTGATTTCATTATTCAAACCTGCGCGGTGTCTGCGCGGTTCGGCGGGATCGGAGGTCACCGACTTCCGCCATCCTCGTTCCCGGTCGGATCCAGCGCTTCCATCTGCGCGTTGATCTTGTCGAGGGCATCGCGCAGCACCTTGACCTCAGCCTCGAGCGCTTTGATCTGCGCCCGAAGCGTGCCCTCGGTTTTGCGCAGCGCGGCGATCTCGTTCGACTTCCGCGCGACTTCCGTCTCGAGCGTGTTGATGGTCCGCTCTTTCTCCGCCAGGGTCGAGCTCATGTTCTGCTGACCCGATTTCGTCTGCGAGAGCTGCTGCTGCGTTCGGGCGCGGGCCGATTCCGCCGCCTGCACCTTGTTGCGCGAGTGGGCGAGCGAAGCCTGCGTCGCTTCGTTTGCCTGTCGGCACTCGGCCAGCTCCTTGTCTTTGGCGACGCGAAGTGCTTCCAGCTCGTCGGCGAGCTGCGCGCTCTCCTCGCGAAGCTGCTGATTCTGCACCATGCAGGCTTCGATGTCCTGCCCGTACTGAACGCAGCCGGTCGCGCCCGCCCAAAGAACGATCGCGAGCATCATGGACTTCCAACGCATCACATGGGGGGACATGAGGACTCCTCCGTGATTGATGTTCATGCCGATGCACACAGCGAATGCCGGCCTTACTTCACCAAACGCAGTCGGATGTTGCGGAACTGCACCTTGGTCGGTCCGCCGCTGTGCACCTGCGGGGCGAAGATGCCCTCGCCGGAGACATCGTCGTGAAGCTCCGTGCAGAGCGTCCCGTTGATCTCCACGCGCATCGTCTCGCCCACCGCATAAAGAACGTATCGATTCCAGCCGCCGGGCACAACCGCCTTCTCGCCGAGACCTTTGTAGCCGTCGTTCAACAGCCCGCGCCCGAGTTCATCGTAAATGCTGCCCCACCAGCCCTTGCCGATGTCCGCCTGGTAGCCGCGCACCTCACCGTGCTCGGCGGGCGCGCTGCGATACTGAATCCCGCTGTTGGCCGAGTCGGGTTCGAGGCGCACCTCCAGCGTCAGCACGAAGTCTGCGTAACGCCCCTTAGACATCAGGAAGTTGTTGTGCTTGAGCCCGGTTTCCGTCTCGCCGATGAGCACGCCGTCTTCCACGCGCCAGACGCTTTCATCCCCTTCCCAGTTGGACAGGTCCTTGCCGTTGAACAGCGGGGCGAACTCCGGCGTGCCTTTCTGCCGGAAGAGGTGAACGCCTTTCTTGTTGCTGGTGACGATGTCCAGGTCGCCGTCCCCATCGAGATCATCAACAGTCAGCGTGTAGCCGACGCCGGAATTGTCGTCGATCGTATGCCGGACGAATTTTGCCTCCCCGCCGGAGCGCGACAGTTCGTACCAGACGAGCAGCGCCGGTTCCTTCGCTCCGGGATCGTTTCCACCATGGGCCATGAAACGCTTGCCCGAGACGAGATCGCCGTCACCATCCCCGTCGACATCCGCCAGAAGGAGCACGTGCATCTGCGAGAGCGTCTCGTCGATGGTGTGGCGTTGCCATGCGGGCTTACCTTGCTTGTCTGCGCCTTGTTCCCACCACCACAGGCCGTAGTCATGCGGCGAGGCGGCCGCGACGTCCTGGTCACCGTCGCCGTCG
The DNA here is from genome assembly GCA_964618455.1 of uncultured Planctomycetales bacterium. Classification (GTDB taxonomy): domain Bacteria; phylum Planctomycetota; class Phycisphaerae; order UBA1845; family PWPN01; genus CAZUAQ01. The sequence continues at coordinate 15,395 of CAZUAQ010000077.1, read as the reverse complement.
AAGTCGTAGACCACCGGGTGATGCATATTGCCGCGATCGAGTTCGTGAAACGCCCTTGTCTTCGAGTCCGTGTTTTTTTCGCTCGCCTCGGCCGGCGTGGGATACCAGCCCACCTGCGTGAGGATGTCGCTCCGCCCGTCGCGATTCATATCGCCGATACCCAGTCCGTGCGCACCACCGCCACGCGGGCCGATCGTCATCCGTCTCCATTTTGTCGAAGGATCTTTCGCCACGGTCCAGAGGCTCAACTCCCCGCCCTTGTCCCCGGTCGGCGCAATGAACTCCGGCGTCGCGTCGCCGATTACGTCCGCCACGATCACGCCCTCGGTCCATGTCGACTCGCCGACCACGTGCATCGGCCACATGCCGTCTCGCTTGCCTGGATTCGCGTACCACACGAGTTCCTTCGCCCGCCGCACCGAGAGCACATCCACTCGCCCGTCGCCGTTCACGTCGTACGGCTGATCGAGCCGCACGTCGGCATAACCGCTGCCGTCCACGTTCGTATCGATGGTGCGGAAGCGGTGGGGCGTCCAATCGGGTGCGGCGTACCCGTTCTCACCGGCGATGATGTCCAGCCGCCCGTCGCCGTTGAGGTCCGCGACCGCGCAGGCCTCGGCTTTGTACGCCGGATCAATCACGACGCGTTCCCATGTAACCTCCGGCAACCCGGCTTGAGCGGTGACCGGTGAAGCAAGGACAACGATGAAACCCGAGATGACCAGGAATGCGGCAGTGCGATGCAGGCGATAGGCGTTCATAGGTTCTCCCATGCAGTGTGTGATTCGATACCGTATGATAACCCGATCGAAGTTCTTCGCCGAGTCACACGCGGGATGTTCGTATGCATGTGAAGATCTGGATCGGAATCATGCTGGGCGGGGCGATCGGCGCGACGGCGCGCTACGCCACCGGCGGATGGGTACAGTCGCTGATGAGCCGCGGACCGTCGGCGCTCTTCCCGTGGGGCACGCTTTGCGTGAACGCCCTCGGCTGCCTGCTCATGGGGTTTCTCTTTCCGCTGCTGATGCAGCGCGGCGTTTCGGCGGAGGTGCGCATGGCGGTGCTCGTCGGTCTGCTCGGCGCGTTTACGACGTGGTCGTCCTTCGGGATCGAAACGCTGAACATGCTCCGGGACGACCAGTGGCGCTGGGCGTTGGCTTACGTGTTCGGCACCAATGCCGCCTGCTTCCTGGCGGTCTGGCTCGGCTATCGCGTGGCGTCCGCCATTCTGGGATGATCCGCGTCGTCGTTTCGGCACGGCGGCGCATCACCATACAGGAGTCATGGCCATGCACCTTCCCACCGACGGCGCGTTGCTGCGTATCTTCATCGGCGAATCGGATCACTGGCAGAGCCGCCCGCTCTACGAAGCGATTGTGCTCAAGGCACGCGAGCTACACCTGGCGGGGGCGACCGTGCTCAAGGGCGTGATGGGCTACGGCGCCAGCAGCCGCCTGCACACGGCGAAGGTGCTCCGCCTCAGCGAAGACCTGCCCGTCGTAGTCGAGATCGTGGACACGCGCGACAAGCTCGAAGGCCTGCTGGCGGTGCTCGACGAGATGATCGGCGACGGTCTCGTGACGCTGGAAAAGGCGGAGGTGATTCGCTACAGCGGCTCGGAACGGCGGGGATGATTCACGCCCTGGGCGCGAGGCGATGTCCGCGGCCTCAGGTAGGTGTTGCTTTCCGCCGCCATCCTCTCCGCTTGCGGCGCGGCTGCATCGAGTCGACTACCGATGTACCGCACTCCGGGCAACGATCGGCGAGCCGCATCCCCGTGAGCAGGTAGCCGCACTTCCGGCAGGTCGGTCGCCGCGGCGGCCAGGCCGGCCCCTCCGCCGCACCGGGGTAACGCCCTACCGCACGATACAGGATCCAGCCGAGCAGCAGCGCCCACGGGATGATCACCCAATGTTGGCTCACCTCGTAGAGCTCCGTGCCCGTCGCCGCCAGGCCGAACAGAAGCATGCTCGTCATCGACCACAACACCAGCTTCACGCACCGGGCGAAGAGGTACCGCTTCTTCTCGCCCGCCGCCGCCGGGGGCATCAGCAAGAGACTGAAGAACACCACTACGCCCGCGTACGCGGAGATGCCGATCAGGATCTGCGCGAGCAACTCCCCGCCGGAGCCCGCCTCCCACGCGTTCAGCGCCGCCGCCAGGGGCGACCGGATAATCTGCGACAACGTCGGACCGGGCAGCGGGCTGTCCGGCGCCTGTCCCGGCGCCTCGCCGAGCAGATACGCCACCCAGCCGTAACGCGGCGACACCCGCGCCAGCACGAGGCACGATATCCCATAGATCACGTAAACCAGGTTGCCCAGGATCGCCCCCGGCCAGCGCACCGTCGCGAAGTGCGGCCCCATCCGCCGCGGCATCAGCCACAGCAGCGGCGCCAGCAGGATCGCCACGGGCCAGGGAATCCACCACGGATGCACCACCGGCTTTCTCGGCGTGACCGGCAGAAACTCCGGCAGCGGCTCGGGGATGGCGTCGGCGCGATTGTCAGTTTGGGTCGCGGCGGAGGTCATGGCGTGGCGGCCTCCTCGGTTGAAGTTGATCTCGATTCCGCCTGCCATTCATCGTCCGTGGGCACCAGGATCCAGTCGTCATTCGGCTCACTCCGCCAGGATCCCTTCCTGGGCCGGCCGAAGAAATAATCCTGAAGCGCATCGCGGTCGAGATCCTCGCCGGGAGCACTTTCAAACTGTCCCCCGTCGTCGCGCAGGTTCTCGCCTGTGGCGTACACGATGAAGCCGTAGCGTTCGTCCAGGCGATATCGTAGCGGCGCATCCACAAATGGATCGGTCGGAACGCTGTCCAGGTATTCCGGAACTACGTAGTCCAGCCGGACGGGATAAACGCCATATTCTTCGTAGAGAGCCAGTACCGCCAGCATGGCCAGAGCGATCTCATGATCGGCCTGTCCCCGCGCGATCATGATCGGGAGGTGCCGCAGAGGGTGAATCGAGTAGGCGAGCGTCGGCGTAAGCGGCACATATTCCATCGCATCCAGGAGCTTCGCTCCTTCGCCGAAAGGAAGTGACACCACCTTTTGTTCGATGGAGCATATATCGTCGATGTGGCGAAGGTGGGTCACGCGGTCATCGTACGCGCCGTGAACGAGATTCTGCACGAGCAGGAATTGATCCAACCCCGGGCCGAGGCCGGTGCGATCCACGCAGAGGCGACCGTTACCATCGTCGTCAAGCGTGAACAGGGCATCAATGGCGGTGTAGTGCAACTGCTGATCCTGCCGCAAAGCTCGAAGGTAAGTGGCGCGTGTATCCACCGGACGGGCCTTGAGCCATTCCAGCATCGCGCGAAGCTGCGCGGGATCATGGTCCAGCGTGCGCGCCTGCACGATCAACTCGTGAATGGCGAGCGATCGACAGGCACCGGCAACCAAAACCGGGATCAGCAGTCCCTCATCTTCCAGGTTATTACAGAGTGCGATGAGCGTGGTCAGGTCTGCCAGGGCCTGCTCGTATTCCCCTACCTCCGCATGGCATCGCGATTTGGCGACCAGCATGTGGGCGAGTTGGCGAAACGCCGCTCCTCCGGTGTAGCCGAGGCCGGTCGAGTGCGACAGCGCCGCCGGCTGGTCGCTGAGTTCGGCGATGCGCTGAAGCGTCTTCTCCACCGGCGGACTCTGCAGGTACTGAAGGAAGAGTTGCTGGCTGAGTCGCTGCCGGGGTTGCCATGGGCCGGCCCGGACCTCGTCGACGCTTATCCGTGTCGCCCGCCCCCGCTGGCGAAGAATGCCTTGCTTCCTCCAGGTCATGCCTTCGGGCGGCGTCGGCATCGGCGGGACGGTCGGCATCGGCGGCAGGGTTTGTATCGCCGTCGCCAGCGCCTTGGTCTCGTCCACCTCGGGCGGTGGCAGTTCGATCAGCACGTCATGGTTCATGAACGCGGTCTGCGGAACGACAAAGCCGACACCGATCCCCAGCGGCCGCACCGGTTCGTCGCTCAGCCGACTATACGCCCAGAAGACCGCCCACGGCACCAGCACCGCCGTCATCACGCCGCGGATCACCCACCGCCAACGGTGAAGGCCGTCGCGCAACAAGTTCAACGGATACGGCGCGTAAGGTGTCATGAATTCCCCGGTCGCGAAAGATGCGATTGTGCCTCGAAAGGATTCTATGCGATCGGCCACCCGCGCTGAAGCGCTGCCCCGACGCCGCGATGCCCCAGTGATCAAAACCCCTCGAAGTCAGGGGCGTCAGGCACGTCAATCGGCTCGGCGGGATCCTCCGCATCGGCCGGAACCAGGATCCATTCCTCGGTGGGTTCATCGCGCCACTTACCGTCCTGTGGTCGACTAAAGAAGTAATCGTGGATCTTGTCGTATGCCAGATCTTCGCCCGGGGCCTTTTCAAATTGTCCCCCATCATCGCGCAGGTTCTCGCCCACCGAATAGACGATGAACCCATAGCGCTGGTCGAGCCTGTAGCGCAACGGCTCGTCCGTGAATCCGTCGATCGGGAGTTGATCGAGGTAGTCCGGAACGAGATCCGACAGCCGCTCGGGATATGCACCTTTCTCGGCGTGATAGGTCAACACCGCCAACGTCGCCAGCGTAATCTGTTTGAAGGTTCGCGATCGGGCGATGGTGAAAGCCCATCTTCCTAATCCGCTTGTGGCATGCTCGACATGAGTGGGAGGGCGGTAGCGCGTCATTTCTTGCAGCGTGCTCTCGGCTAGAGGATAGGGGAGTGCGATCGCATCGGGTACTGCTTCTCCCCAAATCTGCTGAAGGAAAGCCAGGTAGGATTGACGATCGTCATACACGTGGCCCATGAGATTCTGGATCCGCCCAAACGAGTCCAATCCCGGAGCCAACGTCGTTGAATCATAGGTGTACACCCCGTTCCCTTCTTCGTCTCGGGTGTAATAGCCGTCAACCCAGTACTCGAAGTATCTGCTTTCGCCGCGCGCCGCTTCCTGCCACAGCCTGACGGCATCGACGGGATGATCCTTCAACCACCTCAGAACGGCGAGGCGGTGCTCGGCAGGTTGTGGCAGCGTGCGCGCCTGGGCGATGAATTCGCCGTACGCTTTCGCATAGTGCGAATCCCCGATCATCATGGTGAGCAACGGTCCGTCATCTGTAACAGTCCGGGCGAGATGGCAAACCGTTTGAAGATCACGTAAAGCCGCTTCGTAGCTGCCCTCTTCGGCATGGAGACGGGATCTCGCGACCAGCGACCAGATCTGCGTGCGGAAAGTGGACGAACTCCATCCGAGCGCACTGCTGTGTGACAAACAAGAGGGCCTGTCGCTCAGTTCCACGATCTCTTCCAGCGACGCGACGACCTTCGGATCATTCAGGTACTCGACAAACAGCATCTGCTGCAGTCGGGAATCCGGTTGCCACGGCCCCTTCAAGGTCTCAGCGGGATAGATGGTGGTTCGAATCGGAGTTGAATCGTCCAACGCTCGCCACTTTTTCCCCTCCGGCGGTGCGGGTAGCGGCTTGATTGCAGGCAGTGGCGGCAGAGCATTGAAGGCGGCGGCCAGTTCCTGCGTGACATCCAATTCCGGAGGAGGAATGTTCAGCGCCGGATCGAGATGGTCTACAGCGCCACTGACCACGCCGGGCAACGCCGGTTCGGCGTTCCATCGCCCATGCGCCCAGAACACCGCCCACGGCACCAGCACCGCCGTCAGCACGCCGCGGATCACCCACCGCCAACGGTGCAGCCCGTCGCGCAACAGGTTCAACGGATACGGTGCGTAAGGTGTCATGAATTCCCCGGATATCGCGAGGTACGTGGCTTCCACCGATTCACTTTAGCGGTCGACGCGCCGCAGGGAAAGCGACGGTGGGGCGGCGCGCGGTGTTCACTTCCCTTCCACCGGCAGCACAGGTACGTCCGGGCCGAGCGTCCGCGTGAACGTGCCGCGCGCCCCGCGCACGATGACGCGGTCGCGCGTCCAGTGGTCGCGGTACCACGAGCACGCCTGGAACGTATCGTTCAGCGCGTCCATGCGCGCTTTCAACCCGGCGCGCATCGCCGTCAGCGTCGTGCGCGCGGCGGCATCATCGACGAGATTGCGCGACTGCTGCGGATCGTTGACGCGATCGAAAAGAAACTCCTTCCGGTCGCTGCGATAGACGGCATACGTGTACCGCCGATCGCGGAGTGCCCGCCACTCGTAGCCGTCCTTCCATTGGTACGTATGGCCCATGCCCTGCAGCAGCGCGGCGTCGGGCTGCGGGCCCTCCCGACCCAGGGCGATGTGCGACAGGTCCATCCCTTCGACCGCCGGGGGAATCGGCAGGCGCAGCAGCCCGAGCAACGTCGGCATGATGTCCGTCGTGGTCATGCACGCGTCGGATGTCGTCCCGGCGGGGATGTGGCCGGGCCGGCGCATCAGCATCGGCACGCGCACCGACTCCTCGTAAAACGTCATTTTGAAGACGCGCCCCTGGGCGCCGAACATCTCGCCGTGATCGGAGGTGAACACGACGAGCGTATCGTCTTCGAGGCCGAGACGTTTGAGAGCTTCGAGGATGCGCCCGACGTTCCAGTCGAGGTTGGCGGTCATGGCGTAGTAGACACGCTGGTAGTCTTCGAGATTCGCCTTCCAGTGCGCCCGCCACCGCTCCGGATCGGTGTGGCGATCCATGCGGGGGTCCGGCGTGTCGGACCAGGTCGGCGGCAGGTCGAACGCGACATCCTCGAACTTCGCCAGCCACTCCGGGGGAACGTTGTCGCGCGTCCAGGCGTCGTGCGGCGGGCTGTACGAGACCATCAGGGCGAAGGGGCGATCCGACCGGGCGTGCCGCTCGAGAAAGTCGATGGCCATGCCGGTGAAATGATCCGGGCCGTAGCCGTCGATGCGATGCGGTTCCGGCGTGTCGCGAAAATACCAGGCGCGATAGTTCGTATGGTTGAAGTTATAGGCGGCCCACGCGTCGTCGAAGCCGAGACGGTACGGCCCCGGCGGAATGAACGCATTCCGAACGGCAAGATGGTTCCCCGCCTCGTTCGCCCACAGGTGCCACTTGCCGAGGTAACCGGTGCGATAGCCGTGGGCGCTGAGCACGTGCGCGAGGCAGTCCTGGTTGGGATTGATCCGCAGCTCGTTCACGACCATGCCGGTGGAACTGGCATACTTCCCGGTGAACAGCGACGCGCGGTACGCCGCGCAGACCGGCGTGGACGCCGTGAACTGGTTGAAGTTGAGCCCCTGCTGCGCCAGGCGATCGAGGTTCGGCGTGAGGGCCCGGGTATCGCCGGCGTAGCCCACGGAGGCGTAGCGTAACTGGTCGGCGAGCAGGAAGACGAGATTCGGGCGCCGGGGCGAGTCATCCCTGGCGAACACGGTGGAGGGAATCGCGCTCAGGATCAGGAGAAGTCCATGAACGACCGGCAAGACGATGGAGGGGAAGCGAGATCGATGCATTGAGGGGCCCATCTGCAAAGTGATTGTGCCCGTGAAATCTATCATTCCCGGGATCGCTTGTCGAACGCAACACGCGATCCCGCGACAAAAGAAAGCGCCGCCCGAACGCGGAAACGTCCGGACGGCGCGATGGAAACAAGACGGCACGGTCGGCGGCGATCCACTCGGGATCACCGCGTCACCTCGAGCTTAGCGATAGATGTTCGTGCTCTCGGTTTCCTCGACCGGGCTGGTCAACTGGTCGGCGGTCATCTTCACACGGAAGCGCACGTCGCCTTCACCCGTGCCTCGAGCCACGATGCGGTAGGTCGCCTTGGCGCCGACATTCAGCGAAGGCAGCGGAGCATACTTGATGGTCTGGCCCTGCGCCTCGTGGCTGGTCGGACCCTCCGCCTTGACGAACGACTGCTGCGTGGGCATCTCCGCACCGATGACGATGCCGGTGCCTTCGGCGGTCCCCTGGTTCGTCACGGTGATGACATAGGTGATGTCGCTGCCGACCTCGATCGGGTCTTCCACGTCGATCACCTCGAGCAGCAACGCCGGGATGCCGCGGATCTCGGTCGACGCCGAGGCCGAGCCTTCCGCACAGTACGCCTTGGCGGTGGCGGTGTTGCTGATGGTCTTGCGCTTGTTGCCCAGTACCTCGACGGTCACCTTCTTCGAATCGCCGGGTGCCAGCGTGCCCAGACGCCAGGTGACCCGACCGCCGCTGGGCTGGCCGTTGTCGCTCGCCCGCACCAGGCGCGAATCCGCATCGAGAAGGTCGGTGAGCATCGTGTCCCGCGCCGGGCCGTCGCCGGTGTTGGTGACGGTGATTTCATACGTGGCGGGGCGGCCGAGGTAACGCAGCGCCGGGCCGGTCTTGGTGACCTGAAGCACGGGCTGGCGGACCATCGTGCTCGCGCTGGCCGAGGCGGACTTGCCGCCGGACTCGGTGACCGTGGCGGTGTTCGTGAAGTTGCCGGTCCGCGTCGCCTTGGCGGTGGCCTGGAAGTCGCGCGACGCGCCGGGCGCCAGCACGCCGACATCGAAGTTGACCGAACGGCTGCCCTGCATCGTGGTCAGGCCGTCGGGCAGTTGATCCTCGATCTTCACGCCGGTGGCGGTACCGCTGCCGGTATTCGTCACGCGGATCGTCAGGGGGATCGGATCGCACAGCAGCACCTCGGCCGGCATGGTCTTCTCGATCTTCAGTTCCGGCTCGACGATCTGCGTCTCCTGGCAGGTGTCCACCGAGAAGGTCACCGTATTGCAAGCGCTGATCTTGCCGAGGGTCGTCGACACGCCGGTCACCTTGACGACCGTCGGGCGGTTCGGGACCAGCGACGCAATGCTCCAGGACGCCGTGTTGCCGTCGCGACGATTCGGCTGGGGCTCAATCGAGCGGACTTCGAAGTTGTTCGGCAGTCGTTCGGTGAGCTGCAGATTGTCCAGGTTCTTACGCGTCAGGTTGCGCAGGTGAATTTCATACGTGAACGGGACGCCGACACGGATGCTCGTCGGGGTGAGCCGCTCGATCATCAGGATACTCGTGTTCGGGTCGCCCGTGGGGTACGCCGTTGCCGATCGGCCCATGCCCGCCTGGGCAAACAGGGTGGGAGTCAGGCCCAGGGCCACGGCTCCGGCCAACAAACAGATCCATCGTCCATTGCGATTCATGGTGAATCCTCCTCTTCTCAATGTTCCACATTTCAACCGTTCTACAAATCATTCGATTTAAAAGGGAGTGACCCATCTTGCCGTCGAGCAAGTGAATCTACACGTCTCCCTCGTTTCAGGTATGAGGCAAACAGAATATAGGCGCGATCCAGCCAGAAGACCGCGACAAATCGGGTCGATATTTCAGCTTTTCTTGAGAAGTCGGTTGCCCGTTCAAGGCAGGGGGAATGGGGCGCGGTTCGGTAACGCTTCGCCCAGCGGAACTTCCGTCGGCTGGAGGGCTTCAGGCCGCAGCAGGAACGCGTCCCGCAGAACGTCGGCGGCGTGATGCGCTTCGGGCAACGTGGCGAACGGTCCAAGCCAGGCGCCGTCGCCGTCGGAATTTCGCCATGGCAGGAACCAGAGGATGTCCTGCTCGCTGTAACTCTGTGGAGGTTGAGTGGGGTCACCTACGGCGCGCATCGCTTCCTCGGGTTCCTCGTACGGTCCGAGCAGGACGGGCATCTCGGGATCGGCGGACGGGATGAACCAGAACGTGGCCACTTCCGGCGGTGCGGACGCGGCCATCGGCGGGCGGGCATCCATCATACTGGTCAGCGGAAGGCGATAGTTCCGCGCCGCCAGTGTATTGCCCTGCACGTCGCGCACTTCCGCGCGCACGATGGCGGGCAGTAGCTCTTCAGAGAGCTCGAGTTCCTCGGCGGGGATGGTGACCCGGAAGTCGCGGAAGATCTGGTTGAGCTGGAGGACCATGAAGGTCCGGCTGGCGCTGACGGTGCCGTCTTCCATCTGGTAACGACCGTCACGGGAGATCACCGGGCGTCGATTGCGATCGTACAGACGCACGCGATACACGAGCTGCCTGTCGTTAAAACCGCGCGTCACGATGGTGGCCACGAAGGCGACCTTTTCGAGGCGTTCATCCGCGTGCATCGGCCTCGCGCGGTAGTTCACGAGTTCGACCGGGTGCTGCCGCGCGACGCATCCGGACGCCAGGCCCACAAGCACCGCTGCCAACACCAACAGAATCCGGGCATTGCCGCCTCGCATGCCAGTTTCTCCGAAGTTGAATCGTCTGGAAAAAGAAAGAGGGGAACTGCCTCGGGTGAGACAGTTCCCCTCGGGGAAGCAATGGAAGGATCAGTACTGGTTCGTACTTTCCGTTTCCTCGACCGGTGAGGTCGTCTCGTTACTCGTCATTGCGAGACGGAAACGGACGTCGCCGGCCTGCGTACCCTTGACGATCACGCGGTAGGTCGCCACCGCTCGCGGATCGAGCTGGGGCAGCGGGTTGAAGGTGATCGTCTTGCCATCGGCCGTGTGACCAGTCGGGCCTTCAGCCGAGACGAACTCCTGCTCGGGCGGCAGCGTCGCCTTGATGACGATGCCGGTACCGTCGGCCGAACCCTGGTTCGTCACCGTGATGACGTAGGTCACGTTGCTGCCGACCTCGATCGGATCCTCAACGTCGATGACCTCCAGCAGGATGGCCGGGATACCTTCGATGGCGGTACCGGTTTCGGCACTGGCTTCGGCACAGTTGGCCGTCGCGGTCGCCGTGTTGCGGATCTCGCCACGCTGGCTGCTGCGGAGCGTGAGCGTCACGTTACGCGAGGCGGCCGGCGCCAGCGTGCCCAGGTTCCAGGTCACGCGGCCGTTGGAGAAGTTTCCGCCATCGCTGGCCGAGACAAACTCCGCACCCGCCGGAATCGTGTCCGTCACGACCGTGTTGGTCGCATCGGCATCGCCGGTGTTGCCCACCGTGATGGTGTACTCGACCGGGCGATTCACGTAACGCTTGCCCGGGCCGGTCTTGGTCAGCGTCAGCACGGGCTGCGTGACGACCGTCGTGCAGCTTGCATCGGCCGTGAGTCCGCCATCGGCAGTCGCACGGGCCGTATTGGTGAACTGACCGGTGCGGGTCGCACGGACCTGAAGTTCCGCACGCTTGGACGCACCCGGCTCCAGCGTACCGAAGTTGTAGCGGGCCGACGTCTTGCCATCGACGGTCTCGAGACCATCAGGCAGATCCTCGGTCACGACCACGCCCGTCGCCGCGGCATCGCCGGGGTTGCGGACCGTCATGGTGTACGTGATCGGATCGCAGAGCAGCACCTGAGGCGTGCACTCCTTGACCAGCTCGAGGCCCGGAGCGGTGATGACCGTCGTCGCACAGGCGCGATCGGACAGGCCCTGAGCCGCACGGACTTCAGCACAGTTCTCGAAGCTGCCGGTACGCGTGCCGCGGACGGTCACGCTGAGCTGCTTGCTCGTGCCCGGTGCCATGTCACCCAACTGCCACGTGAGCGAGTTGCCACTGGCCGAAGCGCTCGGCTGGCTCGAGACGTACTCGATGCCGTTGGGCAGCGGGTCGGTGACGACGACGTTCTCGGCCGGCACGTCCGACGTGCTGCGGACCGTGATGCCGTACTGGAATTCCGCACCCACGGTCGACGTGGCCGGGGCAGTCTTCTCGATGGCGATGCCCGGAGCGATCCAGACCTTCTGCGTCATCTCGTCGGCGATGTGGACCGCCGGCTCACAGCAGGCCTCGTTGGCCGGACGCATGATCGAGATGGCGATATCGTTCGTGCCCGCCACCGGGGATTCCTGGTTCAGCGTGACCGTGGCCATACCCTGGGCATCCGTCCGCGCCGTAGCGCTGGTGCCGTTGCCCGGGGTGAAGCGACCGGCCGGACCGCTGGTCAGCTCGTAATTGACGATGTAGCCCTCGAGCGGCGAGCCGTCCGAGTACTTCATCACGCGTGTGACGAGTTCATGCGGCTTGCCGGTCGGGTTCGTCGCGGGGGGAGGAATCTCCCACGTCACGTCGTACCACTGCTTGACGGCGAAAGCCTTGTGGTTCTCCCAGTTGTAGATGCCGGGGGCGTAGGCAATGATGTTCGTCTCGCCCTCGATGGGAGAAGTGATCACGCACCACGACTGGCCCACACCGAGATGGATATCGTCGGAGGGGTCGTCGTTGCCGCGATCCAGCACGTGCTCGAAGTTGTTGGTGTGCGAGACGGCGAAATCATTCGTCTGCTTGTAACCACGCGAGGCACGCCAGCCGCTCTCGTCCACTTCGACGATGTCGCCCACGCTGCCGTCGGCGAGAATCCACTCGATGCGGCGGTTGGGCAGCGGCTTGCCGTCATGATCCAGCACGGTCGCGATCATGACATGCTGCGTACGCACCGGGTTCACGTCCTTGACCGGCGTCAACTCGATGGTGGCCGCGTAGGGGTCCCAGTTCGAATAGTAGCCACCTTCGGGCGGCTTCGGATGCGTCGGGATCGTGTCCCCCGTGGCAGGCCAGGTAAACGAATGCGGATAGTGCTCGCGACATCCGAGGGCGAGCGTCAGCCCTATCGTGCATGTCATGAGCAACCCGAGGCCACGTTTGGTGTAATACATGTTCGATCTCCTACTAGTAACTGATGGAAGCCTGGTTATTCAACGGGTAAAGATAACTCTGCCGTTCACGTTCTCGTTATGGTTTGACAAGCGATACATGCATTGGTGAACTGAGTCAACATCATCATATGCATGGGGATGCGGAAAAACCGCTCATCGCCGTCGAAAATCAACTTACATATTCTAAGTTTTTTGACCCTTATTCGGGTGGAGCACTCCAACACGCGCCAATGTCAAAGTCTCAAAGATCAGGACAGGCGAATTCACCGGGCGTGACCTTGGGAATCACATATTGCCCGCCCCCGCAGCACTTTGCTACCGTTCCATGCAGCCTCATTACAGCGGGAATTTAGCACATCATCGACTATCAATCGGCTATTGTCCAGCCTATTTCTACATTCGCAGCGACGAGAATGCGAAAAAGACGAATAACCGTCTCGGGCTGCCCGGATGACGTTTTCACGGCCGGGCCGCGTAACAAGCGACGCCGGCAGACTCAAGCTTCGCCATCTGTGGAGTTTAACCCACGGGGACATCCAGAGGAATCGTCCCCCACCGATAATGATGTACCCCATAAGCATCCTGCAATCGATCGACCCCAAGGGCCGCGCCTATCCCTTATGGATCTTGCGGAGTACCGTCGGAAGTATACCACCGTTTCTGTAATACTCAATCTCCACGGGCGTGTCGATCCGGCAAATCGTTGTGAACTTTATCGGGGAACCCTCGTTCCGCTTGGCCGTCACCGTGATCGACTGGCGTGGCTTGAGTGATTCATCCAGCCCTGCGAAGGAATATGCTTCAGAACCGTCGAGTCCCAATGACTCGCGCGTCTCGCCCGGCTGGAACTGGAGCGGGAGCACGCCCATGCCCACCAGATTGCTTCGATGGATACGTTCGTAGCTCTCGGCAATGACCGCCCGCACGCCCAGAAGCATCGTGCCCTTTGCCGCCCAGTCCCGCGAGGAGCCGGTGCCGTATTCCTTGCCGGCGAGGACGATCAAAGACGTTCCATCGTCTTTGTATTTCATGGCGGCATCGAAAATCGACATGACCTCACCGCTGGGCAGATAGGTCGTCAATCCACCCTCGGTGCCCGGGGCCATCTGGTTTCGCAACCGGATGTTGGCGAATGTGCCGCGCGTCATGACCCGATCGTTGCCGCGCCGCGAACCGTAACTGTTGAACTCGATCGGCCGAACACCCTTGTCCTGCAGGTATCGCCCGGCGGGGCTGTCCGCCTTGATCGCGCCGGCGGGCGAGATGTGATCCGTCGTGACCGAGTCACCGACCATCACCAGGACCCGCGCATCGGCAATCGGTTCCACGGGCGACGGTTCGGACTGCATGTTCGTGAAGAAGGGCGGATTCTGGATGTACGTGGATTCCGCATTCCAGTCGTAAATGTCGCCCCCCGTGACTCCGATCTTTTTCCACTCGTCATCACCGGCGAAGACATCCCGGTATTGCGTGCGGAACTGCTCGGGCGTCACGCAGCGCTGCACGACCTCACGCACTTCCTTCACGGTGGGCCAGATGTCCTTGAGGTACACCGGCTTTCCGTCGCTGCCGGTTCCGAGAGGATCGTGATGCAGGTCGATATCCGTCGTCCCCGCCAGGGCGTATGCGACGACCAACGGCGGACTCGCCAGGTAGTTGGCTTTCACATCCGGGTTGATGCGCCCCTCGAAGTTGCGGTTCCCGCTGAGCACCGAGCACGCCACCAGGTCGCCTTCCTGAATCGCCTTGCTGATCGATTCGGGCAGCGGTCCCGAGTTGCCGATGCATGTCGTGCAGCCATAGCCGACGAGGTTGAAGCCGAGCTGGTTCAGTGGCTCGGTCAGCCCGGCCTTTTCGAGGTAGTCGGTCACCACCCGGCTGCCCGGGGCGAGGCTGGTCTTGGTCCAGGGCTTCGACTTCAGCCCTTTCTCCACCGCCTTCTTCGCCACGAGTCCCGAGGCCAGCATGACCGACGGGTTCGAGGTGTTGGTGCAACTGGTGATGGCGGCGATGACCACCGCGCCGTGCTCGAGGGCGAAGGAATCGCCGTTGTTCCGTACATCGACCGTGCGTTCGGCGTCACCCCCGGACTTGCCGAACACCCCGGAGAGATCCTCTTCCCACTTGCTCTTCATGCTGCTCAGGGCAATGCGATCCTGTGGCCGCTTCGGCCCGGCCAGCGACGGTTCGACGGTGGACAGATCGAGCTCGATCCACTGCGTGAATTCCGGCTCGATCGACGCGTCGCGCCACAGGCCCTGCTCCTTGCAATAGCGCTCCACGAGATCGATCCGGGCGTCATCGCGCCCGGTCATCCGCATGTAATCGAGCGTCACGTCATCCACGGGGAAGAAGCCCATGGTCGCCCCGTATTCCGGTGACATGTTGGCCAGTGTCGCCCGGTCGGCCAGCGTGAGGCTGTTCATGCCCTCGCCGTAATATTCGACGAACTGGCCCACCACGCCGAGCTTACGCAGCATCTGCGTGACCGTGAGCACGAGGTCGGTGGCAGTCGCCCCCTCCGCCAGGCGCCCGGAGAGTTTGAAGCCGGTCACCTTCGGCGTGAGCATGAAGATCGGCTGGCCGAGCATGACCGCCTCGGCCTCGATGCCGCCCACGCCCCAGCCGACAACGCCCAGCCCGTTGATCATCGTCGTGTGGCTGTCCGTGCCGACCAGACTGTCCGGAAAGGCGACCTGTCCGCCGTTTTCTCCCTTGGTCAGCACCACCTGGGCGAGGTATTCGAGATTCACCTGGTGCACGATTCCCATCGATGGCGGGACGACCCGGAAATTCTCGAACGCCTGCTGCCCCCATTTGAGCAGCTCATAACGCTCGCGGTTGCGCTCGAATTCCTTGCCGACGTTGATCGTGATCGCGTCGGGGGAGGCGA
>CAZUAQ010000076.1:4272-21545 GCA_964618455.1 uncultured Planctomycetales bacterium | reverse complement strand
CGCCTCGGCGTGGACGCGCTCGTCGAAGATCTCCGCGCCGCCGCCGGGCAGGCTCCCGAGCCCCGCGTCGCGCAATTGCGTCAGGACGTCGGCGATGCTCAATCGCGGCCTGGTGATGCGCGTGAAGTGGATGATCTCGATGGCGGTGAACGCCTTGATGTGCAGTTTCGGGCACGCCTCGCGGATGCCGCGACACATGTCGAGGTAATAGTCGAACGACAACTTCGGATGCAGCCCGCCGACGATGTGCACCTCCGTCGCGCCAAGCTCCGCCGCCTCCTTCGCCCGCGCGACGACCTCGCCGAGTTCCAGCGCATACCCGCCATCGGGCGCGATCGCCGGATCCTGTGATGCTTCCCCCGCTATCGGCAACGCCACCGAGCTCGTGACCTCCTCCTTGCGATACGGGCGATAAAACGAGCAGAACTTGCACCGCAGCACGCAGTAGTTCGAATAATTGATATGCCGGTTGACGTTGAAATACGTCCGCCGGCCGTGCAGCTTCTCCCGCACCGTATTGGCCAGATGCCCGAGGGTGTGAATATCGCGCGAGGCATACAAGCGGACACCGTCTTCATGCGTCAGCCGCTCGCCCGCGCGGACCTTCTCGACGATTTCGCCGAGCTCGTTCATACGTGCCGTTGTTTCCATCATAACGAACCATTGTAGTGAGGGCAGGCGTAAGGCTCCACGCGTTCACACTTTTTGAAATCCGGATCCCGTGGGGCTGCTCGAAGCACCCGGCGGCACGCCCCCGAGATTCTCCACACACCGCTTCGAATTCCGCTATAATCAGTGTTGCGGAGTCAGAATAATCGACAGCGTCGGTCCATCGTTATCGGCCATGGGGGCAAGCCGAACGAAGAAGTGCCGTGACGCCTCGTCAGGTCGTCTGTGGCGGGAGTATCCATGCGCAGGTTTTTTCTTAATGCCGTACCATTCACCCTCTCGCTCCTCGGGATCACGGGAGGCTCGGTCTACGCCGCCACCATCGGCAACGTGACCGGCGTTTCCACCGGGGGGCAGGACGTCACGCTGAGCATCAATGACGGCAGCGCCGTCCGGCTGAGCGTGCTGGCCGACGACCTGCTCCGCGTGCGATTCGCCCCGAATGGCACGTTCGGGACGAACATCTCGCAGGCGGTCGTCAAGACGGCATGGGCGACGCCCGTCTTCAACGTCAGCGAGACCGCCTCCGCCGTCGAGATCACCACGGCGGAGATGACGCTCATCGCGAACAAGACGCCGTACGTGCTCGAGTGCCGCGACGCCTCGAACAACCTGATCGTCTCCGACGACCCGGCACGCCGCATGCAATGGGATGCCGGACGCACGGAGGTGTTCAAGACCACCCAGCCGAATGAGAAGTACGTCGGGCTCGGATGGCGCACGCTCGGACTCGTGCGGAACGGCACGCTGTTCCGCAACGATAACGTACCCAGCTACGGCAGCACGGAGGCGTTTTACTCGGGCATTCCCTTCTGGTACGGCATGCGCAACGGCCACGTGTACGGCATCCTGTTCGACGACGTCTCCGAAGGCGTCATCGACGTCGGTGCGACGAGTACGAGTTACATGTCGTTCGAGAACCTGGGCGGCACGCTGGATTACTACTACTTCGCCGGCCCGACGATGCCCGAGGTGCTCGATCGTTACACGGAGCTCACCGGCCGGCCGTACATGCCGCCGCGCTGGTCCGTCGGCTATCAGCAATGCCGCTGGAGCTACACGCCGCAGTCGCAGGTGCTGGACATCGCCAACGAGTTCCGCACGCGCAACATCCCCTGCGACGTGATCTATCTCGACATCGACTACATGCCCGGCGGCCATGCCCTCACCTTCGACAGCAGCAAGTTTCCCGACCCCGCCGCCATGCTGAGCACGCTACACAGCCAGGGTTTCAAGGTCGTTGCCAACATCAGCCCGTTCCTCTTTCACGACGACCCGAAGTTCAGTACCGCCCAGTCGAACGACTACCTCATCAAGCGGGCCAACGGTTCGATCCTGAGCGGCTGGCACGATTACTGGTTCTTCGTCGGCGGCGCCAATGTCGGCAACATGTCCTGGATCGACTTCAGCAAGACGTCGGCCCGCAACTGGTGGGCCGGGCAGCATGTCCCGTTCATGGCCCTCGGCATCGACGGCATCTGGAACGATCTCAACGAGCCGGACGAACTCGGCGGCGCGTGGCCGGGCGACGTGAAGTACAACTTCGACGGCCAGTCGGTCGATCACGAGAAGACCAGCAACCAGTTCGCGCTGCTGCAGTCGGACTTCTCGTACGCGGTCCTGGAAAACCAGTACCCCAACGCGCGGCCGTTCGTGGTCAGCCGCGGCGGTTCGGCGGGGATTCAGCGTTTCGCCACGCTCTGGTCGGGCGATAACGATGGCGACTGGGTGAACGACTACAAGCGCAATATCCCGATGGGCCTGTCGCTCTCGATCTCAGGTCAGCCGCACAACGGGCACGACATCGGCGGTTTCTTCGGTCACCCGGACTTCAATGACAAGCCGTCCAATGAACTCTACGCACGTTGGATGCAGTCGGGCATCTTCAATCCCTTCTGCCGCCAGCATCGCGACGGCTGGGGCAACTACGACCCCAACCGCCCGTTCGTCGAGCCCTGGGAATTCGGCTCCACGGTCGAGACCATCAGCCGCGACTTCATCAATCTTCGCTACCGGCTGATGCCGTATCTCTACACGCTCTTCTACGAGGCCCATACGACCGGCGCGCCGATCCAGCGTCCCACGCTCTACGACTTTCCCGACGATGCGAACACGCTCACGCAGGATTACGATTTCATGTTCGGGCCATTCATGCTCGTGTCACCCGTGACGACACCCGGCGCGACGACCTGGAACACCTACCTGCCCGACGGGGCGGAGTGGATCGACTGGTGGACCGACACGCTGCATACCGGTGGACAGACGGTCAACACGTCGACGCCGCTGGCGCAACTGCCGATCTTCGTCCGTGGCGGGGCGATTCTTCCGATGGCCCCGGTCTCGCAGTACGAGGGGCAGGCCCCGCTGGATGAACTCACGCTCGAACTCTTCCCCGTCAATACGGAAAGCACCTTCACGATGTACGAGGACGACGGCATCTCGTGGGACTACCAGGGCGGGGACTATGCCCGGACGACGTACAGCATGCAGGGCATCGGCGACACATTTACATTGGCCGTCGCCGCTCGCGAAGGCACGTTCACGCCGACGTCGCGACACTACCTGCTCAAGGTGCGCCGCTGGCCCGGCCACACGAACACACCCAGCCTGAACGGTGTGGAAGTGACCGCTCGCGCCGACCTGGCGACGCTGCACGCCTCGACGGAAGGCTATTACGAGGACCCGGCGGCGGGGATCCTGTACGTCAAGTTCGCCGACACCGGCGCGGACCTGACGTTCACGCTGGGAGGCACGCCGATCCCCAACGTGCCCGGAGATTTCGACACCGACGGCGACGTCGATCTGGACGACTACAGCCGCATGCAGGATTGCCTGACGGGGGCGGGCGAAATTCAGACGGATCCGCAGTGCGCTGAGGCCGACTTCGATCTCGACAACGACGTGGACGACGCGGACGTCGCCGGGTTCCGCGGTTGCCTCAGCGGCGCCAACGTCTTCGGCGATCCGGCATGCGCGGACTGACGCGGAGCGATGCCGGCAGCGGTCACTTCGGAAATCACTCATTCTCGGAGAGCGCCCGTGCAAATGCGACACACGTCAATGATCCTGTCGATGTTGATCATCGCGATGAACAGTGCAGGATCGCTTCTCGCCCAGTCCTTCGTGCAGGCGGATGGACAAACGTTTCGTCTCTGCAACGCGCCGTTCAAGTTCGTCGGTTTCAACACGCGCGGCATCTGCCACTACGGCCAGGGGGACGTCCTGCCGTTCTCGAGCACCACGGACATCACCGCCGCGCTGGATTATTGCACGGCGTCGAAATCGCGTGTCATCCGCCTCATCTGCGCCTATGGCGGCATCGGCCCGGTGGAAACGGGCGATCGGCTTGAAGCGGTGCTCGATGCCTGCGAGTCGCGCGGCGTCTATGCCATCGTCGCCCTGATCGACATGTACAGCGTTACGCAGCTTCACCCCCAGGGCGACGGGGGCTACTACACGCGGCCGGCCTGCTGCGGATTCACCATGCTCAGCGAAGCCTTCTTTGCCGGAGGCTACACGAACAACTACCTCCCGCAGGCGGTCTATCTCGCCGACCGCTTCAAAGACCATCCCGCCATCTTCGCCTGGCAACTCGGCAACGAGATCCGTGCCGAGACCGGCAACACGTTCAACAACTTCTGCCAGGATGTCCGCCAGCAGATCCGCGCTGCCGATCCCAACCATATGATCAGCATCGGACTCATCGATTCGAGTTACGCGGGCTATCCCGCCAACAGCCTGTACGCGGACTTCGACTTCATCGGCACGCACAACTACAACGGCGGAGGCGCCGACGAATCCAACCTGGCAGCAGTGCTCGACAAGCCGTACATCATCGATGAAGCCGGATTCGATTCCACCATCTACGGCCCGGACCGGACGCCAGAGATCCAAGGCGATCTTGTCAAATGGATCGACCAGCGCGGCGCGGACGGTTACATGATCTGGGGGCTAATGGCGAGTGCGTACGACAATGGTGATGGAGACTTCGCTTTCGGCGTGGACCAGGTGCTCGGCAACCACGCCCAGGACTACGCACTGATCGGTCAGCTCTTTTTCAACCGGGCGAGTTCCTTCGAAACGCCGTCATCGCTCGTGGTGACGCCGACCGCGTTCCAGCACGCACTTCCATTCGGGCAGGTGCCTCCGGCCACAGATGTGTTTCACGTCGGCTTCACCGGCAGCACCGTTCAGACGTACTCCGTCGAGGAATCCGTGCCGTGGTTGAGTGTGAGCCCGGCACAGGGCGAGACCGGTTGCCTTCTCGAACCCGTGACGCTCAGCTACGACGCATCGGAGTTGGACGGCCTCCCACCCGGTGAGTACATCGGCATCGTGACCATCAGCGCTTCGGGCGTGAACGCCAGCCCCCAGGTGGTGACGGTCACAGTGGAGATCACGACACCGACGGGCGACTTTGACGGCGATCTCGATGTGGACATGGATGACTACGGACGGATCCAGGCGTGTGTGCTCGGTTCGGCTGTCCCACAGGACGATCCCGCGTGTCAGGCGATGAAGCTCGACGGGGATGTTTTCGTGGACCAGGACGACTTGTACTTGTTCAGGCAGTGCATGAGCGGCGCGAACGTCCCCTCGGATCCGAATTGCCTGGTACCGTAAGGCAGCGCACAGCTCAGCGTCGCTTCTTGTAATCCGCCTCCAGGTACGCCACCTGCCGCTTGTTGGCGATCTTGTCGGCGGGACGCATCAGGTCGAGGATCAGTCGGCCGTCGAGATGATCGGTTTCGTGCTGCCAGATCCGGGCGAGCAGATCTTCCGCCTGATCTTCAAAGGGTTCCCCATTCACGTCGAGCGCCTTGATCCGGCAGGTACGTGCCCGGCGAATGACGCCACGCACATCCGGGATGGACAGGCATCCCTCCTCCGCCTCCTCCGACCCCACGAGATCTTCCAGGACGGGGTTGACGTACACGCGATCGTCGTTCGGTTCGCCGGATGGATTGGCGACGAAGATCCGGATCGGCTCGCCCGCTTGCGGCCCCGCCAGGCCGACCCCTTTGCCTTCATGCATCATCTGCACCATGCGCTCCGCCAGCGCTGCCAGCCGCGCGTCGAACACGGTGACCGCTTCGCATTTCCGGCGAAGCACGGGGTCCGGATAAAGGACGATCCGGGTCGGCAGATCCTTCACGAGAAGCTCCGGAAGAAGATGCGTATTGAAACGATGCTGTGACAGAATAATTGTAGCCGATCGCGGTCGAAGGGGCACGGCGATCCTTCCTGCCCCCGGACTGCTTGACCCCAAGCCCAAGGCGGATACCATTGAATGGGAAAGCGACATACAGGAACCGCGTTCAGCCCGATTCCGGAGCGTTCACTGCGAACGACTCCCGACACCCGGTGGTCCCTCAAAAAGCTCCTTCCGCTCCACCTCGTGAGAGATGTCCCAGTGGGTTTCATCCGCGATGACGGCGGGGGGGCTTCGAATCACTCATGAGCAAACGCGACAAAGACAAAAACGAAACCGCCGAAGCGTGGGCACCCCCCGAGTTCACCGAAGGCGAGCTCGCCAAAGCCAAGCAGTGCTTCGTGCGTGGCCAGGAACTGGCGAGCAAGAAGAACTACGACTACGCCATCCAGATGTACATCAGCGGACTCGAGCACTGGCCGGAAGCCGTCGAGGAAGGGCACATGCCCTGCCGCGCCGCCGCCCTGTTCCGCGGCAAGGCCAAGGTCGGCTTCGGCGATCAGATGAAGTACAAGACCTCCGGCAAGGATGCCAGGAAGGCCATGCTCAATGCCGAAGTCCTGCTCGCCAAGGATCCGCAGAACATCGGCTACATGGAAGCACTGTTCAAGAACGCCGCCAAGGCCGGCTACCACAAGACGGTGATGTGGATCGGCGAAATCTTCATGGACGCCGTCGTCAAGGAAGCAAAGACCAACCTCGGCCGCCTGCAGACCCTGCGTGAGGTCTACGAGGAGGTGGCGGAGCGCGAGCAGGAGATCAACCCGAACGTTGCCATCATGGCGCTGGAGCGCGCGGTCGAGGCCCTGCGTATCCTCCATCAGATCAAGCCCGGCGACCTGGAGATCTCCACCGACCACCGCGACGTGGCGGGCAAGCTGACCATCCTTCGTGGGAAGTACTCCTCGGCCGAGTCCTTTACCGATTCCGTGCGGGACACCGACACGCAGAGGGAACTGCACGACAAAGATCGCATGGTCACCAGCGACGATCGTCTCGGTGAGATGATCGACATGGCCAAGCGGCGTTACAAGGAAAATCCGACGCACAAGCCGACCATCAATGAGCTGGTGACGCTCCTGGTACGCCGCGAAGAGGAGAAGTACGAGAACACCGCCATCAAGGTGCTCCAGAAGGCCTACGAGGAGACCAAGGACTACGACCACAAGCGCCGGGCCGACGAGGTCCGCATCAAGCAGCTCCGCCGGAAGGAACGCCAGGAGACCGATCGCGACGCCAAGCTCGAAGCGACCAAGACCTTGCTGCGTTTCGAGCTCGGCGTGTACAAGGAACGGGCGGAGAAGTACCCCACCGACATGCGCGTCAGGTACCTCTACGGGATGACGCTTTTCAAGGCGGGCCGGTACGACGATGCGATCCCGGTTCTCCAGGAAGCCCGGAGTGACCCGAAGACTCGCGTCCAGTGCTCGATCTACCTCGGCCGGAGTTTCTACCGCAAGGGCTACCATTCCCAGGCGGCCGACACCTTCCTCGACGCCATCAAGAGCCACGAGATTCCC
The DNA here is from genome assembly GCA_964618455.1 of uncultured Planctomycetales bacterium. Lineage (GTDB taxonomy): Bacteria > Planctomycetota > Phycisphaerae > UBA1845 > PWPN01 > CAZUAQ01. The sequence continues at coordinate 14,144 of CAZUAQ010000076.1, read as the reverse complement.
GATGACGACCTGGGCAAGGAAGCCCACTACTGGCTGGCCCGGTCCCAGGAGGCCGAGGAGCACATCGACGAGGCCTTGAAAACCTACGGCCAGATCATACAATGGGACTACAATTTTCGAGACGTTCGCAAACGGATCGACGACCTCCGGGCGCAGAAGTGATTGCGGCGACATGACTTACAGCGCTGCTTGCCAGGCCTGAGGGACGGGGATCCTGTTTTTTTCCTCTGTGGGAGAAATCGCTCGTGGCTCACTCATTGTCCGCCAAGAAGAGAATTCGTCAGAACGAAGCGCGCCGCGCCCAGAACCGTGGCCGCAAGCTGCAACTGAAGCTCAGCTTTCGCGCCTTCGACGAAGCCGTCGAGGCCAAGGACCAGCCCAAGGCCGCCGAGACGCTCAAGGCCGCCATCCGGAAGCTGGACAAGGTGGCGTCGACCTCGACCATGCACAAGAACACCGCCAGCCGGCGCAAGTCGAGGCTCCAGAAGCGCTACAACGCCATGCTGGCCAAGTCCGCTTCCTGAACCAGGTCTGGATACCGTTCGACCCCGTCCTGCCAATGCTTACCAGGCTGGTTGCGATGGGGGTCGCGAAGAGATTTCACGGGCGGTTCACGATCGAGTGAGCTCGCCCGTTTTTCATGCGCCGACTTCGGCGCGGTCCTGAAGCAGGCGGATCGCCTCATGTCCGATTTTGATGAACTCGCGTATGTGAGTCGCAGCGGTCTGAAGCTGGCGGCGGCGCTGGATGCTTTCGGCATCGACCCGGCGGGGCGGGTGTGCGCGGATCTCGGTAGCAACGTCGGCGGCTTCACCGACTGCCTGTTGCAGCGCGGCGCGGCTCGCGTCTACGCGGTGGATACCGGTTACGGCGTGCTGGCGTGGAAGATCCGCAAGGACGAGCGCGTCGTCGTGCATGAGCGAACCAACGCTATGCACGTCACGCTGCCCGAGCCGGCATCGCTGATCGCCATCGACGTCGGCTGGACGCCGCAGCATCGCATCCTGCCCAACGCCATGAAGCTGCTCGCCCCCGACGGCGCGATCGTCACGCTCATCAAGCCGCATTACGAGGCGGAGAAGTCCGAGCTCGAGAACGGCGTCCTCGACCCCGTCCGCGCCCGGGCGCTGCTCAGCTCCGTGCGCGACCGCATCACGTCCCTCGGCCTGCGCATCGAGAGCATGATCGAGTCGCCCATCACCGGCCGGAAAGGCAACGTCGAGTTCCTCGCGAGGCTGGCACAGTGAGCAACAAGATTAGCTGAAGCGAAGATACCAAAACGGGATGGCTGAAGGCGGCTCAATCCTCCATGGCCGCCATGATGTCCTCGGGGATTTCGAAGTTGGCGTACACGTTCTGCACGTCGTCGTGATCTTCGAGGGATTCCATGAGATTGAGCACCTTGCGCCCGGTGTCGGCATCGACGGTGATGGTGTTGGCGGGGATCATGGAAATCTCCGCGGACTGCGGGGTGATGCCCGCCGATTCCAGAGCTTCACGAACCGCTTCGAACGCTGCGGGTTCGCAACTGATCTCCCAGGCATTGCTGCTAAGTTCGTAATCGTCCGCGCCGCCTTCCAGCGCGATCTCGGCGATCCTGTCTTCGTCCGCCGCGTCGGCGTCCACGGTGATCTGCCCCTTGCTGGAGAACATCCACTGCACGCAGCCGGGGGCGCCGATGCTGCCGCCGTGCTTCTGGAAAATCTTGGTGACTTCCGGGGCGGTACGGTTGCGGTTGTCGGTCAGCGCCTCGCAGAGCATGGCCACGCCGCCGGCGGCGTAACCTTCGTAATAGATCGTGACGTATTCAATGTCCGCACCGCCACCTGTGCCCTTCTTGATGGCATTCTCGATCGTGTCCTTGGGCATGTTCGCTTCTTTGGCCTTGTCGATGGCGTAGCGAAGCGACAGGTTTTCGCGCGGATCGCCGCCGCCGGTTTTCGCCGCCACGATGATCGCCCGCGAGAGCTTGCTCCACAGGCGGCCCCGACGTGCGTCGGTGACCCCTTTCTTCCGCTTGATCCGTGCCCAATGGGAATGCCCGGCCATGAACGTCACTCCTGATCTCGCGCTGAGCCGCCCGACGGCTCCAGCTTGCATTCTTCGATGCTACTCAGCATACCATCCCGGGGGCGTCCGTTGCCAGGGGCGCATCCGGCGTCGAACCCGCCTCAGGGAGCCGATTCCTCCGGGGCGGCCGACACCTCTTTCATGCCGTGTTCGCCCACGGGAGCAATCTCCGGCGCGCCACCCGCCGCCGCCGCGTCCTGCTTGTCATCGAGGAGCTCCATCAGCTCCTCGTCCCTGACCTGAAGGCCCTCCGCCACGCGCCGGTCGTGCAGGGCCTGGGCCCGCTTCCAGTATTTTACCGCCTGCTCCGGGTCGTTCAGACGCCAATACACGTCGCCAAGATGGTCGAAGATCACCGGGTCCAATCCGTCCGGCATGGCCGCCGCGCGCTCCAGCCAGAGCTTCGCCCCTGTAAAATCTTCTTTCTTGTAGAGTACCCAGCCGAGGCTGTCCATGTAGGCGGGCAGTTGGGGGCGCGCCGAGACCGCCTTGCGGATCATCGCTTCCGCCTCGTCGAGGTGCATGCCGTGGTCCGCCATGGTGTAGCCGAGGTCGTTGTACAAGCCGATGTCATCCGGCATGAGCGCCTGGGCCTTGCGCATGTGCTCGATCGCCTCCGCCGCTCGCCCCTGCTCCTGAAGCACCAGTGCCAGTGCCTGAAGCGCGTCGACCACCCGTCGGTCGCGGTTATCATCCTTCCGCCGCGACGCATCGTACAGCAGGCGTTCGAGCAGCGTGACGGCTTCTTCCCGTTTGCCCGCCTGGCTGAGAAGCATTCCCAGTTCGCGCCGCCAGATGAAGATCACTTCGTCGATGTTCAGGTTTTCCTCATCGATCTGCGACGACACCTTGATCATATCCTCGAGGATGGAAATGGACTCCGCAAAGAGGCCGGCCCGGTTGTGCAGGGTGCGCAGGGTCTGCATCGCCCACACGCGGCCCAGCGGATGCTCCGCCGAGGCCTCCTGCGATCGTGCCCAGGCAATGCTGTCGTCATGGCGTCCCGTCTCGGCGAAAACTTCCGTGATCCAACGGGCGTACGGTTCGTCTTTGCCGGATTCCGCATACCACTGCAATGCCAGTGCGATCGCTTCCTCGTCGCGCTCCGCGGCGATCAGCCCGCAGGCCTGAGAAAACGTGTCGAAGAACGTGCGATTGATCACCGCGCGGCGATCCACGCCCAGGTACCAGCCCCGAAGTTGCTCATCGTTCGGATTCTCCTCGAGCCACTCCTCGCAGCGCGCGAGATAGCCGTCGAGGTCCTTCTTCTCCAGGTCAATCGTCAGGAGGAACCAGCGGTACAGCGGGAGATGGCCGACCTCCGCCTCCGCGATCCACGCCTTCGCGCGCTCGGCGCCCTTGTCAGCCTGGCCGCTTCGGCGGTAAGCCTTCATCAGCTCCGTCTTGTAATGCAGATGCCGGCGCTGCGAGGCATCCAGCGTGAGCAGGTGCTCGTACTGCCGGGCGGCCTCGCCCTCTTTCAAGGTGAGCATGAGCAACTCGGCGTAATCCATGAGCCACGCTTCACGATTGGGGTGCATCTCCATCATCCGCTCGTACTGGACGAGTGCCTCGGCGTAGGCGAGCCGGCGGCGCAAGACCTCCGACAGCATTTCATGGGCGGCGGCGTGATACGGATCGCGCTCGATCATGCTCTGCAGGGTGGTGAAAGCCTCATCCCACTGCTCCAGCGTGTATTGCGCCATGGCCAGATCCTGGAGCGTGCGAAGATCATCGGGCCAACGCTTGATCAGTTCCTTCAAGGTATCGACGTATTGTTCAGGCTTACCGACCAGTTCGATCAGTGCCCAGGTCCGAAGCGTTTCCGGCGCTTCCGGCGCGACCGACCGCATGCGATGGGCCAGTTCCGCGATCCGGGCGCGTTCCTTCTCCGTCTTGGCGAACTGAATTGCGAACGTCCGGAAGTGATTGCGGATCAGGCCCTCCATGATGCGAAGGTTGTGGCGATCCACCTCGAGCGCTTCCTCATACACGCGGTTCGAATTGGTCATGTCGTTGTATCGCGCGTGCATTTCGGCCAGCAGGATACGCGCCATCACATCCTTCGGATCGATGTCGATCGCCTTCGCATAATGCAGTGTCGCGTCATCGCGCTGGTCCAGGCCGTCGTAACATTGCCCCAATACGCGTTCGAGGTGAGCGGAAGGCGCTTCCAGCGTCACCTTCTCCGCCATGGCAATGCCTTCCTTCCACAGTGTCCGGCGCAAATGCATCTTCGTCGCACCGACGGCTGGCGGATAGAAGCCGGCATCCGCGTCGATCGACGCTAGGTAGAAGTCCTTCGCCTGCTTCGCCTGATCCAGCGATTCCGCCAGATCACCCAGCAGGCAGAGCTGCGCCGCGCGGTCACGCGCCGGCTGCTTGATCGGTGTGAACCAGTCCGCATCGGGACCCGCCTTCACCGCTTCCCTCACGATGCGTGATCGTGCTTCTGTCGGGGCCTGGGTGATTTCCAGGACCGCCTTTTCGTATGACGGCGGGTGGAGCGCGATCTCCTCGGCGAGGGCGTTCAGCCAGGCCGACCAGTGCTCGCGTTGGCGTTGCAGGGCAATCAGCTTCCAGCGCACCACCGTCAGGTCTGATTCGCGCTCGAGGAGATCGCTCATGGCCGTGATCGCTTCGTCATAGCGTTCCTGGGCGATCAGCCCGTCCGCGTAGACAAGCCACAACTCGGTGCGCTCCGGATGCTCGTCGAGCATGTCGCGGATGGCATCCAGTCCCTGCTCGGTTTGCCCGGATCGTTCGTGGACCGCCATGAACAACTGCAGGGCGTCGGCATTCCCGGCGGAATCGGCGACGAGCTCAGCCGCATGCCGCTCCGCCTCGTCCATGCGATCAGCACGGACGAGCATACGGATCGCTTCAGACCGAAGCTCCAGATCGCGCGGCGTGGATTCGGCGGCGAGCACGAGCGCCTCCGCCGCCTTGGCATATTCGCCGAGGATGCCGTATGCCCGACCCTGTCGCATGGCGGCGTTACCGCGCTGGGTGTTCATGAGGGTTTCGAGTTCCGCATTCCCCCCGGCGGTCTTGTCCAACACGCGAACGCCCTGTTCGAACGCTTCAAGTTGTCTCGCCGCCGCCGCGTAGTAGCCCTTCTCGTAGAGCAGGCTGCCGAGGTAGTAATGGGTCAACGTGCGGTAGGTATCGTCGGTATCGCCGGCGGGGCAGAGAAGACTCAAGCGGTACTGTTTCAATGCGAGGTCGGACTTGTGCTCCTGTTCCGCCACGCGGCCGAGCACGTACTGGCAGACCAGGTCATGATTCACCAGGTCCACCCCACGCCCGGCCGACTGCTTCGCGCCGCGCCGATCTCCGGACATCAGGCTCGCGACCGCCATCATGCGATGCGCTTCGAGGTTTTCCGCGTTGTAACGCAAGGCCTGGTTGAGCTTGAGAATCGTCTCCGAGAAGCGATGCTCGGAGAACAGCCGCCGCGCTTCCTCCATGCGGCGCAGGGCCTGCCGAGGCAGTTCGGGCGGAGCGTAATCCTCGTTCGTCTCGGGAGGTTCGGGCGCGCCGGGAATCTCATCCAGCGCCAGCGTGGCGTCCTCTTGGTCATAGCCGGCGGGGAGTGGCAACGTGCCGAATGGGCCCTCGGAGGAGGAAGCCTCCTCGGCATGAACGGAGTTGAAATGGCCGAGTGCGGCCAGCAGCGTCACCGCCACAAGGATCCACGGAACGCATCCCGCGGCGGTACGGCCGAGTCTTCTCGCCGGTGCAGTCCTGTTCAACGTGTTCGCGGGTGTGGTGGGCATGAGTACGATCCTCTTCAAGCTCGAGTGGCGCGTGTGTGGGCGTACACGGTTCATCTCCCTCGCGGCTCGCGTGGAGATCGACCGTGTACCATATGCTCGCATGACCTATTGTAGTCGCGAAGGTGTTAGGGGATGACCTTGTTCAGCGGGTAAACGATGATTCCCGAGGCGCCGGCCTTTTGTAGCTGAGGCACGATCTGTCGCTCGACGGCGGTCTCCAGGATCACTTCGATGGCGACGTAGTTGTCATCCGCCAGGGACGAGATCGTCGGTGAACGCTCGGATGGGAGCAGGTCGAGCACCGCCGGCAGCGCGGATTTCGGGGCGTTCAGCTTGAGTCCGACTTTCGCCTTGGCTTCGATGGCGCCGCGAAGCAGCAGGGCGATGTCGTCGATCTTTTCACGCTTCCAGGGGTCGTCATAGGCGTCCTTGTTGGCAACCAGCCGCGGCGTCGACGTCAGCAACTCGTCGATCACCCGCAGATTGTTGGCTCTCAGCGATGAGCCGGTCTCGGTCACGTCCACGATCGCCTGCACCAGCCGCGCCTTGACCTCGGTCGCCCCCCAGCTGAACTCGATACGGACGTTGATGCCTTTCTTCGCGAAATACTCGCGCGTGGTGTTCGACAGTTCCGTCGCCACGATCCCCCCCTCGAGATCCTCCGGCTTCTGGACGTCCGATTCATTCGGCACCGCCAGTACCCATCGTGCCGGGCGGCTCGTCACTTTGGAATAGACGAGTTCACAGATCTCGACCACGTCGCTGCCGTTCTCGCGAATCCAGTCATATCCCGTCAGTCCGACATCGACCACTCCGTCCTCGACGTACCGGCTCATCTCCTGGGCGCGGAACATGATGCCCGAGAGTTCCGGATCGTTGATCGTCGGGTAATACCCGCGCGACGGCACACTGATCGTGTAGCCCGCGCGGCGAAACAAATCGACGGTCGAGTCCGTCAGCGAACCCTTGGGAATGCCGATTTTCAATTCATGATGTTCACTCAATGCGGATACTCCTCCGGGCGCGTCTTACCGTTCGCAGTGAATCCTTCAAAAGCAGGACACGCGTGTTCTATCTTTTCTTCTTGGCGGCGCGCTTGGTTTTCCTGGCGGCCTTCTTCGTGCTCACTTTTTTCTTCGCGGTCTTGACAGTCTTCTTGGCGGCTTTGCCCGTTTTCTTGCCGGGTGAAGCTTTTTTCGTTTTGGTCGACGCCGTATCGGAGCGCTTGGCCGTGGTCGCCGATCGGGCGGTCTTGCGGGAGCGCGACTTCGCGGGTTCCGGCTCCGGTGCAGGGACCGGCTCCGGTTCGGGTTCCGGCTCGGGTGGCGGGTTCAGCAAGGCATCCAGGTTCGCGAGATCCACGTGGCCCGACTTGGAAGAGACGTACCGGCTGAGGAGGTCGGAAAAGGCCAGAGCGTCCGACGCGCTGATGTGCCGTTCCAGGAAGCCCTGGACCTCCGCCACGTCGGCGCTTTCGTCCACGACCTCGTCTTTGCGCAGGATGTAGACCACGAGCGGATCCACCGGGATGGCGTGCCCGCCCAGGGAGCCGACCACGACCCACGCCGCCGCCCCTTTGTCCACGCCGTCCAGCGATTCCAGGTACTCGCGTGCCTCGCGACGGCCGCGCTGCTTGAGGAAGCTGAGATCCAGGGCGTCCTGAAGGCGGCGAACCGCATTCAGTGCTGCTACGACCCGCCCGGCCTTCTCCTCGGCCAGGGGAACGCTGTCCCCGATGATCTCCGCCAGTTCCACCGGCGGCGTCACGCGAAGCTCGTTCAAGTCGACCATCGACTGGTAGAGCTTCTTGTGGGCGTTTCGCGCGCGGAGCAGCGACGTGCATCCCGCCAGGATGCCGATGATCATCTGCTCGATCGGATCCACCGGCTCACCGACGTCCGGTTTGCCGAACTTGCGCACCATGTCCTGGTGCAATTTCTTCACCCGCTTGGCGTATTGAGTGCCGTGCTTCATGCATCAACTCCGGAGGCCCCGCCCTCGGGCGCGTCATCTTCTGGAGAGGACGCGCGGATCTCCGCCATCGCTTCGTCGATCAAGCGTATGGTTTCCGTTGCCTTCTTGATGGATTCATCCAGGTAAAACACCAGGTTCGGCGTTCGTCTCAAACTCAGTTGATCCCCGACCATCCGTCGAATCAGCCCCGCCGCCGAGTTCAACCCGTTGACCGTCAACGGGCCCTTGGCCGCCTCGCCGATCACGCTGACGTACACCTTGGCGTGCTCCAGGTCGTGGCTCACTTCGACGCGCGTCACGCTGGTCAGCGTTTCGATGCGCGGATCGCTCAGACGCCCGGCGATGGCTTCACTGACCACCTGGCGAATGACATTGCCCACACGTTCGGGTCGGTGCGATTTCATATCCACTCCGGCAATACGCTCCGGGCTCTTCCGGTCAAAACAACTCAATGTCGTAATCCACGAGCGACGCGCTGCGATCGTGCCGGACGGCGTCCACGATCTTGTCGAGACAGCTCTCGACGAAGCGCCCGTCGTTGCCCACCATCACCACGCCGAGTTCCGCCTGCTGGCGCTGATCGAGCAGATCGATCTCGGCGACGGAGACATTGAACCGGTTGCTCAGGCGATCCTTCAAACTCTTCACGACCCGGCGTTTGTCCTTCAGGCTCGTCGCTTCGAAGATCGCCAGTCGCAGATTCAAGGCTCCGATCACCCGGGCGCTCATGAGAATGCCATCCCTCGCGATAGACGTCGGCCACCGTTGCGGCGGAGTCGGGGGCTACAGCGTTCGCGCGGTCTCGATCACCTCGTACGATTCGAGCAGGTCGCCGGGCTTGACGTCGTCGAAGCCCTCGACGTGAATACCGCATTCCATGCCCGCGCGAACTTCCTTCGCGTCGTCCTTGAATCGCCGCAACGAGCTGATCGCCCGGTGGCGGCCACGCTTGACGTCCTCGTCCGTCGGAACCACGATCTGCCCGTCCCGGATCACGCGGATAAAGTGCGAGCGAACCACGTGCCCGTCGCTCACGATGCAACCGGCGACATTGCCCACCTTCGACACGCGGAAGACTTCGCGTACCTCCGCCTTGCCGCGCGTCTCCTCGGTCTTCGTGGGCGAGAGCAGACCTTCCAGCGCCTTGCGGATGTCGTCGATGAGATCGTAGATCACGCGGTACTGTCGAATATCGACGCCTTCGGTATCCGCCATGCGCTTCGCGCCCGTCTCCGGCGTGACGTTGAAACCAACGATCAGCGCGTCCGATGCCTGGGCCAAGACCACGTCGCTCTCCGTGATTCCCGCCAGCCCGGAGTGCAGGATATTGAGGCGAACCTCTTCACTCGGGATGTCGTTCAACGACTTGATCAACGCGTCCATCGATCCCTGGACGTCCGCGCGAACAATCAGGTTCAGTTCGGGAATCTCGCCGCTCTCCCGCTGCTGGAAGAGATCCTCCAGCGTCGCAGGTTTGCTGACCTTGGTCAGGGACGCGTCGCGGCGTTCCTCCCGGACCGCCTCGGCAATCGTCTTGGCCTTCTGCAAGGACTCCACGGCGTAGAAGGGATCACCCGCGTTGGGGGCCTCGTCGAGACCGATCAATTCCAGCGGCATGCCCGGTGTGGCTTCTTCCAGTTGGCGTGCACGATGGTCCTGCATCAGGCGGATGCGCCCGAAGCCCGGACCGGCGGTCACGAAATCACCCATGCGCAGCGTGCCTTCACGCACAAGCAAGCGGGTCACCACACCCATGCCGGTGCGGATTTCCGACTCGATGACCGTGCCGCTGGCGGGGATCGTGGAATCGGCTTTCAATTCCATCAACTCGGAGATGGTGGCCAGGTGCTCGAAGAGATCGTCCACGCCCCGGCCCGTGGTGGCGGAGGTACGGATGACGTCGATGTCACCACCCCATTCCACCGGCGACAGGCCGTGCTCGGCCAGTTGCCCCAGGACCTTGTTCTCATCCACGCCGGGTATATCGATCTTGTTCATCGCGACGACGATGGACACGCCCGCCGCCTTCGCGTGGTTGATGGCTTCGCT
>CAZUAQ010000076.1:0-4262 GCA_964618455.1 uncultured Planctomycetales bacterium | reverse complement strand
CACGCCGTCGTCGGCCGCCACCACCAGCACCACCACGTCCGTCATGTTCGCACCACGGGCACGCATCGACGTGAAGGCCTCGTGACCCGGCGTATCGAGGAACGTGACCCGCAATCCGTTCTTCTCCACCTGGTAGGCGCCGATATGCTGGGTGATACCACCCGCTTCGCCCTCGGCGACCGAACTCTCGCGGATGCGATCCAGGAGACTCGTCTTGCCGTGGTCCACGTGGCCGAGCATCGTCACAATCGGAGGCCGCGATTCCATGTGCTCCCGCTTCAACTCCCTATAGCTTTCGGCATGTTCCTCCAGCGGTGTCTTCGGCTTGATGACTTCGAGTTCGACCCCGAATTCGAGCAACACCAGCTGAGCAATATCCGTGGGCAACACGCTGTTGCGATTGATGAAGATATCGTGATCCTGTTTGAACTTGCCGAACAGCTGTCCCATGCCGATACCGGTGGCGGCCGTCAGTTCGTGAACGATGATGGGTTCCTTGACCTGGGCCTTCGTCTTTCGCGGCGCGACACGGTGCGCGGGGGAGCCGCCCTTCTTCTCGCGCGGCCGGCGGGTCGACGTCCCGCGACCGCCCACTGCCTGCAGCCGCTCCTTGCGCTCCAGGAGATCGCGATCGCGCCACTCGCGAAGCCGCGAGTCCACGTCCGCCGTCGTGCTCGAGCGCCGCGGGTTGCTCCGCGATTTCCGCTTGCTCTCGCCCCCGTCGTCAGTGCGCCCCCGCTTTCCGCGAGTACGCCCCTTGTCGTCCGAATCCACATCCGGCATGACCGGAGGCTGCGGGCCGCGCATCGCTGTACGCGGAGGACGCGTGTCCACCGGATCGGGTTTGGCGAAACCGATCACCTTCGGCCCTTTCATCTGGGCCGGGGCAGGTACGTTCTGGGGGCCGGCCGGCGCGACATTGTCCCGAGGCGTTTCGACAGGGGCCTCCGCCGCAGGAGCGACCTCTTCGGGAGCTTCCGCCGCGACGGCGGGTGTCTGCTCGGGAGCCTCGGGCGCGGTCGGCGTCACGTCGGGTGTTTCGGTCGGGGGCTCCTCGGGGAGTTCCTGCGGAGGTGCTGCCTCCGTCACCACGGGAGTTCCATCCGACGGTGCCGGCTCCGGCGGAGTCTCTTGCGTCTTCTCCTGGGCCTCCTCGGTTGTCGGTACCGGTAGCTCTTCCGTTTCGACCTTCTTCTTGCGCTTTCGCGGAGGTCGGCGCACCTTCTTCAGGTCGACGGGGGGAGCCTGCTCGACGGCCGTCGTGTGGGCACCCTCACTGAACCATTCACGGATCGTCTCCGCCAAGCCCGCGGAGACCGTGGACATATGGTTCGTGATGCCATCCACTTCCTCGAGCTTGCATTTCTCGAGGATGGCTTTGCTCGTCACGCCAAGCTCTTTGCTGAGCGTATGGACACGAAGTTTTTCCGCCAAACCGACCTCCCTGGTCCTTGTAATCCTGCTCCCGATACAACTAACTGCGCGATCGACACATGCCCTGACCCTCGTCCCTGATCGTCATCCGGCGTCCTGCCTTACGATTTCGGCTCCTCTTGAGAAGATGCCGCGGCGCCGGAGTCCGTCTCTTCATCCGCGGTCGGCGCCTCAGGTTCACCCGCATCCGCCGCCGGAGTCGATTCAGCTTCCGGTGCGACGGGGGAGCCGGCCGCATCTTCCGAGGAGGTTTCGTCCGGAGTGACGGCTTCCACCGGAATCGCGGACTCGACGGCGGCGACCACATCAGAGGTGGCCTCGCCGGTATCACCGGCAGGGGGAGTCTCCGTGACGGCCATCTCGCCGGGGGTCTCGTCCGTCTCAACGGAACTCGTGGATGACTCTTCGCTCGGGGGCACCGCCTCGCCGTCGGAGGCTTCCGCCGCCACCTCACCGGCGACCGCTGCGTCCGCTTCCTTCTGCTTCGCCGCCTCCTTGGCGGCCTTCTCCGCCTCACGCTCGGCGGCAATTCGCTTCCCGGCTTCGGAAGCCTTCTCCACGATCTTCTTGGCCAGCTCCTCTTCCATTCCGAGGTCTTCCATCAACGGGTCGATCCCGACCTCCTCGATGTCGGTGAGTGAGATCAGCCCCATGGCCACGAACTTGTCCACCGTTGTGTTATCCACACCCTCGAGGGCTGTGAGTTCGCGTTCGATGTCGTCGAGGTTCCGGTTGTATTCCGTGGGCGTCAGGATATCGATGTCCCACCCGGTCAATCGGGCCGCCAGCCGCACGTTCTGGCCACGCTTCCCGATCGCCAACGAGAGCTGATCCTCCTCGACCACCACGGTCGCCCGTCCCAGTTCGAAACAGAGCGCCGTCTCCATCACCTCCGCCGGCTTGAGCGCGTTGCCGATCAGGATCTGCGACGATTCGTTCCATCGCACGATGTCGATCTTCTCGCCGCCCAGTTCGACCACGATGTTCTTGATCCGGCTTCCGCGAACACCCACGCACGCCCCGACGGCATCCACCTTCGTATCAATCGATGACACCGCGATCTTGGTGCGGTAACCCGCCTCGCGCGCCAGCGCCTTGATCTCGATGATGCGCTCGGACACTTCCGGAACTTCCAGTTCGAACAGGCGCCGGATCAGATCCGGGTGCGAGCGGCTCAGCACGATCTTCACCTGGTGCGGGGCTTCCCGAACGTCGAGGATCAGGCATCGGATACGCTCGCCCGGATGATGCGATTCGCCGGGGATCTGTTCGGTCTTGGGCAGGAAGCCCTCGGCCCGGCCGAGATTGACCAGCAACGCGCCACCCTCGAAACGGGCCACCGTTCCGGTCACCACGGTCCCTTTGCGGTCGATGAACTCCTCAAAGATGCTGTCGCGCTCATCCTCGCGGATCTTCTGAATCATGACCTGCTTGGCGGTCTGCGCGGCGATGCGACCCAGCGACTTCACCGAGATCGGCTCCTCATTGCGCGTGGCGGAGATCTCCCCGGTCAGTCGATCGATGTGCACCAGCACCTCGTCCGCCTGATCGAATTGTTTGCGCACCGCCGAGGCCACCGCCTGTTCCAGGTCCGTGAACACCAGTTCCTTTTCGATGCTCTTGTCGCGTGATATGCTGTCGACGAATCGAACCAGATCCGCACTCATATTGATCTTCCTTCTCGTTTCCGGGATCACCATGGTGACCCCCAGGTTGTCCCGCGGTTTGCCACGGCCGCGGCCGCTTGTTTTCCGCTCGACATCGAGCGGCGTCGTCATCCAGAACGTTCAGCCAACAAAAAAAAGCGGATCACTTCAGGGACCCACTTTCGAGGCGCCGGGAAATCCCCTGACCGGGGAATCCGGCGGAATGCCGATCTGTACAGCCTCCTCACGTCAACGCATGGTGATCCTCCACATCCCTACGGAGGGCCTCGCCATGCGCGAGGATTTGGCCGACAGCCAATGGCACCAGTGCTGACCCCGATCAGGCCGCACTGACTCGATCTCCCGTCTCGTCCAGGCTGACGTTCACACCATCTTCTCCCGGCTCGAACACATGAACCTGCTCCATGTTCAGGTACACAGGCAACGTGAGCCCATCGGTCAGAGATTTCTCCGCCTCGACCCGGGCAACCATCTGGTCGTGGGCGGTTGTCTGCAAGTACAGATCCATCTTGTCGCCTAGCGTCTCCACCACGGTGATGGCGACATCCATCTGGTTCGATTCTCCCTCGAACCGGCCCGTCGGGTGGCAACTGATGTTCTCGGGACGGACCCCCAGGACCATCTCCTGCCCGGCACGCTCGGCCAGCCGGGGCTTGAGGCGATCCGGCAGTTTCAGCTTCGCCGTGCCTTCATCGAAATACAGATGTCCGCCGTCGGAAACGATTCGGCCTTCCAGGAAGTTCATCGGGGGTGTGCCGACGAATCCCGCCACAAAGCGATTCACCGGGTGGGTGTAGACCTCCAAAGGCGGATCCACCTGGTGAATGATCCCGTTCTTCATCACCACGACACGGTCTCCGAGGGTCATCGCCTCTTCCTGGTCGTGAGTGACATATATCGTCGTCGTCGCCAGTCGGCGGTGCAGTTTTTTCAGTTCCGCCCGCATCTCCACGCGGAGCTTGGCGTCCAGGTTGCTCAGCGGTTCGTCGAACAGGAACGCCTTCGGCGTCCTGACGATCGCCCGTCCGACCGCCACACGCTGACGTTGGCCACCGGAGAGGGCCTTGGGCTTGCGTTCGAGTAACTCGCTTATTCCCAAGAGGTTAGCGGCCTCGCGCACCTTCCGGTCGATCTCCGCCTTGGGCACTTTGCGCAGCTTGA
>CAZUAQ010000075.1:0-21601 GCA_964618455.1 uncultured Planctomycetales bacterium | reverse complement strand
ATAGGTGTAACCCAAATGACGGATTTCTCCAATTCCGACTGAAGCAGGACACATCCATCCCTACGCTGTCATCGGCCACGAGCCGCAAGATCTTGCCTACACGAGTGAAGATTCTGCGTGCTACATCGGCGACAACACGATCGTGCGCGAACACGCTACTGTCCACCGCGGCACGGGCGAGGGAAGTGTCACTGTGGTCGGAAAACGCTGCTTCATCATGGCCAGCGCCCACGTGGGTCACAACTGCAGGATAGGCGACGACGTCAAGATCGTGAACGCCACACTGCTGGCCGGTCACGTCGAGATCGGTAACGCCGCATTCGTCAGCGGACTCGTGGGGGTTCATCAGTTCGTCCGCATTGGCGAACTGGCGATGATCGGCGGGCAAGCCGCGATTCGAATGGATGTGCCGCCTTTCTTCACGGCTGTGCGGCTTGGTGTGTGTTCGGGTGTGAATCTGGTCGGGTTGCGACGCGCGGACTTCGGAGTCGAAGAACGGAACGAACTGCGGGAAGCTTATCGCATGCTTTATCGTTCAGGTCAGTCCTTCAGGAAGGCAGTCGATGAACTCGACAAGACTGTCCGCACGGAGCCCGGGCGACGACTGGTCCAGTTTCTGCAGGCTCCCTCGAAGCGCGGCATCACTGGCGGGCATGATCGCGACGCCGCAATACTGAGTAATCAGGAATAGGGTGTGCTCATCAGATGGGACACAGCCCGGCCGACCTCTGTGTCAAGACACTGAACCAACCCACGCGAACGGCGTTTACGGCGTCGTCCGTCCTGCTCTGGCACCGGTGCCACCAACTCCGTTTTAATGAGGTAAGCGCGCTCACATGAGGCTCACATGACGATCATGGCACCGTCAAGAGGGTCACGTGACGGGGTTTTTATCGTCTCGCATGCAGGCGATTTCGGCAAAACTGGCGTCTGGGCCGAATTCGCGTAAGTACTTGTAATCAAATTGTTTAGCTCTCACGGGACCGGATCGTGCCTCGTCACATCGTTTTGAGACTTTGAGACGATTTCGGCCGTTTTGAGGGTGGTTGGCGGGTCATCCCCGTCCCGTAGATCGCGGCTACCGGGGAACCGCCGATCGCGCAAAAGCTTTTGTGGCCTATAGATATACGAAAGGCCCGCTACCTGTGGCAGAGGGCCTTGTTTCCGATTGAGACGGGTTGGGTATCCCATCGTATGGAGGCGGGGGGAATCGAACCCCCGTCCCGTGACACTTCACCCGAGGTTTCTACGTGCGTAGTCGGCTGATTTAATCTCGGCGACGCCACGCCCAGCGACAGGCTGGACGCCGCCCAACTTCGTGAGTGTCTCGCTCGGTCGTCACGAAGCCTACCCTTCCGAGCCAGCCCACTAATCGTCGCCCCAACCTCCTAGCGGGCGTCGGAGGCGGGACGGGTGCCTATTTAGGCAGCCATGCGTAACGTGTTACCGTTCGCAATTAAGGTTTTCGCCAGGTGTTTTACCAGGCCTCCTGACAACCTGGGCACGCGGCCTCGACCTCATTTGCCCGGTCGAACCCAATTCGCCCCCGATGTGACGGCCTGCTGGTGTGAGAATACGGTCTCGACAGCACGCCGCCACCCGAAGCACATCAATTATACCTTGTGAATCTACGGGAAACCAATACGTGAGTTGTGGGTGCATGATGCCCGGGCATTGAGTCGCGGGCATGCCATCGCGTTCGAGCAGGCATTATCGGCAGCGGCACAAGGCACAGGACGCCCTGATGCATGCAGAAAGGCTGTGAATCTGCACGATTCAGACCGCCGGCTCACTCCGCGTCGCGTTGAAGCTCGTCGAGGAGTTCGCCCGCCGGGCCGACAAGTTGCAGCCGCAGCGGCATCCGGCCAAGGGCGTGTGTCGAGCAGCTCAGGCAGGGGTCGAACACGCGGACGATCGCCTCCACGCGGTTGAGCATGCCTTCTTCGAGGCGGTCGCTCTTGACGAACTGTTTCGCGACCTGGTGTACGCCGCGATTAATGGCCAGGTTGTTGTGGCCGGTAGCGATGATGAGGTTCAACCACTGGATGGCGCCGTGCCCGTCGATGCGGTAGTGATGGATCAGCGTGCCGCGCGGGGCCTCCGAGATGCCCACGCCCTCGAGGCTGTTGGGCTCCGCCTGGGCGCGAACGCGCGGGTCGAGGATGGCGTCGTCGCTCAGAATGGCGTCGATCTTCTCGAGCGAGAAGAGAATCTCCACCAGGCGGGCGAAGTGGAAGTGGAACGAGCTGCGCAGCAGTTCCTCGCCGCCGACCTTCTCGCGGAAGCGGCCCCAGGCATCGTCCGCCCGCGGGGTGCCGCACGCGTCCGCCACGATCAGCCGCGCCAGCGGGCCGACGCGGTAGAACCCCTCCGGGTAACCCTGTGGCTTGAAGTACGGGAACTTGAGATAGCTCCACGGCTCGACCGCCTCACCGATGAACTGGTCGTACTGTTCCGGCGCCACCTGATCGACGACGACGTTGCCCTCGGCATCCTTGAAGCGCAGCGGTCCGTCGTAGTGTTCGAGCTTCCCGTCCGGCGTGATCTGCCCCATGAACATGCTGCGGTAGTTGCCGAAGTGGGCGATCTCGTCCTTGAAGCTCGTGGCGATGTCCATGAACCAGTCGGTGGTGCGCTGGGCGATCTCGAGCGACTCGGCGACATGGGCCTGCATCGTCGCCCGGCGATCGGCGTCCAGCGGTTCGTTCACGCCGCCGGGCACCACCCACATCGGGTGAATCTTCTTGCGGCTGAGCAGTTGGATCATTTCCTGGCCGAGCTTGCGCAGGCGGATGCCGTCGCGCGCCCGGGCGGGGTCGGCTTCGGCGAGGCCGAGGACGTTTCGCCTGGCCGGGTCGGAATCCATGCCGAGCAGCAGGTCCGGCGCGGAGAGGTGGAAGAAGCTCAGCGCGTGCGACTGGACATACTGGGCGAGCATGAGCATGCGCCGCAGGTTGGCGGCGGTCTCGGGGATGCGCACCGCCAGCAGTGCGTCGCACGCCTTGGCCGAAGCGAGGCAATGGCTGATCGGGCAGATGCCGCAGATGCGCGCGGTGATCGACGGCATCTCGTGGAAGGGGCGGCCTTCGCAGAATTTCTCGAACCCGCGGAACTGCGTCACGTGAAAACGGGCGTCGGCCACCTCGCCGCGCTCGTCGAGATGGATCGTGACCTTGCCGTGACCTTCAATCCGCGTGACGGGGTCGATGGTGATTTCGCGTTGCATGGCAGACGGTACCTCGGGGCAAAAAGGCGGATCCGGAGATCAGCCGAATTTCGAAAGCGATGTCGGTTCCGGGACGCGCCCTTCGAGCAGCTCGCCCAGGACGAAGAAGATGGCGTCGGCCGGCGGCGGACAACCGGGCACGTGCAGATCCACTTTGACGATCTCATGCACCGGGCGCGCCCGGCGCGTCAATGGCGGAACGACCTGGTCCGGCATCTGCGGCTGGGCGGTGGCGTTCTCGATGTACGCCCGCTGCATCAGCTCGCTGATGGCGTAGCCGTTCCGCATCGAGGGCACGTTTGAGTTCACCGCGCAATCGCCCAGGGCGATCAAGAACGCACAGTTCTCGCGCATCGCGCGAACCTTCTCGACGTCCTCCTCGCTGCTGACCGCGCCCTCGACGATGCCGACGTCCACGTCCGGGGGAACCGCCTTGATGTCGACCACCGGCGAATAGACGATGTCGATCTTGCCGGCGAGGTCGAGGATGCGCTCGTCGATATCCAGCAGCGACATGTGACAGCCGGAGCATCCGTCCAGCCAGACGGTGGCCACTCGTGCCTTACTCATTGCCACGCCTCCCGCATCTGATTCAGGTAGGGCAGGAACCGCCGTTGACGGGTCATCTCGCCGACGGCTTTGCCTTTTTCACTCAACGCGCCGGTCGGGCAGACCTGCACGCACTTGCCGCACCCCGTACACGTTTCCGATTCACCCCATGGCGTACCGATGTCCGTCGTCACGAGAGACTGGATCCCACGGTTGATGACGTCCCACGTGTGCGCCCCTTCGATCTCGTTGCAGACGCGAACACATCGGGTGCAGAGGATGCAGCGGTTGTGATCGACGACGAAGCGATCGTGCGTGCCGTCCACGGGAAGCTTCGGGTAGCGGTAGGGGAAGCGCGTGTGCGTCACGCCCAGTCGATGACAGAGGGCCTGCAACTCGCAATGGTTGTTGGAGACGCAGACCGCGCAGAGATGATTTCGCTCCGAGAGCAGCAGTTCGAGGATCATCCGCCGGTACCGCAGCAGGCGGTCGGACTCGGTGGTGATCTTCATGCCCTCGGCGGCGCGCGTCGCACAGGCGGGCATCAGGCGCGGCATGCCTTCGATCTCCACCATGCACAGGCGGCACGCCCCGACGACCGACAGTCCTTCGAGATAGCACAGTCCCGGGATGTCGAAGCCTTCCCGCCGGGCCAAGATCATGAGCGTTTCACCCTCTTCGGCGGATATCGTCGTGCCGTCGATGGTGAGTTGAATGGTTGACGCCATACTTCCGAGTCTCCTTGTCGCGCGACTGCCTGCGTCACAGTTCCTTGACGTCGCATCGCAGGCAGCGCTGCGCCTCGTGCCGAGCTTCCTCCATGCCGAGCCCCAGCGACACTTCCTCAAACGAGTTCAACCGTTGATGGACGGGCAGATAGTCCACGCGATGCTTCGGTCCGGACCACGGCTCCGCCGGCGCGGTGTGGCTGTACGTGAACTCGCGGAACACCTGCTTCCAGCGGTTGTGCTGCATGATGTGTTCGTCGATGACCTCCGCGGCGCGCTTGCCGGTCGCCATGGCTTCCGTAACGTTCGACGGTCCGTTGACCAGATCGCCACCGGCGTACAGCTTGGGAATGCCCGTCTCGAACGTGAATTCGTTGATGACCACCGTGCCGTCGCTGTTGACGGTCAGTTGAGCAGCCTTGGTGAATTCCGAATCGACCTTTTCGCCGACCGAAAGGATGACGGTGTCGCAGGGAATCTTGTACGTCTCATCCGTCAGGATCGGCCGCCGCCGCCCGGAGGTATCGAAATCGCCCGGGACCGCTTTCACCGCTTCGATGCCGGTCACCTTGCCGTTCGCGTCGCCGAGCACCGCGTTGATACCGGTCATGTACAGGAGGTGAACGCCTTCTTCCTCGGCTTCGTTGACCTCCTCGGCGATGGCGGGCATGTCTTCCCGCGCCCGGCGATACACGATGGTCACGTCCGCGCCGAGGCGGCGGCAGGTGCGCGCCGAGTCGATGGCGACATTGCCCCCGCCGATCACCACCACGTGCTTGCCGAGCTGGACATCCTTCCCGGCGGCATACTGCTCCAGGAACGAGATGCCCGGATACACGCCGTCCAGTTCCTCACCCGTGATGCCCGGCGAGAGCCCCTTGCCCGCGCCGATCGCGAGAAAGACCGCGTCGTAATCCTCCTTGAGCCGGTCGAGCGAGATGTCCTGGGGAATGCGTGTGTTGCCCACGTACTGCACGCCGAGGCGCTCGATGACGTTCATCTCCCGCTTCATCACATCGTGCGGGATGCGGTACTCGGGAATCGCCCACCGCATGATGCCGCCGGGTTCGGGCCAGAGGTCGTACAGCATCACCTCGTGGCCGAGCAGCAGCAGGTAGTACGCGGCAGCGAGCCCAGCCGGGCCGGCGCCGATGATCGAAATGCGCTTGCCGGTCGGAGCCAGCTTGCGATCGATAATGCGCTGAATGGCGGCATCGTACTGATCGCTGCTGTACATCCGGTCCACGATGAAGCGATGCACCTCGCGCATGCCGACCGCCTCGTCCCGTTCCGCGCGGCGACACCGCGTCGAACAGGGATGCTCGCAGACCCGGCCGGTGATGGCAGGCAGCGGGTTGTCCAACAGCACCGATTCAAACGCCTCGTCGAGCTTGTCTTCGCTCAGCAGTTGCAGGAAGCGCGGGATGTTCATGTGCAGCGGGCAGGAGTTCTCACACGGTGAAAGCTGAATCTCCTGGCAGACGCCGGAGTAACAGCGGTTCACCTGGATGTGCTGCTCGTACTCGCGTCGGAAGTACTTCAGCGTGGTCAGCAGCGGATTCGGCCCCGTCTGCCCGAGCCCGCACAGCGAGGAGTCACGAATCATCGTGCCCAGGTCCTCGAGCCGCTCGATGTCATCAGCATGCGCCTGGCCTCGCGTGATGTGCTTGAGCAGGCGCGAGGCCTGCTGTAAGCCGTCGCGGCAGGGAATGCACTTGCCGCACGATTCCGACGTGGTGAACTCCAGGAAGTATCGCGCCACGTCCACCATGCAGTTATCGGTGTCCATGACGACCATCCCACCGGACCCCATGATCGAGCCGAGCGCGGCAAGCGATTCGTAATCGACGGGCGTATTAAACAGTTTGGGAGGTATGCATCCGCCCGACGGTCCGCCGGTCTGGATAGCCTTCACCTTCCGATCGGTGCCCGTGCCCCCGCCGATGTCGTACACGATTTTCTGCAACGGCGTGCCGAGTGGCAGTTCCACCAGCCCGGTGTTGGCGACCTTGCCGACCAGCGAGAAGACCTTCGTGCCGGTACTGCGGCTCGTGCCGGTCTGGGCGAACCAGGCAGCCCCCTTGGCGATGATCACCGGGATGTTGCACCATGTCTCGACGTTGTTGATGTTGGCGGGCTTGTCCCAGAGACCCTTCTCCGCCGGGAACGGAGGACGCGGGCGGGGGCGGCCGGCGCGCCCTTCGATGGATGCCAGTAACGCCGTCTCCTCACCGCAGACGAACGCGCCCGCCCCTTCGACGATGAACAGATCGAAGTCGAATCCGCTGCCCAGAATATTCTTGCCCAGCAGGCCGTACTCGCGGGCATCGTCGATCGCTTTCTTCAAACGCGACACCGCCAGCGGATACTCTGCCCGGGCATAGATGACGCCTTCGCTCGCACCGGTGGCGTATCCGCCGATCAGCATGCCCTCCACGAGCATGTGCGGATCACTCTCGATCTCGTTGCGGTTCATGTACGCGCCGGGGTCGCCCTCGTCGGCGTTGCAGACCAGGTACTTCTGGTCAGCCTCCGCCTTGCGTATGAACTCCCATTTCAAACCGGTCGGATATCCCGCGCCGCCGCGGCCGCGCAACTTCGATTTCTTGATCTCCTGGATGATCTCGTCCGGGTTCGGCTTGCTGAGCACCTCGTGAAGCGGTTCGTAACCTCCGATAGCGATGTACTCGTCGATGTCCTCGGGGTTGATCAATCCGCAGTTGCGCAGGACGATTTTCTGCTGTCCGGCGTAGAACGGGATCTCATGCCAGGCGGGAATCTCGGGCAAGCCGTACCCGTAACTCACGCTGGTGGTGTGATGGTCCCACTTCTCGATCTTGCACAGCGCTCCCTCGCGCGCGGGTTCCCCGCTCAAGGCCGCGTCGAGCAACCGCCCGACGTCCCCCGGCTTCACATCCGCGTAGACCACCAGCGGCTGACCGGGAAGGTGGATATTGACCAGCGGCTCCATTGCGCAGAATCCAAAGCACCCCACCTGCGTCAGGCGGACGTCCGCGCTGCGATTCTGGATTTCGCGTTCGAAGGCTTCATAAACATCACGCGCCCCGTTCCCGATGCCGCAGGTGCCCATACCGACCGCCACACGCGGCTTGCCGGGGAACAGCTTGCGACGTCCCGTCTCACGAAGGGTGTTCAGCGCATCCCAATCCTGGAGTTTCACGAGTTCGCCCCTCCCTGGCCGAGTTCATCGACGAGCTTGAGCAATTGATCCTCGGTCATGTCGCCGTAAATGGATTCGTCCATGGCCGCCACCGGCGCCAGCGCGCATTGCCCGAAGCAGGCCACCGTGCGCACGGTGTACCGCCGATCCTGCGTGGTCAGGAACGGTGACTCACCTTCATCCTCGCCCTCGTCGGAAAGATGCAGTGTGCGTTTCACCGATTCGAGAAGCCGCTTGGAACCTCGGGCATGACAGGCGGTGCCGCGGCAGATCGTGACCGCGTGATCGCCCTGGGGCTCGAGGCTGAAGAACGCATAGAACGTGGCCACGCTGAAGACCTGCGACAACGCCAGTCCGCATTCCCGGGCGACCTGAACGAGCGTCTCCTTGGGCAGATACTGGTGGCGATGGCGTTTCTGCAGATCCTCCAGGATGCTCAGAAGCTCACCCGGCCGGCCGCGATGAAGTGCGACCATCTCCCGTATGACTTCCGCCGGAAGGGCTTGGGATTCCGGCGGGGCAGGAGCATCGGGACGGGTGGACGATTCCATGGTGTCGACGATCATGGTGAACCTCACTCCCTGGCAATTCCGCGTGCAGCGCCGCCAACCCCGCAGTCGACTGTCACGGACCCATTGGGAATTGACGAACGTGGACCGGTAGATGGTTAATCATGTATACAGGTCTCTTTGTGAATATATCGTCAAAAGGAGGCCGTGCAAGAGGGTGTGTGAAAAAAGTCACGAAGAGGCCGCATGTCGGGTTGGGCACGATGAAAACCTCCAGGGGGGCTGCCGAGGGGGGGTTGGGTAAGCCGACGGGGTTAGAAGTTAAGTTGAAATTCGGGTTTCAAGTGAGCTAACATATGTGCGTGCGAGCCTTTCGCGGAGGAGGATCGTGCCAGGAACTCACCAGGAGAGGAAATATGAATCGGATATCTTTTGTCGCAGTATTGTTGAGCATTCTCGCGTGGCCTCTCGCCGCTCAGGCCGTCCTCCTGGGGCAGGTTGATGATTTCGAAGATGGGACGACACAGAGCTGGGCCGAGGGGATCGTCAGCCCGAATCCTCCGACCAACATGGCGACTGGCGGACCCTCCAGCGTGAACGATAATTTCATGCATAATGAGTCATCCGGCGGGAACGGGGCCGGCAGCAAGATGGCGGTCTTCAACACCGATCAGTGGACGGGCGACTACAACGCCGCCGGCGTGACCTCCATCACCGCCGACCTGATTAATCTCGGGTCCACGCCCCTCGAGGTCCGGATGGTCATCGAGCAGAATTCCGTGCGCGCGGTCACCAGCAGTTCCCTGGTGCTTCCCGTCGGGAGCGGCTGGCAGAGCATGACCTTCCCCATCGCACCGGGTGATCTGGCTACCGGTCTCGATCAGTCGCTCCTGCTTTCCAACGTCACCAAGCTCTGGTTCATCCACAACCCGAACCCCAGCTTTCCCCCTCCGGGTATCGAGGCCACGCTCGGGGTCGACAACATCACCGCCACGCCCGAACCGGCGTCGGTACTGATGTTGGTCCTCGGTGCGTTCCTGGTGAAGCGCCGCCGCCTTGCGGTCTGAGTCTGTCGGTCTGAGTCTGGCGGCCTGAGTCTGGCGGTCCGTGACGAATCAACGCCTCGCGTGTGGCATCTTGCCCGCGCGCGGGGTGGTCATTACGATCGTGACATGTCGGGATCGGCTCTTCCATCACATGTCCCTACGGTGCTTTCGGATCGCCTGTTTTCCGCCATCGAAACGGCGGGGGGGTTGCGTTTCTGCGTGCAGGTCGTGATTCGGCTGGTCGACCGCATTGATGCCCAACTTCTGGACCGCGCTGCCCATGAACTCCTGAGAATCGAACCCTACCTGAGCTATCGATTCGAGGAGCGCGGCTATCAACCGAGATGGGCCCGCTTTGCCGAGCCCGAGCAGATCTCCGCGTTCGAATTGATCGAAACCGACGACCTCGACCGCACATTGCAGGACGTCCTCGCCCGCGAACTCGCCGGTGAGCGTGAATCCGCCGTCAAGGTCTATCTCATCCGTGGCAATCAGGACGTCGTCTGTCTCAAGCTCGATCACAAGATGGGCGACGGCCAGGCCGCCAAGGAGATCGCCGCGCTGCTGGCAGAGACCTACACGCGCCTGGCGGAAGATGCGCTGTCGATCTTTCCCGTACGTCCCTGCGGCGATCGAAGCCTTGCCCAGATCACCCGGGACATGTCCCGCGACCATCGCCGGAAGCTGCTCGCCGGCATGACCCGCGGCGAGTCGCTGATGGAGCGCCCGGGGGCCTGGTTTCTGCCCGCGCCCGCGGCCGGCATGCACGCCGAAGAACGCAGTCGCTTTGTCATGAGGATCATCCCCGCTGCCCGGCATGCCGCCATCTTCCGGTATGCCTGCCGGCATCGGATGACGGTCAACCAGGTGCTCATGGCAGCTTTCCAGAAGGGCGCGCTCGACGTGTTCCCCCATTCCGAGGCAGAGTCGCTCCTGGTGCTCGCCACGGTCGACCTTCGCCGGTACCTGCCGGGCAAGAAGAGCGACGCCCCCTGCAATCTGGCCGGGCTGATGGCCTTGCGCGTGAACCCGAAACATGATTCGATCGACGACCTGTCCTCGGAAGTGCGAGAACAGATGCTGGCGGCGCGGAAAGGCCACATGGGCCTGCATCGCCGCATCTGGCGCCTTGAACTTCACCCGCGCGCCCGATTCCTTTTCAACCTGGTTCCGTTCCGCATCGTGAAGCGAAGCATGGTCAAGCGCCACGCCCGCGGTGCAAGAAAAGAGGGCATGGCCGGGCATCTCATCCTGACTGATATCGGTGCGCTCGATCCAGACCGACTCAGCTTCGCCGGCGTGCAACCTGAGCATGCCTTCATCACCTCCGGCACCGTGACGCATCCCGGCATCCTGCTGCTGTGCCTGACGGAGTTTTCCGGTATGCTGACACTCAGCATGGGGTTCGATCCTCACGTGCTCGACAGCCGAAAGATCGAACAATTCATCGAGGCCATGATCGCTGCGTTGCCTGACTGACGCCCGGCGGAATCAGGAGATTCGTACGCATGTCACTGGAAGAAGAGGTCATTCACAAGATCGCCGAATCCCTGGAGGTGGACCCCGGTCAGATCACCGTGGACACCACCTCCGACGATCTCGAGGCCTGGGACTCGATGGGCACCATGACCATTCTCTTCACGCTGACCAACGATTTCGGTCTCAATCTTCAGCCGAACGAAACCGGCAGGCTCCAATCCGTGAAAAGCATCCTCCAACTTGTACGCGACGCCGGCGAGGGCTCATGAACGCGTACCTTCACGGCATCAGCTATCAGCTTCCCGCGGCGGTCCGGACCAACGAGGATCTCGTGAAAGCGAACCCCTCCTGGGATGCCGAGAAAATCTACGCCAAGACGGGGATCCGCGCCCGACATGTCGCCGCCGCCGACGAAACCGCTGCCGATCTCGGCGCGCAAGCCGCCGATTCGCTCATGCGTGAACATGGCATCGACCCCGGTTCGATCGACGTGCTTCTGTTCTGCACGCAATCCCCGGATTACTTCGCGCCGACATCCGCCTGTCTCCTGCAGCAGCGTCTCGGCCTGCCGGACACCTGCGGTGCACTCGACTTCAACCTGGGCTGTTCGGGCTTCACCTACGGCCTGTGGATGGCGCGGGCGTTGATTCAGTCGCAATCGGCACGGCGCATTCTGCTCGTGGCGGCCGACACCTACTCGAAATACTGCGATCCTCACGATCTGACGACGGTCACGATTTTCGGTGATGCCGGTACCGCCGCGCTGATTTCCCATGCCCCGGAAGGTGCGCTGGCGTCGATCGGTCCCACGGTCGTCGGCACCAACGGCGCCGGGTGCGACAACCTGATCATTCGTCACGGGGGCGCGCGGACCCCCGCTGCCACGGACGCCCCTCCACGGCTCTATATGAACGGCCCGGAGGTCTTCGCGTTCACGCTGACGGCGGTGCAGTCCGGCATTCAGCAACTGCTCACGGAAATCGGCAAGTCCTGGGACGACGTTGATCTCTACCTGCTGCACCAGGCCAACCGGTTCATGCTCGAGAAACTCGGGAAGGTGATGCGCGTCTCCGCCGAACGCATGCCCATCGATATGGAAGACATCGGGAACACCGTCTGTGCGACGATTCCGATCCTCATCCGCCGCTGCATGGACAAGGGGACTCTTCAACCGGGGCAGGATTGCGTCCTGGCGGGATTCGGAATCGGTTATTCCTGGGCGATGACGCACGTGCAATGGACGGGGGATTGATCACCGCCGCACGGCATCACGCTGAGACTCACTTCTTGCGGATGATAATCATAGGATAGCGACCGATGCGCAGTGCCACGCGCGGCAGAATCGCCTCCAGGCACGCCACGCACCGCACCACCAGATCCCCGACGATGTTGTTCGGTACGAAGCGATTGGAGAATGCCTTGTCGATCACACGCCAGGGCCGTACCTTGACGCGCCAAGAAGCTGGCAGATGGTTGCGAAACCAGTGATAAGGATAAGCGTGAACGTAAAGTGGCGGCTTCCCGGCCGGCGCAGTGGGTTCGCTGCCAGGATTCTCGTCATTGTCGGAATCGGCGTTGAGCTTCGCCCGTCTTGATCCGAAGAGGCGGTAGTATCCCGGCACTCTGGCCGACAGATTTTCTGAAGACAAGGCACGCGACCATCGGGTGAAGAGCGTCGTCGCCTGCGTGTAGAGAATCACGCAGGACCGCCCGCGCGCCGCCGTCCGATGCATCTCGCGCATGGCATCCATCTGCTCTTCCTGCGGGACGTGATACAGAATGTGCGCCGCCACCACCGCGTCGAACGCATCGTCGCGGAACGGCAGCTTCGTGATGTCCGCCTGGACCACCCAGCCGTGATCGCCCAGCTTGGCCCGGGCTTCCTTCAGCGCCGCCCACGAGAAATCCACGCAGACGCGCTTCTCGAAGCCGCGCGAGTACTCGAGATACTCGGCATGGGGAACCGGTCCCGACCCGGCATCGAGAAAGTACCGCCCGCGCGGCGCGATGTGCTTGAGCACACGCCGATTCGTGAGCCGGTGATACCAGCGCATCACGCGACGATGGTCGCCGTACAGCTTCGTATCCGTGTAGCGACCGGCTGCATCCTTGGACCAGCCGAACTCGGCGTAGAACTGCTTGACGGTCAGCTTGGCGTCGTTCATCAAGAGCGATCTCCGACACGGGGAATCGGCGAATCATGCGCTATCGCCGTTATCGGACAATTCAGAAGGCGGGTTGAGCGATCGCGTGGGATTCCAGGAATGGACAAGCAAGCGCGTACAAGACCATATTTATCGCGGATTGCCCCGAGAGCTACAGAACGCCATCCTTGCCGATACGCGTGTCCGTGAAGAAGTTGTCACCCCGGATGCTCGGCATGGAGACCTCCAGGATCAAGGCGTTCCCCACGCCCGTGAACATATGCTTGACACCGGGAGGCATGACCAGTCGATCACCAGGCTGCATCAGCTGCTCGGCCCCGTCCGCCACCATGCGCACCGCCCCCTTGAGAATGTAAAATGTCTCGTGCTTCATCTTGTGGGTGTGCTCGGGGCAGGTCTGCCCGTCGAACAGGAACAGGAACTTGCCGCAGTAGCTGTGGTCGGTCTCGTTGGCGATCCAGAATTCCGTCAGCCCGATCGTGTCGAATTCATCGAGCCCGAAATTGAGCACCAGGATGAAATCCTCAGGCACCGGTATGCCCCAGGCGTCGATGGTCGCGCGGCACGTTTGCAGCACCGCCTCACGCTTCGGGCCATCGAGTTCGACGTCGGGATAGTGCAGCTGGCACATCGCGGACTCCGGGAATCGGGAAGGGGATCGCAGGATCGCTCAGACAGTGGCAAGGATGCGAAGCTCAGATCCAGATGTCAAACAGTCCGCCGCGCATCGGCATGAGCACGATGTTCGGCGGACGATCCGGTCGGCGATCCTCGAT
Source organism: uncultured Planctomycetales bacterium (assembly GCA_964618455.1). Classification (GTDB taxonomy): domain Bacteria; phylum Planctomycetota; class Phycisphaerae; order UBA1845; family PWPN01; genus CAZUAQ01. The sequence goes on along the minus strand of CAZUAQ010000075.1, from coordinate 7,942 downwards.
CACGATCTCCGGCGTCTCCGGAGGAAAGTCGTCGCCGGGCCACCACCGCCGGCTCTCGTCGGCAAGGGGGGGATGCGCGGGCCAGGGTTGCCAGGTCGCCGGCGGGGGAGGTGAACCGTCGACGGAGTGCGGCGATGTTCCCTGCAGGGGCAATCGAAATTCAGCCCTTTCCGCGGCGGCCAGGCGCTTCGAAAGGGCCAGGCGTTCGGCCAGAAGCACACGATCGAACAGCGACCCCCGGCGTTGCTCGTGAGCAAGTTGCTCTGCGAGCGGGGCGTCCAGGATCGGCAGTGCCCGTGCCGGATGCGTGATGTGCAGGCCGATTCTTTGCACGGGATAAATCACGCGCATCTCCTCACCCCGAAAGTTCTCCTCCCTGGGAGAAGAGGGGGCATGCCTCATGCCGACGTCGTGACACGTCGAGGCTCGTGAACGTAAGGTGCATGCATGAAGAGAGTTACGGTGAAAATTGTCGAGGGGTGCTGCCGGCGAGAGGCCCTCGCCGTGTTGCCCTGAATCAACATAAACGGACCTGGTGAAGCCGGGACGCCACGCCCGCCGGGTCACGCTATGATGGGCATCGTTTCATCATGAGAGTGGCCATGCACGTACGCGAACTGCATTACGAATTGCCTCCCGAGCTGATCGCCCGCCATCCCGCTGAACGGCGGGATGAGAGCCGACTGTTGCTCCTGCATCAGGCTTCCGGGGCAATCGCTCATCATCACTTCCGCGACCTGCCCGACCTCCTGCCACCCGGCGCACTGCTGGTGCTGAACGACACCCGCGTGCTGCCCGCGCGGTTGCTCTTGCGTCGGGAGTCCGGGGCCGAACTCGAAGGGCTCTATCTGCGCGAGCCCGAGCCGGGCCTCTGGGAGATCATGCTCACCGGATCGCGCCGCCTCAAACCGGGGGAACGGCTCGAGTTCGCGGCGGAGACCGGTTCCGGTCTGCGACTGGTCGATCGCACCGCCGAGGGGACCTGGCAGGTTCGCCCCGATCCGCCGGAGGACACAGCCGCGTTGCTGGACCGCGTGGGTCGCGTGCCGCTGCCGCCGTACATCCGCCGTGAGCGAAAGAGTGACACCGCCGCCGGGGATGAATCGAATACCCCCGAGGATTCCTTGGAGCAGCAGGATCGCGCCCGCTATCAGACCGTCTATGCCGAGCAGCCCGGTTCGGTGGCGGCGCCGACCGCCGGTCTTCATTTCACACCGGAGTTATTGACGGAGCTGGATCGCAAGGGGTTTCAGACCGCGCGGGTCACGTTGCATGTCGGCGTCGGGACGTTTCAGCCCATCCGCGGCGACGATCTGACGAGGCACGACATGCATGCCGAACGCTACGAGGTGGCACCCTCAGCAGCGGAGGTCATCAACACCGCCCGCGCCGAGCGAAGGCCGATCGTGGCGGTGGGGACAACCAGTGTGCGTGTGCTCGAGACATGTGCTGACGCGGGCGGAAACGTACGGCCCGGGACGGGGGAATCGCGACTCTTCATCTATCCGCCATACCGATACCGATGCGTCGACGCACTGATCACGAACTTTCATCTGCCCGAGAGCACGCTGCTGGCCATGGTGTTTGCCCTAGCGGGGCGCGATAATGTGCGGAACGCCTATCAGGAGGCCATTCAACAAGGCTACCACTTCTACAGCTACGGCGATGCCATGCTGATCCGTTGACATCCGGTGCTGCGTGCATGAACGGCCGGCGCGAAAAAAAAGAGGCTTCCGATCGGAAGCCTCTTGGGTTGGCATTCTTTGCTCTGCTGCGAACGCCCGGCTCGCGTCATTATTACTGGCTGTACCGGCGTTCCGTGGGGCCCGCCGCCACGGGTGTGCGACGGCCGACCTCGATGATCGACTGCGTCTTCAGCACCGTGTAGTCCGCCGGGAAGGCGTGGTACGCGTGAAGGTGCAGTTCCTGATCCCGCGCCTCAAAATCGAGGAACGTAAACGGCGAGAGATCCTCTTCACCGGTCCATTCGTCAAACTGCACCAGCAGCCCGCGCGACGAGGCATAACGCAGCAGGTCGCGATGCGTGGCGTGGTACAGATTCTGGTTCATCCGTTCGACCTGCGTCGAAAGGATGTACCGCATGCCGTCATCAAACGTTTCCAGGTGATCGCGTTCGCCGCGAAACTGGAAGGAGGTCACCATCCCGTTGTGGGGCAGAACCTCGATGTCATCCGAGGTCGCTTCGGTCACGCATCGCCCGGCCGACTGGACCGTGATGACATGCGACAACCCGGTCACCCAGATGTCCGCCTGATACGAGGGACGCTCCAGGTGGCGACTCTGGTGAATGTGGAACAACTCCGGATGAAGTCCCCTGCGATACAGGACGAACTTCAGATCCGCCACTCTCTGTAAAGATTGACCCAACTCCACGGCACTATCCTTCTAGCCTGGTGCTCAAAACCGGACGTTTCGGGATCCTCCCGGACCGGCTCTATGAAAACGCAAAGGTGAAACCACTTGCACCTTTATACACAAAACATTAGGGCGCCATCACTTAGGGTGAGGGTGCTGCCTGAGCACAACGAACCGACCACAAGCGGCTACTCCCTCCAGGTAGGCGGGGTGGAAGGTTTATTCCGTGGTCGATTTTAATGGATGCTGCACCCCAAACCAAGCATTTTTTAATCAAAAATCGCGTTGAAACGCACTGACAAAGCCTGGATGCGGGTGCGACTCCATACGCCGCTCCTTATTGTACGTTTTTCCGTCGCGCGGGTTTCAAACAAAACCACGGCCGATGCGTATTTCACAGTGAATACTCGATGTCGGAATACAACTTCATGCAGGGAGCATGCAAGGTCGGGGTCTTATTCAGGTGAGCACCGAGGGGAGCTATAAAGAGGATCTGGGTGTTATGGGAAAACTGAAGAGGATGACGAGAAGGCGGGCGCTCCGCGTTCTGGCGGGGGGAGCGGCGGTGCCCATTCTGATGGGGGGATATGCCTGGCGGATCGAGCCGGTCTGGGAAACGGTTCGGCAGGTCGATATGCCGATTCGAGGTTTGGCGACATCGCTGGTCGGCAAACGCATGGTTCAACTCAGTGATCTGCACATCGGTGCCGGCGTGCCGTGGAGCCATTATCAATCCGTGATCGACAAGGTGAACCGCCTGGATCCCGACCTCATCGTGATCACGGGCGACATCGTCCACCAGGGCCGCGAGCGTCCTGAGGGTCAGATTGCGCGGCTGATGGAAGCCCTGAGTGGGGAAGCGGTGAAACTGGCGAGTCTGGGAAACCATGACTGGAGCGTGTGGGGGCCGAAGCGATCGGGGTACCGGCAGGGAGCGGATCGAGTGGCGAAGGCCACCGCCGATGCGGGCGTCTTCGTTCTCAGAAATGAGGTGTACCGCCTCGGGGACGACAAGGGCGCCGTGCAGGTGCTCGGGCTCGAAGATTACTGGAGCGACGATTACGACCTCGACCATGCGATGGGACTCGTGGATCCGGAGCTGCCCTGCATCGCGCTGAGCCACAATCCGGACACCTTCATGGAACTTTCGGAAACCTCGGTCCAGTGGACACTCTCGGGCCACACACACGGTGGACAGGTCCGGATCCCGTTCTACGGCGCGCCCCTGCTGCCGATCCGGCACAAGGAGTTCGTGGCGGGGCATTTTACGCGTCACGGCAATCACCTCTACGTCAACCGGGGGATCGGCTGGCTCAAGCGGGTGCGGTTCTGCGCCCGGCCGGAGATCACCGTTTTCACGCTGGCCTCGGCGTGACCGGGAACCCGACGAGTGGCCGGCCGGCTTGGGATGGCCGTGAGGCTGGCCCCGGGTTTTTGACCAATTCGTGTCGGACTCCCGCCGGGGCGGCTGGTGCGTTACAATGCCCGACCCGGTCGACCCTGACGGTATCGGGATCGACGAAGCATTCATCTACGGTTTCACACCACCGCGCAGGAGGTTGCATTCATGCCCGACGCGTCAACGAGATCCGGACAACCATCGACCCTGAACCGGCGAGATTTTCTCAAGGGTTCCGCCAAGGGAGCCGTCGCGGCCGCGGCCGTGCCGACCATCATTCCCGCCAGCGCCCTCGGCAAGGACGGGCGCAAGTCACCGAGCGATCGATTCACGGTCGGCTTCATCGGCACGGGCAGCCTGGGCAACGGCCATCACCTGAGCCAGTGTCTCGGCAACAAGCCGATTCGCGACCAGATCGATGTGGCGGCGGTGTGCGACGTGGATCGCAATCGCCGCAACGATGCCGCCCAGCGTGTGAAGAAGATGCCCGGCAACCGTCGCGTCGGGATCTACAACGATTACCGCGAGCTGCTTGAGCGCACGGATCTTGATGCCGTGTTCGTCGTGACGCCGGATCACTGGCACACGCTGCCGTGCATCGCGGCGATGGAGTGCGGGCTGGACGTCTACTGCGAGAAGCCGCTGACGCTGACGATCGAGGAGGCGCAGGCGATCGTGGCGGCGGCGCGGCGTTACGGCGCGGTGTTCCAGACCGGCAGCCAGCAGCGCAGCAGCGGCCAGTTCCACCAGGCGTGCGAACTGGTGCGCAACGGGAAGATCGGCAAGATTTCGCGCGTGGACACCGTCCTGCACGGCGTGAGCGACGGCGACTGGATACCGCCGAAGACGCCGCCGCCGGAGCTGGACTGGAACTTCTGGCTCGGCCAGGCGCCGTACGTCGATTACGCGCCGAACCGCGTGCATTACCAGTTCCGCTGGTTCCTCGATTACTCCGGCGGTGTGATGACCGACTGGGGCGCGCACCACAACGACATTGCCCAGTGGGCGCTCGGCATGGACGGCTCCGGTCCGGTGTACGTGGACGGGACGAAGTGCGAGTTCTCCAAGAAGGGCATGCACACGGCGCCGAAGCACTTCGACGTCCACTACAAGTATGCCAACGGCGTCGATCTCTACTGCCACACGCGCGGCCAGAAGTACGACGACGGGACCGAGTTCGGCAACGGCGTGAAGTTCAAGGGCTCGGACGGCTGGATCTTCGTCAGCCGCAGCGAGATCAAGGCGTCGGACCCGGACATCCTGAAGTCGAAGTTCGGGCCGAACGATGTCCGTCTCTACAAGAGCGACAACCATCACCTGGACTGGATCGACTGCATGAAGACGCGCGAGAAGCCGATCTGCGACGTTGCGATCGGCGCGAGCTCGGTGGTGGTCTGCCACCTCGGGAACATCTCGATGCAGCTCGGCCGGCCGCTGAAGTGGAACCCGGACAAGATGGAGTTCATCGGCGACGATGCCGCCAACGCGATGCGCCGCCGTCCGATGCGGGCGCCCTGGCACCTGTAAGCCATGGGCAAACGTGCGGCATTCCGGTCAACCCCGTGAGCGCAAGACGTCGCTTACAAGGACGAAGAGAAGTCGAGTTCAAGCTGGACGGTTCCCAGGAACCGAACTCATAAAGGATCGAGACAGATGGAAGAGATCAAGAAACAGGTGATGGAACTTCACGGCGACCAGGAGCAGTCCTGGCGCGGGAATCAGAAGCTGCTGGAGATCGTGACGCGGGCGAGCGCTCCCGGCGCCAACGGCGACGAAGTGGCCGAGGCGATCGCCGCCGAGATCGGGGCGAAGGGCGAGAAGGACAAGCATGTGCATCCCGGTCACGTCCGCAAGAAGCTGTGCTATCTGATCAGCTACGTGGTCACGCCGAAGCAGTTGCCGGTGCTCATCGCGTGCATGGGCGACTTCTACCTGCGCGAATCGGCGCGGTACGCCATCGATCGATGCGAGGGCGAGGAGGCGACGAAGGCGCTGGTCGAGGCATTGGACGAAAGCGTCGGCCCGGACTTCCGGATCGGCGTGATCAACGCTCTGGGGTATCGCGCCGGCGACGATGCCAAGGAGGCGTTGATGGCGGCGACGAAGGACAGGGACCCGGACGTGGCGCTGGCGGCGGTGGACGTGCTGTCGCGTTATGCGGACCCGCAGGTGGACGAGGCAATCGCGAGCGCGTGCCACGAAGCGGAGGGACTGCACAAGGTTCGGGCGATGAAGTCGCGGATTCGCCTGGCGGAGAATCTCGCCGAGGCGGGCAAGACCTCCGAGGCCAAGCGGATTTACAAAGCCATCGCCGACAGCGATGCCCCCGCCGCCCAGAAGAAGGCAGTCGAGATCGGCATGAAGAAGATCGCCTGATTTCGGCGATGTGTGAACTCCTGAATCCCCCTACGCCCGGGGCGCCCGACTTGTCCGGCGCCCCGGGCCTCTTTATACTCAAAGTACCGAGGCGTTTGACCGCGAACACACAGCGAGGGTGCACCATGACGGACGAAAGCGGAAGCTCGGCCACCGCCGAGATCAAGGAGAAGGTGTCGGAAGTGATCGATCGGATTCGCCCGGCCGTCCAGAGTGATGGCGGGGACATCGAGTTCGTGGACATGGACGACCAAGGCGTCGTTCAGCTCCGCCTGCACGGCGCGTGCGTGGGCTGCCCGTCCAGCACGATGACGCTGAAGATGGGGATCGAGCGGAACCTGAAGGACAAGGTGCCCGAGGTGAGCGAAGTGGTGTGCGTGTGAGGCGGTTTCTGGGGCCTGCCCGCGCCGGGCATTCGCAGTGATGAAATCCGGCTGGATGACGAAATCGGAATGACGGAATCCGAATGATATATGTCTTGGAATGTCGAAGCTCGAAAAGACTCCCTAGCCCAAAAGCCTTTTGAGCCCTCCTATTCTTTAAGCGGAAGTGACATTATGAGCGTGGCACGGTGACTGATCTGGGAGTATTCCTGGTTGGTGATGGGGTCTTTACCTTTCTTCTTAATGTACATTTTGACCAGGAAACTGTACTCGCCTTTCTCCTTAACCTTGAAACGTACTAAGCCTTTCTCGTCAGTCTTGATGTTCTCTTTATTGTTTTCCGGACTGGTGATGTAGACGATGGTGTCGACAACAGGCTTGTCCTTCCACGTGACCTTCAACTCCATCTCATCACCGGCGCCGTGTGCAAGAATATTCAAGTCCATATGATCCGCGTGACATAAATCATGCAGGTCTTCATGGGTGGTAACATCAAGATGACGTGCGTAGTAGTAAAGCAAAGAGGAGGTTTCACCGTGTGTATACACACCAGCTTTCCAGTAAGTTTCAATACTCTTGGGAGAAGTCGAGGGTACTGTTGCTGTAGCCCACCGTTTGTCTTCTTCACTCCGCTCTTCTTTAAGCTTGATTAATTGAGGGTTGATGTTCTCAATTGTGCGCACCCATGTTGATTTATTGTCAAGATAAGGACCAATGTAGTGTCCGTCACCAACAGAAGCTGATTCCTCAAAGTAAATGTTGGCGGTTCCTGGTTTGTTTTCCTCCTGATCCAGAGTGATCCACAGGTAATGGGCGTGTGCACTCGGAAGAACAAGAGCCAGATTCAATTGGACGGCAATGAGAATACATCTAAACATCTATTACTCCATTACTTTGTACTTTGTTTTACATAGTCTACCGAGATTTCCCCATAGAAAGTGTGTGAGAAGCTCAGGGGCCGTCCCCGTTTTGCGGAGAGGGACGGCACGCATCAGAAGGACATGTACCTCAGCAAGCGAGAAGAACGTGAAACGGTACAGGACTGTCCCTTCTCTGGCGAAGCGTCTCACGCACGTTCATTGAGCCGCACGCGGCTACGCAGCCGAGCCGCGTTTCGCTATTGTACACCGCCCTCCCGTTGCGCCAATTCATGCTCGGACCTCTCTTCGCTCCGCAGCGGACTTCTGGGCCGTTTGAAGGCCGCCAAGTTCAACTTTCGCAGTTATGCGGCCAGTCTGACCGCGTGGATCAGGGATTTCACGATGTTTCGGGTATTCGGGCCTGAGAGCGGGATCGCCGAAACCCGCTCGCGATCGCGAAAAGACTCCCGACCCCTAAAGAAAACCAACCCACTTGTAACTGTTTACCGTCCGCAGCGTTTTTCGTAAACACACTTCTTTTTGCTTGA
>CAZUAQ010000074.1:0-22099 GCA_964618455.1 uncultured Planctomycetales bacterium | reverse complement strand
TGTATTAGGCGCGTCGCCTGACTCTCCAATTCAGGCTGAACCATTACACATCACCGGGACCGCCACGCCGCCGAAGATTGTCGGCCAGCGACCCGCGGGCGGAGCCCCGGGCCAGTCGTCGAAAGTATCGTGCTCCCGGCTACGGCGTGTCGAGAAGAACATGGTGCCATCTCCTTGTGATTGAACGCTCCCATGATCGGCGAGTCGCAAGCCTCCGTCAGTTACAAATGACCATGAAATCTCAAACAGCATGCCAAGGCTCGGCGTTCATTCGCCACAAGACCATGATACGAAACCAATTCTCTACCCTTCGCCATCGCCGAATCCTGCCGACAACGGCTCTCTGTTTTTTTCTCCCTCCGCGCCTTATTATCTGTGGTGAATTGTGGTGCGGAACTGGTCCCAGCAGAAAGGGCGACGCATGGACACGTTCATCACTATCTGCCAGATCGTGGTGGGATTGGGCATCTACAATGTGTGGCTGCTGCGTTTCGGCAAGTCGACGGCGTACCGCGGCGGGAATGCCCGGAACATGAAGGAAGAATTCGCGGTGTACGGCCTTCCACCCGGATTCGTATACGTGATCGGCACGTTCAAGATTCTCTTCGCGACGATGCTGCTGCTGGGCGTGTTCTTTCAGGTGCTGACGATGCCGGCGGCCATCGGCATGGCCCTGCTCATGCTCGGGGCGGTCGCGATGCACATCAAAGTGAAAGATCCGCCGCAGAAAGCCCTCCCCGCCACCTCGCTGCTCCTGCTCTCCATCCTCATTGCCGTGGTGTAAGACTGACCCGCTGCACCTTGGCCCGCCTCAGCGTCAGGATTACTTCCATCGCAAAAGCGGTCGATTCCGCTGCTCGTTACAGCTTCGGGATTCACCCGTGCTCGATCACGCGGCATGGCGGTATCGCCTTGAGAAACTTGCGGCCGTAGAACTTGGTCTTGATGCGCGGGTCGAGAACGACGACCTGGCCGCGGTCGGTTTTGGAGCGGATGAGGCGGCCGAAGCCCTGCTTGAATTTGAGAATCGCCTCGGGAAGCTGGTACTCCATGAAGGGATTGCCGCCGCTCGCCTTGATCTGCTCGATGCGGGCTTCAACGATCGGGTGATCCGGCACGGCGAAGGGAAGCTTGACGATGATCACGTTCGTCAGCGCGTCGCCCGGCACGTCCACCCCCTGCCAGAAGCTGTCCGTCCCGAAGAGCACGGAGCGCGGCTCGCTGCGGAACTTCTCCAGCATGAGTGAACGGGGGATGCCCTCGCCCTGGACGAGGAGGCGGAGGTCGGCCGCCGCCAGGCGTGAACGGAGCAGGTCCGCCATGTGCCGCATCATGCTGTAACTAGTGAACAGGACGAACGCCCGGCCCTCGGACGCCTGCACGCGGTCGTCGATCACGTCGGCGGCGGCGGGGATGAACGAGGCCGAGTCATTCGGATCGCCCAGCCCCGTCTCCAAATGCAGTTCCGCCTGCGTGGCGTAATCGAAAGGCGAGCCGAGGAGCAGTTCGTCCGCCTCCTCCAGTCCGAGCCGCGACCGAATGTAAGCAAACCCCTGCCGATCGCCGATGCTGAGCGTCGCGCTGGTCAGGATCACGCTGGAGATCTCGTCGAAGAGCGCCGCCTGCAACGCCTCGCCGACGTGGATCGGCGACGAGCAGAGCGTGACGTTCTCGCGGCGGCCGCGCGTGATCTCCAGCCAGCGCACCCGCTCGGGGCTGTCGTCCTCGAGCAGGCCCTGCAGTTCATCCGCCAGCATGCCGGTGCGCTCGATGAAGCTGTTGAGCTCGAAGAGATCCTCCTCCTTCTTGAGATTCTGCCGGACCGCGCGGAGTTCGGACTTGAGCCGGCGGAGCTGATCGCTGAGCGGGTTGGGGATGGGCACACGTTCGCGGATGCGGCCGTTGGCTTCGCCGTGATCGGCGTGCCAGATCTTGAGTTCGTCCCAGAAGAGATCGGCCGCCCGCCGGGCCTCGACCACGGCGGACTTGGCGTGATCGTCCTTGCAGGCCACGAGAAAACCGCGCTGGGTTCGCTCGTTGTACAGTCGGCTGAGCAGGTAGCGGACCTGCCCGCTGGAAACGCGCGTGCCGAGATACTCGCCCGCCACGTCCTCGAGGCAGTGGGCTTCATCGATGATGGCGAGATCGTAGTCCGGCAGCAGCGACGCCCCCGCGCGGCGAAGGGCGAGGTCGCTCATGAACAGGGCGTGATTGACGACGAGGATCTGGGCATTTTCCGCGCGGCGGCGGGCCTTCTGGAAGAAGCACGAGTTGTAGTATTGGCAACGGCGGCCCATGCAGTTGTCGTGCTCGCTGCGGATGAGTTCCCAGATGCTGAACTCGGGCGTCGGATTGATGTCGGCGAGAGAGCCGTCGGTGGTGCTGTAGGCCCATTCCTCGACGCGCCAGAGTTCCTGGAGCTGCTCCTGGTAGGGCAGCAGGAGGTTCTGCCGTTCGCTGGCCTGGCGAAGGCGGCGGATGCTGAAGTAGTTGTTGCGACCTTTGACGAGCACGGCGGTGAATTCGTCCGGCCAGATCGAGCTGAGGAAGGGAATGTCGCGCTCGACGAGCTGCTCCTGCAGCGCGATGGTGTGCGTGCTGATCAGGACCTTCTTGCCCTCGGCGATGGCGTGCTGAATGGCGGGAACGAGGTAGGCGAAGCTCTTGCCGACGCCGGTGCCTGCTTCGACGAGCAGGTGGCGCGATCCGGCGACGGCCTCCTCGACGGCGGCGGCCATCCGCAACTGCTCCGGCCGCTCCTCGTAACCCGTGAGCCGCCGGGCAACGAGTCCTTCCGAGCCCAGGACATCCTGTACCTTCATGACGGCCTCTCCGGATCACGCCGTGGCAGTGGTGAGCACCTTGAACAACTCGATCGTGAACATGAGCGTCAGCACGAAACAGAGCAGGGCGGTCACGGTGATGACGACGGTGATGAAGGTCTGCCCGTTGATCCAGGGGTTCTCGCGCATGGTGGCGATGATGTGCGGTCGGGCGAGGATCATCATGCAGATGACCATCGCGCCCTGCGTCGGCCAGAGCGAGATGGAGTGGAGGTACGAATAGATCCAGACCCCTCTGCTGACGCCCCGGTCCTTGCCGCCCATGGTGCGGATGAAATGGCCGCTGATGTAGAAACCGTGCTGCACGCCCTCGGCGGTCTGGTAAGAACCGTAGCCTCCGTTCTTGGCGTCGCCACCGAGTTCGGCATAAACGACGGTATAGACGAGGAAGTTGAGGAGGCCTCCCACGATGACCCAGATGCAGATGCGGTTACGCGTCCGGCGTTGCAAAGGGGAGTTCTCCTTCAACGTGGTGCGGTGGACGACGCGATGACGCCCTCGGTCGGGCTGGACGCGGTGGCGTAGAGCTTTCTGGGGATGCGTCCCGCCCGGGCGGCAAGGTAGCCGGATTCCACGGCGAGCCGCATGGCGTGAGCCATCTTTTCCGCGTCCGTCGCGCCGGCGATCCCGGTGTTCAGCAGCACGCCGTCGGCACCGAGTTCCATCGCGATCGTGACATCACTGGCGGTGCCGACCCCGGCATCGACGATCACGGGATAATCCGGGTCGTTCTCCTTGAGGTACTCGAGGATGATGCGAATGTTGTTGGCGTTCAGCACGCCCTGACCGCTGCCGATGGGCGAGCCGGCGGGCATGACGCTCGTGGCGCCGGCGTCCTTGAGCCGCCTGGCCATGATGGGATCATCCGACGTGTACACCAGCACGTGAAACCCTTCCTTGACGAGTTTCTCCGTCGCTTCGAGGCTGCCGACGGGGTCGGGCAGGAGCGTGCGCTTGTCGGCGAGGACTTCGAGCTTGACCCACTGGGCGCCGGGGTTGTCGAGGCCGTCGAGCAGTTCGCGGCTGAGGCGGGCGGCACGGATGGCATCCTCGGCGCTGAAGCAGCCGGCGGTGTTGGGCAGAATCGTGTAGCGCGAGAGGTCGAGGGCGTCGAGCATGCTCTGCTCGCGCTTGCCGCCCTCGGGCGTGAGCACGTCGCGCCGGACCGCCACCGTCACCACCTCCGCCCCGGAGGCCGACAGGCAGGCGTTCATGGTCGCGAAGTCTTTGTACTTGCCGGTCCCGACGAAGAGCCGCGACGTGAACGCGAACGGGCCGACCTGAAAACGATCATTCGACATCGGGGAGCCACCTCCCACCAGGGTGACGATCTCGATGGCATCGCCGTCCCGGATTGTGGTTTGGTCAAACGCGGCGCGCGGAACCAACTCGCGGTTGATCTCCACCGCCACAAACTTCGGGCGCAGATTCAGCGTCTCGATCAACTGGGCAACGGTCGTCTCGGGTTGAATCTCGTGGGGTTTGCCGTTGAGGGAGACCTGCATTACTCCGCCCGCTTCCAAGGAGCCTTTCCATATCCAGGGCGATTATAGGTAGGCCGCGCAAGAGGGTCAACGCGGTTGTTCAGTGCTTGCTCGAGCCTCTCATGGCGGGGACGTTGCCTCACGCATCCTGCGGGGCAGCGCTATGGGGAGGGATGCCTCCCGCGCGCCTACAGCGGTCGTTGGGCGGTTGCTCTCTTGATGAGCAGATGGGGAAAGCGCTTATCGAAATTGAGCTTCCGCGCCAGTTCGAAGTAGGCCTCCCGGTTTTCCGGATCGCGCAGTCCGAGCACAGCGAGAATCAGCGCCTTCTCGCCCGCTGGATGCCAGAGACGAAGGAGGTCTTCGGACGCGAGCGTGGATTCGCCGGCGAGTGCCTCGGCGTACGCGCGATCCTCATCGTCGCCCTCGCTCTTCATCTTGATGGCAAGTGCGAGTTGCTTCTCGGCCAATGTGTTATTTCCCTGTTCGGTGGCGGCGAGATAGAGAATCAGGTGAGGCCGGGCATCGCGGACGTCTTCCTCGAGGCAATCTGCCGCGGCAACCGGGTCATTCATAATCAAGTGTGCGACCATTTGATCCGAGATATCAGACGAATCTTTCAGCGTCGATGCCGCGAGTCGGTCATCGCCGACGGCATAGGCGAGACGGGCACCGAGGTTTCGGCAGTTCTCTTCGACAGCATCTTCTTCGTGCCACTCCTTGAATCGTGTCTTCATGCGATCGAAGGTGGAACGGACCTCGTCCTTCTTGTCACGAATCGTATGGATGTACGCCTCATCGAAATACGCGGCAACGCACCACGGATACGGTTTGGCCTGATTCGCCCGTAAGAGTTGCACCGCTTGATCGTAGCGATGTGCGGCGATCATGGCCTGGAGGTACTGCCATTGGGCCAGTTCATCCTCCGGCAGCATGGCCAAGGCGCGTGCAGCCATGTCGGCGGATTCTTCAAAGTGCCCCATGCCCAAGTGATGCCCCGCCAGGGCGTTCACGGCATATGGGCAGGCATCCTCGCCCTCGGCGGCCTGCCGAAATCGTTCGAGCGTCGTGTCAATATCACGGCTGCACCGTCCTGCCAGATAGAGAATATCCTTGTCGGCAGGATGTGCCTTCAAGAGCGCCTCATATTCAGCCTCGAGTTGAACTTCCTGCGAGGCACGCTGCATGGCTTGCTGATAATGGCGATGCCATTGAACCTCGACGGGGCGACGCTCGATACCCTGCCGGAGGAACTCGGCGCAGGGTCCCGGTTCGCTCAGTACGGTCAGTGGCACAAGGAACTCCTCCCGTTCCGGTTCGAGACGCAGGTGCTGCTGCACGGCAAGGAGTGCATCATCCTTCCCAATGGTGTCGCCAAGAAATACGAACGTGCTTGCGAGGTCTATGTCCTGGTTGCTCTTGATGACATTGACCCCGTCACGCGGGGTATCTCGCTCTTCGGATTCCAGGGTGATGGACTTGGGGAACTGCCTGAAAACGAACTCCAATCCGGAGAACTCATACACTTGATTTCCAGCGAAGTAGAACACCTCCGGCTCAGGCGTCTTACTCGATTCGTACTGAGAGTAATACACCCTCTTTTGCTCCAGGAGTGCGGCTCCATCCGGATTGAGCACGAACACCGTGGTGTCGAATGGCCGTGTCAGGAAGTTGCTGCGGATAGCGATACGCTGGGACTCGACGGGGACATCGAGTCCGAGAATCTGGAATTCGATCTCGCCTTCCCCGGTGCGCATCCGACTGGCGGTACCGGGGGGCAGCTTGAGCTGATCACCGTTGATGTCGATCGTGTAAGACTTGTGGAGCCCGTTGACCACATAGATTTCACGCTTGGTGGCCTGCACCCAGGACAGAGTGAAGTACCCTACCACCGCGAGCAATAGGACGACGACCGCAATCTGCCGAAAGCGCTTCCAGCCTGCCTGTCGGGTCACCTTGTGTATGACCTGGCTCGGGGATACCGGGACCTCAGTTCCGAGATGCTTCTCCGACTCGGCGCGAAGCCGTATAAAGTTCCTGTCCCTTGCAAACTCCGGATCGAGCCGCTCGCAGTGAGCGTAATACTCCAGCGCCTTGCCATGATCTCCCTTGACCTGGAAGATTCCGGCAAGCATGAAGAGATACCCGGCTCGATCGGCAAGGTTCTCGTCAATAATATGTTGCAACTGGGGTGCGGCTTCGTCGGGACGCCCCTGGTTCAGGAGGCACTCGGCCAGCGCTTCGCGTGTCTCGTCTTCATCCTTGGCATAGATCGACGCTACAAGGACCCGCTCTGCCTCTTCAAGACGTCCGAAGTGGGTGTATGCGCCGGCCAGCAGTTTGAGAATCTCAGGGTTGCCGGCGTGATGCTCCTCGATCAGTGGCGTGATCCCGAGAAGGGTTTCCACGTCGCGAAAACCGACGCACTGAACGATCACCTCATCGGCGAGGCGGGCATCCTCTGGTGAATTCCGATATGACTGGATTCGATCCTGGGCATTGATTTTCGACTGAACGTATTCATTCATGGAGACCACGGCGTGGCGGGTGCAGATAGGGCACTGGTCGAGGATACGTTTCTTTCCCAGGGGGATGATGGGAATAAAGAGGATCACGACATAATGGCCCGTGTCGTAGGAGGACAACATGACCTCCTTCTTGCAGGCCTGGCAGACGCCCGGATAGGTCTCGACGTTCTTCTTTCCATAGTAATGGGTGCCGCACCCATTGATTGTGCTGGGCATGGTTGATCTCCCTTGTTCCCGAAACCGGGGCATGATCGGTAAGCGACGCCTCTTCCCGCAGCATCGCGGACGGCATGATTCTACGCGCTGGCAGCTCGACGGTATATTCTTGGAACACCCGCTACGCTGGGTCATTCGGAGACAGAATGTAGCATCGTGAGCAGCGGGGCCTAAGCAGTCGTATGGCCGACGGATTATCAATGAATCAGGGTATTGGCATTTGCGCAGGCTCACAGGACGTGGCGGTCGTCGCGCGCGCCGGGGAACTGGCTCGGGAATTATCGCTTGCCCTCGTTGAAGATCATGGCGGCAGTGAGGGCGGGCTCGTACTCCAGGTATCAGAGCAGGGATTGATGCTTCGCGAGACCGGACGCGGCGCGGCGGGGGGGATTGGCGTGGACTTTGGCGTGTCGGGGCCGAATGCTCGGCGACTGGCGACGGCGGGGCGTCGGCAACCTCTGGCGCGGGCGGTCGGGCTGAAGCCGGGTCCGGTGTCGGTGTCGGTCATTGACGCCACGGCGGGGCTGGGACGCGACGCCGCCTTTCTGGCGAGTCTCGGCTGCCGCGTAACCGCCATCGAGCGTTCCCCGGTGCTCGGGGCGATGTGGCGGGACGCGATGGATCGCGCCGGAGCGCCGGCGGTGGTCGACGCCATCCGCGAGGGGCGGCTGACGCTTCAGTTGGGTGACGCCGTAGAGCTTCTTTCCAGGATCGATGAGCAGGACGCGCCGGACGTGGTGTATCTGGATCCCATGTACCCGTCGCGTGGCAAGTCGGCGTTACCGAAGAAGGAGATGCGAATCCTGCGGCGATTGGTCGGTGATGACACCGACGCCGGGGACTTGCTGAAGATGGCCCGCCGGGTCGCGCGGCAACGCGTGGTCGTGAAGCGGAATCCCCACGGCGCGCTGCTCGGAGGCGAGTCTTCCATGACGTACGGCAGCAAGCTGGTGCGCTACGACGTGTATTCCATGAACCGCTGAACATCCCCCATAACCATGAGGCGCAAAAAAACCGGAAATGCCGCGGGAGAGCGAACGGCACTTCCGGTCCTGCGTGAAACCTGTTCTTCCCGCCTACATGGTCATCATGAAGGCGGGAAGGAATGGCGGATCAGGAAAAGCCTGTGGTGGGCCGATCAAGCCGCCATGTTGTCTTCAAGGATGCCCCGAATCTTCTTCAGGGCCTTGTTCTGAATCTGGCGCACCCGTTCCTTGGTCACGCCGATCATCTCGCCGACCTGCTCGAGCGTTTTCGGCTTCACGTCGCTCGACACGGCATCGAGGGCGAACCGCTCGCGAATCACAACCTGCTCCATGTCGTTCAGCTCGGCCCGGTTGCGGCCGAGAATGTCACGAATCTCCTCCATGTACTCTTCCTCGACGTTGTCGCGTTTGCGTTCGACGAAGTCGCTCTTCTCGAGGTCGGGGTCGAACTCGGTCGGGAATCGACCACGGTAGCGGCTGGTCCGCATCGCGACACGGGAAAAGCTCTTGAGGATCGCCCGGCAGGCGTAGGTGCTGAACTTGAATCCGCGGGAGCAGTCGAACTTGTCGATGCTTCGCAGCAGGGCGAAGTTGCCTTCGCTGATCAGGTCGTTGAAGTCCAGCCCGTTGAGCCGGGTACGCTTGGCCATCGCCAGCACCAGCGGCAGGTTGGATTGGGCCAGGACGCCACGCGCCATCAGCACGCGGTTCTGCCAGGCCAGCATCAGACGAAGATCGTCCACCGTCGGACGCCTGCCCTCGTATTTCAGAAGGATCATAGCCACGCGGAAGCGGGCATAGTTGAACCGCTGGAAGAGAAGAATCTCGTGAGCGGTCGTCAGCGTGGATTCCTTGGTGTTCCCAGCTGAGGGATCGATCGGCTCGACCTCCTCGAAGTACGTGGACCCGGGAGCGAGATGGGAAACCTTGCCGAAGAGCACGACCTCGACGCCATTCTTGTGAAACAGCTCGTGATCGACGTATTCGGCAGGCTCCTCGATGAGCTTCCGCAGCACCGTCTGATCGTCCTCTGAGAACGAAGAGAACTGGGCATTGGTCGGCATCTTGACACCGGGCTCAAAGACCTGGTACATCTTTTTCGCGACCGGCTTGTCCTGTGTTTTCGTCGCTGCCATGGTCCACACTCCCTCTGACCCGAAGGCCTCTGTTGACGGCGCTTCCCAATCCCTTTCACGTCCTTGGGCCGGTCGAAGTCAAGATCCTCGACACAACCGTCGCCGTCAGCGCGATGCACAGACCGCCATGACCATTCCTCGTCACCGGGTGCACATCGCTTACATCACGCACATCACCTGTCGGTGATCAATACACACCGCAGGGCGCTTAGAGTCTTGGGGGGAGAAACGTTTGGGGGAGCCAACTGCCACACAAACTATACGACACAACCAGGGTCGTGGCCACCCGGTCAAGGTCGAACTTTCACAATTTCTCAAAAAAGAATTGCAGCGGAACTCGATCCTCGTGAAGAGATGCACGAAGTGCCGAAAACACGAGCCGAATTGACCGAGGGTGACAGAAACCGCTCAGGAACGTGCGAGAATCATGAATCCTTCCTGCCTACGCGAACCTTCGCCCCGTCGCCGGCATAGAAGTGACGGTCCGGCAGGTCCGTCGACGCGGTTATCGGCCTCGCGTGAGGGGTGTGTCATAGATCAAGTCGGCCCTTTGGGAATCCGATGGAGAAATACGGTCCATGCGCTCCATTCAGTCGGCGTAACGCACCATCGCGAGAACCCGCATTCAGCCCACGAGAGGTAGGGATCCCATGCATACGGCTAGCAGTTGGTCCAGGCAGCACGGCTTCAAGGAAGAGCGACGTTCTTACCCCCGAATCGGGTTCCGATGTCCCGCCCACTGGGACGACGGCGGAGTCACGCGACCGGGTTTCTCACGGGACGTCAGCGAGTTCGGGGCGGGCTTCGTCACGCGTCGATTGAGTGCCCCTCGTATCGGCGATCGCATTCGACTCTCCTACGAGTGCGAGGAGGGGCGTGAGTGGCTGCTCGACGACCAGGCTGAAGTGGTCCGATGCGAGCCGATCGAGGATGGGCTCTGCGATGTCGGCGTTCGGTTGCGTCTCCGCGCATGAATCAGTCGGTTGAACCGGGTCTCGATCATCACTTCCTCACCACGAACCCCGAAACCACTCTGAACCGGAATAGCCGGGAGCCTGAAAGCGTTTATAATGGTGCGTGCGTCGATAACCGTACGCGTCAAGAACGAAAGGCAGGCATCGGGAATGAACAAGGAATCCCGCAATCAACTCCTCCTCGCCGGTCTGGCCCTGGCCGTGATGATCGGCATGTTCGTCATCGGCCAGAATGCCCGAAGTGCCGATTCCGATGTCCTGAAGCCCGTGGCTGAAGACGAGCGATCGGATCTTCCTCTCATGGAGGATTTCGTGCTTCCGGACCTTCGGGGCACGGATGTCCGCTTCAGCGATTTCGTGGGCGACCGGCCGTTCGCGGTGACGTTCGGGCAGACCACCTGCCCGCCCTGCGTGCAGCAGAGCATCGCCTTCAAGGCGCTGGAGGAAGAGTACGGCAACGAGGTGGCGTTGCTGAAGGTGTACATCGGCCAGTCGCCGGAGGTGGCGGCCCGGCAGGTCGAGCAACTCCAGAGCCCGACGCAGACGTTGATCGACCTCGAGGGCAGGATCTACCGGCGTTACGGCCACGGCCCGATCCCGGTGACGGTGGTGGGCGATGCCAAGGGGCGGATCATGGCGATCGGGAGTTACTACTCACAGGAATCGCTCGGCGACTTTTTCGATTCCGAGTTGGCCGGGGCAAAGCGTGAGAATGCTGAGCAGACGGCCCTTGCCTCGTAGCTCCCCATTTCTTTAAGCAGCAATTACCGGGAACCTGGGAAGACATCGTCATGACGGAGCGGGTGAGCACCAACCCTTTGTTCATCATCGGGGTCGCGCGAAGTGGCACGTCCTACCTGTTTCGTATGGTGAACCGGCATCCCGACATCCGCCTGACCTACGAGAGTCGCATCGTCAAGGAAGGGCGCGCCCTGTATGAGCGGTTCGATGACCTGTCTGAACGGGAGCCCTTCTTTCAGATGATGGAGGCGCTGCTGGAGTGCGAAAATGCCGAGCCGCAGAACCAATGGCTGGTCCGGCAGGCCCGCGCGCATCGCGACCAACTTTATGACTTCCATCAGAAGCAACCTGGATTCGCTGCCCTGCTCGAGGCGATGTACATGCTGCCCGAACCGGTCGCCTGCTGGGGAAGCAAGGTGCTGCGTATGGAATTCATGGAGGAACTCCTGCGGAACTGGCCCGAGGCCCGGGTCGTGGTGCTCATGCGGGATCCGCGGGCGGTTTATGCCTCCAAGAAGAAAAAGGACAACTCGCGCGTCAGAGCCTGCGGCATCTACTGGACCACGCACGCCCAATGGGTTCAACAGCTCACGAACGGGGACGCGCGTTACCTCGTTCTCAAGTTCGAGGACCTCGTGACGGATCTGACCGGGACGTTACGCCGCATCTTTGCCCATGCGGGCGTGCCGGGTGAGGAGGAAGCGGAGCGTATCGCGGCCGAATTTCCGTTCGACGCGGAAACGCTTGGGAAATGGAAGAATCACCTCAGCAACGACGATGTCCGGCTGATGGAGTCCGTCTGCTACGAGCATATGCGGCACTGGGGCTATGAGCCGCTGCATGCTACGAGACAGGTGCATCTCGGTCCCTTGACGCGCGGCAAAGAGACGTTCCTCGAGTACGCGTGGCGCATTCCCTGGGACATCGGCTGGTGGCGGCGCAAACGGCTGCTGCACCGCTTCATCAATGTCATCCGTGGTAAAGGGCCGGTGGCCTGATTCGGCGGCGCGTTCCCGCGATTACTGCAATTCCGCCTTCCGGAAACTCATGAACATAAAGATGACGGCGCTGATCACGAGCAGGAGGCCGTCCCAGCGGGTGACCGAAGAACGCGTGAGCATGGTGACCAGGAGATAGATGCTGGCACCGATGAAGAAGATCAGCGTGGCGGGATTGATCTCCGAGCGCGTGATGGGGATCGACGGCAGGATGAGTGCCGCCGCCCCCAGGATCAGGACGACATTCTGAATATTGCTACCGGCAATGTTGCCGATGCCGATGTCGGACTTGCCCTGGATAGCGGAGATGATGACGGCAAAGAACTCGGGCATGGAGGTGCCCAGGGCCACGACGGTGGCACCGATAACAAGATTTGAAACGCCAAGTTTCTGGGCGATATTTGCAGCCCCGCCCACAAGAAGCCAACTCCCAGCAGCCATAAGGACAATGCCGCCGAGAATTCCGGCGGTGTTCGTCAGATAGAAATTCATGAATGCCTCTTTGCGTGTATGTTTCATGGTTATCGTCCCGAGTTTACGAAACGATCATCCTAGCGGAGGGCGGTTCGGTTGACGAGGGTTACGCGCCGGTGTGAGCGGCATCGAGGCGGTACTTGACCTCTCCACCCACGATGCTGGCGACGGCGCGGCCCTTGACGGTATCGCCATGGAAGGGGCAGTTGCGGCTCTTGGAGTGGAACTGGCGGACGTCCACGGTCCATACCATCTCGGGGTCGATGAGTGTAACGTCCGCATCGGCTCCGACCGCCAGCGTACCCTTGTCCAGCCCGAGGACCCGGGCGGGGAGGATCGTCATCCGTTCGATCAGGGCGGGCCAGTCCAGCATGCCGGAGTCGACCAGCGCCTTGGCGAAGGTAACCAGGGCCGTCTCCATGCCGATGATACCGAACGGAGCATCGAGGAATTCGAGTTCCTTCTCCGCCACACCGTGAGGGGCGTGATCGGTCACGAGGCAGTCGATCGTCCCGTCCACCACGCCCTTGAGGCAGGCGTCTACGTCGTCCTGCGTCCGCAGCGGCGGATTCATTTTGAAATTGGTATCAAAGCTCTCGCAGGCTTGCTCGGTGAGCAGCAGGTGGTGAGGGCAGACCTCCGCCGTGACGGGCAGCCCCTCGGCCTTGGCGTGGCGAACGAGATCAACCGCGCCGGCAGTGGAGATATGGCAGACGTGGTAGGGCGTGCCGACCTGCCGGACGAGGGTAAGATCCCGCTGGATCATCAATTCCTCGGCGACCGGGTTGATGCCGGGCAGACCCACGCGTACCGACGTCTCCCCCCCGTTCATCACGCCGCCGGCGGCCATGTCGGCATCCTCGCAGTGTTGCAGAAGGGGCTTGTCGAACATGAGCAGATACTGGAGGGCGCGGTACATGACGGCGGTCTTGGCGATGCCCACGCCGTCGTCGGAGAAGCCGACCGCACCGGCGCGGACCATCTGGCCGATCTCCGCGAGTTCCTCACCGTCGCGCCCCTTGGTGATCGCCCCGATGGGGTAGACGTTGCAGAGGTTGGCGCGGGACGCCTGGCGGTAGACGAACTCGATGGCCGCCTCGTCGTCGAGAGCCGGCTGCGTGTTGGGCATGCAGGCGATGCTGGTGAATCCGCCGGCCACCGCCGCCTGCGAGCCCGATTCGATGGTCTCCTCGTTCTCGTCACCCGGCTCGCGAAGGTGGACGTGAATGTCCAGCAGGCCGGGCGCGACGATCAGGCCGGAAGCGTCGATCATCTCCGCGCCGGAGGCGGTGAGGTTATCGCCGAGGGCTTCGACTTTTCCACTTGCCAGCAGCAGATCGGTCACCCGGTCCACGTTATTGGCGGGGTCGAGGATGCGTCCGTTACGAATGAGGAGTGTGTCGGTCATAAGCAGGGCTCTCGATTGAGTGCGGGGCCACGAATGCATCGCAAAGCTGCGACGTCGGTTATATTACCCGAACGAATGTGCCGACGCGATATGAATCGAGCCGTGCGGATAAGTGGATTGTGAGTAAACCTGGAATATCCGAGGGGTAGATGATGCCGCAGGATCCGGATCAAGGATACGATGTTCATCGAGCACTGGAAGCATTCAACCTAGACGATGCGCGTCTGGCCTTCGAGTTATCCCTGGACCACATCGATGTGAAGATACTCCGTGAGCTTGTTCATCACGATCCGGAGAAGCCGATGGTGTTCTGTTACGAATTAAACCAAACTCAAGCGAACCTGTTAGCAGGCATGCTGGGGATAACGGCCGACTTCGAAAGATATTCTTATTTCATCGGATGCAGCGCGAAGGATTCATGTTGAACCCCATTGGGGTTCATCCTTGAGTCTATTGGCCGAGAACCCAGGATGGCGCCATTGCGGCTATGCCGCTTGGCTGATCCTGGGCTGTGATATGCAGTACTTTCGGCGTGGAGAAACCAACCCTGGAAACATGGAGGTCGGTATGCGATACATGATCTGGGCCATCGTGCTAAGCTTGTTTTGCGGCGTGGATTTAGCCCAGGAGCTTTCGTTTGAGTTGCCGGAGCGGTTGCTTCCTGCGGGGCGGACGGGTGAGGAGGTTCGGCGGACGCTGCTGTCGGCGATCGAGCGATGGGAGATACCCCGGGGACTGGATGCCGAGGCGGCGCGTGCGGTGTGGCTGAAGGGGCAGTCCGCGCGACGCCAGGCGGTGATCGAACGGGCGTTGCGGCCGATTCCCGCCGCCTGGGAAACGCACCAGGTGCGCGTGGAGTGGGGCGAGACGTTCACGCGCGACGGCTACACGATCAGGCAGTTTCTCTACGAACCGATCCCCACGCTCTGGATCGGCGGTCTGCTTTATGAGCCCGCTTCATACGATACGCCGATGGCAGTCGGCGGGAAGGTCCCCGTCGTGCTCAACGTGAATGGGCACGTCGGCAAGCCGGGCATGTTCATCGACTACAAGCAGGCGCGGTGCATCAACCTCGTCAAACGCGGTATGATCGCCATGAACGTCGAGTGGATCGGCATGGGCCAGCTCTCCGGCGCTGGATACGGCCACGAGGATATGGTCTATCTCGACCTGGCGGGGGTGCCCGGGCTGTCGGTGTTCTACTTGACGATGACGCGGGCCCTGGACGTGCTTCTGGATCTGCCCCACGCCGATCGCGAGCGCGTGGCGGTGACGGGACTCTCCGGCGGCGGCTGGCAGACACTGCTGATCAGCGCGCTGGACGACCGCGTGACGCTGGCGGCGCCGAACGCCGGGTTCATCGGTTTGCGCGAGCGCGTGATGAACCCGCAGGACATCGGCGATCGCGAGCAGGCGGCGACGGACCTCTGCCTGGATGGAGACTATGTCCATCTGACGGCGCTGATGTCACCGCGCCCATTGCTGCTGATCTACAACGCGAAGGACGAATGCTGTTTCGCCGCCGAGCGGGCGGTGGCGTCAGTCTATGACCCGATGCGGGAGTTGTACCTGAAACTCGGAATCGCGGATCGTGTAGCCTCGCACGTGAATGAAGACCCCGGCACGCACAACTACGAGCGGGACAACCGCGAAGCGTTCTATCGATTCCTGAATCAACACGTTGTCCCGGCGGCGGCGCGGATGGATGGCGAGATCGATGTCACCGATGAGCTCTTTGACGAGAAGGAGCTCCACCTGAGCTATCCGGCGAACAATGCAACATTTCATTCGCTGGCCCGGGAGGTGTACGCCGGCTTGCCGCCAATACCAGCGCTGTCCAAGAGCGAACTCGAGCAGAAGCGCGGGGACCTGAGACGCCTTCTGCGGCTCGAACGGCTCGAGCCCTGGTCGAAGGGGCGCTCGGTTATGAACAGGGAGCGTCAGCGCGCCGCGAATCGGGAAGTGTCCACGGGCGCGTTCCAGGCTCACGGACGCATGTCGATGCCGTGGGTTAGCATGCAACATCGCGATGGGCAAGCCGGGGAAGTGCACATCGTGCTCGACGATCGCGGATGGCAGGCGGGCATGAAACGCATGCGGCAGACGCCGGCGGCGCAGGAAGTGGTCATTTTCACGGAGTTGCTGTTCACCGGGGAGAGCGTACCGCCGGCCGGCTCGGTCGGGCAATGGTCGATGCTCCTGGAAACGATCGGCTTCCGCACGCTGGGCATCCACGTTTGGCAGTTGCAGGCATTGCTGGATCGGATCGAAGAGGAGTACCCGGATCTGCCGATGACGATCCACGCGCAGGGACGCGTCTCGGGACTGGCTACGCTGGTTCTGGCCGCGCTCGAGCCGGAGCGGTTGGCGTCGCTTCATCTGGAGACGATGGAAGCGAGCCTGAAGGATCTGCTGGAGCGGAAGGTGGCGTACGGCACATCACCATCCGTGTTCTGCCTGGGGCTGCTCAAGTGTGCGGATATCGCTACGCTGACACGAATGGCGGCGCCGACGACAGTGACTCTCAGTCAGGAGGAAGCACAATGAAGAATGTGAACACGTTGCGATACCACGAATGCTTGCCGATCCTCGTGATCCTCGGGCTGGCGGCGGGGGCGCTGTTCACCGCGCCGAGTGTCGAGGCGTCGGAAGTGAACACCGATCGCCTGGAGGTGGAATCACTGCCCGAGGGATACGCCGGGATACGATACGAGATCCGGGATCGTGAGGCCCGCCGGCGGATGCCGGCGCGTGTACGCATCCGAAATACGCACGGCAAGGATCACGTTCCGGAGGGAGCGGTCGTCGTTCCGATCGCGCACGACCAATGGTTCGCCTCGCCGTCAATCGCCACCCTGGCCGTCCCGGCGGGAGAGGTCAGCGTCCGCATCGAGCGCGGTCCGGAATACCGCCCGGTCAAGACCACGTTCGTGGCGGAGGCGGGAACGATCCACGACAAGGTGTTCGAGCTCGAACGCTGGATCAATCTCGAATCCCTCGGCTACACCAGCGGTGAGAATCATCTGCACATCGAGCCGAAGCCGCTGGCGGCCATGCTCGCGGCGGAGGATCTCAACTTCGGGACGTCGCTGACGTGGTGGAACGGACAGCGGGTGGTTGCGCCGCCGGGCAAAGGCTTCATCCGCGACCTGGTCTTCGATGGCGTGGTCACGCCGACCTCGGTGTACGACGGGGAGATCGAGCATGCGTGGGGCGCGGTATACATCGTCGGTCAGCCGAAGCTGATCGGCAAGGACTACGACGGCGCCCGGGCGAACCTGCCGATCGTACGGAAGTCGCACGAGGCGGGGGCGCTGGTCTGCTACCAGGGCGGGTGGTCGCGCGAAGTGCTGGTGAACGCGCTGCTCGGCTACGTGGATGTCGTGAACGTGTGCAACAACAACTTCCACCGCCACATGTACCAGCCGCGGAAGCACTACTCGAACCTTCTCGGTGTCGAGGGCTTTCCGGATTACCCGAACACGCCCGAGGGCATGATCCGGCTCAACGAGGAGACGTACTACCGGCTGTTGAACTGTGGGCTCCGGCTGGCGGCGGGGGCCGGCTCCGCCACGGGCGCCAAGACCACTCCGGTCGGCTTCAATCGGGCCTACGTGCGCGCCGGAAGCAACCCGACGCTGCCGGAGTTCCTCGAGGCGTGGCGCCGGGGCCGCAACTTCGTGACCAACGGCCCGATGATCTTCATGGAGACCGGGAACGGCAGGAAGCCGGGGGACGAAATCGCCTTCGGCAAAGAAGGCGGGGAAGTCCGCATCGTCGTCCGCGTGGCGTCGGACGTTCCCCTGAAGTCGGTGGAAGTGGTCGCCAACGGCCGGGTCATCCATGAACACGTCGTCACCAGGGATACGGACCGCCATCACGTTGAACTCGAAACGCGTTACACGTGTACGCGGGGGACATGGCTGGCGGCGCGATGCCGGGCGGTGGACGATCTGCTGACCGATCAGGAGCTCGCCGAGTACCACATGCCGAGTTCCCGCTCGAAGGAGCCGAACCGGCTGCGGTTCGGGCACACCAGCCCGATTTACGTCACGGTCGACGGGAGGGGCCCGCGCGTGAAGGAGTCGCTCGACGAAGCCCGACGGATGCTCGACGCCTTCGAACGTTTCGCGCGACAGCGGGCGTCGGAGGAGTACCGCCATGAGATCCTGGAGGGGGTCGAACTGGCGCGCGAGCGATGGAGCGCGCTGGCGGACGCGGCGGTACGTCCCTGAGAATGGAACCATCTGCAGACTGCCGGGATGGCGACGCCCCACACCGGTGTCGCTTGACAGATTCTTGACACGCTCCTATTATCATATTCCTACTGCGGGGTGGAGCAGTTGGCAGCTCGCGAGGCTCATAACCTCGAGGTCACAGGTTCGAGTCCTGTCCCCGCTAGTACCTTCCAGGCGTCAAACCAAAGCGCCTTTGCGGTGAACACCCGACGCTGGCGATGAGAGTCGTCGGCGTCTTCGCGTTTTACGCCAGTTGTGGCAAGCACTTACGACAGGCGTCCGAAGAACCATCTACCTCTCATCCGGCCCGTGGGACCTGCCCACACGGCGGGGCCTTCCCGGTCGGATCCCGTTTTCGCCCGAAAGTCTCTCATAACCAGTCAGAGACCCCGTCCCGGGTTATCAGGGGGTTGCGTTCGGTATAGCGAACCGAAACGTTACGGTTCGGAGCGGGGAGCGGAGGAAACGGTGATCAAAACGGAGGCCGCGTCGACGTCCTGTGAGTTCGGCCCGGGGCTTATCTTGACAGCCGGCCTCAGTTACAGCATAATCCGATAATAACATCTCATCCGCATCAGAAAAGGGGTACCAGTGGGTCGCAGCCAGGGTAAACGTCGCGCTCCGCCGAAGGCGAAGCCAGAGCCACGAGACGGTTTGCCATCGTTCGCCTCGAAGCCCGTCCTGCTGGGTACGATTGCCTTTCTTCTGGCAACTGCTTTCACATCCGGCTGGATCGCCCGCGGACGGCAGATCACATTGACCGCGACACCAGACGCTATCCCGGCAACGCAACCACTCCGATCCCACCACGACCTTCTGGCGATGGCTCCCGATCAACTCGCCGACGTCGACGTAGCGCTGATGAACCTGCTGTGCGCAAAGGGGCTCCCGGGCGCCGAAAACCTCGACATCCCTTCGGTCTTGGAGACGCTCGACGAATGGGCAGCGAAGGTGAAATTCGAGACGGAGCGCCATCTCTATCGCGTGAACGATCCTCGCTACGCTGACCACTACAACCATTCCGAAGCCCGGCTCCGAGCAGAGTTCATCGTGCAAGTCCTGCAGGAATCCTGTGGCGTTCAATACAATCCCGACCGCATCTATGAGCCTGATTTCAGCGACGCGCGTGATTCCTTTCTTCACGGCATGCTGCCCGGTGCAGAAGGCGGTACCTGCGCATCGATGCCGGTGATGTACGTGGCCATCGGACGGCGTCTTGGCTATCCGATGAAACTGGTCCTCGCCAAACAGCACGTCTTCTGTCGATGGGATACTGAGAACGAGCGATTCAACATCGAAGGAGCCACAAACGGCGGGGTCGATTACTATCCTGATGAGCATTACCGAAGTTGGCCCAAGCCGATCAGTGACCGTGAAATGCAATCAGGGGAATTCCTGAAGTCGCTGACGCCCGAAGAGGAGTTGGCGACATTCATGCTGGATCGTGGCGTTTGCTTTCAGGCAAACAAGAGAATTGCCGACGCACGAGCATGCGTTGCGGAGGCTCATCGACTGATGCCGAAGGCGTCAACGCCGATACTGGCTTTGCAGACCACGATAGGCAGGAATGCTCAAAGGCAAGTTGTCCAGAAACGTTACTACCCGTGGGAAAGTCCATATTTATCACCAGAAGTTCGTCAACAACTTTCCCCAACCGCGAACGATCCGACACCGAGTGTGCCAAATCCCAATTCGGGTTTTGTCATTCAGAGATAAAGAGATTTCGCCATCAGGGAGGCAACATTTATCATGCGTCAACGAAGAACATTCGCAATCGTTATGGGGTTGTTGTTTACGCTACTTCTTTTTGAGACGGCTTCAGCATTTTACAGCCCAAGCACGGGAAGGTTCCTTAATCGCGATCCAATCAATGAGCCTGGGGCAGTGCTATTGAGAACAGGTGCGCAGCCAAAGACGACCTTCATTCCCCGTGATCCTATGCCGTCGAACGACGATCTAAATGAGTATTGTTTCGTCAGGAACTCGCCGCTCAATCACATTGATGCGTTGGGACTGCGGTGTGAGATATCTCTTGAACGTGGTAGCTGCTTTGGCTGGGTTATTCGAGGCTGTCATTACACTCTTGTTGTTGAAACTGACGAAGGCACTTGGAATATTGATGGAGGCCCGAGCAGTTCGAAGGGCGGATGTGATAAGCTCGATGTCTACATCAATGGGGATCGCTTTGACGAAATGCCGAGTTGGGACGACGAGCCTTTCAATCAATGCGCCTGCGTTCTGCATGCAGCAAGAAAGTGGAAGGCGCGGAAATGCTACAAAGCTTTCTGTGGCCCAAACAGCAACTCCGCGATAGCATGCATTCTGAGAGCATGCATGGTGCCAACGAGCAAGCCAGACTACGCCTGGGGATGGAATGATCTCTACGACCACGGCGCAGACAACTGCACCGACCCGTCAGACATACCAAGGTAGGGTTTTGCCTTGCGCGCCAGCCAGACAATGACGCCAGAAGACGAAGTGACAGCAAGGATTGTTCTTCCCTATGCAAGTCAGCAGGACGGGGAACCGCGTTGGCTGCGCATTCTGTCAAGAGTTGCTGTCGGCTCAGGGCTTGTCGCTATCCTTGCCCCGCTTGTATATCGAATAGCGCTCATGATCGTCGGAATGAGGCTGGCAGACTTGTGGGGGACAAAGGGCGGAAAGATGCCAACCAGCGCTGGCTGGACGGCGGAGTTTGGCTGGATCATCTCGCATGTTGGCACTCTGTTCAGCGTAGCAGTAGGGCTGATGGGATTGGCACTTTTGTTCGCGGGTATCGTTGTTCACCGCAACAGGCGATCCATTTTCCGTGGATGCATGGCTCTCTTGTCCGCAGTTGTTGCGTTCTACTTGTCGTTGGAGATCGGTTTTGTGCTGGCGGGGCTATGATGATCTTCGGAGATGTTCTCCCCTCCATTATGGCAAAACAAAACCCCGCAGCCGGGCTCAAAACGACTGCGGGGAGCGCTTCAACATCGACGGCGCAACAAACGGCGGTATCAACTATCCTGCCGATGAGTATTACCGAACCTGGCCCAAGCCGCTCAGCGATGCCGAGATGGAGACGGGCGAGTTCCTGAAATCACTGACGCCCGAGGAGGAGCTGGCCACCTTCCTCCTTGCCCGCGGTATGTGTTTGCACGCCAATAAGCGACTCATCGAGTCCCGGGCGTCCATTGCTGAGGCCCATCGGCTGATGCCACAGGCGAAAACGTTGGTACTCGCTTAGCGATCATCGCTGATCGGCACCGTGCCAAGGCCGATGCAGTTGTCGCAGCAGCCGTATGAGCCCTGGAACGATCTCGCGTTGCCTGCCGATGTTCGGCAGGAAATGGCGCCACCACCCGATCCGACACCAGGGACGCCCGGAATATCGGGAGCGCCGGGCATGCGAGGGATACCAGGGACTCCGTTTGCCGGGGCCAATCCCGCGTTTGCAGTGGAGAGGTAGAATAGCCCGTTCATGCAAGAACACTGAAAGGAAGGAACCATGCGTCTTCGTATCGCACTCACATTCGGTTTGCTGGCGTCGCTGATCCTTGTCGACGCTGCAGCGGCATATTACAGTCCGAGCACAGGCAGGTTTCTGAATCGCGATCCGGTCGATGAACCCAGCGCGGTGCTCCTGCGAACCGGTAGGCAGGCGAGTAAGTTCATCCCACGCGATAAACTGAGTAACGATGGTAAGAACCTGTATGGGTTCGTGGTGAATAGCCCTGTCAACCAAATCGATCCGGTGGGCCTGTGCACCGCATTAGGTCCGCTCATTCAGTATCGTACGTCCCTGGCCGCTTCGGACGCGTACAGGGTCGGGACCCCTCATCAGGATCTGGCTGATCAAATGGTGGCAACGATTAATCAGACATTTAAAGACTTTAACATAGTGGTTCCCAAACGCACCCAATCTGGACCTTTCAAGCAGGGCAATACACCGTATCAAGCGGGCGGAATACAGTTTCAAGCCAATGATATGGTTCTTGGCTCTTTCATGGTATTTATGGTATTCGAGATATGCGAAGCCTGTAATGGTTCAGCCTGAATTGGAGAGTCAGGCGACGCGCCTAATACACACT
>CAZUAQ010000073.1:0-23403 GCA_964618455.1 uncultured Planctomycetales bacterium | reverse complement strand
AGTGTGTATTAGGCGCGTCGCCTGACTCTCCAATTCAGGCTGAACCATTACACATGTGGCAGTTCTCGCCGATTTCTGTACGCCCGCAAACGGTCGCGTGCCAGTAGATGCGAGTGCCCTCGCCAATGCGGACAGGGCCGTCGATGACGGCGTACGGTCCAATGTCTGCGGTAGACGCGATCTCGGCTCGGGGATCCATGATCGCGGTGGGATGGATGGCTATGTCAGTTGCTCCTTGAGTGGCGTACTGTAGACCAAGTCGCGGCTTTCAAGCGTCACACTCTGGTGCAGTATTGGTTCGCACCCCTAATTGGGCACTTGCCAGATAACTTTGCCCGATCTACCTACCCGCCGAACCATGGTCGACTATCGACTATTGTATAGGGTTCCCATTGTAGGTTCCACTTTTCGGACTTTTGTCCGATTCTGCGGAATCAGGCACCTACTGCCCAATTTGTCCTCTGATGTTCCCAAACCATCGGCAGATTCTTTCGCAGCTTCTCCAGGCTGATTCCCTCCGGCTCGTCCCCTCGCAGGATGGCCTCCACGATGTCCGGCGCCAGGGACGTGAGACGCAAGATTCGCCCGGCGTAGGTGCGGTCGACACCGAGGGCCCGGGCCAGGTCTTCGAGGCCGGCATACTCCCCCGCCTCAAGCTGCTCCTGCCAGCGATACGCGTTGGCGATGGCCGCGATGAGTGTCTGGTTGGCTTCGCGTTCCGGCTTTGGCGCGGTCGGCGTCACGGCGTCGGTCAGTATCATGGACCGGCCCATGCGTCGTCGGAATCGTGCCGGAATGTGAACCACGATAGCCTCGCCCTCCCGTCGGACGCTCAGGCCGGGGTAACGCGACTTCTGTTCGTCCTCGATGGTCGTCAAATCATGCATGTGTTCGCTCCTCGATGGGCTGGAGTTCCTCGACGATCTGCTCGATGCCGTTGCTACGGAATCGAATATCGATACCGTTCATATTGACGGTGATCCGCTCGATCAGGAGTTCGACGATCCTGCACTGCTCTTCGGGGAAGAGGACTTCCCACACGGGATCCACGGCCCGCAACGCCTCGGAGACCCGATCAAGATCGATGGTATGGTCGCTGGGAATCCTCGCTTCCAGCTCGCGTATGCTTTTCGCGAGCGTTTTCAGTTCGCCGTTGAGGCGGCTCAACTCCTGGGCCATGAAACCGTCATCACCGTCCGTCACCTCCAGGACGGCTCGAATCGATTTCTGGATCTGTACCTGGCGGGTTCGGAGCTCCTCCAGTCGGGCTCGTGTGGCCTCGTCTCGCCCCCTGTCGCCGCCCTTGCGTACCTCCCGGTACGTTCGGGCGATCACATCGGGATGGCGCAATAGGGCCCGAAGCTGGTCGACCACGGTCGTTTCGATCTCTGACGCCGGCAACGCGGGCAGCGGGCACTTGCCGTATCCGGTTCGGATCTTCTTGGCGCAGGTGTAGTAGCGGTGCTCGCGGCCATCCTTCTTCGCCCACGTCGGCTGGACGAGACCACCGCAGTGTCCGCATTGGAGCATGCGGCGGAGCAGGGCGAACCGTCGAACCTGATGCCGATGGGTATAGGTCTTGTTGCTTTTCAGCTTGGCCTGGACACGTTCAAAGATCTCTCTGCCGATGATGGCCTCATGCTCACCCGGATACACGATCTTCTTATGCACGATCTCCCCGATGTACTTGCGGTTGGTTAGCACCTTGTAGACCTGCTGCATCGACCACTCTCTGCCTCCGCAGGTCTTGCCAATCTTCGTGACGCGCTGCTTTGTTCGGATTCCCTCGGCGTTGAGGGTCACGGCCACCTTCCTGCAGGATTCCAGCTTCTCAAAGACTTCGAATATGTACTGTACAAGCGCCGCTTCCTCCTTATTGACGACGTACTTTTTGTTCACCACGTCCAATCCCAGGAGCGGTCCACCCCCGACGTACTTGCCCTGACGGGCGGTGGCGAGTTTCTTGTCGCGGATGCGTTCACCGATGATCTCCCTCTCGAACTGAGCGAACGAGAGCAGGATGTTCAAGGTTAACCGGCCCATGGAGGTGGTCGTGTTGAACTGCTGCGTCACGGAGACGAAGCTGACGGCGTGCTCGTCGAACAAGCCAATCATCTGGGCAAAATCCAGCAGCGAGCGGCTCAAGCGGTCCACTTTATAGACCACTACACAATCGATTCGGCCGGCCCGGATGTCGGCGAGCAGATCGGCCAACGCGGGTCGATCCAACGTGCCTCCCGAGTATCCTCCGTCGTCGTAGCGCTTCCGGATGCACTGCCATCCTTCATGCCGTTGCGATTCGATATACGCCTCGCCCGCCTCACGCTGGGCATCCAAGGAATTGAACTCTTGGTCCAGACCTTCCTCGTGGCTCTTGCGTGTGTACACGGCGCAGCGGATCATGGGATTCTTCTGTTTCATGCGTCACCCCGTTTCGTGCGGTTCCGGTTGACCAAGCCGAAGAACCGGTAGCCGCCCCAGTGGGTACCGGTGATGGCTCTCGCCACGGCGGACAGGCTCTTGTAACGCTTGCTGTTGTAGATAAACCCGTCCTCGGCGACGGTTACCTCGTAGCGCTCGCCGTGCCAGTCACGCAGGAGTCGCGTTCCTGGCGACAGTTGGGTCTTTCGCCGCCTCTGCGCTTGTGCCACCGTCTTGGGTGTGGCGCCCTGAGCGACGGCCTTCAGTTCCCGCCTGGCATCGCGACTCAGCCCGCCATAGGCCAGCTCCTGGATACGATACGCCAGGCGGCGAATCAGATACTTCCGCCCGAGTTGGCCCGGGGCTGTTCCCTGCAGATCGGCCCAGCGTTGACGCAGCTGGATCATGGTCATGTGGTACAATTCATCGATCTGTTTCAATACGGTTTTCTGCATCATGTCACCTCGCTTTCTTCCGGTTCACCGGATCGGGTGACAGTGAGCCTCGTTTCGGCGGAAACCTCAAGTCGCTTTTTGCCCGCACAGCCCCTCTCTTTCGCTTCCATGCGCAATACGCCCCGGGCGAGGATCTCGGCCAGTTCATCCAGACGGCGACCGGGGCAATCGGGCACGCGAATATCATTACTCATTCGAACCACTGGTCGAACCCCCTTTCCTCGAGGACCTTGCGAATCACATTCACCTGACGATTGACCACCTCGAAATGCTTGCCGACTTGCTTCGCGATCTGGCCTATGCCTTCGCCGGCCATCAACCCTTGGCAGATCTCCTGCTGCTCAGGCGTCAGGTCCTTGACGACCTCTAATACCTCAGCTGCAGCAGCCGCGTCGTCAGGCGTTTGGTCGTTCACCTCCGGCTGTTTGCTTTTTCCGAGGCGATCCAGCATCGCCTGGTACCGAGCGTGACTGCGCGCCATCATGCGGATGTGCTTATCAATGAGTCGGCACAGGATCGTTTTCTCACTCGCCTGATGCGCCTTGTCGGGATCGAAGCGGAAACCCCCAATCAGGATGGCCAACTCCTGCATAGCGTCATCCCATGCACTGTAAGGCATCTTATTCTTTTCCAGGCGGGCGATGACCATCTTGATCTGCCACTCCTCTAGCGCTCCTATGTACTCTTCATACAACTCCCGGACCCGATTGCTTCTCATGCTTTGGCACTCCGCTACCTGCTTCATGTCTGCCCGAGCCTGCCCCGGGCGTCTGATGTGATGGTTGCGGAGTAGCCGGTGCCACGTCTCTAGCCGTCGATGTGAATCAGCAAAATCACATGAGGGTCATTGTGAGGCTCACATGACGATGCCGGGTGTGCCAAATGTGTCATGTGAGCGCTCATGTGAGGGTCAATGTGAGCGCTGTGACAGTCATGTGATTTTGAATGGCACTGTGAATTATTCGGCCTCTGCGGCAATAAGCATGGTGTACGGGACAAGCGATGCACCTGCTCACGAGGGAGTCCGACAATGCCGCAGACCGAAACGCACGATGTGATGATTGACCTCAGCGTTCTGGGGACCGAACCGGCCGACGAGTACCATGCCAAGGCCGGCCAGTACCTGTCGAGCCATCAGCTCATCGACTTCATGAACTGCCCCTGGCTGTACCGTAAGAAGCAGCTGGGTCTGATCCCCGATGACGACACACCGGCCCTGCTGCTCGGGCGGGCGACGCACTGTCGTATTCTCGAGGGCCGCGATGCGTTCGAGGCTCAATTCGCCGTCGGCGGCCCCATCAACCCCAAAACCAACAGGCCCTTCGGATCCGCCACCAAGGCATTTGCCGAATGGGCCCAGGTCCAGGGCAAGCCCGTCATCGCCCACGAGCAGCTCGATCTCATCGAGCAAATGGCCTCGGGCGTGGCCATGAATGACGAGGCGATCACTCTCCTCCTTTACGGTCGTTCCGAAGGCGTGGTCCGCGCCACGTACTGCGACACGCCGTGCCAAATCCGGATCGACTGGCTCCACCCCCATCGCGGCATCGTCGACCTCAAAACCACCGCCGATCTCACCTGGTTCGAAAACGATGCCCGGCGCCGGCGCTATCACAACCAGCTTGGGCTCTATCAAGCGGTGCTGGCCCAGATGATCGACCGGATGGTGCCCGTCTACATCGTCGCCGTAGAGAAGATCGAGCCGTTTCGCTGCGGGGTCTGGCGCGTCAGCGACGACACGCTGGCGATCGCCAGGCAGGAAAACGAGGCGGCGATCAAGCGGCTGCGGCGGGCCTGGGAACTGGACGCCTTCGAGACAGGCTACGAGGGAATCAGAAGCTTGGAGATCGCGTGATGAACTACGCCTGGGCTAGGCAAGACGCGGCATCTCTGGGCTTGGGGTGGCTAGGCACAGCAGGCATTGCAGAGCAGCACCTCTCGCGCCCGGGCGGGACGGCGTGCCGTGCGGCATGGAGGCCATCACGGAGGTACACGGCCGGACTCCCTACGCCCGCCCGGGCATTTTCGGCAGGAATGGCGCACCCCGGGGCCTGAAGTTCCCGGGACGCGGGTTCGAGTCCCGCACCTGCCATTGTCGCGAAGTGGCACGCGATAAACCACAGACCTTGCCACACAAGGAGCGTTCAGAATGACGAAGCAGGAAGCTGTAGCGATTGCACCCCCGAAGTTCGAGGTGGCCGAGTTCCGTATCATCGGTGTCGCCCCGTACGTGCAGAACAAGTTCTCTGCTAAGGCGCGGGAGAAGATGCGCGCCACCCAGGAGGCAGGAAGTACGGCCCGAAAGGGCGCCAGGAGGGAACCGAAGGATTTCAAGGCTTCCTATGAGGGAGCCATGCACCGCAGTGTCGAGGGCTGGTGTGGGATTCCGGCACCGGCATTTCGCAATGCGTGTGTCAGTGCGTGCCGGATGTGTGGTTTCAAAATGACACACGCGAAGCTCTCTGTTTTTATTGAACCTGATGGATTCGATATCGATGAAGGCACGCCGCTGGTACGGATCACAAAGGGGGCACCCGAATACTCCGAGATGGCCGTCCGCAACGAGTCCGGTGTCTGCGACCTTCGCCCGCGTCCGATGTGGCGGGAGGGCTGGGAAGCCGTTGTCCGCGTTCGTTTCGACACCGACCAGTTCACGCTGATGGACGTGGCCAACCTGCTGCTGCGGGCGGGCATGCAGGTGGGCATCGGCGAGGGCCGTCCCGACAGCCGCAAGAGCTGCGGCATGGGCTGGGGTTTGTTCAAGGTTGCCAGCGAGTGAACGTTTTTCGGTAGGCGAGCCGCGACACGGCATGGCGTGGCACTGCGCGGCGTGGCTTGGCCCGGCTCGGCGAGGTGTGGCAGGCGAGACGTGACGTGATATGACACGGCTCGGCATGGCGGGACTACGAGAGGCGAGGCGATGCAGGCGTGGCCAGGCATGGCGTGGCCCGGCGCGGTTAGGCAAAGCGTGACAGGCTTATACGTACATTCGTTAGCAGCGGGAGCGAAGGTTATGAATTGCAGAGAAGAACTAGAACACATCCGCTTGCAACACGGAGGTGTACTCCGCGCCACCGACGTTGTGGAGTATGCACGCGATCCCGACACTGCTCTTCACGGCCGGTTCGAGTGGGACGACACGAAAGCTGCGGAACAGCATCGAGTCTGGCAGGCACGAGAGCTGATTCGCGTGGTCGTGCACACGCGCCCCGCATGCCAACCCCCCACACGTGTCTATGTCTCTCTCACCAACGACCGTCGCAACGACGGTGGCGGCTATCGCACTCTCGACGAGGTGATGCGATCTGAGTCCATGCGGGAGGCCCTGCTCAAGCAGGCCCATGCCGACATGGTTCTTTTTGAAACGAAGTATCGTCAGTTGACCGAACTTGCGTCAGTGATCACCGCGATGAAAGCGGCGCGCGTACAACACGCTCCTGCGCGGTAAAGCGTGGCTGGGCAGGCTAGGCTTGGCTAGGCAAGTTGCCGCAAGGCTGGGAAAGGCACGGATTGGCAGGCTAGGCCCGGCAAAGCCGGGCACGGCGCGGTGCGGCAGGCAGCGACTCACAAGTAAGTGCATGTAACGAAGGAGACCG
The DNA here is from genome assembly GCA_964618455.1 of uncultured Planctomycetales bacterium. Classification (GTDB taxonomy): domain Bacteria; phylum Planctomycetota; class Phycisphaerae; order UBA1845; family PWPN01; genus CAZUAQ01. Next base: position 16,931 of record CAZUAQ010000073.1, on the reverse strand, counting down.
AGCACATGACATTGGCTGAACGGATTCACACGGGCCGGCGCTGCAAGCCGCCGAGGCTATTAATCTATGGCACCGAGGGCATTGGCAAGTCCACCACTGCCGCCCAGGCACCAGGAGCGATCTTCATTCCCACCGAAGATGGTCTGGATGAGATCGACTGCTCCAGCTTCCCGTTGGCCTGCACGTTTGACGACGTCATGTCGGCCTTATCGGCGCTGTACTCAGAAGAACATGACTTTCAGACAGTCGTGATCGACAGCCTGGACTGGCTTGAACGGCTCGTCTGGGACGATGTCTGCCGCGAATACGGGGTCAAAAGCATCGAGAAGGCAGATGGTGGATATGCCAAAGGGTATGTCCACGCTCTCCGACAATGGCGCGAGGTGCTCAGCGGCCTGGACGCCCTACGCAACGAGCGCGGGATGTGTGTGATCCTTCTGGCGCACGCGAAGACCGAAACATTCGAAGACCCCGAATCGGCCGCCTATGACCGCTACTCGCCGCGACTACATAAACACGCCACCGCCCTCATCAACGAATGGTGCGACGCTGTGCTTTTCGCAACGCGTAAGTACCGCACCGAGAGTGAAGACGCCGGCTTTAACAGAACCCGGACCATTGCTGTGGCTCTCGGAGCAGATGGCGGAGAACGCGTGCTCCGCACCGTCGGAAGCCCTGCATGCGTGGCGAAAAACCGCTACGGTCTGCCCGCCGAGCTGCCTCTGTCGTGGCCCGCATTGATGCAGTCCATGAACACAGATCGTGACCCCGCCCAGAACCTTCGTCTGGTGGTTGACACCAATGACGAGAATAGCAAGGAGGACGTTAATGGCTAGTCTGACCGGATTCAATGCACACGAAGTCGAGCCCGCCAGCACATTTGAGCCCATTCCCGCGGGCAAGTACCTGGCTGCCATCACCGCCAGCGAAATGAAAACCGTCAAGTCGGGACAGGGAAGTTATCTGGAACTGACATTCACCATTCTCGAGGGCGAGTACAAGAACCGCTTGCTGTGGGCGCGATTGAATCTCAACAACGCGAACGCGACGGCGGTCAAGATCGCACGAGGCGAACTGTCAGCTATCTGCCGAGCCGTTGGCGTGATGCAACCGAAGGACAGCGTCGATCTGCACAACCTGCCGCTGCTGATCACGGTCAAGCTCAAGAAACGCAAAGACAATGATGAACTCGCCAACGAAATACGCGGCTATGAACCCAAGTCGGCCTTGGAGGGCAAGCCGCAGCAGGCGCCGGTGGCAGACAACACACCGCCGTGGAAGCGGTAAGCTGCTCGCGGCTGTGTCGAAGGAAATGAGAAGTGACTGTTACGACAAGGCGAGTCATGGCAACGCGGGGCTACGCGAGTCCTGGTCGTCGGAAGAAGCCTCAGAAGGACTCGACGAGAAGGTGATAGGCTTGGACTTTACCCTTCCTTATCCGCCGAGCATGAATCATTACTGGCGCCGGGTCGGTCCGCGCACGTTGATCAGCCGGGAGGGCCGGACGTTCCGCAGGAATGTCTGCGCCCTCCTGGGCGGGAACGGGCCGCGCAAGCCGCCCGCGGGAGGTCGCATCGCACTGCTGATGGATGCGTTTCCGCCAGATCGGCGCAGGCGCGATCTCGACAACCTTCAGAAACCGGTTCTCGATGCGCTCGAACATGCCGGTGTCTACGAGGATGACAGTCAGATCGATCTTCTGATCACTCAACGCGGGCCGGTGGTGAACCATGGGCGAATACAAGTGCATCTGCGACAGCTGCCCCTCGAGCAATGCCCGCTATGTGGACACACTATCGCCCCGGATGTGGAAGCGAATTGAGAACCGGCTACGACATCGTTGGTTTCGCCTGTTGTTTCACAAGGCCTTTGCAGGGGAACCTGATTCACACAAGCGATTCCTAAAGGCCTTGCGGGCATCATGCCGGCCGGTCCGCAATCACGACGCATTGAATCAGTGGTATTGCCAGTATGTCTGTAACCGCCACCAACACGCTGACGCTGCGACCCTATCAGACGGAAGCAGTGAATGCCGTGTACGACCATCTTCGTCGTCGGGATGACCATCCGTGTGTGGTCATCCCGACGGCAGGGGGCAAGACACCGGTGATGGCAACCATCTGTCGCGACGTGGTCAAGCAGTGGGATGGCCGGGTGCTGATCCTCGCGCACGTGAAGGAACTACTCGAGCAGGCGGTCGACAAGCTGCATGCCATGGCGCCGGATCTTTGGCACCAGATCGGGGTCTATTCGGCGGGCATGAAGAGCCGCGACACCGATCATCCGATCATCGTGGCCGGGATCCAGAGCGTCTATCGCCGCGCCGCAGAGCTCGATCGGTTTGATCTGATTCTGATCGATGAAGCTCATATGCTACCCCCCGACGGTGAGGGGATGTACCGCACATTCCTGGCCGACGCCCGGCTCGTCAACCCGCACGTGCGCTTGATTGGCCTGACGGCTACGCCATACCGGATGACGACCGGCATGATCTGCGGGCCGGAGAACCTGCTTAACCATGTCTGCTATGAGATCGGCGTCCGGGAATTGATCGTGCAGGGTTATCTTTGCCCTCTCAAGACCAAGGCCGGCCGGCGCAAGGTGGATACGTCCGAGCTGCACATTCGCGGCGGTGAGTTCATCGCCGGTGAGGTCGAGGCGTTGATGGACGACGATGCCGTCGTGAATGCCGCGTGCCGCGAGATCCTCGATCACACACAGGACCGGCATTCGACGTTGATTTTCGCTGCTGGCGTCCAGCATGCCCAGCACGTGCAGAAGGTGATCGAGGGGCTCGGTCACGATTGCGGGTTCGTGTGTGGCGATACGTTACCGTTTGAGCGGACGGAGACACTCCGACGCTTTCGCGATGGCGAGCTCAAGTACCTGGTCAACGTCAACGTGCTGACCACGGGGTTCGATGCGCCGAACATCGATTGCGTGGCGCTACTGCGGCCGACGAACTCTCCGGGGCTCTATTACCAGATGGTCGGTCGCGGTTTTCGGCTTCATCCCTCGAAGGAGAACTGCCTGATTCTCGATTACGGTGGGAACATTCTCCGGCATGGCCCGGTCGATGCGCTCCAGATCCGTGATCGCATCCCGGGCCAGGGCGAGGCGCCGGCGAAAGAGTGTCCCGAGTGCCAGGCGGTGGTTCATGCGGCGTATGCGGTGTGCCCAGAGTGCGGTCACGAATTCCCTCCACCCGAGCGCGAGCAACACGACAGCAAGGCCAGTTCGGCGGGCATCCTGACCGGCGAGGTCACGATCACCGAGCACGACGTGCAGGAAACCTTCTATGCCGAGCATGTCAAGCGCGGCGCGCCGGAAGACCACCCCCATAGCATGCGCGTCGACTACCAGGTCGGCTTCAACCAGTACCACAGCGAGTGGGTGTGCTTCGAGCACACTGGCTACGCCCGAGGTAAGGCCGAGAAATGGTGGCGGGCTCGTTCCCGCGAGCTTGTGCCCGACACGGCTGAGCAGGCGGTGGCGATCTGCGAGGCCGGCGGCATCGCACCTACTGAGGCCATCACCGTGCGATCCGTGACCGGTGAGGACTTCGATCGCATCACCGATTACCGACTCGGTCCGATCCCGCCACACCTCGACGGTGATGATTATCGAGATCCAGATCATGCTGAACCCACGTGGGATGAGGAGGATGTGCCGTTTTGAGCACGCACAGTGACATCCTTCATCATGCCGCTGCGGATTATCTCGACGCGGGCCTGTGCGTTCTCCCAGCCCGGCGCACCGAGAAACGTCCGGCCGTCGGCTCGTGGAAGCGATATCAAAGCACGCTGCCCACGCCGGCGGAGCTGTCAGCCTGGATGGCTGGCGGGCCGGATGCGATCTGCATTCTCTGTGGCGCCGTTTCCAGCAATCTGGAGATGATCGATTTCGATGCCGGCGGCGAGCGGTTCGCGGCCTGGTGGGACCGCATTCCGCCTCCGCTTCGGGAGCGGCTGGTCATTGAGAAAACGCCCGCGCACGGCCGGCATGTCTCCTATCTGGTCGAGAAGCCGATATGCGGCAACCTCAAGCTGGCCCAGCGCCGCGACGGCGAGAAGGTCACCACGCTCATCGAGACGCGCGGCGAAGGTGGGCTGTTTCTGTGCGCGCCAACACCCGGGTACGAGCTCGTACAGGGTGATTTCCGAAACCTGCCGCGCCTGAACGAGGCCGAACGTGAGATCCTGCTACAAGCGGCGTGGGAGCTGAACGAACATCAACCACCTGGTGTCAATGGTCCGTCACGGCCGGGGATTCTTTCCACAGCCTGCGATCGCCCCGGTGATGATTTCAACCAACGCGGCGATGTGCGTGCCGTTCTCGAACAGCACGGCTGGACGCGTGTCAGCCGCGGCGAGAACGAATACTGGCGGCGCCCGGGCAAAAAGTCGGGCTGGTCGGCTACGTTGAAGGACCGGGCTTTCTATGTGTTCAGCTCGAATGCCGCACCGTTCGAGGCGAACCGAGCCTATTCGCCCTTCGCCGTCTACACGCTGCTCAACCACGGCGGCGACTTCGAAAGGGCCGCCCGCGCCATGCGGGAGGATGGGTATGGCAGCGATGCTCCATCCGACAATAAGGATGGTTTGGACATCTCGATGATTTCCAACCAGCCTGCGAAGGCTCCCGCCGAACCGCCAGTGAGCGAAGGGAACGGCATCAACCCTGAGCCGCCGATCCAGACGCTCAGAAAGCTCATCGACGACTTCACCGGCCTGAACCCGCCGATCATTCATGGTTTGCTTCGTGAAGGCGAGACCATGAACGTGATCGCGAGCCCGAAGATGGGCAAGAGCTGGCTCGTCTCGACCCTGGCGATCTCCGTCGCCTCCGGACTCGACTGGCTGGGATTACCTGTCGAGCAGGGCCGGGTGCTCCACATCGATAACGAGCTGCACACATGCACGAGCAGCTACCGCTACGATGTGATCAGCGAGGCCATGCGGCTGCCGCACCATCTCTACAGCGGCAATATCGACTTGGTCAGCCTTCGCGGTCATCTGCGCGACCTGTACGCGATGGGCGAATGGTTCATCCGACTCGAATCAGGTCGTTACAAGCTAATCATCATCGATGCCTTCTACCGCACGCTGCCACGAGATACCGACGAAAACGATAACGGAGCGATCGCCAATCTCTACAACTGCGTCGATCACTACGCGGCGCGGCTTGGGTGCGCGTTCGTCCTGATCCACCACACCAGCAAGGGCAACCAGTCCGGCAAGTCCGTCACCGACGTCGGGGCGGGCGCCGGCAGTCAGTCCCGCGCGGCCGACACGCACCTGGTTCTTCGGCCCCACGAGGAGGAAGGCATTGTCGTACTGGAATCAGCCGTGCGAAGCTGGCCCCCGATGGCACCCAGGGCTCTGCTATGGCGATGGCCGTTGTTCGTGCCCACCGAGGACGTGGATCCTTCAGCGCTACAGGGTGCGATCAAGCCGAAACCCAAGCTGCGGGAAACCTCCCTGGACGAGTTCGTCGAGGCATGTATCGCCATCAACGATCCCTGCTCAAAACGATCGGTGGGTTACGAGGCGGGTCAGCGGCTTGGGCTGTCGGAGCGGCAAGCTTATGACATGCTCGACCTGACCATGGAGCGCGGCCTGGTCGCCCGAATCCGAACGGGCGCGCAGATGCGTTACGTCAAATCCCGGCCCGGTGTGAGCGGAGATAAGGCGCTCTGGACGGCGGCACTGCTGGCACATGCGCCTGAGGAAAACACTCAGGACATTGCCGACGCGGTGGGCGTTTCGAGGCAGTATGTCAACCAGATTCGACGCTCGGTCTTTGGAAACTCACTGGAAACTGCTGGAAACTGAGTTTCCAAAAACAGGGCTTTCAGTTTCCAGAACGAATGAGGTAAGGGTCTATATGGCAATGAGTTACGTGAAAAGTCTAATGGAAACTGCGACAAAACATGAAACGCGCCGCAAAAGCCGTCTCAGTTTCCAAACCACAAGTACACCTAAGCAACTGCAATCACAAGGCTTACGTGATTTTCAGGTGGAAACTTTGCTGGAAACTCAGCACACCCTCCCCCTACGGGGGAGTACGCGGGCGTCTGAAACGCCCCGCGATACTCCCCAGGACGTAGGGCTTGGCACACGTTCGCGCACCCGAGATCAAAGGAGATCGAGATGGATGAGATCGTGATCGAGAGCCCCCATTTGGAAAGCTGGCTGCGGACGTCCTTCGTGGATAACGCCGGGCAAGTCTTTCTGCCCTGCGGCGCATTCGGCGACGAACGTGAGGCGATGCTCTGCGTCGCGCATGACGGCGTGCCCGTCGTGCGTCATGAGGGGCATGTCTACGCGCCGAGCACCTGGCTCGCGCGGGAATATCGTCGCCACGCCCACGTGATCGAGACCATCGCCGCCCGGATCACGCGAGCACACGAGGAGGGGATCGAGCGTGAGCAATAGGTACTTCCCCTGCATAGAAGCAAAAGAGGGGCCCGCGGAACAGCCGCGCTGGTAAACACAGTTTGTTGGCAACGCGTCGAATTGAAGAGGCTGATTTTCCACGCACATGGAGGTGCTCAAATGACCGCCACTGAAGAAGTAGCTACCCCGAAGTTCGCCGTCGAACTGCGAAAGATCGACGACATTCGCCCGTACGAGCGGAATCCCCGGCTCAACGACCAAGCCGTGGACGCCGTCGCGGCGTCGCTGGCCGAGTTCGGGTTCCGCCAGCCGATCGTCGTCGACGAGGACGGCGTCATCATCGCCGGCCACACACGCTGGAAGGCAGCGAAGAAGCTCGGCCTGGCGAAGGTGCCAGTCCACGTCGCCACCGACCTGACGCCGGAGCAGGTTCGTGCCTACCGCATCGCGGATAACAAGACGGGCGGCCTGGCCGAGTGGGACCTCGAGATTCTGCCCATCGAGCTCAATGATCTGCGCGAGGGCGGTTTCGACATGGGCCTGCTGGCTTTCGACGATGAGGAGCTGGCCAAGCTGCTCAACGAGGCGGTCGACGTGAAGGAAGGACTGACTGACCCAGATTCGGTTCCCGAGCCGCCCGACAACCCGGTCACGCAGCGGGGTGACATCTGGATCCTGGGTGACCATCGGTTAATGTGCGGGGACTCGAGCAGCGAAGCCGACCTGGACAAGTTGCTGGCCGGGGCGAAGATCCAGCTCTGCAATACCGATCCGCCTTACAACGTGAAGGTCGAACCGCGCAGCAACAATGCCATCGCCGCCGGACTCTCGAGCTTCAGCAATACCCACCATCAGAATTTCGATGTGAACCGGCATCCCGAGAAGGCCAAGGGCACGCATAAAAAGATGCGGGCCAAGGACCGGCCCCTGGAGAACGACTTCGTCACGGACGAGCAGTTTGCCGGGCTCCTGCGGGCGTGGTTCCGGAATATCGCTCGGGTGCTCGAACCTGGGCGGGCAGCCTATATCTGGGGTGGGTACGCCAACTGCGCGAACTACCCGGCCGCCTTGAAAGACGCCGGCCTGTACTTCAGCCAGGCGATCATCTGGGACAAGCAGCATCCGGTGTTGACGCGGAAAGATTTCATGGGCGCCCACGAATGGTGCTTCTACACGTGGCGCGAAGGGGCCGCTCATCAATTCTACGGGCCGAACAATGCCACCGACCTGTGGCATGTGAAGAAGGTTAATCCGCAGAACATGGTTCATTTGACGGAAAAGCCGGTCGAGCTGGCCGTGCGTGCCATTCAGTTTTCATCGAAGCCCGGCGAGAACGTGCTCGACCTGTTCGGCGGCAGCGGCTCGACACTGATTGCCTGCGAGCAAACGGGACGGCGAGCGTATCTGATGGAGCTGGATCAGGCGTATTGCGACGTCATTGTGCAGAGGTGGGAGCAGTTTACCGGCCGCAAGGCGGAACGTATTCCGGGTGACCATGACAAGAAGCCTGAACCCATCACAGCAAAGGGGGACTCATGATCTTCTACCCGCGCGTCGGTCAGCATGTACGTGTTCACTACGCCAGCAAGGCGGCGCCATACATGCCGTACCACGGAAAGACCGGCGTGGTGCGGGTCGTGGTCAGAGGGCGTGGGCCGCGCAACGTGGGCGTCGAGATCGACGGTCGTTTGATCGTAATCCCGCGAGGCAACCTTGTGCTCATGCCGGAGAAAACCCCGACGGATGCCGGGGCTTTCAGGGAGGAGAATGGGTGAGGTCAGTCCGCTTCAGGACATTCTGCCAGGGCGTAATACTCTGTCATCGCATCGAGATGGGCGCCGCCAGTCGCCGCATGATTCCTCCGGTAGCGGGTGTCGATGATCCCGCGCTCCTTGAGGAAGGCCAAGGCCACGGCCACCTGCGTCCACGGCAGTCCCTCGTGCGTGGCGAGCGTCTCGAGCGTGAAACCGTCGGCGAGCTCGTCGGCAGCGTGGGCAATGCGCTCGAAGGCTGCCCGCGGGCAGCGATGCTCGTACGGCTGTCCACGGGCCGGAATGACCCGGCGAATGAGATGGTCGTCGAGGACGACGAAAGATTCGAGACGCTCACGCGTGGTCGGCATCGGATCCTCCTTCCTCCCCGGGATCCAGGATCTTCCCCGTTGCCGGCTGGTACGTGGTCCCGCACGTCTCGCACTGGACATGATCGTCATCCACCCAGACGAGCATGTCGGGGCACCACTCCCGACATTCGGGGCATTCGCATCGGGGCGGGACGGCAAGGTGCGTCCATGCACCTTTGCCGACCAGGTCGCTCCGGTCATAGTCAGGTCGCTGGGGATCCATCACTTGCCCTCCCCGACGAAGGAGAACATCCCGCGTTCGCCCTTGGCGAAACGGCTGTCGCTGCCTTTCACCTTGATCTCGCGGGCGATGGCCGCGTACAGCGTGTTGGCCGGCGTCTTGCCGTTGGGGCTGGACCACAGGCCGCGTTCGGCCATGGCGTCGATCAGGGCCTTGCAGTTCATGGGGGCGCCGGCGTCAGCGAGAACCTGGGCGGCGGCATCCAGGCCGCTGAGCTTGCCGTCACGTTGGCCCTGTTTCGCGCCGTGTTCGCCCGTGTCGCGTTGTTTGGCCGAGGAGGTACCGGTGGGTGCCTTCCCGCGTTTGGTCGGCGTGTCGACCGTTGCCGCGGGAGGGTCGCCGACGGTGATCTCGGCGTCGGGATGGGCGCGTTTCGCCCCGCGTACCGCCTGATCCTTGGCCATGTAGCGCTTGGGGGAAGGTTCCGCCCCGACCAGCATCCAGCGCCAGGCCTTCCCCTGGCCGTCCCGGTAGACCAGGACGCGCGGGGCGTCGGAAGCACCGTCGCTGCTGCCCTGCGTCTCTTCCGCCTCCACGCGATCCGGCTCGGCGGGCATCCGTTTCCGCAGCCGCTGACCGCTCTTGATCCGGATGGCCTTGCCGGTCTTGGCGCTCTCGCCGTTCCAGCCGCCGTGCTCGTTCTCGCTGACGACCACGACCGGGACGAGGTTCTGGCCGACCTTCACCAGGTACGTGGCTCCGATTTCGACGTCGTTCTTCTTCATCGCATGTCTCCGTTGTTAGGGGTTTCGATCCACTCGGCCACATGGACGTACCGTCCGTCCCGATGGCTTTGTGGGGTGATCTTGATTTGCCAACGCCTTCTGCATCCGGGGCAGGTCCGCCGACGAACATCAGTCGCATGCACCATCAGCGGTGCCGGGCGCATCTTGCGTTGGCATCGCGGGCATACGAGCTGGATGGTTGCGGGTTTCATCGCGGACCTCCTTCGATCAATCGTTGACGGGGATGGTCATGATCCGATGGCTGCCGTCGGGCATCTCGTGATCGCGCAGGTACGCGAACGAGACGCCAGCGGCTTCCAGACGTTCGGCGTCCGCCTGAGGGACAACCAGGCGGCGCAGGCGCTTGGCCTCGGCCTGGCGCAGGACGAGGCGGCAGCAGTTCAAAAGGATCGCTTCACCGCCCGAGGCGTCGGCGTACTGGATGGCCTCCGCGGCGCTGCTGAATTCTGTGGCTCGAATCTCGATGGTCATGGCATCGTCTCCGTGTGGATGGTCGCGTCTGGTCCGTCAGCAGGTTTCGGCGTCGTCTTCATCCCCGTCGCACTCGTCGGCGTAGGCGTCGAGGGCATCGTCGATCTCTTCGTTCATCCCGCGCAGGTGGCGTTCCATCTCGACGACGGCGTTGCCGTTGATGTCGCTGAAGTTGCTGTCGAGGATGTCGTCGAGCTGGTCCTGGATGGCCGATCCGAGCCCGCTGTAGGCCTTGGCGAAGCGCATCAGGTCGTAGGCGTCGACGCCGTACATCCCTTCGTCGTCGGGCATCTCGTCGAAGGCGGCGCTGTGGCCCGCGTCGTAGGCGGCCTGCAGAGCCTTCGCGACGCTCTGAATCGACACCTCGTGGAAATCGAGGTCGTCCATGTTGCGGGGCTCGAGCGTGTCGATGGAAAGAATGCGGCGGGCGATGTCTGTGAAAAGATCATTCTGCTTCGTGGCGTCCATGATTCGTGCTCCTTCGGGTTCGGGATCTCGCTTTCAAATGGCCTCGTTCAGAAACTCTTCGATGTCGCTGGTCTCGCGGTTGGAAATAAACGCGAGCGTCTCGACCAGCAGGCGGCGGACCTCGCCGACGTCGCCGGCGCGTCCCCAATTCTTCGGATCGGCCTTGGCCTCTTGGGCGTGGCGGTCGAGCTCCATCTGGATGCAGTCCAGAAGGCGGGCGATGTCGTTAGCGTGGCTTGCGTAGGCCTCTCGGGCGGTTTTCGGCATGTTGTTTCGCGTGGTCATGGTTCGTCCTTTCTTTCTGGTTCAGTCTGCGAAGTACTTGAGAACGATGTGGTATTCGGCGATGTCGCCGCTGCATCCGCGAATCCCGTCCAGGACCTCCTGGAGGCATTCGGCCATCGAGAAAATGTCGTCGGGATCGTTGGCCTGGACCTGGTGGACCCGGCCGTCGGGATGCTCGGGGGTCAGGATGGTGACCTCGATCATGTCCGCCCCCTGGCGGCGGGTGATCGTGGCGTAGCGTCCGGGGCGTCCTTCTACGTCGATTCGCGTGGTTCGCATGGTTTGGCTCCTTTCGTTGTTCGCGTCACCACATGTGATGTACCTCATGTTTGGCCACAAAGGAAGGCAAATCCCTCTGAAATATGCATTAATTGCGAGATTCTTTTCGCCGGGCGACAGGGCGTTCGGTGGTGCCTGAATTCATGCGGCTTACGGCCAAATCGGGGCGATGTGTGGAGGGACAAGGCATGAACGACGCCGGCATTGCAGCGACGCCGAAATCCCTGACCGCGCTGAGCATTGCGGAGGTGGCCCGTCTCTTGTCGGCGGCATATCGGCGGCAAGTGACGGAAGACCAGGTGCGCGCCATCGCCGAGGCCGGCGACCTGCTGCACGGCGACGGGACGCTCAGCCTGATTGACTACGTGGCATTTCTGGCCGAGGAGGCGACGCGTGGCGGCACGGATTAACCCACGAAAGCTCAGGCCCGCCGATCTCCTGCGGTTGATCAACGCCGCCGGGCGCGGAAGCGTCTTGACCGAAGCGCAGTTCCGCCGGCACCGCAACCAGGCGGGCTACACCATCGGTGACGCGCGTACGGTGGATCTGTTTCGTTATGCCGCGTGGCTGACTCTGGAGTACTTCACGCCGAAGAGCACTCCGCTAACCTACGAGGAGCAGCGGGCCCGCCAGGCCGAGCGGAACGCGGAGATGGTCCGCACCGCCCAGGACATCGGCAAGATTCCCGCCGTGGTCGATCCGCAACGGCGCGCGGCCAGTGAAGAGTCCTTCCGTGTGTTCTGCGAGACCTACTTCCCCGAAGTGTTCTACTTTCCCTGGTCGGACGACCACCTGCGCGTGATCGACAAGATCGAGAAGGCGGTGCGGACTGGCGGGCTTTTTGCCATGGCCATGCCGCGGGGTAGCGGCAAAACGGTGTTGTGCCAGACGGCAGTGCTCTGGTCGGCATTGATCGGTGCCACGCCCTTCGTCTGTCTGATCGCCGCCAGCGCGGAACGCGCCCGCGACCTGCTTGAGAACATCAAGATCTGGCTGGAAACCAACCCGCTGCTTCACGCGGATTTCCCGGAGGTGACCTACCCGATCCAGTGCCTGGAGCGGATCACCAACCGGCAGAAAGGCCAGAAGTACAAGGGCGAGCCGACACGCATCGACTGGGCATCGGATCGGATCGTGTTGCCGACCATCGCGGGCTCGAAAGCATCCGGCGTGGTGATCTCCAGTTCTGGCATGAAGGGTTCGGACATTCGCGGTCAGAACTATGCCCGCGCTGACGGCCAGGTGGTCCGGCCGCAACTCGTACTGGTGGATGATCCCCAGACCACGGAATCGGCATGGTCTCCCTCACAGAGCCAGCGGCGCGAAGCGATTCTCGCCGGCGATGTACTCGGCATGGCCGGACCAGGCAAGAAAATCGCCGGGCTGATGGCGTGCACGGTCATCCGACCGGCGGACATGGCCGACAACATCCTCGATCGTGAGAAGCACCCGGAGTGGCAGGGTGAACGAACGAAGATGGTGTACGCGTTCCCTGCCAACGAGACGCTGTGGGCCAGGTACGCCGAGCTCCGGGCAGACTCGCTCCGCAACGACGGTGATGGCTCGGCCGCCACGGACTTTTATCGCCAGCATCGTGAGCAGATGGATGCCGGCGCCATCATCGCCTGGCCCCAGCGGTTCAACGACGATGAAATCAGTGCCATCCAGCACGCGATGAACCTGCGTTACCGGGATGAAGCCGCGTTTTTCGCTGAGTACCAGAATGAGCCCATCGTCGAAGAGATCGGCGAGGAGATGCTCACCGCCGAGCAGATCGCCGATAAGCTCAACGGCTATCGCTCCGGCGAGATCCCGATGGGCTGCAATCATCTGACGATGTTCATCGACGTGCAGCAGAAGGTGCTCTTCTGGATGCTCTGCGCGTGGGAGGAGAACTTTACCGGTTACATCGTCGATTACGGCACCTGGCCGGAACAGAAACGGGCTTACTTTACGCTGCGGGATCTGGGATCGACCATCGGCCGCGTTGTCCACGCTGCGGGTCTCGAGGGCCAGATCTATGCCGCCCTCGATAGACTTACCACAGAGAAACTGTCCCAGGTTTTTCGTCGTGAGGACGGGGCCGAAGTTCGGATCGATCGCTGCCTGATCGATGCCAACTGGGGCCAGTCGACGGATGTCGTCTACCAGTTCTGCCGGCAGAGCACATTCGCGGGCATTCTGCTGCCCAGCCACGGACGTTACGTCGGCGCGACCAGCGTTCCCTTCAGCGAATACAAACGGAAGCGCGGCGACCGGATCGGCCTGCACTGGCGGATCCCGAACACCATCGGCCGTCGCCAGGTACGGCACGTACTGATCGATACGAACTACTGGAAGACGTTCGTGCATGCCCGCCTGGCCGTGGCCATGGGCGATCCGGGATGTCTTTCGCTGTTTGGTCGCGAGGCGAAGACGCACCGCCTGCTCGCCGACCACCTGACGTCGGAGTATCGCGTGAAGGCCATGGCCCAGGGGCGCACCGTGGACGAATGGAAGCTGCGGGCCACGCACCCGGACAACCACTGGTTGGACTGCCTGGTGGGTTGCGGCGTTGCCGCATCGATTCAAGGGGTTACCCTGGCCGGGATCGAGTCGCGCATCCTGCAATCGCGTCCCCCGATCCGGCTCTCGGAATTGCAGCGGGGCAAAGCATGACTACCAAGCTCACGACTTCCGTTGTTGAACCTGTGCGCCATCCGGGGTTGGTCTGTCGCCATTGTGGCTGCCGACACTTTCTCACCATCTACACACGCCCTCGCCATGATGGCATTGTACGACGTAAACGCTGTCGAAACTGCAGCGCAACCATCACCACCCGCGAAAAAATCATTTAACGTACCAGATCTGGAACGATTGCTGATTCTGGGGATTTTTCGTGTGAATAAATCGGGGTCTGCGGCAATAAGCATAGTGGAGACCAAAAGACTGTCCGGGGAGCCAACCCTTGAGTGATACGCTCGACAATTCCATCAAAGAGAATGCCACCGGGCCACGGAAGGCCACCGGCGATTCGGGCTCTGTCGAGCAGCATCCGATCTCCGATCAGATCGCTGCGGACAAGTACCTCGAATCGAAGAAAGCCAGCCGCAACAAGGGTCTCGGCATCAAGCTCGCGCGGATCAGCCCGGGAGGGACCACCTGATGTGGCCGTTCCGCAAGACCAGGAAGGCGCGACGGTCTCTCCCGGGAGTGGTTCGGGCGCGGTACGACGCCGCCCAGACCACGGTGGAGAATGCTCGTCACTGGGCCATGGCCGACGCACTCTCGGCCGACGGAGCGGCCACACCCGAAGTGCGTAAGAAGCTCCGGGAACGGGCACGCTATGAGGTTGCCAACAACAGTTACGCGAAAGGTATCGTGCTCACGCTCGCGAATGACTGCATCGGCACAGGCGCACGCCTGCAGCTGCTGACCGACGTTGACGAGGTTAACCGCCAAGCAGAGACGGCATTTGCTGAATGGTCGAAGGCGGTGAACCTGGCCGAGAAGCTCCGCACGATGCGCATGGCCAAGTCCACCGATGGCGAGGCCTTCGCGGTTTTCACCGCGAATCCGCGCATCGATTCACCCGTCAAACTCGACGTGCATCTCGTCGAAGCGGACCGCGTGGCCTCGCCGGTCATCTCCGCCTTGCCGAGACCCAACGACGTCGATGGCATCCTGTTCGATCCATACGGCAACCCGCTGACTTATTCCATCCTGCGTCAGCATCCCGGCGACATCAAATCGTGGGATACGCGCTTTGACATCGTGCCCGCCCAGGCAGTGGTCCATTGGTTCCGGGCCGATCGGGCGGGTCAGCATCGCGGAATCCCTGAGCTCACGCCGGCGGTAATCGCCGCGGCGGAAACCGCAGCCGACTTCGCGGCGGTGCTGTTCACCGACGCCCCGGCCAACGGCGAAGCCCAGGCCCTCGAGCCCATGGACGTGGTCGAACTCGAGAAGCGGATGGCCACCGTGCTGCCAGACGGCTGGCGGCTGGGACAGATCGACGCGAAGCAGCCCAGCACGGGTTACAGCGAGTTCAAGCGTGAGATCCTCAACGAGATTGCGCGCTGTCTGAACCTGCCGTTCAACATCGCTGCCGGCAACAGCGCCGGTTACAACTATGCCTCCGGCCGGCTCGATCATCAGACCTACTACAAGTCGATCCGTGTGGAACAGGCCCACCTGGCTGAAGCCGTGCTCGATCGCATTCTTCGCATATGGGTGGACGAAGCGATGCTCACGTCGGAGCTGGCCGTGCTGCGGCGCGTACGCGACGTCCCGCATCAATGGTTCTTCGATGGTACCGAACACGTGGATCCAGCCAAAGAGGCGAATGCGCAGGCCACGCGTCTGGCCAGCAATACCACGACACTCGCCGCCGAATATGCCCGCCAGGGCAAAGACTGGGAGACCGAACTGCGTCAGCGGGCGAAGGAACACGCGCTGATGCGTGAATTGGACCTAATCACGGAACCGGTGGAACCGGAACCTGAGGATGACGACGAGGAGAGCGACACGGATGTCGACCGCAAGCAAGCCGCCTGAGTACTTCACATTTCGCTGCCCGCTGACCGTCGAGGCGGTCGGCGCAGGCGAGAAGGCGCTGCCGCAGTTTCGCATGGTCGCTTACACCGGCGGCACGATGCGCATCTCCGGCTTCCCGCATCCGGTGGTCGTCGACTTGGAAGGCCTGACCATTGATCGCCAGGACATCCCGGTCCGCCTCGATCACAACCCGCGTCAGGGTGTCGGTCACACGCAGCACGTCGTCATCGATCAGGGGCGCGTTCTTGCCGAGGGGCTCGTCAGTCGCGACACGTCGTGGGCCCGGGACGTCGCCCGCAGCGCCGTCAACGGCTTTCCCTGGCAGGCGAGTATCGGCGCGGCCGTCGTGGAGGCCGAGTTCATTCCTCACGGCCAGCGTGTGACGGTGAATGGTCAGGACTTCGAAGGCCCGCTGCACGTGGTGCGCCGGGCGATTCTCAAGGAAATCTCGTTCGTCGACAGCGGCGCCGACCCGCGCACCAGCGCTCGGATCGCCGCCCAGAATCAGGAGACCGAATCCATGGAAGGAAACAGCACGACTGCACCGCAGGACACGTCGAATCCGGAGCCCACCGATGCCCCGGCGCCCCAAGGCGACGAGCCCACGGAAACGCCGACCGAAACGCCGTCGAAGCCGGCCTCGACGCCGGAACCGACGTCCTCGACTCCCACGCAAATCAACGCGTCGGCGTCTGACGACGATGACGACGATCCCGTGATCGACATGCGCAAGCGTATGGCCGGTGAGACCCGTCGCGTGGAAGTGATCCGCAAGATCTGCGCCGGCAAGCATGCCGACATCGAGGCCCAGGCCATCGAAGAGGGCTGGGACGCCAGCAAGACCGAGCTGCACGTGCTCCGCGCCTCGCGCCCGCAGGTGCCCGCGGTCCAGACTCGCTCGCGTCCGGCCAGCCCGCAGGTGTTCGAGGCGGTGGCGCTGATGGCCAGCGGCATGCCGAACTCGCGCATCGAGGCGGTCTACGACGCGCCGGTCCTCGAGGCGGCCGACCGACTCCGGGGCCTGGGCATCCAGGAGTTCTGTGAACTCGCCTCCGGTCAGCGGCTGCCGCGCTTTCGGCGTGACGCCACCGGCTGGCTGCAGGCGGCGTTCAGCACGGCCAGTCTTCCCGGCATCCTCAGCAACATCGCCAACAAGATGCTGCTGGAGGGCTACAACTACATCGAAGACGCCTGGCGCCGCATCGCGAAGATCGCCAGCGTCAACGACTTCAAGGAGCACACCCGCTACCGGATGACGGGGTCGTTTCAGTTCGAGCAGGTCGGGCCCGATGGTGAGCTGAAACACGGCAAGCTCGACGAGATGAAGTTCGGCCAGAAGGCCGACACGCACGGGATCATGTTCGCCCTGACGCGCCAGATGATCA
>CAZUAQ010000072.1:1774-23558 GCA_964618455.1 uncultured Planctomycetales bacterium | reverse complement strand
ACGCGGTGAATATGTTCCTGAGCCTTGTACACACCGCCCGTCAAGTCATGGAAGCTGGGAGCACCCGAAGTCCGCTTGCTAACTTCGGAAGCGGCGGCCGACGGTGAGCCTGGTGACTGGGACTAAGTCGTAACAAGGTAGCCGTAGGGGAACCTGCGGCTGGATCACCTCCTTTCTAGGGGATACCTAGACCTCATTCGATCGACCTGCCGAACAGGCGGACGACCGGAATGAAGGAAGGTGTCAGCATGTTCTCGACTTCTGATCGAAAGATCCTTTGGATCTGGAGGTCGCAAGTGCGGTCAAGAGCAATCTCGACCCCGGCAACACACACTGTTTATTTGATATCGATGGACCCGTGCGTGAGATTTCACGTGCGGGTCTTTTTTTTTGCCTGAGCAGGACGGAACTGCTCAGGGCGATACCTGCAGGGCAATACTATGCAGGGAGAGATCCAACCGGTCTCCATTCCAGACGGCAATGCCGATTCCCTTGATGACGCCGATCGGCAAAGTCGGATTTGCATTTCCGCTGATTCAGTGTTATAGTGATATATAACACTATGCTGATTCGCATCGAGCCCAACTCCGCCGTCCCGGTCTACCGCCAGATCATCGATCAGGTGCGGTACCAGATCGCCAGCGGGTCGTTGCGTCCGGGGGACCGGCTTCCGAGCGTGCGGGATCTCGCCCGGCAACTGCCCGCCAATCAGAACACCGTGCTCAAGGCGTACAACCAGCTCAGCCAGGACGGGCTCATCGACCGCCGCCAGGGCGACGGGACCTACGTCGAGGACGTCCGGACCACCCTGAAGAAATCGGAAAGGGTGAGGCAACTCGCCGCCGCGCTGGCCCAGGCGGCCGCGCTGGCGGTCCATTTTCAGATCGACCGCGCTGAACTGCATGAACTGCTCGATCGGGAGATCAACATTCTCAAAGGGGAGACCGACCATGAGTGACCCGTCGTCCGCCATTCACGTCAAAGGCCTGCGGAAACACTTTGGAAAAAAGGAGGTGCTGCGTGGGCTCGACCTTGACGTTCCCCCGGGGTGCATCTTCGGCCTCCTGGGCGTTAACGGCCAGGGCAAGACGACGCTCATCCGCACGCTGCTCGGGCTGCTTCGCTCGGAGGGCGGCGAGGCTCGCGTGCTCGGGTTGGACCCGATGCGCCACGCCATCCAGGTACGCCAGGCGGTCGGCTACATGGCGGAGAACCAGGCGATGTACGGCTGGATGCGCGTCCGCCAGTTGATTGATTGGGTCTCAGCGTTCTATCCCAACTGGGATAAGGACATGGTCGACAAACTCCTGCGCGAGATGGCCCTCGACACGCGGGCGAAGGTGGCCGCGCTGTCGAAGGGACAGACGAGTCGGCTGGCATTGCTTCTCGCTCTTGCGCATCAGCCGAAGCTGGTGATCCTCGACGACCCGACGCTGGGCCTCGATCCGATCGCACGGAAGGACTTCCTCCGCGACGTCATCGGCCATCTTCAGAGCCGCGGGGTCACCGTCTTCTTTTCATCCCATCTGCTTTACGAGATCGAACCGATCTGCGACCGCATCGCCATTCTCCACGCCGGGCGGATCATTCAGTCCGGCGCGGTGGACGATCTCCGCGCGTCGGTCAAGCGCGTATCGTTCGAGCCGGAAGGGGAGGTGAACGTCGATCAGATCCCCGGCGTGCTGGACATCGAGCGGCACGATCGCCGTCTCGCGGTGACCGTCGAGAACGCCTCCGCCGCGCTGCCTGGGCTCCAGGCGATGAGCCGTAATGGCGCCGAGGTGATCGACCTGAACCTGGACGAGATCTTCGAGGCCTACGTGATCGGCCGGCGGGAGGTGTCCGATGTCGTCGTCGCCTGACACCGCCATTCTTCCCGATCAAGGGTCGCGAGCTGGGTCTCCACAACGGTCAGTCTTTCGCAGCCTGGTGTGGAAAGAGTGGATGGAGCATCGATGGCGGTTCGTGCTGGGTGCGGTCACGTTGTCCACGCTGCTGGGCGGCATGCTGCGGGCGCAGATCGTCCCGTATCGTGAGGCGGCCATTGCCATCTACTGGCCGGTCGGGACGATCCTGACCATCTTTCTCGCCATGGGTCCGGTCTCCATGGAACGCGCCGGCGGGACGTGGGGCTTCCTGCTGGCGCAGCCGCTGGCCAGGGGGCGCGTGCTGCGGGCCAAGTGGTTCGTCGGTCTGCTGCAGTTGTGGGGGCTGCTGCTGATCGCGTGTGTGGTCGGGTCGCTGGCTCTTTGGAGTCGCGGGTTCTACGGCCGTTCGAGTCTCTTGGGGCGGCGATGGGAAGAGTACGAGACAGGCGTGGCCATTGTCACGCAACATCCCATTGAATGGCTGGTGATACTGACCGCCGTCGCCCTCGTCGTCCTCTCCTGCTGGTACACGTTCCTGTTCTTCGTGCTGACCCGCGCGCGGAATGAGTTCACCGCCGCGCTGGGGGGCATCCTGCTGACAGCGGTCTTCACGATCTGGGTGCCGCAGTACTTTTTTGATTTCCTCCGCCCGGGTTCGTATCTCAATCCTTTCGTCGATTTCCTGATCCTGGCGAAGGGAGAGGACTATCGATTGCTTCTTTCTGTCATGGCACTACAGGTCGTGGTGTGGGGTGGCATGCCGTTGACCCTCAGCGCGTGGCGGAGCAGGAGGCCTGCTCATGAGTAATGCATCCACCGTTCCACCGGTCACTATCGACTCGCTTCCACCCGTTTCAAGATTGATCTTGATGCCACTACTCAAGAAGGAATGGTCCGGCGCCCGATCCGAACGCATCGCCGGCATCTGGACCTTCTGGCTGATGCCGCTGGTGATCGGGGGGTTCTACCTGACCTTTCTCGAGTTCGATCCGCCGGTGTTCTTCGACATCGCCAGGATACTGATGGGTTTCATAGGCTGGTTCTATGCCATCGTTCTCGGTGCCCAGACCGTCTGCCGCGACTGGGGCAAGGCGGAAGAGCATTTCGCCCGGTCGCAGCCGGTCACGCCCCGAGCCATCATCTGGGCCAAGTGGTGCAGCGGCTTGCTCCTGCTCGTGATGATCTTCGGGCCGATGCTGATCCTGGGGGGGTTGGCGGACCGGTTCGACAACAGCTATGGCCACGATCGACTGGTCATGGATCTGACGGTGTTCGGTGTCATGGTGGCGGGGTATGCCGTGGCATTCGCCGTGGCGGTGGTCACGCGCCATACGTTGACCGGCATCCTGATCGCGATCCTGGTGCTGGCTACGTGGTGGTTGATGCCACTGCTGTCGCGCCGCCTGATGGTGCTCTATCCCGCCTACATGACCGATACAGTGCCGGACACCGAAGCCGGGTTGGCGATGCGAGTCGGCGTTTTCGTATTGGGATGCGGGGTCTTCGCCTTCCTGAACCTGGCGGTGGCATGGTGGTTCGCGCCGCGCGAAAGCGCATTCAATCCGAGCGGCAAATCCATCGCCTGGACCGCGGTGGCGATCGTACTTCTGGCCTTCAGCGCTGCCATGAGTGAAGTCGGCAGCTCGTTGAAGGTCGTCGATCAATCGCCCTGGCCGGAGTTCAAAGCGCAGTTCGGGGATTGGCGGACAGATCAGTATGGAGTTCCCAGAGGTGAGACACCAGTTCATTTTGCATCCCATGATCGAACGGCGTTCGTGCTTCAGCGCACGAAAGAGGGTTTGGAGTGCGTGCGCGTCGAGATCGACAGCGACGGTGAGATCCAGACATCTGACGCCGTCAATCTGGCCGAGAGCCTGGGACTGGAACGTGTGCACTGGCATCAGCCGGTCGACTGGGTAGCCACCGGCGAAGATGAAGGACGAGTCATCGTGCATGCGGCGTTCGGGAAAGTAGGGCAAGAGTACCTCGTCCGAGCGGAATTCCGATGGGCACGAGACGGTGAACCCAAGTGGTCAACTCCGAGCATCCGGCCGTTGGATCCATATCCGCAAAGGACACACCGCCACTTCGCCTCCGGTGACCGATACACCTACGTCCTGACGTCGATGCTTCGAGACAAGGACGAGCCCTGGGAACCCTGCCGGCTCGATATTTACGATTGGGATGATGCTTCGGCGTCGGGGCCGCGCTGGTCGCAGGAGCTCTTCTACACCACGATGTGGATGGGCGAGTTCGGCGGGCAACTCGCATTACAGGCATGGACCTACCACGGGGATGAGTTTCGAAATAATACTCAGGCGAATCAGTACCTCATGGCCGCCGCATCCGTGCCACTGGATGATCCGGAGCAACTCCTGAAGACTATCGCATCGCGGCGTTGGACAGATACAAGCTCGCCGTGGTGGCGATTCGTCCAGGAGCGGCATTACAGCCATATGCAGGAACGGAATGTGATCTTCTGTGCGGATCAAGAAAGATTCTACGGCATCTCGTTTCAATCCTTCGTTGTCCGTGACGGTGCACTGGAGGAACTCGGCGAATACCGGTTCAGCCCGCTGGCTGTGATGTTCCGCTCCTATGACACGAGTCTCAGTCAGATCGATGCGGACCGCGTTCTGGAAACCGGGCGGTCGGTGCTCTCCGTCTTCGATGTCAGCGATCCGCGTCGTCCGCGCCGCACCGGGTACTTCAACGTCGCCTCGCGGGGAGGCGCCAGCGCGTTTTCCCTCGACGATCATCTGCTCCTCTTCGAGCCCGGCATGCTGACCGTGCTGGAACTGCCCGAAGTCGCTCACGCTCATGACTCCGCCGGCGAGGCTGATTCCGTGGATAAAGAAAAACCCCTCGGCAGGTAACCTGCCGAGGGGTGATCGATCTTCGTTCGATTGCACAACGTCGCGACTCAGGCGACGTCAATCTCGATAGGACATGCTCGCTTTACGACGCCGTAAAGGCAACTGCCCGGTCGAGCAACTCGTCCGGAATCTCCGCCTCCTTGCGACCGATCAACGCCACGTAGTTCAGCGGATCGCCGTTGGTGGCGATGCGGTGGCGGTACTTGATCTTCTGCGAGATGCCCAGTACCTCCTGGTCGATCATGCGACGGATCAGATACGAGAACCCGGAATCGTCCTTGTCGTTCGAAAGGAAGCGATCCTTGATGTTGAAGGCGATGATGCCGCCATCCTCGATCAGCCGGTACGCTTCGGCGAACGCCAATGGCGGAATATCACCGAAGCCGAGCGCCGCCACACACGTGAGGCAATTGAACTTGGCGTTCTCCAGCGACGCATTCACGTCCGGCGTGAGATCCGTCATATCGGCGATGAAGTAGTCCTCGTAAACCTCGGGTCGGTCGCGATCGACGGCGGTCTTGGCGGACGGGGTGATATCGATGCCGACCTGCATGCCCGCCCCGAGCTTGGCCAGTTCCTCACCGACCATGCCGTTACCCGCACCGAGATCGAGAATCCGCAGATCCTTCGGCGACATGTCCGTATCCTCGAGTTCCTCTTCCACCATGCCACGAATGACGGTGGGCGACTCACACTTGAGGATGTCGTAAAAGATCTTCTCGTACAAACCGGGAATGTCGTAGATCTCACCGTAGTCGTGGAAACGAATCTCCCGCCATCCCTTGTCCGACTTGATGATGCACCACTCGGAGTCCTGGTCCAGCCGAATGTTCGGCTCGGGCAATGCCACGCGCAGGTCTTCGAGGGCCTTTTGAACAATGGGGGTGTATTTTCGCGTCGTCGTGCTCATGATGTTCCTTCTTCCTGTTTTTCAAATAGCCCATGGTCGTCAGTTCAGAGAGAGTCAGTTTCGCTCGAGTCTGGTGGCTTGTTTCCGGTCAACAGCTAGGACAGCGCCTGGCTGGCATCGGAACAGGGGCTCGAGCGTGCATCATCCAGGGCGAGGGGAATGCCCTGGGAGTTCAGCCCAGGCAGAGGCTCTGCTGGACTGTCCGCCGGAACTGGCGGGGAAGAATCGGTGAACTCAGCGACGAGTCCGGGAACCGGCAACTCGTCTGCGTCCGGGGTTTCCATCATCCCGGCGATCCGCTGCAACGTCGAAAGCATCTGGCTCTGCTCCCAGTCCGCCAGCTTGGCCAGTTCGACAACGAACTGCCTGTGCAGGGCGGAGGGTTCAGATTCCAGCAAGCGATGACCCTGCGGCGTGATCGTGACCAGCCAACTGCGGCGATCCCGGGTGTCCCGGAAGCGTTCGACAAATCCGCGCTTTTCGAGACGATCAAGGATGCCCGTGAGTGTCGGCGGACTGAGATGCACCGCACGCGCCAGTGCGGATGCCGACACCGGGCCCATCTGGGCCGCTGCCTCCAGGGTGATCAGTTGAGGGCCCGTCAAGCCGCATTGCTCCATCAAGCGCCTGGATTGCAGGTCGATCGAGCGGATGATCCGTCGAAGAACCTCCATGATTTGATGGTTGATGCTGAACGGGCTCGACATCGCAACTCCTGAAACGAGCATCTCCTTGCCGCAACAGGTCACAAGTTTAGTGGACGAATCATTCCTTGTCAAATCGCAGGGTCCATCCAGAACACAATCGGCGGATCGACGTTAAGTCCTTATTAAGAAATATGTTATTATCGGCACCCTGAGGAGGGATTGAGAAACCGGGAGGGGAGTTGTTTTCTGATCAAACGATCTCGGGTAGGATCTCGTCGATGCAGAAGCTGTTTTGTTTGAGGAGTGGGATTCAGCGGATTCTCCACATGACGCAGAGAAGGTGGTGGATGTGATCAAAATGACCGAGGTTTTCAAGTCCTTCGATGGCGGCCGGACGCACGCCGTGCGCAACCTGTCGCTCGACCTGAAATCCGGGGAGACACTGGTGCTGCTGGGATCGTCCGGCTGCGGCAAAACCACCACATTGAAAATGGTGAACCGCCTGGTCGAGATGGATTCCGGGCGGATCGAGGTGGATCACAGCGATATTCGCGATGTTGATGTTCTGAAATTGCGTCGCTCAATCGGCTACGTCTTTCAGGGCATCGGCTTGTTTCCGCACCTGACGATCGAGGAAAACGTCGTCGTGATGCTCCGTCTCACGGGGGTGGATCGTCCTACGCGACGCCGGCGTGCCCACGAACTGCTCGAGACGGTCGAACTGCCATCGAAGCAATACGCCCATCGCTATCCCCGGCATCTCTCGGGCGGCCAGCAGCAGCGCGTCGGCGTCGCCCGGGCGCTGGCGTCGGACCCGGAGTATCTTCTCATGGACGAACCCTTCGGCGCCCTCGACGCCCTCACCCGTGATACCCTCCAGAAGGAGGTTCTGGAGCTGAAGCGCCGCCTCGGCAAGACGATCCTCTTCGTCACGCACGACATCTTCGAAGCGCTGGCCCTGGGCGATCGCATCGGCGTCATGCACGAGGGTGACCTGCATCAGATCGGCACCAAGGAAGAGCTGTTGAATCGGCCTGCCACGGATTTCGTCCGCGATCTCTTCGGGCGCCCACGCGAACAGCTCTCTGCCTTTTCCGAGCATATCGGAGAGGGATGAATCGAAGGGAATTCACGAGCGCGTGTCATGCCGGGGTGGGGGAAGAATGCTTCGACGGTGGGGGGATGTTACGATCTCGATGTCGGAGGTTTCTCACGCCTCGGGGGTTGGACGACATAGTCGCGACTGCCGCAACGGCGTTTTCGTGCGCAGTGCTCGACTGAAATGCATGTCCATGCCAACGCGATCAGTGCCGCCCATCCGGACAGGAAACCCCCGAGCCCCCAAGTGAAGTCGCCATTGGCCAGGGCTCCCAGGGTCAGCATGACCGACAGGCCGATCAGCACGATACAGGCGAGACAACGCACAATCACGAGCGTCGGCAGGGGTAGCAGCCGGCCACCCTCCCGGTGCCGCAAGACACAGGCGTCGCAGCGACCGTACCCGTCCAGGCCGATGTGGACCGCACCGAACTCACCGCAATGGAGGCACGTCCCCACGGGTTGATGACGCTTCATGGCGCGCCCGGCGTGATGGAGTCGGCGATACGCGCGCGTTACGACAATGAAACGCTTCTGGGCGGCAGGGTCATTTCCCACGCGATCGGGATGATACTGCAGGGCAAGCCGGCGGTACGCGCGCTTGATCTCCTCCATCGAAGCCCATTCGGGCAGGCCCAGCACCGCCATGCACTCTTGTCGCGTCAATCCACCGTCCTCGCAGCGGCGAGGCCCTGCCTATACGAGAGCCTCAGCGATCCACATGATGCGTGTAGAAGATCTTGCAGATTTCCTCAGCCATCTGACCGGCGATCTTGCGATGCACCTCCGCGCGGGACGTGCTCTCGCGGATATCGTGAACACTTATCGTGACCGTCACTTCGTGGCCGTCCCTGTTGTCGGGCCACAAGCGGACGTCTTCCAGCTCTTCGGCGTGAACGTCGAACACCTTCACCACCACGGTGAACGACCCGTCGCTGTGCGCCAGATCCAGGTGGTCATAAACATTGTAGCGTGTCGGCTTGATCCAGAGGATCGTATCGGCATTGACCAGTCGGCCGACCTCGCGGACGGACTTTTTATCGAACTCTGGATCCACCTGCCGGATCCTCGCCAGCTCCTCACGCGTGGTGATCGGCGAGACGACGGCATCGTGCTGGCGAAGCGCTTCGGTCAGGTCGTCATGGAGCGCGTCCTTGGCCAGCGGTGGTTGGACCACGTCGGTGAAATCGTCGATGAGGATCGCCAGGGGCCCATCCGGCAGGATGTACTCGGCCTCGACCTTGCGCTGCGAAAAGAGACCGCTGGCATAGGCCGCCACGGCCATCGCCTGGCAACCGGCGCACGCCGACAGTGTGAGTACCATCAGCCCGCCGGCCACGGCGCGCCAGGCCCGGTGAGGGGTCCATCTAATCCAAGGGGCGTTCAAATTCATGGAACTTTTTGCCTGCTTCCACAGTGAAGATACGATAGGTTTCCTGACGCAACATATCCGGCTGGATGTTCGTGTATCCCATTTTCCCGTCCTCGGGGACCGCCACGGAGACATCGCCGAGCTGAATCTCCGAACCGGGCAGATCCGGCTCGCTCACATCGACCGCCGAGAGCGAGGCGCTCAGCCTGCCGCGGTAAAACTGCGACATGCCCGGATCGCGCATGGTAAAGTGGAAAACGGTCAGCTTCACCACCGCGTCGGCCCGGAATTCTTCGGCGAGTTCCGTTGCCGCGACTTCCGGAATCTGAAGGCTCTCCAGGTACCGTTCGACGCGATCGGGATCCACGAACTGCGCATCGTCCACGTGCTCGCGGAGGTAATCCGTCATGTACGTGGCAAGGTCCCATCGGATCTTGGGATAATCCCAGGCGACCTCCGGAGGCACCCACGCGTAGACCACCACGCGCTTGCCCGCGAGCTTGTCGTACTCCGCGTCGACCTTCTCCGTTTCAGGGGCGGTCAAGATGGCGATGGCTTTGATGTAGCTGCATCCACAGACCGAAGCCGTGACGAGCATGACCGCCATCCACAGGCGGTACGTCCGGCGAAAGTGACGGCGTCGCTTCATGTCGAGTCCCATCGGGTGAAGTCTCCGGTTAGGGTAGCTAACGAATCGGCAACGTCTGATCCATGAGGCCCAGCAGGCATTTCCACCCCCAGGACAGCATGATGAACAAGGCGCCCAGCAGCACCAGGCGGACCGGATCGACGCGATAAAGATTCAGCGATGGACGATGGCCGGTCACCACCGCCAGGAGCGATAAAACGAAAAACAGGATCGAGCCCAGCGCGAGGAGCGTTCCCGCAGGCTGGGCATAGAGGGCGGTGAGCACTTGGCCTCGCACCGTGTGTGAAAACGCCGTGGTCATACCGCAGGTTGGACACGGGAATCCGGTCACCAGCACGAAACCGCAGGGCGGAAGCCCGAGCTGGCGGTGCGTCCCCATGTGCCGATCATGCGGTTTCAGGTATATCGCCATACCCAGCAGCGCCCCCAGTGCCACCGTCATGAGCAGCGCGTACAACCGTCCCCAGAGCGGGTGGTCCAGCGCCACGATCTCCACAAGCGGGCCGAGGGGGTGACCTGCGCTCTCCGGCGAGCCCGTGCCTGCCGGGTCGGTTGCCGTCTCCGAGGCATGCGGCACATGCGGACGGGTCGGCTCGATCAGGCTCGGTTGCTGCTCCGTCTCGTTCAGCATCAGGGGATCCATGGAATTCACTTTGACGCAGCATGTCAGGGAGGCCGGCACGACAGGGAGTGTCATCAGGGTTTCTAGGGGTGGGCCGAGCTTCCCACGCTCATCTTTAAGGTACTGATCGTGCGATGGCGGGTCAACCGGCAGTGCGTGCGGCGGCAAATGAGCCATGATGTTCAGATGACCAGCGACGCGAAGCCGAGAACCATGAAGAAGCCGGCCGTGTCGACGACCGTGGTGAGAATCGGGCCACTCGTCGTGGCCGCGTCCAGCCCGAGCCGTTTAGCCGCCAGCGGAAGCAACCCGCCAATGCACACCGAGACGACCGTGTTCACACCCAGAGCGAGGCCCACGATCACGCCCAGCTTGAGGTTCTGTTGCCAGAGGTATCCGACGACCATGGTCAGAACCCCAAGGACCAGCCCGTTCAGCAGGCCCACACGTACCTCTTTGCCCAGCACGTAGGAGAAATCCCACGGATTGACCGTTCCCAGGGAGAGTTCGCGCAAGGACAACGCCATCGCCTGGTTCCCGGAACTCCCGCTCATCCCCGCCACAACCGGGAGAAACATGGTCAGGGCGATCATCTTCTGCAGAGTACCTTCGAAGAGGTGGATGACGCTGGCGGCGAGCAACGTCAGCGCCAGAATGAGCACCAGCCAGAGCAGGCGACGCCACATCCGTTCCAGCACCGGCATGCTCCGCAATTCCTCGCCACCGAAAATACCGCCGAGTTTCAACATCGTGCGGTTGGCGTTCTTGCGGGCGGCTTCACCCACTTCCTTCTCGATCACCACCCCCAGCAGATAGCCTTCGGAGTCTGTGACCGGCAGCGCGGAGTAGCTGTGTGTCTCGAAGAGCCGCTGCAGGCGCGGAAGATCCTCATCCACCCGGACCCGGGTGGGTTCCCGAATCATGACATCCTCGATCGCACGCGAAGGCGACGAGAGCACGACGTCGCGGAGGCGAAGCACGCCCAGAAGAAGGCCTTTTCGATCTGTCACGTAAAAGTAACGCACGTCGTAATAGGAGTACTCGTCGTGATGCAGGCGGAGATCCTCGAGCACTTCGGAGACAGTGGTGCCTTCACGGTAGGCAACATACTCCTTGACCATCACGCCACCGGCGGTATCCGGCTCGTAAGCCATCAATTGCCGCGCCTGCTCCGCCTCTTCCGGAGGAAGCGCTTCGAGGATGGCCTCCATGTCCTCCTCTTCCATCTCGCCGAGTACGTCTGCGCGATCGTCGCTGTCCAGTTCCTCGACGATGGCGGCGGCCTCGTCGGCGGGCATGATTTCGAGAAGGTCCGCCGACTGCTCATCCGGGAGGTCGTCGATCAGGTCCGCTGCCGCTTCCGGCCCGAGAAGCACGAAAAGTTCGATCTGCTCTTCTTCAGATAGATGTGAAACGGCGCGACTGATCTGTCCCGACTGGAGATTCTCGATCCAGGTCTCCAGGGATACCGCATCCTTGCTCGCAAGAAACGCACGCAGACCCTCCAGGATCTCTTCAGGATCCCGTTCCAGTTCTTCCTTGGCTAAATCGACGGAACCATCGATCGTCATGGTACCACCGCCTTCCTTTCACGGTCTGCTCGAACGAGCGGCCACAGGCATCCCGTCGGCATGCCCTCATTCGCCGGATAGGCGCAAACGATCAATGGTAACGCGGCGGAAGCGACGTGACGAGCGATTCGCGGTGGATTGCGGAATTCTCTTCGAAGAATCAATAGAACACGGTCAGGATCAGTGTCGGTTCGGCGTGCTTGCCTTCCCAGATACCGACCGTGGTGTTGGCGAACTTGATCTCGACTTCGGGATTCTGTTCCAGCCACAGGTTCACCTGGTAATCCAGGTGGTGGATGGCACCATCGGAGAGTTTGGCATGAAACGTGCGCACGCGCGTTGCGCCCTGACCGGTCTGATTCAACGGCCTCTTGTGAGCCACTTCGTTCAGACCTGATCCGATCGGGGCCATGCCCGCCACACTGTCATGCCCGGAGGGGACGCTCTCACCGTCCACCAGCAGCGTGTCGGAGTCCTTTTTCTCTTTCAGGCAATGCGGGCAAAGCAACCGGCCCGCCCATCGGCCCGCCAGCCCTTTGTTGAGCTGGATCTGATAGATCGTAGCGCGGCACAGGTCACAGGTGTACTCCCGATCCAGAGAGGGTGCCGTACTCATGGGAATGGCCTCCCGGCGAAATGAACGAAAAGAAATGACATGCCCGATCTGCTGCAATCTGACGGATATGAAGTGGCTCGGCAATCGCAGCAGATCCTACTAAGAAATAGTATAAGGGCCGAGGTGCCGATCGCTCAAGCTTCGCGAATAAAGCGAATCACCGCCGAATAAGAATCACAGGGTGTCGTGAGAGAGAGGAGGGAATTCGAGAGATGTGTTAAGCCGCTGTTTCATATCATTTTACGAAGCGACGTTCATGCCCGCGCGAACGCGGTGATCAGTTGAATAACCTGAGGATCCCCAAGCCGAAAGCCTCGACCAGGAAGCTGTCGCGCACGGCAAAGGGGTTTGCCGCCGCCGAGAAGAAGACTTCGATCTCGCGCGCGATCGAGCCCGCACATCCGGTCCCGAGCAGCACACTGGTGCAGGCCATACCGAGATACCTCATCAGTCGTGAAAAGTGCGTTCTCATCGAGAATTCCTCACAGTTCGGATACCGACCCTTTCAGGGTTTCTCATTGCACGTGCAGACCATTTTGCCGCATCCCGGGCAGCCTGATCCATACTTGGCATGCAACGTTTCGCTCAAATCCACGCCCTCGACATTGGCCAGCGTCGCCAGCCAGGCCAGCACGTCGGCGAACTCCTCGCGCTTGTTTGCCTCGTCTCGGCCGTCGGCAATGGCGGCCGCCAGTTCCCCGACTTCCTCCATCAGCCAGAGAAACGTCCCGGCCGAACCGCGTTCGCGATCCTTGTGCGAGTACATGGATTCGATGAGGTTCTGAAAATCGCGCAGATCCATGTTCATCCGCCTTGACTGGGCTCATGGGCCACTGGGAAGCGCACGATCAGAAAACGCGTGCAGGAGCAAATGGCAGTATAATCACTCGATTATGGCTCAGCCAGCACGTCGCCACACGCTGCCGCGTTCGGTTCGTTTGCGTTCTCGAGAAGACTTCTCCCGAGTTTTTGAAGCCCGTTGCTCGGCAGCGGACGGTGTGGTACGGGTCTATTATCATTCCAATAGGCTTGATGAATCGCGGTTGGGAATCTCGGTGGGGCGTCGTTTTGGCAATGCCGTTCGTCGAAATCGGATCAAACGCATGATTCGTGAAGCGTTTCGTGACCTGCGTCATGAGCTTCCGGTGGCGGACTACGTGATCCTGCCTGTTCCCGGTTCCGAGCCGGACGTGGAAGGACTGAAGCGCTCGATCGCCATGTTGGCGGAGCAGGCTGGGAAGCGATGGGACAAGAGAGCAGGAAGTCGATCGGAACGAGGTCGGCAGCGCGAGGAGAAAGGGGGGGCGGTGGAGTGACGTAGGGGGCTTGGCTTACTCAGGAGAGTTCAGTCACGAGGCAAGAAGCAGGCTTGGGGCGATGACGCGAAGGCTGAGAAAACAGTTGTCATGCTTAAAAAAAGAAAGCACCAGGTGCCCCGAAGGGCGATCCCGGTGCTTTCCGGAGGGGAAAGAAGCCAGTTGGACAGCCTTCAGTGGCATTTCTGGAGAAGGCTGCGGTGTTATGACCCTCCAATGAATCCAAACTCATGGCCCGTTTCCGTATGCTTATTATAGACAAGCACTTCAAGCTTGCCCACAGGCCGGGTCAAACTGCTCAGAATATCGGTGCGATAGCCCCATAATCTGAACCTTCATTTTTATTCTACGTGAAATTAACAGAATTGGTAGCCGTTTTCCGGAGGAATTTCACGCTTACTTGTGAAAATCCAAAGCGGGGCTTGCCAAAACCGTACATAAATGATCCATAATTGATTGCACATGCACTCTAATTATCGGAAGCACTGATTGGATATCAACGCAACTGTTGAGAGTCCTGTCCCTTTCTTGCAAATCAACAGAATAGGGAAGGATCTCCGCCCGACGGGACTCATCCCGAAGGGCGGAGCGATCCATCCGCGAGGAGCCGGTCAGCACTGGGCCCAGCCGCAGCTGTAACATTTGTTACAGCCCTCGGCGAACGCCAGAGCCTCGCCGCAGCTCGGACATTTCACTTTGAATGCCGAACGAGCGACCTGCGTTCGCGTGGCGATCGCGGTCGCGGTGGCGTCCTCGCTCCCTGAAGCCGGGGAACCGTGGCGCACTTCCGATCCCGATTCAGGGGGTGTCCCACCCGGCATGCCGTGGCCGTTTCCCTGGCGATGTCCGTTGGTCTTTCCGTGACCGTTCCCATTTCCGTTCATGGGTTTGCCGTTACCCGGCATCCCGGTGCCGTGGGACGGCGGCTTACTCAATTCCGACAAATCACATTCGCCCAGCAGCAGGTCACGCAGGCCGAATCGCTCCTTCGCGCGCATGTAGCGCTGGAGGGCGCGGGCGAGTCCGTCGCCGAGGCTCATGATCTTCCCCTCGCGCGTCGGCACCTGCAGCGTGGAACCGATATCCTTGAGCTGGCGGATCACCTGCACCAGCGAGCCTCCCGCACGCAACCACAGTGACGTCAATCGGCAGATGGCTTCGAGATCGCTCGACGCCACTTCGCCGCCCTTGCCGAGTTGCGCGAAGACTTCGAGTTCGCGCTCGCTGCGCGGATCCACGGTGATCTTCACGTGCATGTTGCCGAAGGGCGTCATCTGACGAAGGCGAAGGCCGCTGACGATTTCGGGGATGTCCTGGGGCTCGAGTCGGGTCGGGGCCGCGGGGGGGAGCAACTCGGGCTTCTTCTCCGCGGGGGATTCGGCATGGGTCGAGCCATGCTTCTTCTCGGAATCCTTCAGCGCCATCGGCTGGGCCGAACGACATCCGTCCCGGTACACGGTGACGCCTTTGCACTTCATGGCATACGCCATGCGGTAAATGGTTTCGACGTCCTCGACGGATGCATCATGCGCGAAGTTGATCGTCTTGGAGATCGACGAGTCGCAATGACGCTGGAAGGCGGCCTGCATCTTCACGTGCCACTCCGGCTTGACATCGTGGGCACAGACGAACACGCGCTTCACATCCTCGGGGATGTCGTCAATATGAGCGAGGGTGCCGTCCTTGGCAATCTGCTCCATGAGACCCTCGCTGTAGAACCCGCGTTCGCGGGCGACTGTCTCGAATGTCGGGTCGATCTGAATCATCGGGGTCTTGCCTTCGTCCTGCCCCTTGAGCACGTTGCGATAGAAGACGAGGCTGAACATCGGCTCGACGCCGCCGGAGCAGCCGGCAATGATCGAGATCGTGCCCGTCGGCGCCACCGTCGTCGAGCAGGCGTTGCGCATCGGGCGATGATGCTTCTTGTCCCAGAGGCTGCCCTGCCAGTTGGGGAAGCAGCCGCGATCCTCGGCGAGCGCTTCACCGGCGTTGTGCGCCTCGTCGTTGATGAACTTCATCAGTTTTTCGCCCCAGGCGGTGCCCTCGTCGGAGCAGTACGACACGCCCAGCATGTAAAGTGTTTCGGCGAAGCCCATGATGCCGAGACCGATCTTGCGATTGCCCTTGCACATCCGGTCGATCTCCTCCAACTGGTAGTTGTTGGCGTCGATCACGTTGTCGAGGAACCGTGTGCACTCGTGGACCGTCTCGCGCAGGGCGTCCCAGTCGATGCCCGCCCCGTCCGTGTTGGGGTTCGTCACGAACTTGCTGAGGTTGACACTGCCGAGGTTGCACGCTTCGTACGGAAGCAGAGGCTGCTCGCCGCAGGGGTTGGTCGCTTCCATGCGGCCCACGTGTGGCGTGGGATTGTGCTCGTTGATGCGGTCGATGAACACCACGCCGGGCTCGCCCGTGCGGTGGGCGTTGTCCACGATGATCTTCCAGATCTCGCGGCAGGTGTAGACCGGAGTATCGAACGACGAACCGCGGGAGATCACTTCTTCGACTTCGCCCTCACCACTCTGGCGAATCACCCGCAGCTCGTCGTCCTGACCGCGCCGTACCGGAATGAGCGAGCGGAGATCGTACGACCAGATGTCCAGATCCCTGGGCAGGAGGAATTCCTTGCCGTTTCGCGGGTTGCGTACGATGTGCGGAGCGTCCGCGTCTTTCAGGAAGCGCTCCATCCACTCGTCCGTGACCTTGACGGAGATGTTGTAATTCGTGAACTGCGAGAGATCCTGCTTGGCATTGAGGAACTTGAGAATGTCGGGGTGATGGATGTACATCATGCCCATGTTGGCGCCGCGCCGGAACGCGCCCTGCTGGATGGCGTTGGTGGCTTCACTGAACGCCCGCCAGAAGCTGATGGGGCCGGACGTGGTGCCGCCGGAACTCTTGATGAAGTCGCCCGTGGGGCGCAGCTCATCAAAGGCGAAACCCGTACCGCCACCGGCTTTCTGAATCAGGGCGGTGTGCTTGATGGAGTCGAAGATCTCGTCGATGCTGTCCTTGACCGGCAGTACGAAACAGGCGCTCAGCATGCCCATCTCGCGACCGGCGTTCATCAGCGTGGGGCTGTTGGGCATGTACCGCCCGCTGACCATCAGGTGATAGAACTTGTCTTCCCATGCCTGGCGTTGCTCGGCGTTTGCCCCGTATTGCGTTTCGACGTTCGCCATGGTGGAGGCGACGCGACGAAAAAGATCGGCGGGGGTTTCCACGATCTCACCCGCCTCGTTCTTCTTCAGATAACGCGCTCGCAGCACGCGAACAGCGTTCTCCGAAAGCCCGAGGTTGGCATCAGACTCGATTCCCCCGTTCACGTGTGCATCCTTTGCACTCAGTCCATCCTTGGCACTCGCGATCATTTCACTCTCCCTGGCCGGGGCGATTCCCGGTAATGCAACACTCACGGTCCTCACCATTTCACGCCGGGCGAAATCCCTTCTCGTCCGACGCAACCACCTTTGCCCCCGTTCCTCGACGACTCGAACCGGTCTTGAGGCCTGACCTCCCCCGGAATCCCTGGCGGTGGGCGCGCACCCGAGGCGCTGTTTAGACAGTCCCTTCCACCGGGTTATGCGGGGTAAATACGTTCGAGCGTACCTGACTTGTCGCTGCCCCATATCTGGGGGGCAACAGATTAAGATACCCTACATATGCCACGTGTCAACGGTGAATCATTCGCGTTTTGCCAATATCTTGTTAACACGTTGGTAAGCATCTATTCCTTCGAGATTTGCGAGCAAAAAAAAATTCGCGGAAGTGTCATCTTCCGCCGATTTCACCCCACATATCGGCAAAACTCACAAGGCGACCACAACATTTAGTTATTAAGAACGGGCAATCGGAACGGAGAAACACACAGGCCAGAGAGATCCCCAAGAGGTTGGCAGGCAGGCATTTAGGACCCGATAACGTATGATGTTATCGGGCATTGTAGGGGTATGCAAGGCCGGCGATACGATTCGGCCTTCATCAAACGCTCATCATATCTGAATAAAGGCCACCAGGAGCTCTTCAAGGCGGATTCTCCGGCTACGGAAATCTCATCGCACGGATTTGGATATAGACTGGACGTGAGACGCTGCCGATCGTATCATCCGTGTATCCGGATAAGCGGATGGAGGACTTCCCGGTGCCCGAAGCGGAATGGACGTTCAAAGCCTTGGCAGATCGCACGCGTTTGAAACTGCTGCGCGTGCTCTCGGAGGCGGAATTGAGCGTGTCGGAACTGGTCGAAGTATCCGGGCTCCCGCAGTCCACGGTGTCACGTCATCTGAAGGTACTGAAAGAGGCGGGGTTGGTGGTGGATCGCCGGTCGGGTTCGACGGTGATGTATGGTCCGCCCGAGACGCTGCCGGTGGAAGCGTCCCAGATGGAAACGATGCTCGCTGGAGCGGGGGCCGCCGAAGAGGGGGGCGTTTCCGAGATCGGCCTCGACGTGGATGGTGAAGGTGTCCCGGAATCGCTTCGAGATCGAGGAAACGGTGATTCAAGCAGTACGGCTCCGCCCCTCCGCGACTGGGTGATCTCCTGGTTGAATCGGGAGCCGCTCGATCCCTCGACGCGCGAAGAAGTTCACCGCGTCCTGGATCGTCGGTCACGACAGGGGAGCTTCTACGACCGCGTCGGCCATCGGTGGGACCAGTTGCGGCTGGATGCATATGGCCGGACGTTCCATCTGGAGGCCATGGTCGGACTGCTTCCGCCGGAATGGCGTGTGGCGGACGTCGGCACCGGGACGGGCTATCTTCTGCGGGTGTTGTGCAGGCACTTCAAGGATGTCATCGCCGTCGATCGCGATCCCGCCATGCTCGAGATGGCCCGGCAGCGGATGGGGAAGGAATCGCGGGCGAACGTGAGGTACCAGGAGGGTGCCCTCGAGTCGCTGCCGATGGAGAACGGGCAGGTCGATCTGCTGGTCGCGTCGCTGGTGCTGCACCACACGGAGCATCCGGAAGCGGCGTTCGGGGAGATGCGACGCGTGCTGACCGCCGGCGGACGATTGCTGGTGATCGAACAGGAGCCGCATGACTCGGATGTGTTTCAGGAGCGGATGGGTGACGTGTGGCGGGGGTTCACCCCGGGCACACTGAAGGACTGGGCGTCGGCGGCGGGTTTCACCGATATCCGAACCGGGCGGCTTTCACGGGGAAGAAGCACCGGCCGACGTATGGAAGAGGCCCCGCCGATCTATGCCCTGATCGGTCGGGCGGGAAGCCGCTAACGAAAACAGATAGTAAACGTCTTTGAGACGTCATGGTATTCATGGGTTAACAGACAGTCGAACAGAGGAGCTTTTTCTATGGCGACAGCCGTACAGGATTACAAAGTAGCCGACATCAACCTCGCCGGTTGGGGTCGCAAGGAAATCGAGATTGCCGAGTCGGAAATGCCCGGGCTCATGGCGGTGCGCGAAGAGTACGCCAGCCAGAAGCCGCTGAAGGGCGCGAAGATCACCGGCTCGCTGCACATGACCATTCAGACGGCGGTGCTGATCGAGACGCTGGTGGATCTCGGCGCGGAAGTGCGCTGGGCGAGCTGCAACATCTACTCGACGCAGGATCATGCGGCGGCGGCGATCGCCCAGGCGGGCGTGCCGGTATTTGCGTGGAAGGGCGAGACGCTGGAGGAGTACTGGGACTGCACGCTGAAGGCGCTGACATGGCCCGACGCCGCCGGCCCGAGCCTGATCGTCGACGACGGCGGCGACGCGACGCTGCTGATTCACCGCGGCCGTTCCTTCGAGGAAGCCTACGCCAAGACGAACACGCTGCCGACCCCCTCGACGGAAAACGAAGAGATCGAGCAGGTGGACACTCTGCTGATCAAGAAGCTGCAGGAGGATCCGCAGTTCTGGCACAAGATGGCCGAGACCTGCCGCGGCGTGAGCGAAGAGACCACGACCGGCGTGCACCGGCTGTACCACATGCAGGAGACCGGCGAACTGCTCTTCCCCGCCATCAACGTGAACGACTCGGTGACCAAGAGCAAGTTCGACAACCTCTACGGCTGCCGCGAGTCACTGGTGGACGGCATCAAGCGGGCGACGGACGTGATGATCGCCGGCAAGAAGTGCGTGGTGCTCGGCTACGGTGACGTGGGCAAGGGCTGCGTGGGGGCGTTCAAGGGTCTCGGCGCGACCTGCTTCGTGACCGAGATCGATCCGATCTGCGCGCTGCAGGCGTCGATGGAACGCTTCCAGGTCGTGACGATGGACGAGGCCTGCGCGTGGGGTGACATTTTCGTGACCACGACGGGCAACGTCGACGTCATCACCCGCGAGCACATGGACAAGATGAAGGACGGCGCGATCGTCTGCAACATCGGCCACTTCGACAGCGAGATCCAGATCAGCGCGCTGAACGACCTGACATGGGATGAGATCAAGCCGCAGGTGGACCACGTGATCTGGCCGGACGGCAAGAAGATCATCGTGCTGGCCAAGGGCCGGCTGGTGAACCTGGGCTGCGCGACGGGGCACCCGAGCTTCGTGATGAGCAACAGCTTCACGAACCAGGTGATGGCGCAGATCGACCTGTGGGAGAACCGCGAGACCGACAAGTACGGCAACCGCGTGTATGTTCTGCCGAAGCTGCTGGACGAGAAGGTGGCGCGGCTGCACCTCAAGAAGATCGGCGCGAACCTGACGACGATGTCGGACCGCCAGGCGAAGTACATCGGCGTGAAGGTCGAAGGTCCGTACAAGCCGGACCACTACCGCTATTGATAGCCCATGGAGAGCGTCGCGCCGGGCTCATGATGTCCCGGCGGCGGCGCTAGCCTTTACCATGAAGGGCCGGCCGAGGATACAACATCCGCGGTCGGTCCTTTTTTCGTGTACGTTGGCTGTGATCCAGGGAACGTCCCTTTCGCGTGGTACACGGATGGCTCAGCATGTTAAAAAGGCAGGTAGGCGATACGGGTACCGCATGACGGTCGGCACGGAACAGCGGTCAGCAACGGATGACGGACAACACCGGATGACGGATAATACTGGGGACATGGACGTGGTCGGGACGCGGGAGGGGTACGACCGCTGGGCGTCGTTATACGACGGCGAGGACAATCCGCTGATCCGGCTGGACCGGCGGACGTGGGACGCGCTGGTCGGCGAGGTGGCGGGGCGACGCGTGCTGGACGTGGGGTGCGGCACCGGGAGGCAATCGCTGCGCCTGGCGGAGCGCGGGGCGATCGTGACGGGCATCGACTTTTCCGAGGGGATGCTGGCCCGCGCCGCCGCCAAGCCGGGGGCCGCGCGGGTGAGCTGGGTGCGGCACGATGCGGAGGCGATGCTGCCGTTCGCGGACGGGGCGTTCGACATCATAGTGAACGGCCTGATGCTGGATCACGTGGCGGACCTGGCGGGGCTGTTCGGCGAGATGAAGCGGGTCTGCCGGGCGGGGGGTCGGATCGCGATTTCGGTGATGCACCCCGCCATGATTCTCCGGGGCGTCACCGCCCGGTTCACGGACCCGGCGACAGGGCGGGAGACGCGTCCGGCCAGCCGGGAGCACACGATCAGCGACTACGTGATGGCGGCGACGGCGGCGGGGCTGCGGCTCGAGCATCTCGCCGAGTATCGCGTGGACGACGCGCTGGTGCGCGTGAGCCCGCGCGCGGCGAAGTACCTGCACTGGCCGCTGCTGCTGCAGATGCGGCTGGGGGTGGAGGGTTGATTGCTGAGTGAAGGGGACTCATGAAGCCGGAATTGAGTCGCGTGACCGGTTCTTACTTTGCTCTACTCCCCAGTTGAACGCCGGTGCCACGGCGACGATGCTGTCGCCCTCGACCAGCCGACCCGCCCGCTGCGATTCGATGTCCATCACCATGATCCAGGCGGAGCACCGGAACACCACGAGCTTGGGATCCGGCAGGATGAACGGCTCGGTACACGCCAGGTACGCCGGACCGGCGGGGATTCCGAAATCGATACTCTCCTGCGGACCGGTCACAAACAAACCGAACCCGGATCTGCCGCCACCTGCGAGCATCGTCTCCACACGATACGGGCCGACCTCGTCCGTCATCATTACACTCTGCCTCGACCGACAGTCCGCGCAGGTCCAGACCGCGCCGACGGCTCCGTCGTCCGCCTCCCCCGTCGTATCCAGTGCCGCGAGCGCTCTTGGCAAGCTTGCCGTCGCCTCGGAACACTGGACGAACCCGCGCTCGTCCGGCTCGACCTTCACGCCAAGCCGTCGTGTTTCCCCCGCCTCGCTCACTCGCCATT
>CAZUAQ010000072.1:0-1764 GCA_964618455.1 uncultured Planctomycetales bacterium | reverse complement strand
GCCCCGACATACACGATGGACCGACGCTCGGGCAGGACGGCATACACACTCATGTCAAAGAAGGGTT
This sequence comes from uncultured Planctomycetales bacterium, assembly GCA_964618455.1. GTDB lineage: Bacteria > Planctomycetota > Phycisphaerae > UBA1845 > PWPN01 > CAZUAQ01. The sequence goes on along the minus strand of CAZUAQ010000072.1, from coordinate 1,697 downwards.
GGAAGCGCGCGAGCGGCTCATCGACCTCCACCCGGCGATCCGTCCCGTCCAGGCGAATCGAATTGAGATGGTGCGTGTCCGGCTCGACGAACCAGAGGCGCGCGTCGCCGGTCTCCAGCCACGCCGTATCGGGCAGCATTTCCACGGATTCGTCACTCGGCGTCCTCCACAGCATCAGCCCGGCCAGCACGCCGTAGCTGATCACGTGGCCGACCACCAGACCCGCCATCAGTCTCCCCGGCGGTATGCGCTGCGCGGCGAACCGGTTGAGGATCAGATACACCGCGCCCTCGACCGCCAGCGTGAGCGCGAGCAGGTAAGACACGTAGAGCGCGAATGTTTGCGGCCAATGTTGGTACACGTCCCACGGATCCGCCGATACGCCGGGGCCGGCATTCTTTGCCATCGCCACCATGCCCACCGCCGCCGATGCCAAGTTCGCCAGCACCACCCAACCGGCCAGCCTCAGCAGCGGACGCCGCCAGATCAACTTCAGAATCGGCACTTCCAGAGCGATCGCCAGGAACAGGCTCAGCACCGCGCCGATCTTGGCCACCACTGCAGGGAGATACGCATTGGCAAGCATGACTCCACACCCCTTACGAACAGTCCACGAAGACGCGGTTCGTTTATCGGTTCCTCAGGCATGTCCCCGTTGCCCCACTTGGAGGCTCAATGCTGGTTGCTCGTTTTCAGAGGCTGCTTCCGCCCCACGCCGCCAAAACTAGATCCGTCCCCGTTTCGCATGCCGGCGTCCCATATACCATCCCAGGAGACCGCCCATGATTCCTCCGCCGAGTGTGGCTACGATCAAGAGGATATAAACAAGTTGAGGAACGCTTGAACCGTTGTCCAGAAAGGATCGAATCGTGGGGTACGTTCGAAACGCCATGTACAGAAACATCAGCGACGAGCCGATCACACCACCCTTGATGACATCTCTATACACAGTATCTCCTCTCGTGATCCATGACCCGCCATCATGGCCATCCCAGCTTACGGCCGCAGCCTCATAAACACGAATCTGACGTTGAAACAGGGATGAGGATCGTATTCCTGGTACTGGGAGGAGCGACCGTGCAGGCCTCCGCCCATCACTTCTTCCCGTAGACCTCGTCGGGGTTGAAGAGTTTTTCGGCGGTGACGTTCCACGCGTCGCCGGTGTCGTGCTGGCGGAAGAAGCAGCTCTTGTAGCCCTCGTGGCAGGCGGCGCCGTGCTGCTTGGCCTTGATGAGGAGGGTGTCGGCGTCGCAGTCGATGTGGATCGACTGGATGTCCTGCGTGTGGCCGCTGGACTCGCCCTTCATCCAGTACTTCTGCCGCGAGCGGGACCAGAAGTGCGTCTTGCCGGTCTTGATGGAATCTTCGAGGCTGGCCTTGTTCATCCAGGCCATCATGAGGACCTCGCCGGTGTCAGCGTCCTGGACGATGGCGGGGATGAGTCCGTCGGCGTTGTACTTCAAGTTGTCTAAGCCCTGCATGGGGAGCTCCAATACCTGTACGTTGTGATTCAATCAGGCGCAGGCCAATGACGAAATCCGAATGAAGAATGACGAAGGAATTCCGAAGTCCTGATGTCGAGCTTTTACTCTACTCCCGCGCCCAAAACCCGTAGATATCTCATCCTATCAGCCGACGTCGATGAACGCCACCTTGTCGCGGAAGCGGCGGCGGAGTTCGTGCTTGAGGCGGGCGTG
>CAZUAQ010000071.1:0-23624 GCA_964618455.1 uncultured Planctomycetales bacterium | reverse complement strand
CTGATGCTCCATCGATTGAAAGCGGGATAACCATGCTTCTCACACGCGTTCTAAGTTGCTCGAGTCACATCTTTCTTACATGGAAAACGCGGAAATATATAGGAAGTAAAATGAGCTCAGCGTTGGAGCCGGATCGGATCGGCGACGAAGGCGAACGAATAGAGACAGGGTTTGTCCGGTTCGGTCCGCCGGTCAGGGTTCCCGCCTCTCATGGGCGGGAGGAAGGGCAAGAGGTTTGCGACGCGTGCGCCGCCGAATCCAGTTCACGGCCCGATAAACACCACGAATCCGGACGAGCCGGAGTTCCAGACGCCGCTTCCCCGGAAAGTCCATCAGCAGCAAGCCGATGAACATGGTCAACAATCCCTGGCCGGGAAGGACGAGCATGGCCATCCCCGCCAGAAAAATGGCGATGCCGAGCACATTCTTGAGGACCAGAAGCGTGACGCGTAAGGCCGGGTGCGTACCCAGGGGAAGGGTTTCGGGCTCCGCATGGCCCAGGAAATAATCGTGGGGGAGTCGGGCCACGATCAGCGGCACCGCCACCGCGCTGCCGACCAGCATCAGGACCGAGATCGCCCCCAGCCACGCCACGATTTCCTTGTAGGGCTCCAGCCCATCGAACAGCGCTTCAAACATCGCCGCTACCCCCATACCGCGTGGCGGAACAGGCCATCCTGCCTCAGGCCTCCTCCGCCCAGCGCTCCGCCCGTCGCGCCTGAAGACGCTTGGCCAACTGCTGCATGTCCGTGACCGGATCGCTCTCGTCGACGATCTCCACGCCCAGCAGCGATTCGAGGATATCTTCGAGCGTGACCAGCCCTTCCGCGCCGCCATACTCGTTGACCGCCAGAGCGATGTGCAAGCGCTTCTGCAGCATGTACTCCAACGCATTGGAAACCGAGACCACCTCGGGGATCACCTCCAGCGGTTTGTTCAGTTCGCGCAGCACGACATTCTGCCGATCCGTCGCGAATGCCTTCTGCAATTCGTAGCGTGTCACGTAACCCAGCACGTTGTCGAAGGATCCCTCGATGATCGGGATGCGCGCGAAATGAAGCGTGTGGTGGTTTTCCATGACCTCGCGCACCGTCATATCGGCGGGAAGGGTGAACACAACCGTACGGGGGGTGAGGATGGCGGAGACTTTGAGGTTTTCCAGCGCGATCAGGTTGGTGAGGATACGCGATTCATGCCGGTCGAGCGCTCCCGATTCCTGCCCGAGGCCCAGTGCCGCGATGAGTTCCGCCCGGCTGATCGCCTCGGCGCGACGCTTCATGCCCATGGCCCGATGGATCCATTCCAGCGAGAGGATCAGCGGATAACAGAGCACAATCATGGCCTGCGTGGTGATGGCGGTGAAGCCGGTCAACTGTTTCGCGAGCACGGCTCCGAGCGTCTTGGGAATGATTTCGCTGAAGATGAGAATCAGCAGTGTCATGATGGCGCTGGCAAGCCCCACGGCGTTGCTGTCCCAGACCACCGCCGCCTGCGCCCCGACCCCGGCGGCGCCGACCGTGTGGGCGACCGTGTTGAGCGTGAGGATCGCCGCCAGCGGACGATCGATGTTCATTTTCATGCTCAGCAGCTTCTTGCCGATCCGCGAACCGGCCTCCGCCTGGGCACGGATGTAACTCGGCGGAAGACTCAGGAGCGAGGCCTCGAGCATTGAGCAGAGGAAGGAGACCCCGATCGCGAGCACGGCATAGAAAATCATCAATGCGATGCCGCCCTCCGCGCTCCCGGAGAGAGACCCTCCACCGGCGCCGAGCAGGATGGAGGCGTGCAACGTCTCGGGAGCGGCAAGCGCGAGGCCCGGAACCAGGTAGAGCAATGTCAATTTCATGATCTCATCATTCAAACCGCACCGCCGAGGCGATTCAAGCATCGGTGCAGCGCGGAGGTTCGGTCAGTGCCATGAGGGATAGCCCAGGCGAGCGATTGTAAGACTCGGGCTGTCTTCAGGTCGGCTCGAAACGCCGCCTTCTCCTGTCACGATTAGAGTGTTCGCATGTGGAATCCGCCGTCCACGTTGATGACTTCGCCTGTGGAGAACGGGAAATCGCCCTGGGCAATCGCCGCCACCGCCTTACCAATGTCCTCCGGCTGCCCCCATCGGCGGATCGGCGTCAACCCTTCCTTGATCAGTTGGTCGTATTTCTTCGTCACCGCCTCGGTCATGTCGGTCTTGATGACCCCGGGGCGGATTTCAAACACGCCGATGCCATGCTCGGCCAGGCGGGCGGCGAACAACTGCGTGATCATCGACAGGCCGGCTTTGCTGACGCAATACTCGCCCCGGTTGACGCTGGCGGTATAGGCGCTGATCGACGAGACGTTCACGATGTTGGCCGAAGGAATGTCTCCGGCGTCGATGAGGCGGATCATCAATCGCGCCGCCGACTGCGTCAGGAAAAACGCCGACTTGAGATTGGTCTTCATCACCTTGTCGTAATTCGCTTCGGTGGTCTCGAGCAGATCCAGTCGCTCCGGTGGGGCGATGCCGGCGTTGTTCACGAGCAGGTCGAGTCGCCCGAAATGCTCGACGAGGTAATCGAGCAGAAGGTGCCGATGCTCGGGAACGCTGACATCGGCCTGGCAGATGTCACCCTTGCCACCGGCCCGCTCGATGGCGGTCAGCGTCTCCTCCGCGGCGGACTGGTTGCTGTTGAAGTTGACCACGACGGTGAAGTTCGCGCGTGCGAGCGCCAGACAGATCCCGCGGCCGATGCCGCGCGACCCTCCGGTGACCAGGGCAACCGGCTGTGCGTTCATGACAGGTCCTCTTGTAAGTGATTGCCGAAACGGCGGAGTGTATCGCCGCTCGAATCGAAGTGAAAGTGGCTGGGGCCTCAACTCGTCTTTTCAATATCTGCCGATGTCTCGAGATGAGCCTCCTTCAACCGTTCGAGAAGCACGGGGTAGAACGCGCGGAGTTCGGGATGGCGTTCCCGCCGGGCTTCGTATGTCAGCAGCGCCTTGAGGACGGTGTCGATGTAGATGAACCCGCGCCGCTTCTCCTCCGCCAGCAACTTTCGTGCGGCTTCGTCCCCCTCATGCAGTTGCGTCAGTCGGATGGTCACCGCGCGCACCACGTGCTCGTTGAGACAGGTCGGCCAGTCCTTGTAGGCCATGCGTTCCATCCGCGTTTGTACCGGGTCGTACATCGGCGCAATGGCCTCCACCTGCTCCTCGTAATGTTCGGTGATCGGGTTCACGAAGGAGTGTGAGAACTCATGCCAGGTCACGTAACGGAGCCCCGCCTCATCTCCGAAGTAGGGATATCCCTGCCGGGTGCCCTGCGGCCCTTGAATGCTGTAAATGTCGTATTGCCCGCGTTCGCGCTCCACGCCCATTCCGTATCCACCGTGATGATACAGCGGCGCGAGAAGGATCGTGTAGCTCAACTGCGTCGTCCCGTAATATGCTTCCAGGTGCTGCGCATCGTCGAGATGCACGCGCGATGTCGTGTCGGCGACGATCTGGTTGTAAGTGCCCTTGTGCGCGTGGTAGAAACTCATGAAGTCGCTCGCCCGGGCGAACGCACGGAGCTGCTTCACGAAAGCTTCAAACGTCTCCTGGCTGCCGACGCGCTTTTTCAGGTAATCCGAGAGCGGCTGTTCGATCTTCAACTCGGGCGGGGCGGAAAGATACAGCATGGCCGCCGGAGGCGCATCGTAGGAAAACCCTTTTCGCATGAGTTGATCGCAGACATCCACGGCGGGGTGGGTCGCATACATCGCGAAGTAGTCGTGACAGTCCTTCTTGTAGACCGTCGAGTAGCGTGAGACCCGGCCGAGTTCGTGCTGTCGCCGGGTGAGCATCTGCACCACCGCCAGCAGCTCGATCCGCGGGTCCACCGTCACGCGGACCTGCGGGGCACGCCTCTCCGATGAATCCTCCGCCATCATCCTCGGCGCCGGCACCATCGCCACCAGCAACGCACACATCAATCGTTTCATCAGCACCCCTTTGACGCGGTCACTGTTCAGACCGCCGTGATTACTCCAGTCCATCGCTGACGCTCTCCGTGATCGTGGGCACGACCTCGTCAATACACCGCGCCACCGTGGCCATCAGGTGTTCGAGGTTCTCCGGCTGAATCGACAGCGGCGGAAGGATGACGATCGTATCCGCCAGCGGGCGCACGATCACGCCGTATTGCCGGGCATGCGCACACACCTGTGCCCCGACCTGCAAGCCGTACGGATACGCCTCCCCCGTCTGTTTGTTTTTCACCAGCTCCACTCCCGCGACGAGGCCCCATTGCCGCACATCGCCGACGTGGGGACTCTTCGCGAGTTGCGTGATGTGCCGGGCCATGATCTCGATCTTGCCGGGAAGCCGATCGAGCACGCGATCGGCTTCGAAGAGATCCAGCGAGGCCAGTGCCACCGCGCACCCGAGCGGGTTGCCGGTGTACGTGTGACCGTGATAAAAGGTCTTGCCCGCATCGATCGGGCCGAGAAACGCTTCGTATATCGCATCCGTCGTGAGCGTGGCGGCCAGCGGCATGTACCCGGCGGCCAGACCCTTGGAAACGCAGAGGAAATCCGGTGTCACGCCTTCGTGCTCACAGGCGAACATCCTGCCTGTCCGACCGAACCCCGTCATGACCTCGTCGGCGATCAGCAGCACGTCGTGCGCATCGCATAATGCGCGGATGCGCTCCAGGTGACCGGGCGGCGCGGCGATCATGCCGCCGGCGCCCTGCAGCAGCGGCTCGACAATCACGCCCGCCACTTCCCCGGCATGCGCTTCAAGCAGTCGGCCGACTTCATCGGCGCAGGCCAGTCCGCAGGACTCGGGAGACAGCTTCAACGGGCAACGATAACAATAGGGCGAGGAGGCGAAGAGCGTCTCGAACAGCAGGGGGCGGTAGACTTCGTGAAACAGGTCGATGCCGCCGAGACTCACCGCCCCGACGGTATCCCCGTGATAGGCATTGCCCAACGCGATGAACTTCGTGCGATGGCCTTCGCCACGATGCCGCCAATACGCGAACGCGAGTTTGCACGCCACTTCCACGGCCGTCGAACCGTTGTCGGAGTAAAAGACCTTGGTCAGGCCCGGGGGCGCGAGCTCAACGAGTCGTCTGGCCAGTTCGATCGAAGGCGGTGACGCGAGACCGAGCAACGTCGTATGGGCAATGCGCTCGAGCTGATCGGTGATGGCCCGGTCCAGTTCCGGTCGATGGTGACCGTGGATGTTGCACCAGAGGCTGGAATGCCCGTCGATGTATCGGTTCCCCTCCGCGTCGATAAGGAATTCATCCTTCCCGGCGACAATCATCAGCGGGTCCGTCGCGTTCCAGAGCTGATGCTGCGTGAACGGATGCCAGACGTAGCGGCGATCCGCATCGACAAGTTCCTGTCGCTGTTCGGGGGTAAGCGGATGGTCACGATTCACGGAGTGCTACTCGGCAGATCAACGTCGGAATGGTTTCGAACGCGCGGCGGATCGTCCCACGGACATCCAGGATAACACGAAGCTCCCTGTCGTCCCAAATTGTGCGCAATGCGGATCGTTCCCTCAATGAAATTCACGATTTCGGTCGTCGCGTCACCCATGCATCGCGTCATGAGCGAAGGCGCGCTACACTATCTGCCGAGCGTTTCTCCCGAAGCGCAACTGCGCGAGAGGCAATACCAACCTGTGGAGGTCAGGATCATCCTACATCGAATATCATCCTCGATGCTTATCGCATGGGCGTGTACCGCCGCGCTCTCGACGCCTGCCGGGGCCCAGGACGTCGAACCGACGAAGCTGCGCATCCCCCCGGTGATCGAGCCGTGGAAGAATCATCAGCGGCTGGACGCCCAGTCCCTGCTCCTGCTCTACAACGCGAACCTGCCTGAATCGCGCGAACTGGCGGAGTACTACGCCGAGAAGCGCCAGGTTCCCGCCGCGCATCTGCTCGGTCTGAATGCTCCGTGGCCGGCAGAGGAGATCACTGCTGCCGACTTTGAAACTGAATTCCGCCAGCCGATCCGTGCGTATCTTGAAGCACGGCGCATGACCGAGAACGTGCGCTGCCTGGTGACCTTCTACGGTCTGCCCCTGCGCATCCGTGATGTCCGGCTCGGGCCGCGGGAGGCTGAAAGGTTCACCAAGCTGACGGATCTGCTTCGCGATCGAATCGACGCCCTCGAACGCGCGGTACATGAGTTGAAGCATATCGACGCCGATGCGCCGCCGGAACTCTCCCCCCGCCGACCGGACCCCAAAGATTTCAATCGGATCGTCAACGTGTACCGGCCCATCCGGGCGCAGCGCTGGCAGCGCGTTCAGGAGTCGGGATCCGATCCCGAGGTCGCCGAGACCGCCCGACGCATCCACGGACTGATTCGACGGATCGAAGGCGTGAGCGGGATTCTCAGCCTCGCCGAGACCGATGATCCCGAACAGGCGAAGCAACTCGAAGCGATGGCGGAGAAGATCCAGGCCCGGCGCGGCGAAGCCCAGCGGCTGATTGACGTGGGGCCGGACCTGGAGACGCGTGAGCAGGCGTATACGATTCTCGAAGAGACCGACGGCCTGGTCGGTGCTATTCGTCTGATCGAGAGCGACCGATCGCTGCTGAACCCGGAGGACTCCGTGGCGGCGGTGGACAACGAGTTGATGCTGCTCTGGTGGGACGATTACCCGAAGTCGGGCTTCCTGCCGAGCCCCATGTGCTGGCGTGTTCGCCAGCAGCCGCAACTGCTGCTGCAGATCCCCCTGAAACACTGGACGTCGCGCCTGGTCATGGCCGCGCGGCTCGATGCCTCATCGCCCGACATCGTCCGTCGTATGATCGATGACGCCCTTGCCGCCGAAGTAAGGGGGCTGACCGGCAACATCTACTTCGACGCGCAGGGGAAATCCGGACCGGGCCGTGGCGCGTACGACCAGAATCTGCGCGACCTCGGCGATCTCCTGCGGCGCGAAACGACGTTGCAGGTGCGTACCGATAATCGCAAGGCGGTCTTCGGTCCCGGCGATTGCCCGAACACGATGCTGTACTGCGGCTGGTACAGCCTGCGGAAATACGTTGACGCCTTTACGTTCGAAACCGGTGCGTTCGCATGGCACATCGCCAGCTTTGAAGCCATCAGCCTGAAGGAACCCAACGAACGCGGATGGTGCAAGAATCTGCTCGACGACGGTGCCTGCGCGACGATGGGATCCGTCGCCGAGCCGTATCTCCAGTCGTTCCCTTTGCCGAAGGATTTTTTCGGCATGCTGATGACGGGGCGGTTCACGCTGGCCGAATGCTATGCCTATACCGCCCACTTCGTCTCGTGGCGGCAACTCCTTCTGGGGGATCCGCTGTATCGCCCGTTCGCGAAGAATCCGCAACTCGCCATCGAAGACGTCTTCCCCGGCATGGTCGCCGAAAAGCCGCAATGAGAGCGTGCGGACGTATAGTCTTCGGGGCGTTGTGGGGTCAATTCATGCAGGCGGGGTCGGCGGATTGGTCCGCCCCGACGATGCAAGGTTGAAAGATGGCGAAGTCGGTCTGATCGATGTCCGGGTCGGCGTCCAGCAGGCCGTCCTGGCAGATCAGTGACGCCACGGGCACCATCGCGCCGGCCGCGCAGTCCCGAAGATAAGCCACGTCATCCGCATCCACATCGATATCGGCGTCGAAGTCACCCGGTTGATCGACCACGTCCACGACGGTGGCCAGCGGATCACCGATGACAATGCTCTGCCAGCTCAACGTCGGCAGCGAACTCCAGGCCGCCTCCGCCCAGGTCCGCCGGTTTACCAGGAAGTTCACCATCAGCGGTTCGTTGTTGGGCAGTGAAAAGGAGAACGGTTCCCAGACCGCCCCGACGCCGAACGTCCCACCCAACGTGATGAAATCGGCGATCTGCTCCTGTCCGAACAAGGTGCCCAGCCCATTGAACGCCCGGCCGTTGAAACTTTCCGCCGTGTTGAAGACGGCGCCCCGGGCGAAGTCGAAGCCTTCCAGGAAGACCTCGAGCGGCGGACGCTCTCCCGGGGGATTCGTCTGTGCGCCGGGGCCGACGCCGTGATTCGCTCCGTATCCGGCGTAAGCGATCATTGGGCGAGGCTGCTCCTCGGCTTCGATGAAGTTGGCGGTCTCGTCATAAATGACCCACCATCCGTCACCGGCAAGGGCCGACTGCGTCAAGGCGTAATCGTCACCGATGAGTTTGTCCCCCGCGGGCCGGCTGTCCTCGTCGAGCAGGATCCGCGCGTACTTGCGATTGACCACGATCCCCTGTGCGCGATCGATCGATGCCAGCGCGTCGGCCGGCGTCGTCCCGTCGATGCGGCAGACCAGGTAGAGATCCCCGGGGCCCAGCCTCGATCCGGCGAATCCGCCAATCTCCCAGAACTGATTGCTCACGTTGACGAATGATTTCGTGTTCTGTATCCGGTTCCGCGAATACGAATCGATCTCCGCCGTCTCGCCGAAGTAAGGGTTGACGATGAAATTGTCGCTCGTGCTGTCCATGGTGCCGCCGCTCTCGCCCGACTCGAGATCCTGCCACAGCAGGGCCAGTTCCGCGTCGACGCAGGCGGCGGTCGCGTCTCCGCCAAGGAATTCGTTCAGGTGCGCGTTCGGGCTGTCGCCGATAGCGGGGTTGTCGGTATCCTGGATGCGGTGGGGAATTCCACGAATCAGCACGATGGCGATGATACTCGAAGCGCTCGGGCCTCCGGGTGTATCGAGATAGGCGCGGATCGGATCTCGGATCTTGGACACGAAGTCCGCGTGGCTGATGTTCGCGACGCCGACGAGCGAGGAATCGTTCAGATCCAGGACGTTTTCACCGGATCCCGAGGGGATCGAGGGATGAGCCGCCAGGTAGGCATTCAGGATGGTTGTCGCATCGGGCGAGGGCGTGTTGACCACGACCAGCACTTCGTCGGGCTGAATCGCCGCATCGACCGTCGATACCGCCAACAATCCCAGAAAGAGGCCGGCCAGCATCAAGCTTTGCGGAGCGGATGCACCTTGCATTCACGGCCCTTTTTGCAAGAGAGATGCTCTCTGTGATTACGCGAACTCCACGACTGCTCCATTATAAGGGCTGCGCGACAGGGACGACGCATTGACTTGGAATATTGTGTCGCCTCAGGAGAGGGTTGTCATGAGGCCGGCGCACTATCTGCCCTAAACATCTCTGCCGCACCGGTTTAGGTGATCCCCGTGCGGAAAGGGGTTGGAGACGGGGCTTATCACGACGATCTCGTTACCGATCACGCAGGAGCGATAAGCATCACGAGGAGGCCGTCAGGCGCAGATTCATTTTGCAGTTCAGCAGCATCTGGCGCTCCTGAGGGTCCTGCACCTCCTTGAGGCCTTTGTCGAGAATCTTCTTGGCCTCGGCCTTCTTGTTGAACTCATAGAGCAGGCGGACATAGGTATCCACGACCGAGCCATCCTTGCCGCGGGTCATCTCGTACGCCTGCTTGGCCTGTTCGAGATTGGCCGGCACGGGCGTCTGGGTGAGGTAGCCGGACCACGCGAGAATGTTCAGCGTGTCGGCGGAATTGTCGAACTTCAAAATGCGTTCGGCGATCGCGTTCGCCTTCTCGGGCTTCTTCGCCCCGATGGCCACCTGGTAGAAGTCGGTCATGCGGAACGAGTAGTAGCGTTTGAGGTTGGCGACCAGATCCTCGCGCTCGGAGGGCTCGAGAGTCTTGCGTGCCTTAAGCTTCTCGAGTTCCGCCTGGTGCTCGGCGATCATGCTCGTGAGCTGCGCGTCCAGATCCATCTCCTGATCGAGCCAGTCGTATTCGCGCGCTTCGAGCTTCTCCGGAAGCATCGCCCGAACGAGCTTCTGTCGCGCGGGCCAGTCCGCATGGTTCTTCTTCATCCACTGATAGAGCTCTGCGGTTTTCTCGCTTTCGCCCAGGATCATGTTGAAGGCATGGTATTCCGCCGCGAGGTCCGCCGCCTTGACCTCCGAGCGAAGCTTCTTCTCCGCCGCGTCCCGACGCTGGGCGATCTCCTTGAGCAGCGGGCGGTGATAATTGGTGAGCTGGTACAGCTCTTCCATCAGCACCGTCAGCCGCAAGCGTTCGAATTCCGGATCGTGCTCCAGTCCCTGATCCAGGCACCAGAGATAGTGCTCGGCCGCCTCGGCGAAATTGCGATTCTGAAAGAGGACGCGAGCAAACTCGAGCCGCGCGGTGGGGTTGTTCTTGCCGGCGGCCTCCAGTTTTTCCTTGGCCCGAGTCAGGGCATCCTTGCCGGTCCGCGCCCCCTCGGCTTCATCCAGAAAGGCAGCCGGGCCGACATACCCGGCCACGCGTCCGACTTCTTTACCATCCGATCGAACGAACACCAGCGTGGGGTAAGCGGTGACGTTGAATCGCATCGCCAGCCGGGTGTTACGCTCCGCGTCGACCTTCAGCCCGACGGCATGTTCACTCAGCCAAGCCAGCACCTCCTTGTTGGCGAACGTGTCGCGGTCCATCATCTTGCAGGGGCCGCACCACGTCGTGAAGAAATCGATGAAGACGAGTTTCTTTTCCTTCTTCGCCTTCGCCAGCGCCTCTTTGTACGTCAGGTCATACGCCCAGTCCTCGGCGAGCAGTGAGGCGGGGGAGCTTCCCAGGATGGCGCAGAAAAGCGTCAGCGCGGACAGGCGTCTCATGAACTTCATGGAATCGAACCTCCTTGGGCGGTTGGCGTCGATGTTGTATCGTCCGGCGGCAGGGCGGTCTCTTGATATCTTTCGCGGGCGGCCTGAGGCCGCCCGTTCACAACGTATCATAGACGTTATCGGCCGGTGAGGGTTGCTCGCCTGCCGCCCCTCTGTCAACGGGGCAGCGGACGATGTGCCTCTATCCTCCTAACAACGCCGGCGACGCAGGCATTCCTCAGGGTTCCGGCTGAGCGAGAATGATTTGGGCGGATTCCGCGACCGACAGGTTCATTGCCCCCAGGGCCTTCCCCGCGGCGGTCCGGAGGGCGAGGTTCGGCTCGTTCATGCCCTGCTCCATCAGCGCCGTGACCTGATCATTCATCAACCTCGCGCCAAAGTGCCGCGCCGATTCCGACAGCGCGTCGAACTGGGCGATCCGCAGCGATTCCGACTGGCTCGGGTCCAGCGCCAGCGTCGCGATGGCCTGCTGCGCTTTCGGGTCATCAATCAGGGCGAGGCTCCGGCCGGCCGCGATACGCAGTTCTTCCGAATCGTACGTCAATGCCTGAATCAGCTCGCGCGAAGCTCGACCGGTATCGAACGGCGTCCGTCCCGATTCGGCGATCAGGCGAAGCGTATGCGCCGCCTCCAGGGCCAGTTCCAGTCCGAGTTCCGGAGAGATCGACTGGTGCTGATACCGCTCCGCCACCCTGGTCTGCTCATCGAGCAACGCTTCCGCCACGCCGGGATCGATGTCCTGACCCACGGAAGCATCGAGCACCAGCCCCACGCGCGGGTCGAGCTCGCGGATCGGGTCCGTCTTGATCGCATCGCCCTGCTTGATCAGCACGACGATCGGCGCGAGGCTGAACCGCGTATCCTCATTGAGGGTCTGAATGGCATCGTAGACCGAGGGCGTGCTCATGTTCGACGCCAGGATCAAGCCGTCGAGATGCGAGAACTCGGCGTGGGCGCGATCCAGCGCCTGCGGCAGGCGATCTCCGGAGATGACCGAAATGCCTTCGGCGCCGAGGCCGTCCACGATGGCGCGCCGCACACGCTCGTCGGGCTCGACGACCAGGAAGTAGCGATCACCCTTGAGATTCAACGCCGACGCCAGGACGGGCACGACCTGTTCGGCGCCGCGGAACGCCATCGGCGGCAACGCGCGACCCATGGCCAGTGCCGCGCGGATGCGCACGTAAAGTTCCGGGAAGGCCAGCGCTCCCGCCAGGCTCAACCCTTCCGGATCGGCCGCGGAGGTCAGGCCCGCGGGGCCGGCATTCTCACGCAATCCGGCGATGGCACCCAACGCCACATCTCGATCAAGATCCGTCACCGCCCGACGAAGTGTCAACTGGCAGATCCGCGGACCCAGGGCACGAGCGAAATACAACGAACGCGGGTAGTTGGGCGGACGGGTGTTGTCCGGGACTTCGCCATTCGGCTTCTCCCCGGATTCCACGTCCAGCCCCAGTGCCGACTCCCGCTGGAGGTTCGCCGCCAGCCAGAGCGCCGCCACACTGACGCGATTCGGGGCGAGCGCCAGGGACTCTTCCGTCGTCCGCATGCACATGACGTAACGGTAAACGTCGCGGGGGACTTCGATGGGTGACAGCACACCGCGCTGCATGAACCAGACATTGGCGCGATCTTCGCGCGGGTCGGGGCGAAGCGTCTGGGCGTCCGCATAGTATCTTTCCGCCAGTTGGGCGAAGAGGATATCCGCCGGAAGCTCTCTTGCCCCGGGATCGCTCTCCACGATCATCTGGATCGATGCGGCGGCGGCATCACGGACCGCCACGTTTTCTTCAAGATCGAGTGTGTGCTTCTTGAGGTAAGGCAGCGCCCGGGGATACCCGAGCTTGCCCAGCGTGATCGCCACGACGGCCCGCACATTCGGATCCGAATGCTGAAGCCCGACGATCAGTGCCTCGACCGTGCGCTTTCCAAGCTGCGGCAGGGCGCGAATCACGAAGGGGTGCAGATCCTTCTCTTCGGCATCTGCCAGAGTCACCAGCATCCATGGGATGGCGTATTCGCCCGAATCGCGCAGCCGATCCAGGCCGACTTTCCACTCCATCGGTGAGCCTGCCAGCAGCCGGATGTTCTGCAGGATGAGCTCCGGCTTCATTCGCTGCATGCGGTAGCTCTCGTCGATGAGGCGCTGGACTTCCGCGGCGTTCTCGCCGATCCCCGCCCTGCTGACGAGCGTGCGCAGCATCTCCTCGCTGCGTTCATACTTCTTCGTGAGGGCGACGAGCTGATCCGCGCCTTCCTGCGTCAGCTTCGGGGTCAGCAGCGGATTCTCCAGCAGGCTCTGCGCGAACGCATCCGCCGGCTGAAAGCGGCCCATGACCGCGTACTGCAGGTAATCCTTGAAATCTTCTTCGAGCTGTTTCTGCGGCGTGTCAGCCGTCGAGCCTTGGGGGGCGGTGGGAGCAGGTGCCGGGCCGGAATCGTTCTCATCCGGTTCCAGAATCAGCGGGCTGTCCGCCGCGATGTCGGAAGCGTTGCTGTCTCCGCCGAGAAGCAGGTCGACACTGACGTCTGCCTCATCCGGGTCCTCTGCCGGTTCGTCCTCCTCGTCATCCAGTTCGAGGGACAGATCCAGGATACCGTCCTGGGCGACGAGGGACAGGGGCGATGCTCCCCAGAGAAGCAGGGTCAGCCCCAGCAGGAGAGTCCAGACGCGGCTACTCCAGTCGAACCACTTCATCGTCATGATGACCTCCGCAAGGGGGATCGGCCGGCGGGTGACCGGCGGGAACCTCGGCGTGAATTATCGGTTACGGGATCGACCGCCATCCGTCGCGATCCCGGTACGGGCATGGCGGCAGGAATGACCCCTCACCGGGCCGGGAGCGATCGATTCCCGAAGAATTATCACCGACCCCGGCAGAGGCGTCAAACGGAGGATGCGCCTCGGCATTCGGTTTTTCACCCTCGCGTCGCGGACGGACCGGCATCCCTGGCGATTCGGCGGGCGTATCGCGATCCGTATTCCACTTTTCTCCTTTCGAGCGGGCGTATCAACGGGTATCATCAACAAAGAGTCGCAATGAAGAGAGTTGAAGCCTTCCGAGCGGGACGCCGATTCGTCCGTCAGGCGTTCGTGCGCCTCGGCCCGCATGAGGCGGCGGAAGTCCGACCGGAGCCCCTCGGCAACGGGGATCTCCGAGTACTCTCAACCGTCACGAAGTGCCCATTTCCAGAGTCTGCAGGAGCCTGTGCATGTCCATGAACCGTCATTTGTGGTTACCGCGCGCCTTCGTCGTTTGTCTCGGCGTCTGGCTGGTGACTCTGGAGGCCGATGCCGATCTGGGCATCCACGATCCTTGCCCGGTGCCGACCCCCGCCGCGCCGGACGGCGCCGGATGGGCTGAGGCCAACAACCCCGGCATGGAGGAGGGCTTCTCGGCAGGTGTGGCCAACGACTGGATCGGCTGGAAGGATTCCACGCTGATCGGAACGATCCATTTCGCCGGGACGGACCGCGCCTTCCAGGGCAATGCCTCGCAGAAACTCGTTCTTCCGCAGCCCCCGGCAAATACCGCCCACCAGGAGGCGGGCATTTACCAGCAGATCTATGTCGTGCCCAACGCGTCGTACACGGTATCGGCCCGCCTCTATCTCGAGTTCCCGATCCAGGCTTACAACGGTGAGGATCTGTTGGCCTTCGTCGGTGCGGATCCCTTCGGCCAGGCCAGTGGCGACGGATTCGCCACCGAGTGGGATGAAGTTTCCAACACCGGGCAGTGGGTCACCGCCAGCGTCACCGTGCAGTCGGTCATGCCCGTGCTCACCATCGCCATCAAGGGCACGCGCAAGTGGCCGCAGCATGGTAACGGCGCCACCGTCTGGATCGATACCGTTACCGTCAGCGGTCCCGTACCCACCGATCCTCCGCCGGTGGCGGAAGAGGATCCCGTCGATCCCGAATCGCTGATCCCTCAGACGACCGGTCCGAACCTCGTCGCGAATCCGAGCTTCGAGGACACGTTCAGCAACGGTGTCTCCGCCCAGTGGACCAAGTGGTCGACCCAGGGCAGCGGGACGTGGAAACAGTCGCAGCGCATGGGACTCATGGGCCCGGGGCGTTACGACTGCGGCGACATGCAGGAAGTCAGCTACATGAACCCGAAGTCTGTTCTGCTGTTCGGTGGTAATCCGGAGGACAACCCGAACAACCTCGGTTTGATGGGCGATGCCATGACCTTCGCCGCCGATCCCAAATTCCAGGACACCATCTTCCTTGGCCGGCCGTTCATCGATCCGAATCTCGGGATGTACTGGTCGACCGAGACGCCGGAATACTGGGGTCGCCGCTTCGCCGAACAGTGCAAGCACTTCGAGTCACTTGTACCACGCATCGACTGCTGGCAGGGGCTCAACGAGCCGGATACCGCCGGGAACTGGCAGCAGACGCTCCGGTTCGAGAAGGCATTCATGGACCGCTGCCACGAGCTCGGGCTCAAGGCGTGCTCACTCAACCTGGCCACGGGAAACCCCGGCAACATCTGGCGGATGATCGATGAGAATTTCAGTCCGTCGGCCCGCGACATCCTGGAGAATACGGATTATCTCGGCCATCACATTTACGGCGGACCGACCGACCAGGTCATGACCCTCGCGCAAACGCTGGATGATCCCTGCTCCTTCTCGATGCGGCCACGCCGATTCAAGGACATGTACGATCGCCGCGGATGGCGCTTTCCGCCGGTGCTCGCGACCGAAGGCTCGACGTTCGGGGGATGGATCGGTACGTTTTCGCCCCAGTTCATCGCCGACGACATCATCCTGACCGGTGAGTATCTCAAGGCGGATCGCTTCTGGGCGGGCTATCATAACTTCGCGGTGAACATTCAATGCGGGCCGGCCTGGCGACCCTGGGACCTCCAGGGTCAGCGCGTCAACGACGGCCGGTTGATGACGGAGTACATCGGGGAGTGGAACGCGAATAATCCTGCCGACGCCATGGATGGTCTTTCTTCTCAGATGTTCGGTGCCGGCCACGTCCACCCGGTCACAACGACCCAGCTCGTGCCGGACGGTGACTTCAATGGCGGCGTGAACCAGCTCGTGACCGGATTGGAAGACGGCGCGAGCTATCTGCTGATCTGCTGGATGAAGTACGAATTCCGCGGTATGCAGCCGGACGATCTCGCGTTCTATCTCGGCACCGACTCGACCGGTCAGACCGCCGACGGCAACGCCGCCTCCATCGATTGGGGCACGGATCGCATTGCCGAGCAGGCGCCGACGCACGAGATCTACACGCACGTCTGGCGGACGTTCACCGCCACCACGCCACAGGCGAGCATCTGGCTTCGCGCCCACCATCCCGTGACGAATCCGTCGGTCATGATTTACGCGGATCAGGTCGAAGTACGCAAGCTGACCGGTCCTCCTCCGGCGGTGGTGGTGAGCCCCGACTTCGATCACGACGGCGACGTGGACGTCGACGACTTCGCCGCGCTGCAGACGTGCTTTTCCGGCGACGGCTTCCCGCAAACCACGCCCGCCTGCATCGATAAGCGTCTCGACGGTGATGATGACGTGGACGCGGCCGACCTCGCCCGACTCATGAACTGCATGAATGGCCCGAACGTCGAGCCCGACCCCACCTGCGACGACTGAGTGACCGACTCGCGTATCGCGTGGGACCAAGAATTCCGAAGATCGTTCAACTGGATTGATGGATTTTCAATTCAGCTTTTCGGGGTCCAGAAACGCCCGCTCTCTAGGGAATTTTCTGTCTTTTCGGGAGACCTGCCGTTCCCTCGCGATTATACTAATAGACACGAGGGTATAGATATCGGGAACAGGGTTGTCGGCGAGCCGCATCATTGAAAACGGCCCCGCCGGCGGCGGAGATCCTGGGTCTCGAACCCGATGGCTTACCCGTGGCCGAAGAGCGCTCGAATCAGTGTGAGTTCGGCAAAGCGGAACCGGGAATGGACAGCTTCAACATTTCACGGAAGGCAGGATGGACATGGACTCCCCTCGCAGGATTTTCACGTTGTGGATGCCGGGCGCGGTGCGCACGGGGCGCATGATGGCAGCTTGCCTCTGGCAACTCCTGGTACGCAACCGGTTGGCCATTGCGGTGGCTTCGCTGGTGTGGCTTATTCTGCGCAGCGGCACCAAGCCCTCGCGTTTTGCTTACCCCTGCCAGCAGGTGGCGGTGCTGAATGTTGGAGCGATCCTGACCGGGTTGGTGCCCGCGCTATTTCTCGTACGCAAGCAACGGCAGGCACGGAATGAGCCGGCTTGGGTCGCGTGGCGTCGCCAGTGCGTGATTGCCGTGTTGCTGTTCATCACCGCCCTGGTCGGTGTGGAGGGGTTCCAGTACGCCGGGTCGCTTCAGCCGACTGATCTTCCGCAAGCCGGGCCGTCTCAAGCCAATCCTCAACCCACGACCGTAGGCATTGCCCATCAGGATCCCGCCGGAAGCGAATTTACCCAGCAGGAGATCGACGCCATGGTGGCCCGCGCGGTCGAACTGGCCGGCGGCCTGGAGAGTGTAGTCAGCTCCGGCGATCACGTGGTGCTCAAGCCGAACCTCGTGCAGTCGATGGGCGTGGACGGGCGCGAAGGTGTCGTCACCGATCCGCGCGTGTGCTGGGCGGTGGCGAAGCTGGCCCAGGCGGCCGGCGCGTCGCGTGTTACCATCGCCGAAGGAACCGCCGTCGGCACGACCGGGCGCAACTGCACCTGGGAGGCGATGACCAATGCCGGGTACGACGCCAACAGCGACCAACTCTTCGACTTCGATCCCACGATCGATCTCTTCGATCTCAATGACAGCGGCGGACTTCACCAGACGGATCCCGCCTACGTGACGGAAGTGACACTGAACAACGGCGTCTTGCGCAGCTCATGGTACATCCCGAATATCCTGCTCGAATGCGACGTGCTGATCAGCGTGCCGACCTTCAAGAACCACTGGAACGGCACGGTCACGCTGGCGATGAAGAACCGTGTCGGCACCGTGCCGAACGACATCTATCACGAGGATGACAGTTGGGGTGGAGGCGTCTACGGCAAGATGGTCGGCGTGCATCGCATCGATGAGGGTTTCGCATGCGATGTGACCCCCTGCCCGAGCCCGAGTGATGAAAATGAAATCGTGCAGCGGGCCATCGTGGATTTGAACCTGGCGCGCCCACAGGACTTCGCGGTCGTCGATGGCCTCGTCGGCATCACCAACGGTCCCAACGGCACGCCGTTCAGACATCCGAATCCTTACATGCACCTCATCGCCGCCGGTCGGGACAGTGTCGCCGTCGATGCAACGTGTACACTGGCGATGCGCTACGATCCGCTCTTCGTGCGTCACCTGGCCTATGCCGATGCGAACGGTACGCTCGGCACGTTCGACCCGCGTTACATCACGGTCAAGGGTGACCATGTCATGGCGGTCCGCAGCGATGACTTCCCGAACAACCACGGCACCGACGGCGCCGTGTATACCGAGCTCAATCCGCCGAGCCTGACGGACGTATCCTGGACGCCGGGGCAGCAGATCGTCGTTTCCGAGGCCGTCGATCTGACGATCTACGGCGCGCATGACGACGTGGGCGTGATCAAGGCGGAGGTGGCAATGGTGCCGACCGCCTCGCCCGATGCCGTGCCGGAAGTCTTCACGCTGTTCAATCCCGCGCCGAAAGATCCCGCGTCTTCGGTCTGGCCCGCGCTCGACACGTCCGGCGCGCTGAATATGGTCTTCGATGCCACGGGGTTGGACTACGGGGAATACGAAGCGACCATCACCGTCTACGATGCCGCCATGAACGAGGCGGATCTCACGCGAACCATTAACCTCGTGCCGCCTTCAGGTCCGGTGCTGCTGGTCGAACCGTCGAGTCTCGAGAACACGGTGTTCGTGAGTGAGACGCCGGCAGCGCAGAACTTCACGGTACGGAATATCGGCGTGGACACGATGTGTTACTCGATTGCGGTGAGCGATCCCGGCCCGAGCGTCTCGCCGGACCAGGGTTGCATCGATGCCGGTGCGCCGGGCGACGTCATTGCCGTGAACTACGATGACTTCGGCCCGGGGCTGGCCCCGACGCTGACCGGTCATGCGGCGACCCTCACCGTCGATGCCGGCGCGATTCCCAACAGCCCGCAGGACGTCGGCGTCAATCTCATTGTCACCACCGTCGGTCCCGACCTCGACACCGACGGCGACGTGGACATGGATGACTTCGGCACGCTGCAGGCCTGCATGGCGACGGCGGGGCAGATCCCCAGCCCCGATTGCCAGGCCGGCGCCGATTTCGACGGCAACAACGCCATCGACAGCGCGGACCTCGGCGTGTTCAAGAACTGCATGTCAGGTGCCCACATCCCACCGGACAAGACCTGCGACGACTGAGCGAATCGAGAGTCGGCCGGCCTCGCTCGGCATTCAAACAAGCTCCCAGAACGCCGCAAGGCATCGGCCTCGCTTGAGCCAGGCTGAGTCAAGCGAGGGAGGTCCGGCTATTGTTCTCATCTCCAAGGGGTTATAGAATTTGACGGTTGGCAAACCCTGCGGCCCGGCGGGTCGTAGATAGCTTGTCGTTATCCAGCGCGTCGCGGGGCCGAAGCGATACGGCCGAGATGGCCTCATGCAGAGCGTACGCGACGTGTCACCGGACCTGGCCTGCGGAAATCTCCACTGGTGAGACCCGCCGTTGTTCATTCACGATTTAATTATTCAACCCGGAATATATCATGGCCCACGGACATCACCACGATCTCAAGGATTCCATTGAAAACCAGACCGGGCGGGCGTCGCTGCTGCTCATCGGGACGATGATGGGCGGACTGCTCGTGGCGAACTCGTTCATCGCCGAATGGGTTTTTGATTCGGAGCAGTATGCCGCGGCCTTCGCCCTGATGGGCGCGATTATTCTAGGGACGAAGCTCATATGGCACTCCCTGGTGCACCTGATGCACGGTGAGGCGCACATGGACGAGCTGGTGTCCATGGCGATTCTGGCCGCCATCGCAATCGGCAAGTACCAGGAGGCAGGCATCATCGCCTTCTTCATGGTCATTTCAACATTGATTGAAACACGGACCGCGCTCGGGGCCCGGGCCTCGATCCAGGGGCTGATCCATCTGACCCCTTCACAGGCGCAGGTGGTCGCCGAGGACGGGACGGAAACCCAGGTCGATGCCCGTCGCCTCAAGGCGGGGGATGTCATCCGGGTCCGCCCGGGCGACAACATCGCCGCCGACGGTGTCGTGCTCAAGGGCGAGTCGACGATCAACCAGGCGAACATCACCGGCGAATCGATCCCAGTCGACAAGGGCACGGGTGAAGAGGTATTTGGCGGAACGACGAACCTGACCGGCATGCTGGAGATCCGGGTCAGCAAGGCGGGCGAGGATACCACGCTGGGCCGGGTTCAGAAGCTGATCCTCGACGCTGAGCGCACCCGCATCCCGCTGATGCGCATCATCGATCAGTACGCCGGCTGGTACACCCCGACCATCATCATGCTGGCGGGGATCGTCTGGTTCCTGGTCGGCAAGGAAGAGGGCATCACGCGGGCGATCACCATGCTGGTGGTGGCCTGCCCGTGCGCGCTGGTGCTGGCGACGCCGACGGCGATGGTGGCGGCGCTGTCATGTGCGGCCCGGCTGGGCATCCTGGTCAAGAACGTGGTGACGCTCGAAGGGGCGCGGAACCTGACGGCGGTGATGTTCGACAAGACCGGAACACTGACCACGGGCGAGTTGAGCGTCACGCAGATGCGGCCGCTTGACGGGATTGAAGGCACGGAACTGCTGCGGGCGGCGGCCTCGGCGGATCAGATGTCCAAGCATCCCAACGCCCGGGCCCTCACCGCCGTGGCGACCAAGGCGCGACTGAAGCTGAATGAACCCCATGACTTTGAAGAGGTGGCCGGCCAGGGTGTCTCGGCAAACGTCAACGGCGAGCCTGTGCTCGTGGGCCGACGGACATTCCTGGAATCGCGCGGCATCGACATGAGCCCGATGAACCAGGACGCCTACAAAGAGCCCGAGGGCGTGAGCGTGCTGTACGTGAGCCGCGGCGGCGGCGTGATCGGCTGGATCGGCCTGGAGGATCGCACGCGCGACGAAGCCCGCGAGGCGATGAACGAACTCCGCGAACTCGGTGTCCGCAATTTGACCATGGTGACGGGCGACAAGTGGTCGGTGGCGCGGCGCGTCTCCGAGGAGATGGGCACGACGGATGTTCATGCCGAGGTGCTCCCGGCGCGGAAGCTGGAACTCGTGGACGAGCTGAAGGCGTCCGGTCACCGCGTGGCGGTGGTGGGCGACGGCGTGAACGATGCCCCGGCACTGGCGGCGGGTGATCTGAGCGTGGCGATGGGCGCGGCGGGCAGCGACGTCGCCATCGAGTCGGCGTCGATCGCCCTGATGAACAACGACCTGCGGCGCTTGCCGTTCCTGATCAAGCTCTCCCGGGCGACGGCGCGGGTCATCTGGCAGAACCTCGTGTTCGGTATCCTGTTCATCATCATCCTGGAAGTGCTGGGGGCGATGGGCCTGATCAATCCGATGCTGGCGGCGGCGCTTCACCTGGTGTCGAGCACGATCGTGCTGTTCAACTCGGCGCGGCTGGTCCGCTTCGGTGAGCACCTGCAGGGCGAGACGCCGCTGGAAAGCGCCGACCGACCGCGCGGCGAAACGCCTCCGCAGACGCCGCCCCCGTCCGTCGCACCGATGCCCGCGTAAAAACGTGACGCGCATCACCTCAACGTGGGCGACAGAGTCCGTTCGCGTGGCCGGGGCACCATAAGGCTCAGGTGCGCCGCAATTCTGAGATGCATCGACCGGCTCACCAGTCGCCGACGCTGCCATCCTTGTAGAAGACGCGCTGGGGGAGTTCCTGCTCGAAGGGGTGTTTCTTCACTTCATCCTCGTCGATTTCGATGCCGAGGCCGGGTTTGTTGCTCGGCTTGACGATGCGGCCCTTGGTCTCAACCGTGAAGCCTTCGCTGACCACGTCCTGACGCCACGGCACGTCGAGATGCACCGATTCGCAGATGATGTAGGACGGCGTGGCGAAGCCGAACTCGAGGGAGGCGGCGGTGCTGACCGGGCCCTGCGGATTGTGCGGGGCCAGTGCCACGCGATATGCCTCGGCCATCGCCGCCACACGCCGGGCTTCGCTCAGTCCGCCGACGTGCGTGATGTCCGGCTGGAGCACGCTGCACGCGTTCTTCTCGAGCAGCTCGCGGAACTGGTGCTGGCTGATGAGCCGTTCACCGGTGGCGATGGGCGTGGACACGGCACGCTGCGCTTCGGCGATGCCGTCGATGTGCTCGGGCCAGCAGGGCTCCTCGAAGAAGTAGAGGCCATAGGGTTCCAATGCCTTGGCGAAACGCACACCCATGCGCGGTGACGGCCGGGCGTGGCAGTCGACCATGATGTCGTAGTCATCGCCGACCGCGTCGCGCATCGCCGCCACGCACTTCTCCGCGTAGCGGATCGGCCGCAAGCCTTCGATGGGCATGGTCCACGGCACCGCCATGGTCTTGAAGGCGGTGAAGCCGTCCTCGACCGCCTTGCTCGCCAGTTCGCCGAAGCGTTTGGCGTCGCCGGGATCCGTCTCGTAGAAATCCTCCATGCGTCCGCCGCCCAGGTGACAGTACGTGCGGATGAAGTCGCGCACCGGCCCGCCCCAGAGCTTGTGGCAGGGGACGCCGTGCACCTTGCCGACGATGTCCCACAGGGCGAGGTCGATGCCGCTGATGGCGGTGCCGCGCACGATGCCGTTGCCGTGCCAGAAGTGCTGGCGGTACATCATCTGCCAGAGATGCTCGACGCGCGTGGGGTCCTCGCCGATGAGCAGTTGCGAGAGATCCTCGACCGCCCCGCAGACGGCGCGGGTGTGCCATTCGAGCGTGGCCTCGCCCCAGCCGTAAAGGCCGTCCTGATCGGTGAGCACCTTGACGAAGATCCAGTTCCGCATGCGGGCGTGGCAGACGAGGGTTTCGATCCGGGTGATTTTCATGGCGTCTCTTCTCGATGGAACACGGGCCGATTCGCGCACCGGCCCGCGGGGCAGGCACGGTCATCCCGAAGGGGCATCGCAGCACTCCCGAAGGGGAAGCACGTTGACATTTTCCCGAGCGGGCGAGCCTGAATACTCAGCGTAAACACACACTCAGCGATCGGGCATTTTATCCGAAGGTGCGTTTTCCCGCGCCTCGCGTTCCATCTCGTCGGCGAGGGCCTGCCAGCGAGGTTCGGGCGCGCAGATGCAGGGGGCGTCTTCATCCTCGCCGACGTCGTCATGCATGGAGCGGGCGGGGCGGTACTCCCGGTCGTCGGTGGGCTGGGGGTGTTCGTGATGATCGGTCATGGCGTCTCCTCGGGGGGTAGCGTGCCCGGCGGGGTACTCAAGTGGTACCCGCACTCGGGGCAGCGCGTGCTGGCGATGCCTTTGAGATTGTAGCCGCACTTGAGGCACATCGGCAGGCGCTCCCGGCGGGCGGTGTCCGCCAGGACGGACCTTAACTGAGCGCGGATGATCATCATGGAGACCTGATAGGTGATCACGCTGCCCGCCAGAAATGTACACCCGATGAGATAGGGCGCGAGGGGAACTGGCTGAACCGCAGCAAGGATGCCCATCGCCGCGAGCGAGAGCACGAACCCGGCCATCATGGCGAACGCGATGATCTTGACCGTCCACCGCCGGCCGGCATGCCTGCGAAGCAGCAATTGCCGCTCATCGGCGGAGAGGTGATCGAGTTCAGGGAACGAAGAGATCCGCCAGTACATGGTTGCTTCCCGTGGGCACGTGTCGTGTCGCTACGCGGAATAGTTTAGGAGGGGGATCGGGGCTCTACAAGGAGGGAGTTTGGATCTCTTCGTGGGGCTGGGGTACACTGATGGGTATGATCCGGCGTTGATACGGATGATGTCCAGGAAAGATTCCCGGGCCGGAGAAGACTCCCGAACAGCTCTGTAGAAAACCTTTCGAAGCAGCAAGAGGATCATGAGATTGTGCGCAAG
>CAZUAQ010000070.1:0-23797 GCA_964618455.1 uncultured Planctomycetales bacterium | reverse complement strand
CTATAGGTGTAACCCAAATGACGGATTTCTCCAATTCCGACTGAAGCAGGACACTTGTGCATGCAGTGAACCGGCCGAAGTGGGTCTGTCAGACCTGCGGCTATCTCCTGGTCGGCCTGACGGAAAACCGTTGCCCTGAGTGCGGCACACCTTTCTCACGCGACAGCGAATCCATGGCGCCCACGGAATTCGAGAAGCACATCCCGCCCGCGTAGGGTGATCACCCGACTGCAGGGTCAAAGGCAAGAGATTCATCTCCTGAAATCTCACACCCGATTCGTACTCAATTCCGTCAAGACACGACGTGAATTCATTCAGCGACCGGCATGATGGGCCGATAATATTTCCAAGGTCGGTGCGCGCGGCACCGGTCTCGCATCGTTGGCACGATCGTGTAACACCAGAAAAGGATATGACATGGACGCGAAGAGGAAGGTCGATCTCCGCCTGGGGTCAGGATTCGTAGTCTTGGGAATCATCGGGGCCTCCTTGTTCGCCCCCGCCGAGGAACTCCATGGTGTCGGGCCCGCATCCTGGTCTGATGTCGAGTTCCTGGTTCCCCCCATGCTCGCTCAGACGTCCGGGGGGGAAGATGCCGCCCCCGCTCCCGCCTATGACATTCTGACGACCAAGCGACTCACGGGCGACTGGGGGGGGGCTCGTACGAGTCTGGAGGACATGGGCATCACCTTCGGGCTGACGTACCAGCAACAGTTCATGGTCAACACCTTCGGCGGCCTGGAGACGAAGAATGGTCATGATTTCGCGGGCAGCTACGACGGTTCTCTTCTATTGAACTTCGAGAAGTTGGGGCTCGTGCCCGGCGGCGAGTTCTTCTTCCGCTTCAAGGGAACCTATGGCGGCGACGACAGTGACTTCGACCGCGAAAAGATCGGCGGGCTGTTCAAGACCAATGCCGACGGGCTTTCCGAAGAGCCGATTTACGTGGACAAGTGGTGGTGGCGTCAGCGGCTGCTCGACGATCGCATCGAGGTCCGCGCGGGGCGTCTCTGGTCGATCAAGGACTTGTACGATGTCAGCTGGTATGCCAACAGCGAGGACGTTCACTTCCTCAACCAGGCCTTGAGTTGGAACCCGGTGATCCCGGCGATCAACGGATTGGGGTTGCACGTGAAGGCCTGGCCGACGGACTGGCTCTACGTCCAGGGGGCCGCCATCGATGCCGATGCCCCTAAACGACGAACGGGCTTCGACACCGCCTTCCACGACCGCGCTCACTTTGCGGTGTTCCATGAATTCGGCATCCTGCCGCACTATCTCTTCGGCGAATTGCTCAAGGGAAACTACCGCTTCGGGCTGTGGTACAACCCGCGCGAGAAGACCATCTACCGCGACACGCTGGGGGGAACGCGTGCCATGGAGAGCCGGGCAGGCGACGTGGGAGGCTACTTCGGCTTCGATCAGATGGTTTGGAAAGAGAACAGCGAACCGGGCGACGACCAGGGGCTCGGCGTGTTCGGTCGATTTGCCGCCGCTCACGGCGATGTCAATCGATTGAGCCATTTCTGGGCGGCGGGGGCCCAGTATGCCGGCTTGATTCCCACGCGTGACAAGGATGTCCTGGCCTTCGGCGTGGGGCAGGGCATTCTCTCCGAAACCTACCGCCAGGAACTCAATCCGGATGCGGATC
The DNA here is from genome assembly GCA_964618455.1 of uncultured Planctomycetales bacterium. Taxonomy (GTDB): domain Bacteria; phylum Planctomycetota; class Phycisphaerae; order UBA1845; family PWPN01; genus CAZUAQ01. The sequence goes on along the minus strand of CAZUAQ010000070.1, from coordinate 22,146 downwards.
GCGAGACCGTGTACGAGCTCTACTACAAGATTCAGGTGTTCCCCTGGATGGTCATCACGCCGGACGTGCAACTGGTCACCAATCCCGGCGCGATGCGTGACGGGAGAGATACGTTGATTGCCGGCATCCGCATGAGAGTGAATTTCTAGAATCGTCCAGCCACTTATCGGGCATACCCGCCGGTCGAAACGGCTCATTTCAGGAATCCGTTTGCCCGCCTCCGGGTTATATTTGATGTTTCCCCTGGTTCTCGCCAACCAGGGGAAACGGCATGCATCGATACGTCTGGCTTCTCGCGCTGGTTCTCACGGGATGTCATGGAGTCGAATGGCGATGTGGAACCGTGACGCCGGAAGCCGCCGCACTGGCGGGTCGTCGCGCCGCGCCGGCCCTCATTGAACGATGCGGTGGGCTGGAACGCGACCCGGTGGCGCTGGCACGAATGGAGCGTATCGGAGCCCGCCTTGACCGGTCCGGCGAACAAGCGTGGACATACCATCTCCTTGCGTCCGATCAGATCAATGCGTTCTCTCTTCCGGGCGGCCTGATCTACATCACGCGCGGTCTCTACGAGCGGATCGGCACGTCCGATCAGGTTCTTGCGGCGGTGCTCGCCCACGAAATGGCCCACGTTCATCACGGCGACAGCCTCAAGCCCCGGTGCGGATCACGCCACTCCGCCCTGAATCGTGAGAGGGAGGCTGATCGCGTGGGAATGCACATCCTCGCCGAGTCCGGATATCCCGCCGAATCCATGGTCCATCTTCTTCGGTTGATCGCCGATCAACAGTCCGAACATTTTGCCAAGGCACGCCTCGACGCCGCAAGGAACCTGTCCTCTTCCTCCGTCGAAGCAATCCCGTTGCAGACATCCCCTCTGGCCTCCCGATAATATCCACATGTTGCGGCGCATGGCGGCGATGCACGTCGTCACATCCGCCTTGTCGAGTCAGGTATCTTGACTTGCGCCCGGGGCACTTCTAGACTTGATGTGTCAGGGGGCGGCTATCGTTTCGAGTGGAATAATCTCCCGAGCACATCAGTTCATTTTTACGGGCGGCACTCCACGTTCAGGTCTATCTCGAAGGAGAATCGATTATGTTACGCAAGGCAATCACGCGATGGGTGGTCGGTGGACTGATGATGACGGCGGCTTTGATCGGTGCGTGCAACACCACCGAAGCTCAGCCGTCGGAACTGACCGGTAACGAAGGTCACATGCGTCACGACACCGGTATCGACAGTCATTCGGCGGACTGAGGACCGGTGGTCCGCTGATACCGCGTTCGACGGTGGCATCGACTCGGTGGCTTGTTTATCATCTCCGGATGGCCATCGTGACGTTGCAGAATGTGCATATCGGATTTGACGCCCAAGTTGTCCTGGACGACTTGAGCTGGCAGATCCAGCGCGGCGAAAAGGTCGGCCTTGTCGGGCGGAACGGCTCGGGCAAGACGACCCTTTTTCATTTGATTCATGGCGATCTCAAGCCGCACATGGGAACGGTCACGCGGACGCGCGGACTGCAGGTGGCCTACCTTCCCCAGGAACCCGAACTCGACTCCGACCGGACGGTCTACGAGGAAGTCTGCGAGACGTTCAGCGATCTCCATCTGCTCGAGGAGCGTGTCGGGCGCGTAGCCCAGGAAATTGCCGACCACCACGACGCGGACCATGTCGACGAGTTGATGGAAGAATATGACGAGTTGTGCCTTCGGCTGGAAGCGGCGGGGGGCTACAACTACGAGACTACGGTGCGCGAGGTCCTGGGCGGCGTGGGGTTCACCCCGGACGCCTACGATCTGCCGATCTCCGCGCTTTCCGGTGGCCAGAAGTGCCGGGCGGCCTTGGCCAAGCTGCTGCTGCAGGAAGCGGATCTGCTTCTGCTGGACGAACCCACCAACCATCTTGACATTCACGCCACGCGCTTCGTGGAGAAGTTTCTGGCGGGCTATCACGGCGCCGCCATCATCGTCTCGCACGATCGCTATCTGCTCGATCGCGTAGTGACGAAAATCGCCGACCTGGATCAGCGGAAGATCGAAACCTATCCCTGCTCGTACAGCGACTTCGCCGATGCCAAGGAACGCCGGCAGTTGACGCAGATCCGTGAGTTCGAGAAGCAGCAGGAGTGGCTGAAGCATCAGAAGGAGTATGCCGAGCGCGTCAAGGCGGACAAGTCGCGGTCACGCCAGGCGAAGGGGCGCCTCAAGCGCGTCGAACGCATGGAGAAGAGCGGCCAGGTCAAAGAGGCCCCCTCCGGCTTTCATCGCAAAATGGCGCTGGATTTCCAACCCTCACGCCGGGCCGGGGACATGGTTTTGCGGTGCGAGGGGGTGAAGAAGGCCTATGGCGACGTCGTGCTCTTCGACGGGTTCGACCTGGAGATCGCGCGGGGGGAGAAAGTCGGCATCATCGGCCCCAATGGCGTGGGCAAAACGACGCTGATCCGCATGGCCATGCGGCAGACCGAGCCGGACGAAGGCATGGTGCGTTTGTTCGAGAACCTCGACGTTGGTTACTACGATCAGGAGCATGCCGAACTGGACGGTGAGGGCAACCACTCGATTCTCGACGAGTTCATGCCGCACCGCACGGCGGACGAGGAGCGCTCGTTGCGGTCCTATCTCGGGCGATTCCTCTTTACCGGCGACGACGTGTTCAAGCGCGTCGGTGATCTCTCCGGCGGTGAACGCAGCCGGATCATGCTGGCCAAGCTGGTTCACGCCAATCCGCAGGTGCTCATCCTCGACGAGCCCACCAACCATCTCGACATCGCCGGCAAGGAAGTCCTGGAAGAGGCGCTTATCGCCTACGAGGGTGCGATTCTGCTGATCAGCCACGATCGCTACTTTCTGGATCGTGTGATCAACCGGCTGGTCGTGCTGCCCGAACGCGGGAAATACGAAATCATGACCGGCAACTGGTCGACCTACGAAGCGAAGCTGGCCGAAGAGGAAGCCCGGCAGCGCGAGGAGGTCGAGGCCCGGCGTGCGGCGGAGAAGGCCGCCAAAAAGGGCATGCGCCGAAAGGTGAAATCGCCAGCAAGCGGCGACGCCGAGGACGGGAAAACCTCCCCCTATGCCGATTGGTCGTTGGCGCGGCTGGAGGACGCCATCGAGACACACGAGCAGGAACTCGGTGCAGTCGAGCACCAGTTTGCCGATCCTGACATCGCCCGCGACGTGGAGCGGATGAAGTCTCTCCGCGCCGAGGCGAAGCGGATTCGCCAAGAACTGAAGGATCTCAACGCCGAGTGGGAACTCCGCGCCGAAGCGATGGAGTAGTTCGAGTCCACGCTATTTCACATCATTCAGCCGCAGATAGTCCAGCCCGAACACGATACCGGTGGCGTCATTGTTCTTGCCGACCAGCTTGAAGGTCAACTCGTTCTGCCCCTTCTTCAGATGGCCACGTCCCAGTGTGATCTTGTCCATCGGTCCGCCGCCGCCGAGGAACGCATCGATCGGCTGGCCGATCGGTTTTCCGTTCAAGTGGAACTGCGCGATCCCGAAGTCATGCGAACTCGCCAGGCGGACAATGAGACGTTTTTCGCCCGGCTCCTTGACCTGGAACGCCAGCTTCAAGGTGTCGCCGATCTTGGTGGGATGCCATCGCAGGTAGGTCTCGGCGCTGTAACGCGGGTCGTCCCGTTGCGGCATGGATCCACCATCGCGGTGCAGGATCAGCATGTCTTCCCCTTCAATCACGCCGGGTGTTCCGAACGGAGGAACCTCCACCACTCGGGCCTCCTCAGGGGTGATGGGCTTGAAGAAGTCGCTTCCGCCGGGCCGCGCGTACCAGTAGCTCACGGCGGCGCGGGTGACGCTGACCGGCTCGGTCCAGTGCCAGTTCTCCACATCGAACTTGAACGACTCCGTGAACGGGATGTCGTCGAGAATATGGAACCGGTTGACCGACACGTTGCCGTAACAGGCGGGGCCGTCGCACTGCGTCTGGTTGTGATATGCATGAGAGAACAGTTCGGGGCTGCCCCAGGCGTAGCCGTAGTAATCCTCCGTGCCCGTCCCGAAGTGGGAGGGGAACTTCTCGCCGTCCACGTAGATCTTCTCGTCGCCCTCTCCCCACCACATCTTGACCGGATTGATGTAGTACAGCGCACCGCCGACGAAGCGCCCCTTGCCCTTGCACTCGAGGTGAGGCCAATCCACGAACGGTCGGTTGGGCAAATCGCGCTGCGTGCGCCAGCCGGCGTGGAAGAGAAGGCTCCGTTCCGACCACGTATATGCGTCACGCGTGTAGCGGCCTTCGATACGCGCACCGGGGTCGTGGAGACAACGGAACTCAATGCGGACATCTTTGCGGAACGGCATGCGCCAGTGCGACCACAGCTCCACGGGCGCGTCGTCCGTGATACCCAGGGGCAGCGAAGCGTATGGTCCGAGCCCGGGAGCGCTTCCGAAGAAATCGCCCAGCGGGCATTCGACCGTCTGCTCGCCGTCGAACGTCATGCGCACGACGATATGTCGCGCTGCAGCCACTGAATCCTTGGAATGAATGCGCACGGTGAGGGAGGTCAAGACACCCGGCCCTTCCTTCTCGATAATGGTGAATGACTCTCCCGCTTTCAGTTCCGACTCAAAGGCCGTCGTGTCTGCCTGCTCCGCAGGTGCCTCGGCTCGTCGAGGTGACGCCATCTCCCGGGCCAGCCGGGCGATCGCCGCAGCATGGCGTTGAAGCTCACCAGGCTGGTACGTCGTGACCCCGGTGCCTTCCGGGTACGTACGGTAGTTCACATGGTAGTAGAAGCCGTCGTTGTCACTGGTGACCTTGCAGTGCCGCGCGTAAGGGAAGGGAAAGTAAAGATTCAGCCCGGCCGCGCGGCGACCGGCGATCGGCACGGGAAAGCCCTCAATCTGGCCTTCCAGGAGATCGCCCATGTTCGCTTCGAGTACCGGCGCGGGATTGCGGTCGAGATAGATACGCAGCGTGCCCGAGGGATTGGCGGACCAGATGCGCACGATCGCTCCGGGGCCGTCCGCGTCCATCATCACGTACTCGGTCCTGTCACCGTTATTTTCGGTGCGGAGGAAGTGCCCTCGGTCCTCATTGGCGAACCAGCCGTCCTTGTCCGGGGCGATGGACTTGCGATCGTAACTCGAGAATTGACGCGTCGTGTAGGGAGGGTCAGGAAAACGCGTGAGGCGATCGAGATCGAGCATCTCGCCGAGGAGCGATGCCGTGGTGATCTCTGCCGATTCGGCGGGGAGCCCGGTTGCGAACACGAATATCGACATCCAACCGCACAACTCAACGAGACGTTTCGTGCTCATTTCACACCTCTTTCCGGCTCCAGAATGGCCATCGAACCCGTTTCTGATCACACGCAGGTATGGTATCATCTCCTCTTTTCGCGGGCGACCGCACGGCGTACCAAGGCGGTGATGGGGACAGGCATGGATCCGACACACGAACAGATCGAAGCGCTGAAGGCGGCCCTGGCAGTCTCGCCGGAGAACGTGCCGCTACGAAAGCACCTGGCCGATACCCTGCTGCGTCTCGGTCGGGCGGCGGAGGCCGCCGAGCAGATGCAGGCGGCCCTCAAGTACGCCCCCAATGACGATGAACTCAAGATCGGGCTCGCCAGGGCGTACTACGCGCAGGGCAAGCAGAGTCACGCGCTGGTCATCGTCGAGGAGATGATGGCCCGGCGCGATACGCCCCCGGCGGCGTACCTGCTGCACTGTCGTCTCATGCTCGCGGCGGGGGACGTGGATCGCGCGGTGCGACACTACAAGGAAGCGATTCAACTCGATCCCGATCTGCGAGATGCTGACCTCGAAGACACACTTGGTATTGAAGCCGAACCCCAATCGCAGTCGGAAGTGGTGGACGGTAAGGTTCGTGGAAGCCTGAACGAGGGCGATGACGAACTGCCGACGGAGTTGGAGCGCCCCTCGATCAATTTCGACGACGTCGGGGGCATGGAGCCGGTGAAGGAAGAGATCCGGATGAAGATCATTCATCCGCTTACCCATCCCGACATCTACAAGGCGTACGGCAAGAAAATCGGCGGCGGAATTTTGCTCTACGGGCCTCCCGGATGCGGCAAGACGCATTTGGCCCGGGCGACGGCGGGGCAGGTCGAAGCCAACTTTCTGTCGATCGGCATCAGCGACGTGCTCGACATGTGGATCGGGCAGAGCGAGCAGAAACTGCACGGCATTTTCCAGCAGGCACGGTCGCACACGCCCTGCGTCCTCTTCTTCGATGAGGTCGATGCCCTGGCCGCCAAGCGCAGTGACTTTCGCCAGAGCGCCGCCCGGCAGGTGATCAATCAGTTCCTTGCCGAACTCGACGGTTACGAGACGAACAATGAAGGCTTGCTGATCCTGGCCGCGACGAACGCGCCGTGGCATCTCGACAGCGCGTTCCGCCGCCCGGGGCGTTTTGACCGGATCATTTTCATTCCGCCGCCGGATGGGCCGGCACGGCAGGAAATCCTCAAGATTCTTCTGAGCGACAAACCGACCGTCGAAATCAATTTCGACCAGCTCTCGAAGAAGACAGACGGCTTCTCCGGCGCGGACCTCAAACTGGTGGTGGATCAGGCCATCGAGTTGAAACTCGCCGCCGCCATGAAGTCCGGCGTGCCGGAGCCCCTCACGACGCGCGATCTGCTCAGTGCGGCGAAGAAGCATCGCCCAACCACGAAGGACTGGTTCGGTACCGCCAGAAATCACGCGCTGTACGCCAACGAAGGGGGCCTATACGACGACGTCCTGGCATATCTGAACATCAAGGGGACTTCACGCAGTTCAGGGAGTGACGAATGAGTGCGCATTTTGCCCGGGCGGAGATGCTCTATGCCCAGGATCGTTACGATCTGGCCGAGACCGAGTGCCGCAAGGCGTTGGCGGAAGTGCCGGAACATCCAGGGGTAATCAGCCTGCTGGCCCTGACGCTGAGCGCGCTCGATCGCCATGATGAAGCCGTCAGCACCGCCCAGAACGCCGTCGGCCTCGCTCCCGATGAGCCTTATGTGCATTACTGTCTCGCGATTGTCCATCTCAACCGGAAGAAGATTCAACTGGCCCAGCATGCCATCCGAGAGGCCGTCCAGCTGGACCCGGAGAATGCGGAGTATCGAAGCCTGATGGCCAGCGCGCACATGGCCCGGCGTGAATACCGCGAAGCCCTCCAGGCCGCCGAGGGCGGGCTCGAACTCGATCCGGAACATGAGCAGTGCACCAACCTCAAGGCCATGGCACTGACCCAGCTCGGCCGGAAGGATGAGGCCACGCGCGTCATCCAGGGCGCGTTGCAGCGCGACCCGGATAACTCCTGGACCCACTCCAACCAGGGATGGTCCCACCTTCACCAGAACCAGCCCCACAAGGCGGCGGAGCATTTCCGGGAAGCCCTGCGCATCAATCCCAATAATGAACATGCCAAGCAGGGCATGCTGAACGCGCTGCGGGCGAAGAATCCGATCTTTCGGGTGATGCTGGCGTACTTCCTGTGGATGAGCCGGCTAAGTGGAGCCATGCAGTGGGGCATCATCATCGGGTTGTATTTCGGCTATCGGTTCCTGGGTAATCTCCAGAGCCGAAACCCGGAACATGCCGTGTGGATTACACCACTGCTCATTCTCTACGTGCTGTTCGTTTACCTGAGCTGGACCTCGCCGGCGTTGTCCAATCTGTTGCTTCGGCTCAATGCCTATGGGAAATACCTGCTGGACGATGATGATCTGCGCGCCTCGAATTTTGTCGGGGGCACGCTGCTTCTGGCGATCCTCTCCTTCGCGGGCGGGATCCTGACAGGGCAGACCATTCTTTACGCAGTTGGCGTGTTCTTACTACTGATCATCATCCCCGTGGCGGGTACCTTCAGCCGCCCGAAAGGCAGCGCGAGAACCATCCTCATGTTGTACACGCTCGGGCTGTGCGCTTTGGGGGGTCTCGCATTATCGCTGATGGCCATCGGCCGCGGCGAAGCGGCCACCCCGTTTATCAGCCTCTTCCTGATCGGGATGTTCGCGTTTGCCTGGGTGGCCAACGCCCTGACCATGCGCAAGCCGGCATGACCCTTGCCGCTGTTTCGCGGGCGAAGGCGAATCGGGAAGGCATCCGCTACTTGATCCCCACGACGTATGCGACCCACCCTTCCTCGGCGTCGGCACTCTTGCGATAGCGGTAAACGCCCGTACCTTCCCCCTTCTTGTCGGCATCCTCCCAGTAGCAGCGACCCTGCCGAAACCCGGCCTCCTCCAACAGGTCCAGGAGTTCGGGTACGGTCCAGAGCCGCCAATCGTAGGTGAACGCCTTTTTCATCGTGCTTCCGTCGCGAAAGCGGAAGTGGATGTGATTCAAGGCCTCGGCGGTGATCGGGTTATACCTGGCCTGATCCCAAACGTACGTGTAGTTCTTGAATGCCGTTTCTTCCTCGACGAGGGTCTGCGCTTCCGGGCCACCGTAGATATCCAGGATGAACACGCCGCCCTTGGTCAGGGACTTGTGGACCCGCTTGAAGTACTTCAGCATCACGCTCCGCTGCTTGAAGATGCAATACGAGAAATTGAGGGCGAGGATGACATCCTGCGGATCGGTCCGCACGCGCAGGACGTCCGCCTGTCGAAGATGAACCCTTCTCGCGCTCTGCGCCGGGAGAATGGAGAGGTAGTGGTCGCGCGACCAGCCCAGCGGCTCCGGATCGAGATCCACGCCCGTGGCAATGTTGTCCTTGCCGACGTGCACCCACTGACAGCAGATCGCCGCCGTCCCACAGAAATCCTCGCGCATTCGGATGGGCCGCTGACCATTGAGCTTCTGGTAGAGGCGATCAAAGAAGGTGACTTCGGCTTCGGGGGTTTGGACCGCATCCGTATACAGAACGTACTTGTCAGCCGTGCGCGCGGTGAGACGGGGCTTGCGTTTTCGAGCCATGGGCTGATGTCCCTCGATGAACAGGATGAATCAGAATGGATCAATCCGCCGCCACCACCATGCGCGGCTGGAAGGAACGGGCGTCGATTCTAAGGTAATACACATGGCAGGCAAGCGCGTTGCCGACTTGAAAGAGGCCTTGGCACACCTTACGCTAACCCCTCGAATTTGTGCCGATGCTTGAGGTTCGGTGGCTGGGTTTCACTTCGGCATGGGACCGGCGAGGTGCGCGATGAAAGACCGATCGAACGTGCAGATGTTCATGTCGACAACGCTGGCAGGACTCTTCCTGTGTGTCGGATGCAATCAGCAGGACGGCTCTGCGGATCAAGTCGTGGTCGGGTTCTCTCAAGTCGGGGCGGAGAGTTCCTGGCGGACGGCGGAGACGGCCTCGATCGAAAAGGAAGCGGAGAAGCGCGGCGCCAAGCTCCAGCTCAACCTCGCTCAGCAGAAGCAGGCCAATCAGATTCGTGCCATTCGTTCCTACGTCAAGCAGCGTGTCGACGTGATTGTGCTTGCCCCGGTGGTGGAAGCCGGGTGGGAGCCGGTCCTCAAGGAGGTCAGGAAAGCGGGGATCCCCGTCATCCTGGTGGATCGCGGGATCGACGTCGAGGACGATACTCTCTACACCACGCTGATTGCCAGCGACTTCGTGGAGGAGGGCAGAATGGCCGCCCAGTGGCTGGCGGAAGAACTGGATGGCAAAGGCAGCATCATCGAGCTCAAAGGCACGACCGGAGCGGCTCCGGCAGTCGATCGCGAAAGAGGCTTCGCGGAGGGGATTGCCGACTATCCCGAGCTGCAGATCATCAACAGCCAGTCCGCCGACTTCAGCAAGAGCAAGGGCAAGGAAGTCATGGAAGCCATTATTCAGGCAGAAGGCGAGAACATCGATGCCGTCTACGCTCACAATGACGACATGGCTCTAGGGGCCATCCTTGCGCTGGAAGAGGCCGGTATGAAACCCGGCGAGGAGGTCATCGTCATCTCCATCGACGGTGTGAAAGGCGCGTTCGAGGCCATGGTCGAGGGAAAGCTCAACGCCACCGTCGAATGCAATCCGCTCTTCGGCCCGATCCTCTTTGACACGATCGAGAAAGTGCTGGCCGGCCAGGATGTGCCCAAGTACATCAAGAACGAAGACAAGCTCTACGATCAATCGATGGCCGCGGAGGTGATCGATTCCCGCGAATACTGACCCCATCCTCACCTGCCGCGCCCTGGACAAACGCTTTCCCGGTGTGCATGCGCTACGATCGGTCGACTTCGACGTGCGGGCGGGGGAGGTCCACGCGCTCCTCGGCGAAAACGGCGCCGGCAAGTCCACGCTGATCAAGGTGCTGACCGGTGTGCACGCGCGCGATGGGGGAGAGATTCACTTCGAGGGCAAGCCGTTTCACGCCGCGTCGCCCGCCGACGCCCAGTCCCAGGGCATCAGCACGATCTACCAGGAAGTGAACCTCGTCCCGTCGCTCTCGGTGGCGGAGAACCTCTACCTCGGCCGGATGCCGCGATGCTGGTATGGGATCGACTGGAGAGCGATGCGCCGCCGCGCGAAAGACCTTCTGTCGGCCTTCGATTTGACTATCGATGTGAGCGAAACGCTCGGACGTTACTCGGTGGCGGTACAGCAGATGGTCAGCATCGCTCGCGCCGTGGATACCGACGCGCGATTGCTGATCCTCGATGAACCGACCTCCAGCCTCGACCGCCATGAGACGGACGTCTTGTTTAAGATCATGCGTCGTCTCCGGGAGCGTGGCGTGGGCATGGTGTTCGTGACGCACTTCCTCGACCAGGTCTACCGCATCTCGGACCGGATCACGATTCTGCGCAACGGCGCGCGTGTCGGCACCTACGACACCGCCACCCTCCCGCGGCTGGAACTCGTCGGCCACATGCTCGGACGCTCGCCGGAAGATTCTCCCCGCGCAGGACAGTCCTCATCAGCATCCTCCGAAGCCTCCTCGCGGCGGCCGGTACTTTCCGCCAGGGGAATCGGGCGCCGGGGTGTACTCGAGCCGCTCGACATCGAACTCGACGAAGGAGAAGTCCTGGGGCTGGCCGGTCTGCTTGGCTCGGGACGAACGGAGTGCGCCCGACTGATCTTCGGTGCCGATCGGGCCACGGAAGGCAGAATGGAGATGGACGGTAAGCCCGTCTCCGTCCGAAAGCCGCGGGACGCTATTGCACTCGGTATCGCCATGGCCCCGGAGGATCGCAAGGCGGATGGCATCATTCCGGAGATGTCCGTGCGTGAAAACATCGCCCTTGCCGTACAACGTACGATGAGCCGATGGGGCATTGTTTCGAGGGCTCGACATCAGGAACTGGCCGGCAGATTCGTCAAACAACTTGAGATCGCCACGCCACATCTCGATCAGCCTGTCCGCAATCTCAGTGGCGGGAATCAGCAGAAGGTCATCCTTGCCCGGTGGCTGGCCATGTCACCGAGCGTGCTGATTCTGGACGAACCTACGCGTGGAATCGACATCGGAGCCAAGGAGGAGATTGAAAGACTGACGGCCGAGCTTGCCCGGAAAGGTATGGCGGTGATCTTCATCTCTTCCGAGTTGGAGGAAGTCGTTCGCCGATGCGACCGCGTAATGGTGCTTCGTGATCGGAAGCATGTGGGTGATCTGACGGGGAAGGACATCAACGAGAACGCCTTGATGCAGGCCATCGCGTCGGAGGATGATGCATGAGTGACATGGCCGGCAATCTCTCCGCGCGCGACAACCCGCTTCTGCGCATGCTTCGCCATCAATACACCTGGTTGGTGGTGATTCTCGGCGGCCTGTTCTTGTTCAACGTACTATTCACGGATAACTTTGCTCCGGGCCGGGCGGCGGAATTGATCCTGGATCAGGTGGCGCCGGTCGCGTTGCTCGCTATCGGCATGACGCTGGTGATTGCGACGGCGGGCATCGACCTGTCGGTCGGCTCCGTCATGGCTCTGGCGGGAGCGGTGTCTGCCATCGTGATCGTGGATCATGGAGGCTCGGCCGCCACGGCCGTCGCGTTGGGCCTCCTCGCCGGTCTCCTCGTGGGGGCGTGGAACGGGGTGTTCGTCACGTTTGTCGGCCTGCAGCCCATCGTGGCGACGCTCATCACCCTGGTCGCCGGTCGGGGCCTGGCCCAGTTGCTCACCGACAGCCAGAAGCCAAGCTTCAACGCGCCGGGATATGAGTTTCTCGGCAGCGGCGATCTACTCGGAATTCCGGTACCGATCTTCATCGCCATTACCGCGTTCGTCGTTGTGGCGACACTGCTGCGCAAGACTGTTCTCGGCATGTATATCGAAGCGGTCGGCGCGAATCCGCGCGCGGCCCGGCTCTGCGGACTGCGCGTGCATGCGATCCGCATGGCCGTCTACATCATCAGCGGCATCTGTGCCGGCTGGGCGGGAATCATCGCGACAGCGGACATCGCCCAGGCTGATGTCGCCAAGTGCGGACTCTATCTCGAACTCGATGCCATCCTGGCGGTTGTGCTCGGCGGGACGAGCCTGATGGGCGGGCGGCCGCTCCTGCTTGGTTCCATGCTCGGGGCGATTGTCATGCAGACGCTGACGATCACGCTCCAGATGCACGGTGTCCAGGACGATCAGTCGCTGATCTTCAAAGCGATCATTGCCGTCGTGGTCTGCGCCATGCAGTCTCCCCGTATCGCCCAGCGCGTGGGACACTGGATACGCCCCAAGGCGGTGCCCGCATGATCCGTCTGCACCGACGACACCTGCCGCTGCTGGCGAGCCTGCTGGCCTTGGTACTGCTCTACGGTGCCGCATCACTGCGCTACCCGGTCTTCTTCTCGGCCGATGTGATCTTCGGTCTCTTCTATGACAATGCCGTGCTGGGCATCCTGGCGATCGGCATGACCTTCGTCATTCTCTCCGGGGGAATCGATCTGTCGGTCGGCGCGATCATGAGCCTCAGCAGTGTGGTGCTCGGAGTTCTGCTGATGAAGTCGGGCTGGCCGCTTTTCGCCGCCATGGCGTTGACGCTATCTCTCGGCACATTCATCGGCGCGGGAATGGGCGGGATGATTCATCTCACGGGGATCAAGCCCTTTATCATTACACTGGCCGGGATGTTCTTCGCGCGCGGCTTGGGATACCTCATCCACGAAGAACCGATCACGATTCAGCACGAGGGTCTTCAACGCCTGAGTGAAGTAGGGGCGTACCCCTTTCAATTCCCCGCGTTCATCTTTCTGGCCGTCGTGATCCTCGGAGCATTCCTGGGTCGGCAGACCTCCTTCGGCCGCAATGTCTACGCCCTGGGTGGCAGCGAGGAGGCGTCTCTGCTCATGGGGCTGCCGATGGGCCGTCTGCGGGTCATGATCTATGCCCTGAGTGGTTTCTGTTCCGCGCTCGGAGGCATCGTGCTGACGTTGATTCAGCCGAGCGGCAGCCACATCGAGGGCGTAGCCATGGAGCTCGAAGCCATCGCCGCCGTCGTGATCGGAGGCACGCTGCTGACCGGAGGCGTCGGCTCCGTCACGGGCACGTTGATGGGGGTCCTGATCATCGGCGTGATCTACCAGATCATGACCTTTGAAAGCGTTGGGGCGGGCCTGAACAAGACAGTTCTGGCGGGGCTGCTGCTGCTGTTCGTGCTATTGCAGAAGACCCTCTCCGGCCGGTCGGCCGAGGCGGGTGGGTGAGGAAGTCGGTATGAGGGATTGTCGCCGCCGCTAAGCAAATTGGGCATTCGCTCACCGCGACTTGCGTTCACAGAGCGGTTTGCTAGACTGTCGGGTCTTTGGATTATTGCGGAGACACGAACGATCCACGCCGTACCGGGAAGAGACGGCCGTAGGCACAGGAAAGGAACGGGATGCTATGGAAGTTAAAATCTACTATGAAAACGAAGCGGATCTCTCCGGCCTGAACGGCAAGAAGGTCGGTGTCCTCGGCTACGGCAGCCAGGGTCACGCGCACGCGCAGAATCTGCGTGACAGCGGCGTCGACGTCGTGGTAGCCGAGTTGGCGAACACGCCGAATTATAAGCTGGCGGTTGAGCACAACTTCAAACCCATGAGCACGGCGGAGGCGACCGAAGCCTGCGATCTGCTCATCATGACGCTGCCCGACGAAGCCCAGGCAAGCGTCTACCGCGCGGGGATTCAGGATCAACTCAAGCCCGGCAAGACGCTTGGTTTCACTCATGGGTTCAATATTCACTTCGGACAGATCGATCCTCCCGAAGGTGTGGACGTGGTCATGATCGCGCCTAAGGGTCCGGGTCATCTTCTTCGCAGCGAGTTTGAAAAGGGTGGCGGCGTGCCCTGTCTCGTGGCTGTGGAACGCAATCCTTCCGGGAACGCGCTCAAGACGGCGCTGGCATGGGGCGCCGGGATCGGCGGCGGCCGTGCCGGTATCCTGGAGACCACTTTCAAGGACGAGACGGAGACCGATCTATTCGGCGAGCAGGTGGTGCTGTGCGGAGGAGTGACACAACTCATCAAGGATGCCTTCGATACGCTGGTCGAAGCCGGCTATCCTCCGGAGATCTGCTTCTTCGAGTGCTTGCACGAACTCAAGCTGATCGTGGATCTCTTCTACCAGGGTGGCTTGAGCTACATGCGGTACAGCGTGAGCAATACCGCCGAGTACGGTGACCTGACGCGCGGTCCGCGCGTGATCAATGATGAATCCCGCGCCGAGATGCGAAAGATCCTCGCCGAGATCGTCGATGGTCAGTTCGCCAAGGAATGGATCCTGGAGAGCCAGGCCGGGCGTCCAACGTTCAACGCTCTGTACAAGAAGGACTACAACCACCCCATTGAACAGGTCGGCCGCAAACTCCGCAAGATGATGAAGTGGATCGACTCCAAAGAAGTCTGACGTCACTCGAAACTTCACAAAATCTTGATACACCCCGCCGGGCCTGCTCGGTGGGGTCTTTTTTTAGGCGCTCTTCAGCCTCACGATGAAGGGCGTATTGACACTCTGCCATGGGCTACAGCATAATCACGTGGCTGGTTGTCATGAATCAAGGGGAACGTCATGATACTCGTCAATACCGAAACGATTCCGGGCTATCGCATTCTCGAAGTCAAAGGCCTTGTCCAGGGCAACACCATCCGCGCCAAGCACGCCGGGCGCGACTTCATGGCCGGTCTGAAAAACCTCGTCGGCGGCGAGCTGAAGGGGTACACCGAATTGCTCACGGAGGCTCGACGCCAGGCCATGGAACGCATGATGAGCCAGGCCCAACAGCTCGGGGCCAATGCCGTCGTCAATGTCCGCTTCACGACCAGCGCCGTGACGCAGGGGGCGGCGGAACTCTATGCATACGGCACCGCCGTCGTAGTGGAGGTCGGTGCGCATGGCTGATCTCATCATCAACCTCTTTGTATTCGGCTTCCTGATCGTTCTTGGTTTTCTGGTCGGCCGGTTCCGCGAACACGCACATTTCAAGAGTATCAGGGAGCGTGAAGCGGGCATGACCGCTATCGTCGTTTCCAACTGCAAACGTGTCGCGCATCCGGAAACAGCTCGTGGCTCCTTCCTGGTCACGGGAGAGGCGGTGATGGCCACGGACTTCTTCAAGTCGTTCGCGGCCACACTGAGAAGTATCATCGGGGGCGAGGTCTACGCCTACGAACGTCTCATCGAGCGTGCTCGTCGCGAAGCCTGTCTGCGTATGCTCGAAGCCGCGAGGCAGATGGGGGCAACCGAGGTGTGGAACGTGCGCTACCAGACGTCGAACATCAGCAGTTCTTCACGCCGTAACCCCGCCGTAAGCGTGGAGGTCTTCGCCTTCGGCACGGCGGTCATTCGTGCGACGTCGGGACCTGCCTGATTGACGGCATGGGACGATGAAAAGTCGCCGCGGGGTTGGAATTGATGGCGAAATCCGATCATGACCCATCGATCCATCACGAACCCCACCTGCACGGGAAGGCGGCGCACCCGGATCCCACGGAAGAAAAAGCAGCCCGGATCATCGAACAGTCTCGCCAATCGGAGCGGGATCACTTTCTCGCATCAGGACAGAGCGTCTGGGATGAGCCGGATATTCTTCCCGGTCGGGAGTCCGAAATCATCGATCAGGACTGGAGCTGCAGCCACTGCGGGTACAATCTGCGCGGACTGACGGTGGGGCGGCCCTGCCCGGAATGCGGCAAAATTGACCTGTATCGTCCCAGCCCCAAAGACGTGAGTGGCTACCAGTCGTGGTTGAATTCGAAATTGACGGGCATTCATCCATCCACGGGATGGTTCGTTGCCCTGGGTTTGCTGCTCGTGGGCGGCCCGTTCGCTATCGTGGGGGCGATGATCGACGGCTGGACGCGGGGGAGCGTCGGCGGGGCGGGCCTCTTTCAGGTGGCCATTATCGGTCCGACCGTGGAAGAGGTGCTCAAGATCGCTCTTGCCTGGCTGGTGATCGAGACGCGCCCCTACCTCTTCCAGAGAATCGAGCAGCTTTACGTGGCGGCGCTGGGTACGGCGTTCCTCTTCTCCGCCATCGAGAATCTGATCTACCTGACCATCTACATTCCCAACCCCTCGATCAGTCTCATCGCGTATCGCTGGACGGTCTGTGTAATCCTGCATGTCGGGTGCACCGCCGTTGCTGTGCGAACCCTGGCGGAAGTCTGGACCACGACAATCCGCGAGAAGCGTCCACCCCGTTTCCACAGGGGAATGGTTTCGCTGATTCCCGCCATCGTGATCCACGGACTCTACAATACGATTGCCCTGGTCACTTCGTTGGGTAGATTCTGATCGAAAAGCACGCGGGAAAGCGCTATTCGATCCGCTCGGCGTAGTTATTCAACTCTTCTCGGAAGTCGCGCAGTTGGATGCCGAAGGTCTTCTCGACCGGCCCTGTCTCACAGATGCTGTCCTCCTGGCTCATGAGTACCTGGCCCTCATTGAATTTGTACGGTACGAGGATCGACGGCGCGACCGGCATCACCGCCTTGGCCAGGAACTTGGCCACAGGTACGGGGACGGATACCTTCACACGCTTCCGACCGGTGATCGACAGTGAGCAGACGTCGTAGAGCGCTTTCCAGGTGAAGCGCTCCGGGCCGCCCATATCGTAGATCTGACCTATCGTTTCCGGCATGCTCAGGCACTTTGCGAAACAGGTGGCCACATCCCGGACGTCAACGGGCTGGAGTTGATTCTCCCCCGCGCCAAAATAAGGCATCACCGGCTGCATCAGCGACGTCGAGAAATACTTCATCATCTCCATAAAGTCGCCGTCCGGTCCGTGAATGATACTTGGGCGGAAGATGGTCCAGTCGAGACCGCTGTCGCGGACGATCTCCTCGGCTTCCCACTTGGTGCGATGGTACACGCTTGGTGCCTCCGGACGTGAACCCAGAGCCGACATGTGCGCGTAGCGTTGAATTCCCGCCTTGCGGCAGGATGCGACCACTGCCCGCGTGAATTCAGTGTGTATGCGGGGAAAGGTCTGCCCCGTGAGTCGATTTTCTTCAATGATGCCGACGAGATGCACCGCCGCCACACAGTTTTCCGTCGCGCGATCCAGCACATCGCGCTCGTCCAGTTCTCCCTCGAAGGCGTGTACCTGCCCCCGCAGGTTTTCAGGCAACCTGGCACTCAGCTTATCTTTGGATCGGACCACGCAGACCGGCTCATAACCCTGCAGAATCAACTGCCGGACTGTGTAGCGGCCGACGAACCCACTTGCCCCAGTCACGAACACGCGTCCGGTGGCCGGGGTATGCTGTTGCTCTTCCTGAGTTCCCGCCTCCGCTTCCATTTCCGTTTGCGACATCGCTCTCACCTTTCCATATTGGCAATACCGGGGACATCACTTTCCGACACCCATCATCCGTTTCGCAATTGTAAGCCGTCAGAATGGAGTGCGACCACTCTCGACGAATCCGCTTCGATTCGCGGATGTCGGCGGGACGTGGGCATTCAAATGATGTCGGGGAGGAGCGGCTGACGAGTGATGGATTATCGAGTATCCGCGGCCACGAGGATGAATGTCTCGGCACTCCACGAAATTGCCGGGGCAACACTGCCGGAGGCGGCACTCATCAGATGCTTGGACAGGACGTGGCGTACGAAAGCGCTGCTGGTGGCGTCGGTATGAGCCCCGGTCCAGCCGTACCGCTCGTACTTGGGGGACCAGGGAGTGTTGTGAATGCGCTCGCCACCACGCAATCCGACGATCCCCGCCGGTTCGACACCGACTTTGCCGTCGATCGTTCCGAGCGTGCGGACCGGCCCCTGGAGGATCATGTCCTGACGGGAATGATACACGTAGACGCCGTCCTCGATGTTCGTCATGGCACGACGCATATCGTAATTGGAGGAAAGGCTCGAACCCAGGAGGATGATGCTGGAAACCTTGGCGGGCGGCCGCACCGCCTCGCACGCCCAGACGGCCACACCCGTCCCCGCCGACAGCGCAATGAGATTCACTTCGGCATCGGGGTAACGATTCAAATAGGCGGTGATCTGCTCACCGAGTTCTTTGCCCTTTGAGCGGGCGACGGGGCGTCCCACCGTCTGATCCAGGGCGGGGTTGAACGTCGGTGACCAGCGATAATTGATCACGTTGCCGCGAAAACCGGCCTGCCGCAAACCCTGTTCCACGGAACCGACACCGAAGCCCCAGTTGCCTGCACCATCGATGTAGTAGATGCGACCGAATTCGTCCCGCGCGTTGCTGTAGATGTCGCCGCCACCGCCACCGCATCCGGTCAGGCAGCTTGCCGACAGCAGACCCAAGAGGGCGTAGATCAAAGTTCGCGTTCGCATCGGTCGTCCTGTTTTCCTTGGATGTATTGAATCCGACCCGATTGCCGAACCTGTTTGGCCGAACAGCAGGTTCGCAGGATAAAGCTCCAGTTTAGATTGATATCCACGGCGGGGTCAACCCTTTGTGTGATGCGTTGACCATCAACGGAGGGATTCCTAGAATTTCGCTGTTCCCTCAAAAGGATCAAGGCGAGGCCAACGCTTGCGAATCAAGATTTGTGGAATCACGCGATCTGGGGATGTCCGGGCCGCCGCCGAAGCGGGCGCCGACGCCATCGGTCTGAATTTCGTGAGCGGACCGCGGAAGATATCGGTCGAACAAGCGGAGGCCATTCTCGAAGAGATCCCATCGGGGGTGACTTCCGTGGCTCTTGTGCGGCCGGATGACGGAGAGCTGCCCGAGGATCTCCTCGACTTTCTGGCAGGTCATCGGGTCAATCATCTCCAGCTTTATGGGGCCACATCTCAAGATGTGCGCGAGAAGCTTCGCAGTCGAAACATGAGTCAGCTTCATGTGATTCCTGTCCGGGGTAAGGACTTTGCCCGGGAGGTCAGGCCCCTGATCGAGGATAGCGGTCCGCCGCCGGACGGTATCGTGCTGGACACCTACGATAAAATGCTGGAGGGGGGAACGGGTAAGGCCTTTCATTGGGACTGGGTGGCTGCTGCCCGGGAGGGCGGAGAACTCGACGGGTGGCCCGGTATCATCCTGGCGGGGGGGCTGAGACCGGAAAATGTCGCCGATGCCATCCGTGTCGTGCAGCCCATGGCGGTGGATGTCTCTTCGGGCGTGGAAGTGGAGGGAAAGGCTGGCTACAAGGATCCACAACGAATGCATGCGTTCGTGCAAGAATCGCGCCGGGCGTTCGAAGCCATGCCGCAGACGTCCCCGCAGTGACCCATTCATGACCGGTCACCCCTCTTCCAGTACGATAGCCGCCTCCATCACGCTTCTGCTCCTGGTTGGGGCCGCGGGTTGCGCCACTCCCCAGCCACCGCCTTGCATGCCGGTGACCTCTCAAGCTGCGGATCCATCAGACGATCCGGTTTTCCGGCTCGAGGACTACCTCAAGGCTACGCGAACAGGTCGCTGGATCTATCAGCGATGCAAGACGCCTTGGAGCGAGGACTGCTCAAGCAAAGCGTATACGCGTGAGATCACCACCGATCGGATCACGGAGGGTGAGTTGCTCTCGTTTTCGTTCGAACCTCTTTACCGGTACCTCCGAAAGGTGCCGGACTCTGAGACGGAAGATGACTCGCGCGAAGTGCTGTCCACTCCACCCATGAAGGCCGCGGGGTTCATTTACTTTGAGCTCGAGGAACCGCTGGAAGTCATCCCGCGCGATCTGACATGGGGGGAAGTCTCGGAGGCGGAATCGCCCATCGCCTATTACGATTACTGGGGCAAACTTTCCGCCAGGGGAACCTTGCTGCGGCGCGTGGCGCTGGACGGCCGGGAGACGATCACGGTACCGGCGGGGACCTTCGAAGAGTGTCTGCGGGTCCGTTTGGATCTGGAGATCCGCTTTCCGTGGGTACTCTCCGCCACGTGGGCAAGTACCCTGTGGCTGCATCCGGAGATGGGCGAAGTGCGCCGTGTCCATCGCCTGTCCGGATGGTTTCTCATTCTTTGGTTTGCGGCCGGGCATGAGTACGTGTTACAAGAAGCAGAGTCTGGACACGTGATAGCAGGTCGGGACGAACTCGCGCCGCGATGGAAGACCGGCGGAGTGTATTTTGATCGCATCGCCCCGAGGCCCGTCATCGGCGGGATGATTGTGGATTACGCGGATGCATCGGCGACGCCTGTTACTCAACCGGCATTATCGCCACAATACACGACGCGTCCGGCAGATCCTGAAAACGTCAACGCACCATGAGTGAACGCATCGGACTTTTCGGCGGCACCTTCAACCCGATCCACCACGGGCATCTGATCATCGCGCGAAGCGTACGCGAGCGTCTGGAGCTCGACCGGCTCGTGTTCATTCCGTCCGCCAAGCCGCCGCACAAGCAGGACGAACGCCTTGCTCCGGCGGAAGCTCGCCTGGCCATGGTCCGGCTGGCAGTGGAGGGTGAACCGGGCTTCAATGTGGATGACGTCGAAATCCGCAGGGAGGGTCCGAGCTACACCGTGTTGACCGTGGAGGCCTATCACCAGCGTGCAGGAACGTCCGTGGAACTCTTCTGGTTGATTGGCGGAGATACGTTGCCGGAACTGGCCACGTGGTATCGAATCGAAGACCTCGTGGGAATGTGCCGATTCGTCACGGCGGTCCGCCCCGGCTTCGAGTCACCGGATCTCACCTCGCTCATGGAACGATTGCCGCTGCCGCGAGTCCGTCAGCTCGAATCGGATATTCTCGAAACCCCATGCATCGACATCTCCTCGACGGAGATTCGCCGCCGCATTGCCGACGGGCGATCCATCCGCTATCTCGTCCCCGAACGCGTGCGCGACTACGTCGATGAGCAGGGCCTTTATTGACTCGCGTCCATATCTTCGATCTTGGCGCGCTTCAGGAATACGTCCAACTCCGCGGGGTCGAAAACGGCGGGTTGATCGGAAAGGGCGGAGGAGGCTCCGACCGCCAGGCCGTACCGCAGCGCCGTGTCCATCCTTCCGGATCCCCGGCACCAGCCGTGGAGGTAACCCGCCAGGAAGGCATCGCCACATCCGACCGTACTGCGAATCGACGCGGGAGGCACGTCCAGGCGACCTCGAACGGAACGATCGGGTCCAACCGCCAGAGCACCCCGACTTCCCAATGTGACCACCACGTGAGCGATGCGATCGCGTAGCGAGGATGCCGCCGCGAGCACATCCTGATCGGTCTCCAGCGGCCTGACCACGCACTCCGCCAGTTCGGCCTCATTGGGCTTGACCATCCAGAGCTCGTGGCGGACGGCTTCGCGGAGCAGGGGGCCGGAAGCATCGACCACCACCCGCGCGCCACTCTCCTGGCATTTCCCGATCATCCGGCCGAACGCCTGCTCGCCTGAACCGGAGCAGGCCGATCCCGTGAACACGATGATCGATGAAGCGTCCGCGAGCGACAGGAGGGTCGACTCCAGGCGACGGAGGTCCTCATCGTCCACGCTGGGGCCGGCATCACGGATGTGCGTTTCGCCGCCACTCTGGGGATCGATCAGCGTGATATTTTCGCGCGAGTGACCGGCGATCGGTGTGAAGGCGGTCTCGACGCCGATCCGGCTCATGGCGGACTCGAACTCCGACAGGTCTTCCCGGCCGACCCAACCCGCCGCCACGCTCCCTCGCCCGAGCAGCGACAGTGCCTTCGAGACATTGATCGCTTTGCCCGCCACCAGGCGTGAGCGCAGTCGCCCCTTGGCATGTGCGCCGATCTTCAGGCCGGGAACGTCGATCACGCGATCGAATGTGGGGTTAAGCGTGACGGTGATGATGCGTGGTGTGTCCATGGGATGAATATCATGGCGAGGTGCCGAGATTCGAGT
>CAZUAQ010000069.1:0-24964 GCA_964618455.1 uncultured Planctomycetales bacterium | reverse complement strand
GCACCTCGATCAGCGTGAACCCCCGTGCCTCTTCTTGCCCCCGTGACCCTGCGAACCGGCGCGCTACGGCTACCCCTTTGGCATGTGCATTCATGGACGTGTCTCCTTGCTGAGAATCGGGAATACTCCATAAGAGTATAGGCATATCGGACGCATGAGATCAATCGATCTTTACCCGAAAAAGCTCTAATTGAACTATCATTAGAAGTTCATCAGTGTGTGTGATACGTCGAGCAGGCATTGTCGCGCCCGTTGGGAGCTCACACGATGGCCAGGTCCTGAACATCCGCGAACACCGGGCGCCCCTCCGCCACGTTGGTGATCACTTTCAGGAACTCCTGCGTACACCCCCGCATGCGGAAGACATCGTACGCCGTGCTCCGCGCCGTCGCGCAACATTGGCGAACAAGCTCCGTGTTCTCCAGCGCAGTTCGGATCCGGATGGCGAACTCATGCGGGGCGGCGGTCTTGCACAGGTAGCCGTTGTGACGATCGGCGATCAGCTCCGCCACCGAGTACTGCGCGACTCCGATCACCGGCACCCCCGCCGCCATCGCCCACGCGATCCAGCCCGACGCCACGTCATCCTTCGCCGGAACCAGCAGCCCGTCCGCCACCGCCAGCAACTCCGCCCGCGAATAGCGTTCATCCACGAACGCAAAAATCTCCCCTCCGCCGATCGCGCGCACCAGGCGCTTCAGCCGCCGCTGCTCGCGTGAAATCCCCGGAATCAGCAAGCGCGTGTCCGGCCAGATCAGCCGCAGAATGGCCACCGCCCACAATGCCTCGAACTGCCCCCCCGCGCGCGTTGGCGGTGAGGCCGTCACGAACACGCGCCCCGACTCAGGCAGCCCCAGCGTCTTTCGCGTCACCGACTCTCGCGCTTCACGAATCGCCCCGAAGTCCACACCCGGCCGGATGATCGTCGTCGATTCCAGCGGCACGCCGAACTCCACCAGCCGACGCTGCACCCGCTGCGACAGGCAGACCATCACGACCTGCGCCGCCCCCGCCAGGCTGCGATGCCACCGCGCCGCCGACTCGGCGTCCCGCGGATCCGCGATCGTCACGATCACCGGCGAACGTTGCACCTGCGCCGCCCCCAGCGCCGCCGCGCTGACCATGTCCCACGCGATCACCACCGTCGGCCGCCGCCGATTCACGACGCGCCGCACGTCCGGCCCGGCGCCGACCGGCAATAACATCCGGCTACCCACGCGTGTGACGCGCTCCCGCGGCAACGACGCGACCGCCGGCGTCGCCCGCCCCACGATCAATACGTGCTGATCGACACGCTCGTCGGGCATCGCCTCGATCAACTGCGCCAACAAGAGCGCGGCATCCTCCGGCGCCGACTCGTGGATGACATGCAATACGCGATGAACCATGCCCGCCATCATGCGGCGGCCGGCACGATCCATCAAGCGCCGCACGAAACACCGGGAGCCCCAGGGACCGTCCCCGTAGAGGAACATGCCGTATCTCCGCTTCGCCACTTGAACCCGCGCATCCACGTGCGGATAATCCAATGGCAACCGTGACGGCGAAATCCAGAGGGAGCAACATCGAATGAACTCACCGCGATCCGCAGGTGTCTTCGCGCTGGCCATCCTCCTCACGTTCATTGCCACCGACCGCACCCAAGCCGACGGCAAGTTCTTCCCGCGGACGGAAGTGGCGGACGAACCGGGTATTACCGCACAACGGGCGGTCATCGCCTACCGCGACGGCATCGAAACGCTGATCGTGCAGTCCGACGTGACCGGCGAAGGTGACTCGTTCGGCTGGCTCCTGCCCCTCCCCGCCGAACCCGCGACCATCGAACCCTGCGCCCCCTACACGCTGCACGGTATCGGCCAGGTGATTCATCCGCGCATGGCGAGATCTCCCACATTTCTTCTCGCGCTTTCCATTGTGCTCCTGTTCGTCATTGTCGTCACCTGCATCGATTATCTCCGCAAAGTGGCGAAAACGAATGAACGCGTATCAGCGATGGGTATTCTCATTGCGATACTCGGCACAGTCCTGATTGCGAGTATCCTGCTGCCCAGTCTCGCCCGCGCGCGAGCACTCGGCGGCAATGTGGAACTCCTGCAGACCACTCAGGCAGGCGTGTACGAAATCACAGTACTTAAAGGTACAGGCACGGGGATCAAAGACTGGCTCATCTCGAACAGGTTTACCTGCCCGCCGAAAGCCGTGCCCGTCTTCGACGACTACGCGGCGAAGGACTGGGTCTTCCTGGCCGCCAAGGTCTCCGCCGACGCCGACCACAGCCTCACGCACCACCCGCTCAAGGTGACCTTCCCCACCGACAAGACCATTTACCCCTTGCGCCTGACCGGTGTGAACGCCGAGCCCCTCCAACTCGATCTCTATGTCATCGGCGACAAGCAGGCCATGGCTGCCGGGCTGCGGCCCTGGTTCTGCGACACGTTTGCGAAGTACGCGGAAACCTATGCCGGCAGTAACGATGACTTTGACGCATATCGCTACGAGACGCCTGAGATCTATGAAGCGGAAACCTACTGGGCGCCGATCGGAATCCCCGCCGTAAGCGATTCGATGTGGCCCGGCTGCGTCCTCACACGACTTCACGGGCGTCTCGACACAAGCGCGATGCAGGACGATCTCGAGCTGCACTGGATTGATCGAGAACCGATGTACGCTACCGTCTACAGCCGTGCGAATGCATGGCGATGGAGCGGCGTGATGGCATCCCTCACGTTCGCGGGCCTGTTTGCCGTCTACACCTGGATCGCGGCGCGTAAACGCTGGACATGGCCGACGCTGCTCAAACGAAAGCTCGCCCTCATCACCGGTGCGTCACTGCTGGGAGCAGGTATCCTGTTCGCCACGCTGGACGTCGTTCCGGTCAAGGAGCGCGAGCGGGTCATCCCCATGATCCAGGAGCATTGGCATGACATCATTCTGCACGAGCTTGTTGCCGATCCCCCCGAGAATCCCTTCCCCGATGCCTACCATACGCGACTGCAAGAGTTTCACATTGAGACCAAGTTCGATGAGCTGAAGAACCCCGGCGACTACGTCATCGAACCCGCCGAGGAAGGCTGGCGGTTGACCGTGCTCAGCATGCACTACGTGCCCATCACCATCCCCATCGCACCCGACGGCGTACCCATCCCCGCCAATTGACATGCCCCCTCAAGAGGGGAAGCCGAATTCCCGTCCTCCATGTGCCTGAAAACGGGGCGCATCTCGTCCGCGATTGTGGTATTATTGTGATTCTGGGCCGGTGGCGTGTATTCCCACCGCGGACATCTCTCACGTCGATATGCGAAAAGAACATCCAGGGAGGCGTCGGATGGGTTCTGTCTATCTTCACAGGTCGATGAAGCGAATGGCGGTGGTCCTGCTGTGCGGTATCACGGCGGCGGCCTTTCTCTCGCTGGGCGCCGGTGGCGGATGCGATGCCAACGGACCCGGTGGCGGCGACGGCGGCTCCGATAATTCGGACCTGCCCGACAATCTCAAGGATCCCGAGGCCACCGGTGAAGCCATCTTTCGGGATATTGAACGCGCCCTGTCCCGGGAGGGAGAGGGAACGGACATCGTCGACGGACTCCCTGCCTCGGAGGGGCCGGAGGGCGCGCTTTTCGGCGTGCTCATGGATGACGGAAAGCAACTCTACCTTACCGGCACGGTGGACGACGACAACGAACCGGTCATCACCGGAGCCGTCATGGAAGACGTGTCGGGCCAGTTGATCCTCAAGCAGGAAGTCGAGTTCGAGGACCCCGAAACGACGATTACCGTGGCGACCGGCGACTCGATGCGGCTCTATCCCGAGAGCTTTGGCGACGCCATGTTCGTCGAACTCTCGCTGGCCGCAACCGATCCCCCGACCACGCTGGTTTTCATTCTCGAGTCCGATGGGGAAGCCCGCCTCATCGAAGGCGCTTCCTCCTTCAGCGCGACGCCGTCGGACTCTTACACCGGTGAGAAAATGAGTCTGCCGCGCGCGGGCAAGTCGATCCCGATGATGCGCAGTCAGGACTTCGATCCGACCGTGCTGCGCGACGCCGTGGCCAGCAAGGATTGCCCGATCATCGAATTCGTCGCCGCTGGGATCGATGATGGCTGCAGCGTGTGGGCGGGAGTAAACGCCGTATCCGGACCGGCTAGAAACTTTAATCAGGTATGCGCGACCGCCAACGTCTTCCTCGATACCGTTCGTGATGGTGATCCTTCGGATCTCTTCAATATACCCGGTTTATCCACGGATCCCCTTGCGGTGGAAACGATAGCCAAAATGAAAATCGGCCTGACGTTGCTCTGTTTCTTCGGTGATTTCGTGATATCCGCAAGCGACGTCATAGCTTCAGGCGAGGGCTGGTCCAAACTCCGCTTCAAGGCGGTCGACTTCTTCTGCGGGGCCCAGACCATCATTAACGAGCGATCGCGAATCGTGCGCGGCGGCGGCACGGTGGCCGACCGCATCTGCCGCGGCCTCAGCGGCGACATCCTCGTGCCCGGCTGCATCAATACCTGCGAGTTCGCCCGCGACGGCACCTGCGACGACGGCGGACCCGACAGCGAGACATCGTTCTGCCCGGTCGGCACCGACTGCGCCGACTGCGGCCCGCGCGACGAATCGGATTACGAGAACGAGCCCGGGTGCAACAACACCTGCGCGTTCAATTTCGACGGCATCTGTGACGACAGCGCTCCCGACGCCGCTACGGGCAACTGCGACTTCGGTACCGACTGCGCCGATTGCGGCCGGCGGGATATCGATGAGCCCCCGCCCTCCTGTGAGGACGACGGCATCTGCAACGAGGAATGCTCCATCGACGACAGGGACCCCGACTGTGACGGCGATGACTTCTGTCGCATTCACGACATCTGCTGCGACGGCGACGGCATCTGCGACCTCGTCCGCTGCCCCGACCGCAACGACGACAGCGACTGCACCAACCTCGAGTTCTGCGACCGGCTGGACATGTGCTGCCCCGACGACGGCGTGTGTGATGTGGATTGCCCGACCGATGACGAGGATTGCGGCCCGGGCTGCGATGCCGACGGCGAGTGTGCCACGAACTGCTCGACGCCCGATCCGGACTGCGTGGTCAACGCCCCCACCAGCGCGGTCTGCCCCGGCGGAGTCGTCATCGACATCGGCTTCATCAGCCCGTTCCTCGTCGATCTCACGCTGGATCGCTTCGAAGGGCCAGACGGCGAGGACGACTACAGCGCTACGTGCGTGTACAAGAACCCCGATGGCGGTGACGGCGAGTGGCCGCTGGTCATGACGTACATCCCGCCGTACGTCAGCGACTTCCCCAGCGGGGCGTGCGGCTCCGAGGAACCCGGCGATCGCGTCTTCAACAGCGGCGTGCTCGAGAGCACCGTCCGTTATGTCGAGGTCGTCGAGGTCTTCACGCAGAGCAGCCGTCTGGTCGACCGCGAGGACAAGCTCGGCGAACTCCTCGACAGTCTCATCGGCGCCGAGATCGGCGCGCCGTGCGATTGAGTTGGATGATCGTTCTCGTCGATCCGTCTACCGATTCCGCTCCGCCTCGTTCTGCTCCGCCTCGCGCTGGCGGAACTCGGCGCGGCGTCGATAGTCCCCCTGCCGGTTCGGGCGTCGTCCCGCCGGTCGCGTGGTGGCGGATCCCTCACCCGCCGGCTGCGTCCGCGCCGACCGCTCCTGCTCCACGAGCATCTTCTGCGCCGCCGTCGGAATCTGATCCAGCCGGGTCTTCAGCTCCTCGAACAGGTCGTCCACCGGTGCGTTCAACTCACGCTCGCGCTCGCGCCGCTCCCGGCGATCCTCGATCTTCTCCGCCTCGGCAAACGCGTCCTTCTTCCCCGCCTGGTACGCCTCGCGACGCCCCACGTAATCTCGCAGCAACGCCTTGGCGGTCACTTCCTGCGACTCATCCAAATCATACACGTCGATGAACCCGTTCACGTAGCGCTCCCACGGATCACCCCCGCCGGGACCGAACCCGCGGAACCGCTCCCGCCCGTCGAGCCGATCCTCCACCATCCGCCGTTCCCAGAATCGCTGAATCCGCCGGCGCCGTTCCGCCTGGCGCTCACGCCCCGATTCCACCCGGTCGTACGGCAGAAGTTCTTCCATCCGAACGCGCACGCGGTCGAAGCTCAGCATCGGCGACGACGAACGAATCTCGTGCAGCCGCCTGCCGATCTCGCGCATCCGGTCGCGATCGAAATCCTCGCCCTCGCGCGACTTGTCGATCAGCCCGCGCATCTCCTCCATCAGCCCGTCATGCTCTTCCTGCACGGACTCGAAGTAGGCGGCGTGCTCCTGCTTGACCTTCTCCAGTTCGCTCTTGACCTCGGCGCTCTGCTCGTCGGTCAGTGCGTAGTCTTCTTCAAAACGGTCGAGATACCGGTCGACCATGCGGCCATACATCTCGTTCCGCTCTTCCGGTGTACGAGGCCCCCGGCCGAAACCGCGTCGCGACCGCCCCGGCCCGCGTCGCCCTTCGCCGTCACCCCGTCCGAACCCGCCACGCCGGCCTTCCCGTTCCCCGCCCTGCTGTTCCGAGGAGTCGCGCGGGCCGTCCTGACCGAGGACGTCGCCGCTCATCAGCAGACCGATCACCAGCATACTCAGCACACTCGTCTTTCTGCACATTGCATCGCTCCAAAGCAGAGGGAAGGCCCACACGGCGGGTGCCGATCCGCCCAGGACGCGCGAACGGATCAACATCCTTCCATAATAGTTGAACACGAACTCCAGAACATAGTGAAACGCACCAGGCTCCCGATTATTGCACGGAATCTGCAATACCTGAAACGCTGCGTCCCGGACGCGTGAGCCTTGGGAGTTGCCAGCCCGGTCCCACACGCTTAAATTTAGGGCTGCCTAATTCTGGACGCGATGGACTGACGAGAGAGAATGAGTTCCATGACTGACACCACGGATACCCACGCACCGAAGCCGTCTCCCATCCGAGCCCTGCCGCCGCTGGCCCAGAAGGTTTTCATCATCGGCCTGGATGGCGCCACCTGGGACATCCTCAAGCCCATGATGGACGAAGGGCGGATGCCGAACCTCGCACGCATGGTGACGGAGGGGGCCCACGGGATCCTCGATTCGACCAAGCCGCCCATCACCCCCGCCGCCTGGACCACCTTCATGACCGGCAAGGGGCCGGGACGCCACGGCATCATCGATTTCGAGCGATACGACCTCGACAACAACCGGCTCACCTTCAACAGCACGCGCGAGATCCGCGAAAAAACTATCTGGGAGATCCTCGGCGAGAAGCAGTTTCGCGTCGGCTCGATTCAACTGCCGATGACCTATCCCCCGCGCGAGGTGAACGGCTTTCTCGTCTCCGGCTTCGAGACCCCCAACACCGACGTCGAGTTCACGCATCCCCCCGAGTTGAAGCAGCTCATCCTCGAGCAGATCCCCGACTACAGCTACCGCAGCGACTGGAAGCGCAAGACGCTCGGCGGCGACGAACTCTTTCAGCGAAATCTCGAGTTCATCAATCGAAGTTTCAGCCAGGGGTTCGAGCTGACCAGGCTCTGCGGCGAGAAGTACGGTTGGGACGTCGTGATGGTCCTCTACAAACTCGTCGACAATCTCCAACACAAGGCCTGGAAATACCTCGACCCGCGCACGGGACACCTCTACCCGAAGCGCGCGAAGTTGGCGGCGCAGTGCTTCGATGCATTGGACAAGACGCTCGGCGATCTCGCCGAATACGCGCAGCAGCACAACGCCCTGATCCTGATGATGTCCGACCACGGGCACGGCAGCCTCGACGGCAAGGCCCAACCCAACCTGCTGCTCAAGGAGTGGGGCTACCTGCGCATCAAGTCCGGCACCGGCCAGGCCAAGCGACGCCTCCACAAAACGCTCGCCCGCATGGTCGGCAAAGTCCCCAAGAGGTTCGAGGCCAAGCTTGGCATCGAGCACGAACTCGATCTCGACTGGGCCGGCACCCGCGCGTGCGTGATGCATGCCGGCATCTACGGCTTTCTCTACCTGAATCTCAAGGGCAGACAGCCCGGCGGGACCGTCGAGCCCGAGGACTACGATCGGATCCGCGATGAGTTGATCGAGCGATTCACGTCCGTCACCTGCCGCAATCCGCACGGTGAAACGATTCAGGTTTTTCCGGAGGTGCACAAGAGCGAAGAGCTCTACAACTGCAGCCGCGAGGAACAGCCCTGGATGCCCGACCTTCTTCTCGTCCCGCAGCCGGGTCTGGCGGTGGTGCGGAAGATCCGCGGCTCGCAGCCGGTGCGATGGTCGTCCCAACGCCGGATGGAAGGCACCCACCGCGTTGAAGGCATCTTCGTGGCCCACGGCGATCATGTGCAGCCGGGCGCGGAACTTCACGCTCACATCGCCGACATCGCCCCGACTCTGCTGGCAGCCCTGGGGTTACGCGTCCCCGCCGACATGGAGGGCCGAGTCCTGAAGGAGATCTTCGCCGACGAACTCATCATCGAGCACGAGCCGCCGCACGCCCTTGAGCGCATGGCGGCGGAAGAGGTCTACTCCGAGGCTGAGAAGGAAGCGCTCACCAAGCGACTCGCCGACCTGGGCTATCTAGAGTAAAATAACTCCATGGCCCATGAACTGATCGCATCTCCGTCCCCGCGCGAGTAGTTCTACTTAAGCACATGCCTTACAGCCCAGTTTCCGGATAGGGAAATGGCTGACATCAACGTCGAGCACCGGCCTCCGACTTCATGGATATCAATTCCGCTGATAAGGTTTTAATTGACGCGAAGATCGTCTTAAGATAACATTGATAAGGCCATTTCAGGCCCTGTTTATTGCTGCATTGGCACGAAGAACGCGTTTTAACCGTCGAGAGTCGCCTACCTCCCCCAATATGCGCTCTCGAAGGATTCACGACGGCAGGACTCCTCAAAGTTCTGTCGTCGTTTTTTTTAGCAGTCGTCGAGCAGCAGCGCCGCCCCTGAGTCGCATCAGGACGGCGTATCGCTCAGCCCCTGGCGCTCCGATTCGACCCTGCTCACGATCTGTTCCAGCACTTCCGTCGGTGCGATCTTTTCAACCTCACCGCCACGGCGTTGTTTGACCTCGACGATGCCGTCGGCCAGCCCGCGCTTGCCGACCGTGATCCGCCACGGAATGCCGATCAGGTCCGCATCCTTGAACTTGAAGCCCGGCCGCTGATCGCGATCGTCCAGCAGCACGTCCACGCCGCGCCCCACCAGCCCGTCATGCAACTCACCTGCCAGTCGCATCACTTCGTCATCGCGCACGTCCAATGCCACGATCTCCACCTCGAACGGTGCAATCGAAATCGGCCAGATGATCCCCCCGTCGTCGTGGCTCGACTCGATCGCCGCCGCCAGGATCCGGTTCAGACCGATTCCGTAACACCCCATGATGAACGGCTTCGCTTTGCCGTTGACATCCAGGTAGGTCGCCCCGAGCGCATCGGAGTACTTCGTCCCCAGCTTGAACACGTGGCCGATCTCGATCGTCTTGCGGAACTGCAGCGCCCCCTTTCCGCTGGGACTCGTATCGCCCTCGACCGCGTTGCGGATCTTCGCGTAAGTTGCCTGGCCAAGGACTTCCGCCTCCACGTCACGGGTGAAGTAGAAATGCTTGCAGTGATGATCTTTGGCGTTGTTGCCGGTCACCGCGTCCTGGACCGCCGCCGCATCCCAGTCGATGATCAGCTTGACGTTCTTCGCCTTGGCCACGCCGCCGTTCAGCACATGCGGGCCGACGTACCCGATCGCGAAACCGTCCGCGATCGCACCTTCCGTCTCCGCCATCTCAAGCGACTGCCCTTCCGCCAGGCATCGCCGCAGCTTGTTCTCGTTGACCTCATGATCCCCGCGCACGCACGCGACGAGATAGCCGACACGTTTGTCGCTCTCCATGACGGCATATACGAGTGTCTTGATCATCCGGTCCGGCGTGATGCCCAGCAAATCGCACACGCTGTCGATGCCCGGACAGTTCGGCGTATGTATCTCTTCCAGCGCTTCGGCGTCCGGCGGCGCCGAGGAGGGCGCGTTCTCTTCGGTGTGATAGTCCGCCCGCTCGAGGTTGGCGGCGTAGTCCCCGGCGTCGCTGATGGCGATCAGATCCTCGCCGGCATCCGTCTCGACCATGAATTCGTGCGAGGCGTCTCCGCCGATCGGTCCCGATTCCGCCTCCACCGCGCGATACGGCAGCCCGCACCGCGCGAACAGCCGACAGTACGCATCGAACATCCTGCGATAACTTTGATCCAGCCCCTCCAGGTCGGCATCGAACGAATACGCATCTTTCATCAGGAACTCACGCGTTCGCAAGACGCCGCTCTTCGGCCGCTCCTCGCCGCGAAACTTCGTCTGGATCTGGTAGAGGTTGACCGGTAGCTGCTTGTAGCTGTTCACGTACGCCTTCACCGTCTCGGTGACGACCTCTTCGTGCGTCGGCCCGAGCACCACACCCGTCTGCCAGCCTCCGCCCTTCACGCGCACCAGCACATCGCCCATCACCGCCGCGCGGCCGGTCTCCTCCCACCACGCCAGTGGCTGCATGGCCGGCATGTGCAGTTCGATCGCCCCGGCGGCGTTCATTTCCTCGCGGACGATCTGCTCGATCTTCCGCAGCACCCGGTAGCCCAGCGGGAGATAGGTGTACGATCCCGCCGCCACCTGGCGGATCAACCCGGCGCGGAGCGCCAGCTGATGCGACGGCACGACCGCATCGGCCGGCGTCTCCTTGACGGTAGGAACGAAAAACTGCGTCCAACGCATGGGGCACCTCACGATTCTTGGACCTTATCCCGCGATTCAAGCCGGGGGTGCGTCACGTTTTACTGCCAAGGCACGATGACACGCAACTTTCACCCGCGGGCCCTCCGTCCGCCCCCCATGCACCGCGCTTCCAACGCCGTGGCATCGCCCCGCCGATCCGGTTATCGTGTGCGATGAAGGGTCGTCCGTGGACCCCCTTGGGCACTTATCCAACGAGGTATCATGACCGCATCGATTCCCCCCAGTCCGCATCGTTACATCCGGGACCTGCGCGCCGGCCAGACGCTCGACGACCAGGCGTTCCTCATCAGCCAGAAAGATCTCCGCACCACCAGCAACGGATCCCTCTACATTCATTGCGTCCTTCAGGACAAGACCGGCCAGTTGCTCGCGCGCGTGTGGCAGGCCACCGAGGCGATGTACGAGCAGTTGATCGACGGTGGATTCATGCGGTTTCGCGGGCGTATCGAGAGTTACAAGGGCTCGCTGCAGTTCATCATCGACGGCATGCGCCCGATCGATCCGAACACGCTCAACATCGGCGACTTCCTCCCCTGCACCGAGGAGGACATCGACGGCATGTTCGACCGCGTCAAGGAGATCCTCCGGCAGATCCAGAACCGCGACGTGCTCAATCTCGTCAGCGCGTTCATCACTGACGACGAGTTGATGGCGAAGTTCCGCAAGGCCCCCGCCGCCATCCAGATGCACCACGCCTTCATCGGCGGACTCCTCGAACACACGCGCAACGTCCTGGAGATCGCCCTGATGGTGATCCCGCGCTACCCGCAGGTCAGCCTCGATCTTGTCCTGGCGGGCGTGTTCCTTCACGACCTCGCCAAGACGGTGGAGCTCGAATACACCACCAGCTTCAGCTACACCAACCCCGGCCAGCTCATCGGCCACATCGTCCAGAGCACGCTGTGGATCGAGGAGAAGGCGCGGATCATCGGCGAGGAGCAGGACGAACCCTTCCCGGCGGAGATCAAGGAAGCGCTGCAGCATATCGTTCTTTCCCACCACGGCCAGTATGAATTCGGCAGCCCCAAGCTGCCCATGACCCCGGAAGCCGTCGCCGTCCACTATCTCGAGAATCTCGACGCCAAGCTCAACATGTATCTCGGGAAGATCGACGCGACGCCCGATGCCGACGGCGACTGGACGGAGTACGTGCGCGGCATCGATACGAAGATTTTCCGCAAGGACGTCCTGGGCATCCGCCCCTCGTGACGCCCGCCGAAAGCGACGGGGAATTGCGCACGAAGCCAGCATCGCGTGAGGGTGAGTCATGAACGTCGATGTCTCTCCGGATGACGCCGACTCGAAGCCGGCGCCCGGCGAATCCACGGGTGAGGCGAGGTCGGCGATCCGCGCACGCGGCGAGGCGGAGGTCCGCCTGAACGCAAAGCTGTGGCCGGCGTTCGTGGCCGGCGCGTGGTGGCTGGTCATGTTCACGCTCACCCACTGGCCCAAGCTCGAACCTCCCAAGCCCTTCCGTCTGACGTTTCACCAGGCGGACAAGGTCGCCCATTTCGTGATCTTCTTCGGCTGGTTCCTGCTCTGGTCGTGGGCCCTGAAGCACATCCCCCGCCCCCACCGTCACCCGCACGCCGTCCTTCTGGCGGTCGGCACCGCCTACGCCGTCTTCGACGAACTCACGCAGGCTTACGTCGTCGGCCGCTCCGCCTCCCTCCTCGACTTCCTCGCCGACCTCGCCGGCATGCTCACCGCCATGGGGCTGATTCACTGGCGCCGCGCCTCTCGAGCTCCCAACGGCTGATAACCCTTCGGCGAAGCCGCGTGCTCGTGAAACGCCTCAGCGCTCTCCGAGGGCCGCTTGCCTTCCATCAACGGCGCGGTATGATGAGGAATTCAAGCCAATCTCCACGGGGCGTAGCTCAGCCTGGCCAGAGCGCTGCGTTCGGGACGCAGAGGTCGCTGGTTCGAATCCAGTCGCCCCGACTTTTCTTCAAAAACGGCCGTTCGGCGAGAAAGTCGAACGGCTTTCTCTTTGTCAGAACGAGAGTTACGTCGGTCAGAGTGCGGTTCAAACTCACGCACTCCAGGATGGTGCGTTTCCGGGCCGAGTTTGAACCGAGCCAGATCGGCACCAGATTCTGGCTGAAATCGAACACCGCCAGGGCGGTCTGGCCGAAGGCGGGATCGAACTCGTCGGCCTCGTCGAGCTGGCGCTCAACCTCTTCAAGCTGCGATTTCAGGTCGGCCGACTTGAGCTGGAACGTCCGCTCGTCGATGGTCCCGGCGAGATAACCGTTCAACAGTCGGTCCTGCATGTTCGTCAGCTCGGTCCGTCGTTTGCTCAGCATCTTCCGCCGCATGGCCGTGGTCGAACTCACGTCCTCGAACGCCGCCTGGACAGACTCACGATACCAGTCGGCCGTGACCGGGTCGGGAAAACGAAACGTCTCGAACTCCTGGATGATGGCGTTCTCGACATCGGCTTCGCGCCACCGGACCTTCGGATGGCCGTCGTCGGGATGGTTGTTTCCGCAGCGGTAGTACACGTGTGT
This sequence comes from uncultured Planctomycetales bacterium, assembly GCA_964618455.1. GTDB lineage: Bacteria > Planctomycetota > Phycisphaerae > UBA1845 > PWPN01 > CAZUAQ01. The sequence continues at coordinate 11,687 of CAZUAQ010000069.1, read as the reverse complement.
GTTGCAGTCGCCGTCACGGAGCCGGCGTCGAATACGCTCGCCGGTGATGGCGTGGTCACAGACGCCGCAACGAAGCACGCACCCCGAGAGCATGATGTCGGGGTGTCCCGTCCGGCGATTGCGGCCGTTGAGGATGTCCTGGCAGGCCTCGAAGGTGGACCGCCTGATGAGCAAACGGTAACTGCCTTTGAAGACCTGGCCGTTGCGTTCGAGCTCACCGACGTAGAACCGGTTATTCAGGATGTAGGACAGCGACGTGCGGTTGAATCGCGGCTGGCTGGGCCGGTGGGTGTGGCCTTCGGCGGCGAGCTTGTCGGCCAGGCTCTTGAAGGTGTATTGCCCGCTGGCGTACAGCTCGAAGATGCGGACGACCGTTTTGGACTTCTCGGGGTGCGGAACGACCGGCTCGTTGCGGTCGTCCACGTTCATGTACCCGTAGGGCGCGAGCCCAGTGGGCCAGCCCTGGCGGACCTTCTCATCCATGCCCTTGAGGACCTCGGCACGAAGGTTGTCCGAGTAGTACTGCGCCACCGCTGCCATCACGTTGAAGGACAACGCCCCTGCCGCGCCGGGGCCAAACTGGTTCTCGACGAACGCGAGCTGTACGCCGCAGGCGTCTTCGAGTTCCTGGAGGCGTACCGCGTCCCGCATGTTGCGACAGACGCGGTCGAGTTTGTGCGAGAGGATGGCGTCGATTTTCTCGCGCTTGGCGTTGGCCTTCACCCACTTGAACATCTGGTTGAAGGCGATCCGTTCCGCCCCGCGCTTCGCGGACTCGGCGACGACGAACTCGCGGACGATCCTCGATCCGGATTTCGCCGCCTTGTCCCGCATGGCGCGGAGCTGCGCATCGATGGAGTAGCCTTCCCGCTGTTCGCGGGACGACACTCGTGCCCAGGCCACCACGTTCATATTCCGTCGATCTCCTTCCTTGCTTCCAGCAGCACCTCAGCCAGCCGTTTGACGTTCATGAGAATCTCCACGGCTTCGTCCTCGCTGATCGGCCTGCCGTAGTTGGTGGACCACACTTCGATGGTCCTGGCCAGCAACTCGTCAGAGATCCAGGCCATCGACAGTGGCCGCCGGTTGCGTTGCCGGCCGGTCGGATGTACCTCGTCCTGGCCCGGAAATCCAGTCGATTCCGAGGGAATCTCACCGGGTGGATCAAGCAGGCATGCGGTGGAACTGCGGCTGCTCATTCGCCCACCCACCCTGCCAGGCCGGTCTCCCGGAAATGCTCACGCAGTCGCTTTACGATGCGGTTGACCGTGTGCCAGCCGCAGCCCAGTTCGCGGGCGATCTCCTGCCTGGTCATGCCGCCGGCCAGGCCTCGGCAAACAGCCTGCTCCTGAGGGATCAGTTCGGCCACGATGCTGGCCACGTCGATGGCTTGCATGTCGACTTCGTCGGGGCTGAACTCAGAGACTTCCTCGCCCATTCGCTCCAGGCGCGCCTGGTAGCGTTTCGCTGACCGCTTCATCTTCCGCAGGTGGTGGTCGATGACCGTGGTCAGGGCCGTGCTCTCCGTTGCGCCGTCGGCGTGATCAGGGTCGTATTCGAAGTTGAGCAGTTCGAGGACCAGCTCCTGAAGCACGTCGGGAAGCTGATACGCCCGGAACTTCAAGAGCTTGGCGCGCGTGATGATGAGATCGACTTTACACCGTTCAATGACTCCGTCGTAGCTGGGCATATCCATGTGTCTGGCCCTCTGGTTCGTGAATACTGCTGCCGCGCCGAGACACTCCCGGCGTCACGAACACAGCTTTGCGGAGCCATCCGGGTCACTTCTCTAGGCCAGCAGATGTGGGCTGAAACACATGTGGGTGAGCTTCTGCGCGCAGATGGGCACAGATCTGTGACCCCGTAACACATAAAACCACACATATGTGTTTACGGGGTCACGGCGAGATTTCGGGCCGAGCGGGTAATCACTCTACGGGCGGCCAGTGGTGTCACGGCCCGCCCCTGACGAAGGAGCCCGCGATGACGACAACCGACCACACGGACCTGACGATTGATCTCGGCGTGCTGATCACCGAGCCGGCGGACGTATACCACGCCAAGGCGAAGGACTTCCTGAGCGCCCACGCGCTCAGCGAGTTCAGGCGATGCCCGCTGCTGTACCGCAAGAAGGAACTCGGTCTGGTGCCCGAGCGGGACACGATCGCGTACCTCATGGGCCGGGCGGCGCACACGCTGATTCTCGAAGGTCGGCAGCGGTACGAGCGCGAATTCGCGGTCGGCGGCCCCATCAACCCGCGGACCGGCCAGCCGTTCGGTTCGCAGACGAAGGCGTTCGCCGAGTGGGCGGAACGACAGGGGCGCCCCGTCCTCAGTGATACGCAGGACGCAACGATCGAGCAGATGGCGGCGTCGGTGCAGGCGCACGTCTACGCCCGTGAACTGCTCGCCGAGGGCGTGGCCGAGGGGGTGGTTCGCTGCGAGTACGGCGGGCACCGCTGTCAGGCGCGGATCGACTGGATCAACCCCATCGAGGATCGCGGCATCGTCGATCTGAAAACGGCCGACGAGATCGATTCATTCGAGCTTTCGATGCGCGCGTTCGGCTATCTGCATCAGGTCGCGTTCTACCGCGTCCTGGTCGCCCAGGCTTCGGGCCACGTTCTGCCGGTGCACATCATCGCCGTTGAGAAGCGCGAGCCGTACCGCTGCGGCGTCTGGCAGGTCGCGCCCGCAGTGCTCGACCAGGCGCAGCGCGAGAACGAGGAGGCGATGACCGACCTGCGGCGCTGCCGCGAGACGGGCGACTGGTTCACGCGCTACGAGTCGATGCGGCTGGTTGATCGACTGTGAGCCCGGGTCCGGGGCCGGTCCGCCGAAGAGTCCCGGCCACGGAGGGCAAGGCGGGACCGGGCGCGGCCCCGGACCCGGACGCACAGAGAACGAAGTGATCTTACGACGAAGGAGAACGATCTGATGAAACTGCTTGAACAGGTGCAACGGGGGCGCGTGGCGGCGCCACGCCGCACGCTTCTGTACGGCGTGCACGGTGTCGGCAAGAGCACGTTCGGCTCGATGGCCGAGGCCCCGATCTTCATCCAGACCGAGGACGGCCTGACTGACATCGATTGCCAACGTCTTCCCCTGGCCGGGAAGTACACCGACGTGATCGCGGCCTTGGGCGAACTGTACACGGAACCGCATGAGTACCGCACGGTGGTCATCGACTCCGTGGATTGGCTCGAACGGCTGATCTGGGCCGACGTCTGCCAGAAGCGCGGCGTCGAGAGCATCGAGGACATCGGCTACGGCAAGGGCTACGTGTTCGCGCTCACGAACTGGCGCGAAGTACTTCAGGGCCTCGACGCGCTGCGCAACGAGCGCGGCATGAACGTCATCCTGCTCGCCCACGCCCAGATCGAGCGATTCGCCAACCCCGAAACGGACACCTACGACCGCTACAGCCCGCGGTTGCAGAAGCTGGCCTCGGCGCTGGTCCAGGAGTGGTGCGACGAGGTGCTGTTCACCACCTACCGCATTCATACCAAGACCACCAACGAGGGCTTCGACCGCAAGCGCGTACAGGGCATCGGTACCGGCGAGCGGATCATCCGCACCACCGAGCGTCCGGCGCACGTCGCCAAGAACCGCCTCGGCCTGGCCGACGAGTTTCCCCTGGACTACCGCCTCTACGCCGCGTTCGTGCGCGGCGAAAACCCGCTAAGTCAGACCGCTGAACCCACTGAAAAAGGAGCCTGATCGTGCCTACGCTGAACGGATTCAACGCCAACGAAGTCGACCCGAATTTCGCTTTCGAGCCCATCCCGGCCGGCAAGTACCTGACCGTGATCACCGAGAGCGAGATGAAGCCCACCAAGTCGGGCGTCGGCCAGTACCTCGAGTTCACGTTCCAGATCATCGAAGGCGAGTACAAGGACCGCATGGTCTGGGCGCGGTTGAACCTCGACAACCCCAACGCCACGGCGGTCAAGATTGCGCGGGCCGAGCTCTCGGCCATCTGCCGCGCGGTCGGTGTGCTGGCGCCCAAGGACAGCGTCGAACTGCATAACCTTCCGCTGGTCATCACAGTCGGCCTGAAGAAGCGCAAGGACACCGACGAGATGGGCAACGTCATCAAGAGCTACGACAAGAAGGACGCCGTCGCGCCGCGAACGCAGGCGACCGCCGGCAACAATAGCACGCCACCGTGGAAGCGCTGAGGAGGCAGTCATGACCTACCCGAACTGCAAGAACCCCAATGAGCGGGTCGTCAAAGTCGTAGAGACGACGTATCTCGGCAGGGGCAAGAAACAAGAGCGCGCTTTCTGGGTGATCCGTGATGTCGAACTCGAGTACTGGCGTGGCTACGGCTCGCTCAACGAACCCTGCGCCTGGACTCGTGATACGACTGAACGGGTCGAATTCGCCAGCCGCAAGGCGGCGCTAAAGGAACTGGAATCCATCTGGCAATGGCGCCGTGAGCAGATGATGAATTCGATCGTGGATGACATCGAGGACCTGGCGGCATGACGTTCACACTGCCGTATCCGCCGAGCATCAATCACTACTGGCGTCACTTCCGGGGGCGGATGCTGATCAGCCGGGAGGGCCGGACGTACCGCACGGATGTCTGCGCCCTCCTGGCCGGGGACGGCCCTCGGAAGCCCCCGTCCGGTGGACGGATTGCTCTGTGTATGGATGCGTTTCCACCGGATCGGCGCAAGCGCGACCTCGACAACCTTCAGAAACCCGTGCTCGATGCGCTGGAACACGCCAGCGTCTACGAGGATGACAGTCAGATCGACCTGCTCGTGACGCGACGGCGCGACCACGTGAAAGGCGGGAGACTCGAAGTGCAGCTCGATGACCTGCCGTTGCACCGTTGCCCGTTGTGTGGAGCCGTGATCAACCCGGAGAACAACTGAGCGATGACCAAGCCTGGACACATTTACATCTCCGGTCCGATGACCGGACACGAGGATCACAACTTTCCGGCGTTTCACGCGGCGGCCGAGCGATTTCGCCAGGCTGGATGGGAAGTAGCCAACCCGGCGGAGAACTTCGGGGGCCGCACGGACCTGCCGCGCGAAGCGTACCTGCGCGCCGACATGACCATGCTGGCCCAGTGCGATGCGATCGCGCTACTGCCCGGCTGGGAGTGGTCGGCCGGCGCGACGTTGGAGACCGTTCTCGCCAAGGAACTCGGTCTGCAGTTCTTCGACGCCTGGTCCGGCACACCGATGCCGCACGTGCCGAACACGTCCTACTCCGCCGAACGTGGTGCCGCGTCCGTTCTGGATACCGCGCGGAAGGTCACGGAAGGCGACCGTCGCGATGATTACGGCCATCCAGCGGACGACTTCGAGCGGGCCGCGCTGATGTGGACAGGGATTCTTCGCTCGAAGTTGATCACCGACCAGAGGGTCACGGCTGCGGACGTCCCGCTGTGCATGATCGCGATCAAGCTGGCTCGCCAGAGTCATCGTTACAAGCGGGACAATCTGATCGACATCGCCGGCTATGCGCGGACGGCAGCGATGGTCGCGGGGGATGAGTGATGGCCAAGGCGCACAGCAAGACCATGCTGGCCTTCGGCGACGTGCACATCCCGCACCACAACCCGCGGGCGGTGGAGGTGTTCTGTCGCGCGGCCGAGCGTCTGCGGCCGAACCTGATTGTTTGCCTGGGCGATCTGCTGGACTGCGGACAGTTCTCCACACACCCGCCGACGCACGGCGTGCCGGAGACGGACTACGTTGATGACCTGCGCGAGGCCAACGCGCTGCTGGACCGCCTCCAGAAAGTCTGCGATCGGTTGGTTATCGTCGAAGGCAATCACGAGTACCGCCTCGACCGGTGGGCGGCGGTTGCTGCGGAGGGACGTGGCGCGTATTCCATGCTCGCGCCGCGTATCCGCCTGACCAAGGGACGATCGAAGTGCACGTATGTGCCTTACGGATCGGCGGACGGTCGGTATCCTCATTACGCGGTCAACTCGCGGATCATCGCGGTGCACGGCTGGTCTTACGCGCGCCACGCCACGAAGAACCATCTGCAGATCAGCCAAGGCAAGAGCGTGATCCACGGGCATACGCACAGGGCCGACGCCTGCATCATTCAAAACATCTGGTCGCCCGGCAAAGTTGTTCAGGCCCGCAGTGCTGGTTGCCTGTGCAAACCGATCCCGCTGTACGGCACGGGCCGCCCGGTGGAATGGGTCAACGCTTTCATCCTCGGCTACCTCGGCCGTCGCAGCGATACGCTCTATACGATCCCCATCATGGACAGCCGCTGCATCCTGCCCGATGGCACGGAGGTGGCGGCATGACGCAAGGAGTTCTGTCGGCGCCCACGCCATCCACACTCACGCTGCGGCCGTATCAGACTGAAGCGGTCGGTGCCGTGTACAACCACCTGCGCTTGCGCGATGACAATCCGTGCCTGGTCATCCCCACGGCTGGCGGTAAAACCCCGGTGATGGCGACGATGTGCCGTGATGCCGTTCAGCAATGGGACGGGCGCGTGCTCATACTCGCGCACGTGAAGGAATTGCTCGAACAGGCGGTCGACAAGTTGCATACGATGGCGCCGGACCTGTGGAACCAGATCGGTGTCTACTCGGCGGGCCTCAAGAGCCGGGACACCGATCATGCGATCATCGTGGCCGGCATCCAGTCCGTCTATCGCCGCGCGGCGGAACTGGACCGCTTCGATCTGATCCTGATCGACGAAGCGCACATGATCCCACCCGACGGCGAGGGCATGTACCGCACGTTCCTGGACGACGCGAAGGTAGTCAACCCCAACGTGCGACTGATCGGCTTGACGGCCACGCCGTATCGCATGACCACCGGTACGATCTGCGGCCCGGACAACCTGCTCAATCACGTCTGTTACGAGGTTGGCGTGCGTGAGCTGATCGTGCAGGGATACCTCTGCCCGCTCAAGAGCAAGGCCGGCAAGCGCAAGGCGGACATGTCCGGCCTGCATCTGCGCGGCGGTGAGTTCATCGCTGGCGAGGTCGAACAACTCATGGACGATGACTCACTCGTCCGCTCGGCCTGCCGGGAGATCATCGCCCACACGGAGAATCGCCAGTCGGTGCTCATCTTCGCGGCCGGCGTGCAGCACGCGCTTCATGTGCAACGCGTGCTCGACGGTCTGGGACATGAGTGCGGGTTCGTTCATGCCGAGACGTTGCCCTTCGACCGCACCGAGACGCTGAAGCGATTTCGCAATGGCGAACTGAGGTACCTGGTCAACGTCAATGTGCTCACGACGGGCTTCGACGCCCCGAACATCGACTGCGTCGCGCTGCTGCGCCCGACGAACTCGCCCGGCCTCTACTACCAGATGGTTGGTCGCGGGTTCCGGCTGCATCCCGGCAAGACCGACTGCCTCGTGCTCGACTTCGGCGGGAACATCCTGCGCCATGGCCCGGTCGATGACCTGCGAATCAAAGATCCGGGCCAAGGCGATGGTGACGCACCGGCCAAGGAATGCCCGCAGTGCCAGGCGGTGATCCATGCCGCCTACGCCACGTGCCCCGAGTGTGGCCATGAGTTCCCGCCGCCCGATCGGCAACGACATGATCAGGAAGCCTCCACGGCGGGCATCCTTTCTGGCGAATCGACGGACACCGAGCACGAGGTCACCGACACCTTCTACAGCGTGCACGTCAAACGTGATGCGCCCGACGATCATCCGCGCACGATGCGGGTCGAGTACCGCATCGGGTTCAACCAGTACGTATCCGAGTGGGTCTGCATCGAGCATTCGGGTTACGCCCGCGCCAAGGCCGAGTCATGGTGGCGTACGCGCAGCCGCGAGCCGGTGCCGGACACAGCCGAGGAAGCGGTCGAACTGGCCGAGATGGGCGCGCTCGCTAAGACGCTCGCCGTTACCGTCCGGCAGGTGGCGGGTGAGAAGTACGATCGCATCATCCGCCACGCGCTCGGGCCGATCCCGCCCCGGCCGGAGGATCCGAACCAGTTCGATGACGATGCGCCGCTGCCGTGCGGTGTGGATGCGGAGGACGTGCCATTCTGAGGAGTGTGTCACCGTTGAGGGTATCGAATGGGTGAAGTGGTGAACCCACTGCTCGAAGCTGCACTGACCTATGCCCGCATGGGGCTGCCGGTCTTCCCCTGCGCGCCGGGGCGCAAGACGCCGCTCACCGACAACGGATTCCACGATGCGACGACCGATGAAGCGACCATTCGCAAATGGTGGCGCACCAACCCGCGCGCCAACATCGGCATGCCAACGGGCACCGCCAGCGGCACGTTTGTGTTGGACATCGATCCTCGCAACGGTGGTGAAGCCGGCCTCAATGATCTGGAGAGCCGATACGCGAAGCTACCTGATACGACGGAAGGTCTCACCGCCGGAGGCGGTAGACATCTGTTCATCCGTCATCCCGGCAATCACGTACCGTGCAGTCAGGGCGAGCTCGGCCCCGGCGTCGATGTGAAAGGCGACGGCGGTTACGTCGTCCTGTCGCCCAGCGTACATCCCAACGGAAACGCCTACGCCTGGCGGGACGTTCGAGCGATCGACGAGGTGTCCCCAGTTGAGTGCCCGGCGTGGCTGGTGAAACTGGTCTGCGAGGATGCGGCCACGCCGAATGCGCCGGCCAAGGGTGATGGAGATGACGGCAACCCCATTCCTGACGGGCAGCGCAACAACACGCTCGCGCGCCTGGCCGGTGGTATGCGCCGGCAGGGTATGAGTCGTGACGAGATCTTCGCAGCAATCCAGGTCACCAACCAGACGCGATGCCGACCGCCGCTGCCCGACGCCGAGGTCAAACGCATCGCAACCAGCGTCGCGCGGTACGAGCCGGATGCTGTGTCTGTCGCGCTGGTGGAGGATCATTACCAGCAGATCTTCGCCACTCCGCCCGATGACCAATCTGCGAACGAACCGTCCGCTCAGGCTGCCGATCCCGGCCCACTGCCCGACGAATTGCTTCGCGTGCCGGGGTTCGTGTCCGAGGTCATGGACTACTGCCTGGCGATCGCGCCGTACCCGAACACGGTGATGGCGTTCTGCGGCGCGCTGGCGCTGCAGGCTGTACTCGCCGGGCGGAAGGTTCGTGACCCCGGCGACAATCGCACGAATCTGTACCTGCTGGGTCTGGCCCATTCGTCTGCCGGCAAGGACAGCCCGCGCAAGATCAACACGGAGATCCTGCATGCAGTCGGACTCTCGGACTGTCTCGGTGGACGGTTCGCCTCGGGTGAGGGTGTGCAGGACGCCTTGTTCGCCAACCCGTGCATGCTGTTTCAGACCGACGAGATCGACGGCATGCTCCAGTCGATCAACAAGGCCAAGGACGCCCGCCACGAGAACATCATGGGCACGTTGCTGACGATGTACTCGTCGGCGAACTCGGTCTTCCCGATGCGCCGCAAGGCGGGTAAAGAATCGCCGGGTGTGATCGACCAACCCAACCTGGTCGTCCTCGGCACAGCGATCCCGAACCACTACTACCAGGCACTGTCGGAGCGGATGCTCACCAACGGCTTCTTCGCCCGCATGATCATTCTCGAATGCGGCAAGCGTTCGCCGGGGCAGGAGCCCAAGATCGAACCGCTGCCGCCGCGCGTTCTGGAGACAGCGAAATGGTGGGCCGATTTCCGGCCCGGCAACGGCAACCTCGAACAATGGCATCCGGTCCCGAAGATCGTGCCCCATACGGATGAGGCCCGGAGCATTCTGATCGAGACGCGACTGGAGGCTGAAACCGAGTATGCAGAAGCCGAACGCGCCGGCGATCCGGTTGGCACGACGGTCTGGGGGCGAGTCAGCGAACAAACGCGCAAGCTCGCGCTACTTTACGCGGTAAGCGAGAACCACAAGGATCGGCAGATCGGCAAGGCCGCCGCCGAATGGGCCCGACGGTTCGTCATCCACCAAACCCGGCGCATGCTCTTCATGGCATCCAGCCATGTGGCGGATAACCCGTTCCATGCCGATTGTCTCAAGCTCATGCAGAAGCTGCGCGATGCGCCGGGGTATGAGCTGCCGCACAGCGTACTGCTGAAGCGGATGAAGTTGGATGCGAAGAGCTTCACGGGTCTCATCGACACGCTGTCCCAACAGGGAGATATCGAGATCGTCACTGTGCCTCGGGCCGGGACATACCAGCGGTCGTATCGGCTGATCCGTGGGGTGAACGCTGAGGGTGAAACGCCGGACGGGGGTGAAACGTGATTGCCCGTCACGTGACGGAAATGCTCTGTTCGGCGGTTCAGGTTTCTCTCGTTTCACCCACGTTTCACTGGGTCGAGGTGAAAGGTGAGATCGTGGAAAACAGCGTATATATAATGAAAACAACAACTCTCTCTCCATATATATGTCTTTCACCCTTACCCCCTCGCGCGCTGTGTGCCCGCGTGTATGCGCGTGTGTACGTGAGGGGTGGGGTGAAAGGTGAAACGTGGGCATGGGTCCTACCTGCCAGAACGACAGGCGAGGGCCCGCGGGAACAGTACCCAACCCCATCTGACGTTGTTTGGGCTGTCCTGTTTTTCTGTAACCATCGGCCACGGCATAGCTTGCGATCGGACAGGCCATGAAAACCGGACAGGTGAACCGGCCGGGCCGCCTGGCGGCCCCGTGGGATACGCAGGAACGCGTCGGAGGTGACGGTGTGAGCCACGAAACGTGTAATCGACAGCCATCGAATGCGAATGCCGCCCCGGACGCGCGACGGGAGCAGGCCCGGGCTTGGCGGATGGAAGGTCGCACGATTCGAGAGATCGCGGCTGAACTCGGCGTACCGCGGAGCACGGTTTCTGACTGGATGACTTGCCGGGGCGGCGAGCGGCTCACGAACAAGAAGCGGTTGCGTGGGACGCAGCCGTGCAAGGTCTGCGGCGCGCCGACGACGTCGAAGATCGGCATCTGCGGACGCACCGCCCAATGCCGAAACGAGGCGGTGTGTTACCGGAAGGGCTACACGAAGCGCCTTCGCTGCGCCGGGTGCGGTGGTCCGATGCGGTCCCACTGCAAGTGGCGATTCTGTACACGGAACCGGCAATGCCGGTCGCTGCACGATGCGGAGATGCGCCGTGTCGATGGCGATCGAGTCCGGGAGCATGCGCGCCGATCATTGGCGAAACACGCTCAGAAGTACCGGGATCGCGACATGGTCCGGCGCCGTCTGCGCGGGGTTCGCCCGGCCAACAGCCGCGGGCGGGCCCATTCCTCGTGGGCCGGCGGTCGAGTGGTCTTCTGTTTCGTTTGTGGGCAGTGCGCCGGCTGGCGGAAGCCGAGCCAGCTCCGGCGGCGGAAACGGTTCTTATGCAAGGAGCACGGTCATGGGCGTGACAACTGGAAATGGACGCTGGTCGAGCACCAGTACCAACCCAAACAGGCTGTACCACGAGTGCCTCAAGCAGGCGTCGATTGCTGAGCGTTGCGCGGCCGAGGCCATGCGCTATCGCGAGCGGGTACGCAGGGCGTTGTACCGCGCGGCGGTCGCGTATCAACGGCTCGCCCGGGACCACCACGCTTGGTTTCTGGCACAGGCCGAAAGCGTCGGGAGGATCGATGCCCTTCTCGAAGGGTGGTTCAGACCGCTGGCCTTCTTCGGCGAGGATTGGCACGACCTGCTGCGCGACGTGGCGGAAGGCATGACGGAGAAGGAGTACCTGGCATCGACCGCCGGCAGCTTCCTGCGGCGGCGTAAGGTTGCCGCCCTGGTCGATCGTGAGATC